>CAJWBQ010000004.1 GCA_913020115.1 uncultured Cellvibrionales bacterium
CCTGCATTGGCATAGTTAATTACGTTTTGCACGCCAGCTGCAGCACCGCCAAGAATATCTTTACCAACAGGCACATAAAGGACCAATGCAGCAATTCCGGCTTGTAGGGCAAATGCGCCACCCACTGTGCGGAAATTAATTGCTTTCCGGTTGTCCGACAGCAACACTGCTATCCCGAGTAATATTCCAATTCCGAGTAAACCGACCACGCTTTGTTATCCTTATTCTTGTGAAATTTTCGGCTGTAAGCGACAGGCGCTTAATCGTTTAAGTTTGGGCCGATAGTTTAGCATAGGTTAAGTGCTAGATGCTCGTATTTGTAGGGTTTTTTGCTGGAAAATTGACTAAAATGGCCGTCGACAGTGACTATAAACAAGCGCTACAATCGTCTCCTAATTTACCTCTGGCTAATACTATGAATAATCGTCTAGAACAACTTCAGAACTTGCAAAAAAATGCACACTGCCCTTACTCAAAATTTCAGGTGGCCGCCATTTTGGTCTGCGAAAATGGCGAGGAATACAAAGGGGTTAATGTTGAAAATGCTTCTTACGGAGGCACGATTTGCGCCGAGCGATCTGCCTTTGTAAGTGCCATTTCTCAAGGGCAGGCAAATAATAAATTTACCGAAATACACCTTATTGCTGGTGAAGCCAAAGACTTCGTTATGCCCTGCGGATTGTGCCGGCAGTTTATGAGTGAATTTGTTAGCTCTGACTTTAAGGTTTATGTATATCACTCCGATGGCGGGATCAAAACAGTCAGTATGGAAGACCTTCTACCTTACTCCTTTTCTTCAAGTGATCTAGCTTAGAATATTTAGTGAATAAAAAAGCCGCGACATTGTCGCGGCTTTTTTATTTCCAAAAGGAGCGGCCCGGCAAGGCGCACTCCAAACACTTTAAGCTAGAATTCAAACTCTAAGCCGATACGTGCTGTCCACAAAGAAGGGTTTTCCTTGAGGTCAGTGATAGACCGACTATCGTTAAACTCTTCAAATACATATTGACCACTACTGTTCACAGAAGATTGAATCATCTGAACTGAGAAGAATTGAGCGTCGTTCACGTGACCCCATTCATCGTTCAGGAAGTTGCCCAAGTTGTACATCTTAAAGTAAATCTTACCTTTAGTGCCGTCAACAAACGTGGGGAGTTCCTGGTCTATACGCAAGTCCATACGTGTGCTCCAAGGAGCGTGTGTTTCGTTGCGCTGCACATAGCCAGCATCTAAATCATGAGCTCGCGCCCAAGAGAAGAATGCACCAGAGTCAAAACCATCTTCAAATACTACGTTGGGATCGTCTGCACCAGTAGGTACATACAATAGGTGACGCCCAAAGAAACCGTCGCCTTCCAAATCGCCACTTCCCATCACATAGCTTTGTGGCTGGCCTTCACTAGAATAGGCCATCAAGGTTACGCGAGTAGTCAAATCTGCAAACAACTCTGTAGCGTAACTGGCTCTCGCCGTAAAGCGATGTGGCGCAGTGTAGTTAGAGGTTGCCGCGGTCAGATCATTAGGGTTAGACGTTGCAGTTGCATCCCAGTTTGAACCAGCAGTTGAGCTGGTCATAGGAGCCACATCTTCTGCATCGATGTAGGCGTAGCCCATTTGCAGGTCAAGGCCCCAATCGAAGCTCTTCTTCAGGACAATAGATATAGAATCTGAAGATGCATCTTCGCTAGAGTTGGTCAACATATGGTTATCTTCACCATTTACGTAGTCGTAAATTGGCATGCCATCAATCGTATTGCCGACAATCTCTTGCGACAGGTCTAGATATATTGCTGAGTCTTTGGTTTCAGTATGCAGGTAGTCGATCTCTGCCTGAACGCCGCCCCATGGCAAGTCATAGCTAGCACCTAAGGCAAATTTCCACTCAGAAGGCTGCTTGTAGTTAGGATCAAGCAAAGCAATTCTTGTAGAAGAAGCATTGTCTATAGTGGTTGCTGCAACCTCGTCTACCAAATCCTGAGGAACATCGTAACCAGGTCGACCAGAACCCGACAAAGGAATATCACTTAGGACTGAGTCAGAACCGTAAGAATTACGCAACTGAACATTGGTCGCACCGTCGTTACTCCATGCATTTGAAATCCAAACATTTGGATTACCACCAGAGTACAGACCCAAACCACCGCGTACGGTTAACTCAGGGCTATATTCCCAAGTAAAACCAAGGCGAGGCATGATGATATCAATTCCGTCAACGTTGGCGTCGTTGCGCACACCGTTAGCATCGAAAAAAGCCTGGTTAAAGTTAGGTCTATCATCACTTTCCATGTACTCGTAACGCAAACCGGCGGTGATTGTTAGATTTTGCTCGCTGAGGTACAGCTCGTCCTGAATATAAACACTGTTAATGGTGTTTACGAAGTTTGCCGCTGCATCATCGGGGTTGTTGGTGCCACCGCCACTACCGTAGTAAATGCGGCTAGGAGTGCCCAACTCAAAGCGGTCAATACCAGACAAACCACAAGCATCATCATCAGCTCGACCTTGTGCGCTTAAAGCATCACAAGCCGCTGAGTTTCCTGATGAGCTGTCGAAGTAATCGTATTCGCCACCGTTTGAGTGTTGCACAAATTGGTTAAACACGGTCAGCTCTTCGCTATCAAAGCCCGCTGTAATCAGATGCTCACCCACTAAATACTTGGCCGAGAATTTGAAATACTTAGACTCTGTATTGAGCGCATTGGCTTGACGAGAATCGTCCGCACCTAAATATACAGTGCCTGTTCTACCGCCAATACTGATTTGCATGTCACCAAAATCAGGATCACCAACGGTAACCTGGGAGTCATTCATTTCATTGGTGCTGTAGAAAATTTCAGTAGAAAGCGCATCAGTCCACTGAGAAGACAGTGACATTGTAAAGGTTTCAGACTCAGAACCTTTTGTGTAGTAGTGATTGGCAAACTCAAACTCATTCGAATCGCCATCTGAATCACGCAGCTGGAAACCATCGAAGTAGTTGTATATTACGGCCAAGTTATGGTCTTCATTGATGTTCCAATCAAGACGAACCATATATTTTTCAGATTCTTGAGTGCCATTTCCAGGCTGACCACCTGCATCGTAGTTGTAAACGTTATTTGCAATGTCGACGATGCGGTTGTAGTCAGACTGGCTTAGCCAATCACGCTCAACACCATTACCAGAACCCGCGTAACCCTTTTGTAGGAAACGAGGCTTTTCAGATTCTTCATAAGCGGCGAAGATAAATAGCTTGTCTTCAATTAGTGGGCCGCCTATATGAAAGCCTTTTTTGCTTTCAGTGTATGCAGGACCACTTTGATCGCTTGCAGCGTCACCCAGAGTAGTGCCTTTCAGGTCGTCACTGCTGTACTCGTAAAATACACCGCCGTCCCACTCGTTAGAGCCGCTTTTGGTTACGGCGTTGATGTTACAAGCCGAGAAGCCGCCGTATGTTACATCAAATGGTGCCAATGAAACTGATACCTGTGATATACCATCGAAAGGGAAAGGCATGCCAACAGCAGTTGAATAACCATTTTCATTGAGGCCGAAACGGTCATTTTGGCTCACGCCGTCGAGGGTTACACTGTTGAAGCGAGGGTGCTTACCACCACAGTTCACAGAGAAGCCGTCATCGTCAGAGTCGATGTTCATGCGTGGGTCCATGGCGTAAACATCGGCGATGTCACGGTTAATGGCCACAGAAGTTTCTAGTTCAAATGCACCAAAGGTAGCCGAAGGACCAGGAGCCACATCGCCGCCCTGCAATTGCTCTGCAGTGACAACAACTTCTTCAATGCCAGACAAATCGATGGCCAGCTTGAAGGTGTCACCCAAGGCAATGGAGTCAACCATAATGGTCTTATCACCATTAACAACTACTTTGTAGGGGCCACCTACGGGAAGTCGAGAGGCGAAGAAAGTGCCCGATGAGTTGGTTGAGTAGCTTCTTTTAATGCCGGTTCTAGAATCGATCACGTCGATACTTGCGGCGTCTAAAGGTGAGCCATTTACGCTAATGACCTTACCGCGAATGGCTGAGGTTGTTTCTTGAGCGTATGTTGCGACTGGCCCTGCTAGCACGAGTACCGAGGCTAGGCCTAGGGTCGTGGTTGCTTTGCTGAATATCATGCTTGCCTCCAAATTTTTATAGGATCTTGCGCGTCGTAATCAATTTTTGTAGAGCGCTATTTACATTGCGCTAACCTGTAGCAGTGTAGACAAGTCTGTTTACGATATTATTACAGCTTGCCAACTCGCTACGATTTACCTACAGATCTCTCAAATCGCTTATCTTTTTCTTATTTATGTCTAAATAACTAACCCTTATTTAATTAGCATCAAATAAGGACGCCCCATAGTCGCCAATCTTGACTAATGCGTCAAGTTAATCGTTTCACTTATTGTTCATTTTTTTCCTATAAGCGGAACTTCTTTTATTACAAAACTGTCAGGTTGCGGATTGAGGGCTTAAATTCACCATGTGACAGTGATGTGCGCCGCTTAAGCCACTCATCCTTAGAGGCAGAGAAATTAAGAATTAGGCCGTATTATTGGCAACAAGAATTAACTTAAACGTTTCACATATATTAAGTTCTGTGCTTAGATACCCTCAAAATTGACCTATCCACTGCTGGTGTTGCAATGTTATGACCACCCTGAAAGATGTTGCGAATGCTGTCGGCGTTTCGGTTGCTACCGTGTCCTATGTTTTGACCGGCCGTGGCTCCGTTAGTAAAGAAACCAGCCTCAAAGTAATGGCTGCGGTAAAAAAGCTGGGATATCGACCAAATCGCACCGCTCAAGCCATGCGTACAGGCTTCACTCAATCTATTGGATTACTTCTACCAGATTTAACCAACCCTTTTTTCCCACAGCTTGCACAAAAAATTGAAAATGCCGCTCGACAGCGCGATTTCTCCGTCCTCCTGGTTGATTGCCAAAGTAATCCTGATACAGAGGCTGAAGCCTTTAATTTACTGAAACAACAAGGCGTCGACGGCATTATTTGGTGCCCCTCCAGCGATATAGCGCCAGACTCAATACACAGTGTAGGTTGCCCCGTGGTACTCATCGACCGACCGATTTCGGGCTTCGACTCGGTCTATTCGGACTACTACAAAGGGGGACAATTATTAGGCGAATATGCACTTTCAATGGGGCATACACAGGTAGGTTTGCTGTCTGGTCCGAAGCATATTGAAGGGGCGAGAAAGCGTCGGCAAGGTTTCATCGACTCAGTAACAGGCCCCGACAAAAACCTCACCATCGTCTGGGACCTAGAAGTCCCCTTTAGTACCGAGCTCTCCCCAGAATCACTACAACGCCTAAATGAAAAAGACGTTACCTTGATTGTCGCGGCGGATGATTTAATCGCGGTAGGCGCCATTAGTGCATTGAATGAAATTGGTCAGCGTGTGCCTGAGGACGTGTCTGTCACGGGTTTTGACAACATTCCATGGAGCACAGTAGTGACACCCAAGCTCACGACTATTAATCAAGCCATCAGCGCCATGGGTGGGCAAGCCGTTGACATCCTCGCCGAAAAAATCAGCGAGCCAGACATGCCAATACGTACAGTTCTACTTGATGTTGAGCTGGTAGAGCGGCACTCAGTTAAGCGGGTTAAGGCTTAAGCTGAGCGCTCAACCAAACTAGCCGATGGTCGGAGGATGCGCTGCGATCTTCTACCAAACGGTACAAATTATCATTGATCACCGGCCAAAATACTCCCTGGCTTAAAACCTTTATGCCAGCAGAAGAAGGCAAAACATAGTCGGCTCTCATACCCCAGTGTGCCGTATGATTAAGCGCTAGAGGGTTTTCGGGCTTGTTTTCACTTCCCCCCAAACTGCTTGGCGCCAACAAACTGTTCACCTGAGGCAGCTCGAGCAAACTTCCAATACCTTGTCGAATAGCTCCACCTTCTAGCGCAGAGGCATTCAGATCACCCAAAATAACAAACCGTGCGTCTTTCGCTAAGCCGCCGACAAGCTTTTTATCATCATAAATATAATCTGCACCGAGAATATAATCACGCCAAAAACGGAGCTCGTCATGATTCCGTTTGCCGTTTCGATCTTCTGGGCCATCAAACACCGGCGGTGTCGGGTGACTGGCGAGAATGTGAACCGATGTATCACCAACGATCACGGGAATGTCCCAGTGAGATTTTGAGGATAACCTTAAATCAAGCCAAGCCTCATCGCTGTGCCAAAAGCCGTCGGCCTTAGTGCCGGGGCGCAAGGCTCCAGGCATATCACTCCAGAGAAAATACTGAAATGTGCGTACGTTTTTTTGGTCAATTGGGAAGCGAGATAAAAGCACCATACCGTAGTGACCCGGAAAATAACCAAAGCCATAAGCATCGCCTTTTACGCCACTGGCAACTCCGTCCTTATCTAGGTCAAAGGGTGTCGGCTGCCCCGTATTAGAGGTGTTCAAGTAAACGAAAGGAAAATTAACCGCCCCCGCACCCTGCTGACTGACATTAAGATAATTTTTGACAAAGGCCTGAATACCGCGAGCAGGGTCAGCAATGTAATCAAACTCGTTAAGCAGAATTACATCGGCCTTACTGCGCTGAATAATTTCGGCTATGTTCCGAATTTGAGGGTCATTACCGGTGGCCAGTCTTTGCGCGAGCACTTCACTGCTCGCCGATTCAATTTCCCGCCCGAGATAGTTGGTGGCTTCCATGCTGACGTTGAACGTAGCGAACACAATCTCTTCTGTGCCATCTTTTTTTAGCTGTTCAGGCATAGTTTTGAGTCCGCATGCTCCTAGTGCAAGCGTTAGCAGGCTTATTTTCAGCAAGCCTGCTAAATAGGAAATCATGCACGGTAGATTAAACTGAATCACCATAGGGAATCCAAATGTTTTTAACCTGAGTGGCTTCCCGCAAAAATTGCTTTCCTTGACCTTCGGTTTTGTCGTTCCAATTCCGAGCCAAGCCACGATTCACCCAGGTTCGCTTCAGATTGCCTACCGACGCCTCTTCGACCGCTTTACAGTCAAGAGGGGTACCGTGATACCACAAACCATCTACCTGTTGATGCTCGGCCAAAACCTTCATCAAACCTTCTCGTTGACCAGTAACTATATTAACAACGCCTGCTGGTACATCTGAAGTCTCTAAGATTTGATAAAAATCTGTAGCCAACAGCGGATAGCGCTCAGAAGGAATTAATACGGCGCGGTTTCCCATGGCGATAACAGGAGCCAACATTGAGATCATCGCCAGCAGCGGAGATCTATCTGGGCAGCCAATTGCCATGACGCCAATCGCTTCGTTCATTGCCAGTGTTACACCGCGAATTGGTGGTTGGTGTACTGCGCCATCGTATTTGTCGGCCCAGGCCGCATAGAAAAACAAGCGCTCTATCGCCAAGTCAACTTCCTGACGAGCGTCGTCAGCAGAAACTCCCACCGAAGATATCAATCGCTGGCAGAATTCAGCAGCTCGATAACTTAAATTTTCTGCAATAAAATACAAAATTTGTGCTCGACCATGGGCACTGGTTTTAGACCAGCCCTCAGCTTTATAAGCGGCTTCGACGGCGTTGCGAATATCTTTGCGACTACCATCACCAACCGAGCCCAAGACATCGCCACTCTGGGCAATAACTTTTAGACTGTTGCCGTTGTCGGGTCGGCACTGCTTTCCTCCAATGTAGAATTTTGCGGTTTGGTCAACAAAAATCTCAGCATTGGCGAGCGGCGACGTCTTTTTAGCCTTCTCAGGCTTAGGAACTTCCGCCTCCGGGGCAAGGTTTTCGATCGGCTTAAGGTACTCATAGAGACCTTCAATGCCCCCTTCCCTGCCCACGCCCGATTCGCGATAACCGCCAAAACCACACGCAGCATCAAATTGATTTGTACTATTAACCCAGACCACGCCGGCTTTGATTTGCGGCGCAACATCAAGTGCACGGTTAATGTTTTCAGACCAAACGCTAGACGCCAAGCCATAGCGAGTATTATTTGCAAGATCAATCGCCTCCTTTTGAGTTCTAAATGTGAGTACGCTTAGCACTGGTCCGAAAATTTCGGTGCTAGCAACTACGTTGCTCGCCTCCACGTCGGTTAGTAAAGTAGGCGGATAGAAGCAGCCCTCAGACGGACAAGCATTTTCTGGCTGCCAGAGGGTTGCCCCTTCGGCCACACCCTGCTTTACTAAGGCCTCAATTCGCTTCTTTTGGCGCTCATCGATAATCGCGCCCATATCAATGCTTTTATCCAGCGGATCACCAATGCGTAACTTACTCATACGCACTTTGACTTTGGCCAACAAAGTCTCAGCAATTCCCTCTTGCACCAATAGCCTAGAACCAGCGCAGCATACTTGGCCCTGGTTGAACCAAATTGCGTCAACCAAACCTTCAACAGCACTGTCTAAATCTGCATCATCAAAAACGATGAACGGCGATTTTCCACCCAGCTCCAGTGTCAGCTTTTTACCGCTGCCTGCGGTTCTGCTTTTGATCATCCGACCAACATCGGTAGAACCGGTGAAGGCAATTTTATTGACGTCTTCGTGATCAACTAAGGCCTGACCGGCAACACCATCTCCTGTAACAATATTCACTACACCTGCAGGTAGCCCAGATTGTTCTAAGAGCTCTGCAAACATGAGCGCACTCAGGCTGGTGAATTCCGCCGGTTTTAGCACAACACAGTTGCCCGCGGCTAAAGCGGGAGCAATTTTCCATGCGGCCATTAGCAAAGGAAAATTCCACGGAATTATTTGCCCTACTACACCCACTGCCTCTTGGTTCGGCAGCTCTGTATCCAGTAGCTGAGCCCAGCCGGCGTGGTGATAAAAATGGCGAATGGCTTTAGGCAAATCGATGTCGCGAGATTCACGAATGGGCTTGCCGTTATCCATGGTCTCCAATACAGCCAAAGATCTTGAATATTTCTGCAAAATTCGAGCAATAGCGTACAAATGTTTCGCGCGCTGATGGCCTGACAAAGCGGCCCAAGCGGGCTGAGCAGCTCTCGCCGCCTTTACAGCTTTGTCTATATCTGCGGCACTGGCTTGACTTACTTTGCCTAAAACTTTGCCATTAGCGGGGTTTTTAGTATCGAAGCTTTTGCTCGCCGCCACCCATTCGCCATTGATAAACATTTTGAAGCCGGCTTTGTGTTCTTTTAGCCATGCTTCTACATTTGAAGAGGATTCAGGTGCCGTGCCGTAGCTCATAGTTTTAAATGCTTCTGCAACGTTCATAAAAGTGTCCAATCTGTATAAATTATTTAAGCCATTGAGTGACGGTTGTGGGCTGAATATTGTCCACTCACATGATGTTCTAATTGGCGTTCAATATCTGCAAGTAAGCTGGACGCGCCAAAGCGAAACATTTCTGGATTAAGCCACTCGTCGCCCAGCTCTTCTTTAATCATTACTAGGTAATTGATGGCGTCTTTTGCCGTGCCGATGCCACCGGCCGGCTTAAAGCCCACCTTGAAGCCTGTCAATTCACGGTAGAGACGAATCATTCGAACCATCACCAGACTCACAGGTAAAGTCGCGTTTACGGCTTCCATTCCGGTGGACGTTTTAATGAAGTCTGCTCCGGCCATCATGCAAACCATTGACGCTTTTGCAATATTGTTTAAGGTGCTGAGCTGGCCCGTTGAAATGATGGTTTTCATGTGCGCTTTGCCACAGGCTTTGCGGTAGGCGAGCACTTCATCGTACAGCGCTTGCCAATTTTCAGTAAGCACAAAATGGCGAGTAATAACGATATCGATTTCTACTGCGCCCGCTTCCACAGAGGCTTCAATTTCTTGTAGACGCAGTGGCATTGGTGACATACACGCTGGAAAACCCGTAGAAACGGCTGCCACCGGAATGCCAGAACCTGCCAGCGCGGTGACCGCAGTCTCAACCATTGAGTGATAAACACATACGGCGCCGGTAGTGATGTTAAGTGACTCTGCTCCCATTGCTTTTAGCAGATCAGTTCGCACCGGATGCTGTGCTTTTGCGCAGAGTCGTTTTACTCGACCCGGCGTGTCATCGCCCGACAGTGTTGTTAAGTCCATACAGGATACGGCCTTCAACAACCAAGCGGCTTGGAAATTCTTTTTCGGTGATCGACGAGCTTTTAAACTGTCACTGCGCCGCTCTACTGCGCTCTGGTTAATACGGATATCATTAACCCACTCGGCATTAAAAGAAGTGCCCGGGTTCAGCAGGTCATCGTGACCACTCTGCTGGTCAACGGCCACAGACTTGAGCGATACAGCGCTAGGCTTAGCGGGATTGCGGTTTTTTTTCTCAGCACTCATGGTAATTGCCTTAAATTAGTGTTGTATTCTTTCTAAAATCACGCCGGGTCGCGTGAAATTCGGTTCATCGCCAATAGTGAAAGCGGCCTGTAAGCGGGCAATCGCCGCATCGGCACTTTTCTGGTCTCTTGCGTGCAGCATCGCCAGAGGACGGTCCGGCCCAGCTTGCTCACCCAAACCCAGAACTTCACTTAAACCAACCGCAGGGTCAACAATATCTTCTACTAAACGTCGGCCACCGCCTAATTCAACGACGGCATTACCAACAGATCGCGTGTCAATAAGGTTAACAGTACCAGACTGCAGGGCATGCACGGGAACGATAATAGGCGCGGCGTCTAGATAGTGCTCAGGTCGGTCCATAAAATCACTGGGCCCGCCTAAAGCGGATACCATGCGGCTGAAGTATTCACTCGCCCTACCGCTGCTCAAAGACTCTTCCATTTTTGCTACGGCATCTTCAAGTGTAGGTGACAACTTTGATAATACGAGCAGCTCAGCACCCAGATCCACTACCACTCGATGCAGTCTTGGTTCTTTGAATTCACCTTTGAGGTATTGCACAGTTTCTAATATTTCCAGTGCATTTCCTGCCGTTCGCCCAAGTACTTCAGACATGTCAGTGATCAGAGCGGTAATAGGCAGACCTAAACCGGAACCTACGGCAACAATATTTTCAGCAAGCTCACTGGCCATTTCTCTTGAGGCCGCAAATGCACCATTGCCGGTTTTAATATCCATAACTAAGCTGTCGAGCCCAGCCGACAGCTTCTTGGAAAGAATTGACGCTGTTATAAGGGGAACAGATTCCACCGTGGCAGTAACGTCTCTAATTGAATAAAAGCGCTTGTCGGCAGGGGCCAATTCAGCCGTTTGGCCAACTATGGCACAGCCAACTTCTTTTACTACTTTCTGTAGTTCAACAATATCTGGCTGTGAGCGGTAACCCTGAATGCTATCGAGCTTATCGAGCGTTCCGCCAGTGTGCCCAAGGCCTCGCCCTGAAATCATTGGTACATAAGCGCCACAGGCCGCCAACATAGGTGCAAGCATGATGCTCACTTTGTCACCAACACCGCCGCTGGAGTGTTTATCTACCACGGGACCGCCAAGATCTAGATCTTGCCAATTCAATGTTGTACCGGAGTTTTGCATGGCGTGGGTTAAGGCCATACATTCAGATCGCGGCATACCCTGGAAAAAAGTCGCCATAGCAAAACTCGCGACCTGCCCCTCAGAAAGGGTTTGGTCGGCAATGCCATTAACAATTGCTTGGATTTCCTCTAGGTCTAACGATTCACCGTCACGTTTTTTGCGTATTATGTCTTGAATTAACATGAATTAGGCCACCTTTGACTGCTAAATATACAATGAATAGGAGAATGCAGGAAACTGTCCAACTAGTCAACTTAAACGTTAAAGTTGATTAAAAAATGCAGCCTAATCGCTTACCTGATAAACTGCGCGGGTTTTTTTCACAAGGCACAGTAATTATTATTATTTTAAGGTAGGAATATCATGACAGAACGCACTCAAATTGGCGGCTTACAAATAGCCCAACCACTCTACGACTTAGTGGTTAATGATATTGCACCCGGCACCGGTATTGAAATAAGCACAATATGGCGCGAGTTGGAAAACATCCTCACCGATCTCGGCCCCAAAAACAAAACACTGCTCGAAAAACGCGAAACCTTACAGTCGCAAATCGACCAGTGGCATCAAGCCAATTCTTACGAGCCCAAGGCTTACAAAGCCTTCCTGACAGATATTGGCTACCTCGTACCCGAGGGCGATGACTTCAACATCACTACTGAAAATGTTGAACCTGAAATTGCAGGACAAGCTGGACCACAACTAGTAGTTCCCATTATGAACGCTCGCTTTGCTCTCAATGCGGCGAATTCCCGCTGGGGCAGCCTATATGACTCTCTGTATGGCACCGATGTTATCCCCAGCGATGGTGGCGCTGACAAAGTTGGCGGCTTCAATCCTGTTCGTGGAGCCCGAGTTATTGCCTATGCCCGCAACTTCCTAGACAAAACCGCTCCCCTAGCCAAGGGTTCGCATCTTGATGCCATTCAATACACTGTAGTTGACGGCACTCTAAGCATCAAATTGAAAGATGACAGCCTTACTCAGCTTGCATCCCCTGAATATTTTGTTGGGTATCAGGGCGAAGCAGGCGCGCCATTGGCCATACTTCTATGTCAAAACAACCTTCACTTTGAAATTCAGTTTGATCGAGAAGACAACATCGGCAAAGACGATGCGGCTGGCATCAAAGATATTTTGATGGAGTCGGCCATTACCACCATTATGGATTGCGAAGATTCGGTTGCCGCCGTTGACGCAGACGATAAATCGCTGGCCTACCGCAATTGGCTGGGTCTAATGAAAGGCGATCTGGAAGAAACCATGGTGAAAGGCGGCAAAAAAATTGTTCGTCGCTTAAACCCTGATCGTCAATACACAGTAGCGGATGGCAGCACTATCAGCCTGAAAGGTCGCAGCATGTTGTTTATTCGCAATGTTGGCCACCTGATGACCAATCCCGCGATTCTCGACAAGCATGGCGAAGAAATCCCAGAGGGCATCATGGACGGCATGATCACCGTCCTTATTGCGCTTCATGACTTGAAAGGCAATAGCGCTTTCAAAAACTCCAGCGTCGGCAGCGTAAATATTGTAAAGCCCAAAATGCACGGCCCTGAAGAAGTGGCCTTCACCGACGAACTGTTTGCTCGCATAGAAGACGCGTATGACCTTCCCCGCTTTACTATCAAAGTTGGCATTATGGACGAAGAGCGTCGCACTTCAGTCAATTTGAAAGAATGTATTCGCGCGGCCAAAGATCGTGTTGTCTTCATTAACACAGGCTTTCTGGATCGTACGGGCGACGAAATTCACACGAGCATGGAAGCCGGTGCATTTGTGCCAAAATCCAAAATGAAAGCGACCACCTGGATTGGCGCTTATGAAAATCAGAACGTAGACATAGGCCTGGCCTGTGGACTTCCAGGCAAAGCTCAAATTGGCAAAGGCATGTGGCCAGAGCCAGACAACATGGCGGCAATGATGAGCGCTAAGCTTGCGCACCCTGAAGCCGGAGCGAATACTGCTTGGGTGCCCTCGCCTACCGCCGCAACGCTTCACGCTATGCACTATCACTACGTTAATGTGCAGACACAACAGCAAGAACTGCGCAGCCGCACTCTGGCGAGCGTAGACGACATCCTCACCATCCCTCTGCTGGGCGGTGAAGAGCTTAGCGCTGAAACTGTGCAACACGAATTGGACAACAACGCTCAAGGTATTCTTGGTTATGTTGTTCGCTGGGTTGACCAGGGCGTTGGCTGCTCCAAAGTGCCCGACATTAATAACGTTGGTCTGATGGAAGACCGTGCAACCTTGCGCATTTCAAGTCAGCATCTGGCTAATTGGCTGCGCCATGGCATTTGCACTGAAGCTCAAGTGATGGAGACATTTAAACGTATGGCCGCAATTGTCGATAAGCAAAACGAAGGCGACGCGGACTACCGTAAAATGGCACCAGAGTTTGATGCCAGCATAGCCTTCCAAGCGGCTTGTGAGCTAGTGTTTGAAGGTCGCGTACAGCCAAGCGGCTACACCGAGCCTCTCTTGCACGCGCGTCGTTTAGATATTAAACGTCAGGCTTAGGTAATTATTGCCTGCTCCCCTCTTCATGGGGGCAGGTAATTTGGATACCAGGTGGCGCTCCTAATTTAAGGCACTCACCTTGATTGGAGCGTCATTTCGACGAACACGCACCCACGATCCTTAATTCGTTGACCTTAGTGTCAACATTTCATATTCTGGCGCAATGACCAGCTCCTCAAAAAACTATAAAACCGGCAAGATTCGAATTGATAATCTCGCTAAAATCCTAGAAGCCGCTGAAATCGAATTTGCCCTTTCAGGCTACAAAGGCGCCTCGATAATGAGCATTGCGAAGCGAGCCAAGCTGCCCAGGCCAAACATCCACTATTACTTTCCCAGTAAGCTGGAACTCTACAACCGCGTTCTTATGGATGTACTGGCCCTGTGGAACGAAGCTTTTGATCGCATTACTGCGGATGATGATCCCGCCGACGCAATTGGTGCTTACATATACGCAAAAGTCATGTACTCGAAGACAAACCCTCTTGCTTCCAAAATTTTTGCTAACGAATTAATTCATGGTGCAGCACATCTTACGGAGTATTTGAATCAAGACTACCGGGAATGGCTAATGGGCAAAGCTGAGGTTATGCAGTCATGGATCAACCAAGGTAAAATGGACCCTGTCGACCCCTTCTACCTCATCTTACTTATCTGGTCGTCTACCCAGCATTACGCTGACTTCTCTGTGCAGGTAACAACGGTCTTGGGCAAGCAGGAGCTTGCCGATGAAGACTATGAAGGCATTGCTGCAAACCTACAGCACATCATACTCAAAGGCTGTGGCATCAAGTTTGAGCAGAGCCTCATCGGTGCTAAGCCCTACGCGGCGATAACAAAGCCCACTTAAGAACACCCAAAGAGCACCAATACGCCTTAAAGCCAACAAAGCCCAAAATAAAGCTTGACTCAAGCGTCAAAATTTCATTTTATTGACACTTGTGTCAGGTATTCAAATATTCTTATACTCAGCTATAACTATAAGGCGGCGAATACAATTCTCAAATAGTCACATTTACCCGCAATTCCAGTACTCCACAAACAAGTGAGCTTAGCCAGTGATCAAGTTTCTGCTGAACCAAACAGAACATAGTGTTAGCGATATCGACCCAAATATTACCTTATTGGACTATTTGCGAGAGCATCTACACAAAAAAGGCAGCAAGGAAGGTTGCGCCTCTGGCGACTGTGGCGCCTGCACCGTAGTGCTGGGCGAAAGCGATGGCCAGACAATGCGCTATAAATCAATCAATTCCTGCATAACATTACTCGCCAGCTTGCACGGAAAACAACTGATCACCGTTGAAGATTTAAAGAACGATGAGCAACTACATCCTGTACAGCAAGCTATGGTTGATTGCCATGGCTCACAGTGTGGTTTCTGTACTCCAGGGTTTGTGATGTCGATGTTTGCCTATCGCAAAAATACTCAAACACCGACAAGAGAAGGCATTAACGAAGCTCTGGGCGGCAACCTCTGCCGCTGTACTGGCTATCGGCCCATTGTCGAGGCGGCCGTGCAAATGTTTGAACCGGACGCAAAAGATCAATTCACTGAAACTGAATCTGTCACAAGCAAGAAACTCAATCAAATTAAACTGAGTGATAGTGAAGTAGCCTTAAGCGCGCTGGGTCGAACTTTTTATTCCCCTGCCACGGTTACAGAATTATCAAGTTTGTTAATAAACCATCCACATGCTCGACTTATTGCGGGCGGCACAGACCTTAGTCTAGAGTTCACGCAATTTCTTCGAAACATTGACGTGCTGATTTATACCGGCAGAGCAGAAGGTCTCGATACCGTTATTGAAACGGAAAGCCAAATAGACATCGGTTCCGCGGCGACATATTCCAAAGCCAAAAGCCTGTTGGTTCAGTATTTTCCGGACTTAGAAGAACTCATTGAGCGTCTGGGCTCCCGGCAAATTCGCAACCAAGGCACTATTGGCGGAAACGTTGGCAACGCCTCCCCCATTGGCGATATGCCACCGGTGCTGATTGCCTTGGGCGCGCAGCTGGTACTGCGCAAAGGTGATACCACGCGAACCATTAATGTCGCTGATTATTTTTTAAAATATAAGGTCACGTCGCAGCAAAGCTCAGAATTTATTGAGCGCATCCTAATTCCGAAGCCTAAAGCTCAGGAGAATTTTCGAGTCTATAAAATTAGTAAGCGCATGGAAGACGATATCTCAGCTACTTGCGGCGCGTTTAATATCGAAATTGAAAATGGCCTTGTGAAACGTGTTGCGATTGCTTACGGCGGCATGGCAGAAATTCCCAAGCGTGCCAAGCACTGCGAAAAAGCTTTGCTGAATAAAGATTGGAGTGAACACAATATTCAAGTGGCCATGGCTGAGCTTGCAAAAGACTTCTCTCCAATTAGTGATTTTCGCTCCAGCGCTGAATATCGCCTTTTGGTTTCGCAGAACTTCCTACAGCGACTTTTCCTAGAGCTTAATTCCTCTCACGATACACTGCGAGTAAGCCAATATGCGTAAACTGCCCAATGTAGCGCAGGCCGGTGATACCTCAAAGGTAAAGGGCTTGCCCGGACAGTCACAAAAACATGAAAGCGCCCACAAACATGTCAGTGGTGAAGCGTGTTATGTCGACGACCAAATAGCCCCTGCCAATGCGCTTCACGCCTACGTTGGCTTAAGCACTGTGGCGCGAGGTCGCGTTACCTTACTCGACTTAGCCAAAGTGCAAACTTCCGAAGGCGTCGAAGCCGTCTTAAGCTTGCAAGATGTTCCGGGGCACACAGACATAGGCCCAGTATTTCCTGGCGACCCCCTCATGGTGAACCAAGGGCAAGAAGTTACATTTTATGGTCAGGTATTATTTGCAGTCGCCGCACGCACTCATGAACTGGCTCGCAAAGCGGTGAAGCAAGCTGTAGTGGAATATGAGGTTCTGCCTGCCGATGTCACCATCGAGCAAGGGTTAGAAAACAACAGCTTCGTAAGACCCAGTCACACCCAACAACGCGGTGATACAAGTTCAGCACTCAAGTCGGCAGCACATGTCTTGAACGGTGAAATGCAAATTGGTGGTCAGGAACAAATGTATCTCGAAGGCCAAGCTTCACTGTGCATTCCAACGGAAGACGGCGGTATGCTGGTGCACACCTCGACTCAGAACCCAACAGAAGGGCAAAAGTTAGTTGCGGAAGTGTTAAATATCCCCATGAATAAGGTGAGCGTGGACATACGCCGCATGGGCGGTGGCTTTGGCGGCAAGGAAACCAACGCCAATCAGTGGGCCTGTATCGCCGCCCTGCTCGCCCAAAAAACTCAGCGAGCGGTAAAAATACGTTTGGCACGAGCTGACGACATGCTTGCCACTGGAAAACGCCATCACTTTCTCAGCCGCTACGATGTGGGCTTCTCCGCTGAGGGTCGCCTGGAAGCGTTGAACATGGAGCTTTCCGGTGGCTGTGGAATTTCCCCTGATCTCTCTGATGCGATTGTTGATCGCGCGATGTTCCACTCCGACAATGCCTATTTTTTACCGACCGCAAAAATCGTCGGGCATAGGGTTAAAACTAACACGGTTTCCAACACGGCGTTTAGAGGCTTCGGCGGCCCCCAAGGCATGGTTGCTATTGAAAATATTATTGACAACATATCTCGCGTAGTCGGTAAAGACCCACTAGATGTACGCAAACTCAATTTTTATACCGACGAAGACAATCGCAATACTACGCACTATGGGCAAAAGATTGAGCAGCATATAGTGCCGGCGCTTGTAGAACGTTTAGAGCGAACGTCAAACTACCGCGCACGCCGTGACGCAATTACTAAATTCAACAAGACCAGCCCTATACTCAAAAAGGGATTAGCGCTAACGCCCATTAAATTTGGGATTTCTTTTACCGTTCAACACCTAAATCAAGCTGGCGCACTCATCCATGTTTATACAGACGGTTCAATACAGCTGAATCACGGTGGCACGGAAATGGGCCAAGGCCTATTTACCAAAGTGGCACAAGTGGTGGCCAGCGAGTTCCAAGTCGACATTGATACTATTCAATGCATGCCCACACGCACCGACAAAGTACCCAACACCTCGCCCACCGCTGCTTCTTCGGGAACAGATTTAAACGGTATGGCGGCGCGTGATGCAGCGCAAAAAATCAAAACCCGAATGACTGAATTTGCAATCAAACATTTTTCGCTGAAAGAAGGCGAAGTCCGGTTTGCCAACAATCAAGTGTTTGCCGGGGAGCGTTCTTTTAGCTTTGCCGAGTTCTCACAGCTGGCATATACCAACCGAGTGAGTTTGTCGGCCACCGGTTATTACGCAACCCCAAAAATTCATTACGACAGAGACAAAGCACAAGGTCGTCCTTTCTTTTATTTTGCTAACGGCGCTGCGGTTTCGGAAGTCCTAATTGATACCCTGACTGGAGAAAACAAAGTTCTGCAGGTAGATATCTGCCAAGACGTCGGCCAATCCATTAATCCGGCTATTGATATTGGTCAGATAGAAGGCGCCTTCATTCAGGGTATGGGCTGGATGACGACGGAAGAATTAGTGTGGGGAGAGGATGGTAGATTACAAACGATTAACCCGGCCGCCTATAAAATACCTGCGATTGGCGATACGCCACCCACGTTTAATGTAGAGTTGCTACCTGACAGCCCAAATGTCGAAGCTACGATTTTCCATTCCAAAGCGGTGGGTGAGCCACCTCTTATGCTTGGGATATCTGTCTGGAGCGCTTTGCGTGACGCTGTAGCGAGCTTAGCGGATTATAAGCTAAGCCCGTCACTTGACACCCCCGCCACTCCCGAGCGTATTCTCGCCGCCTGCAATGACGTTCGCAACAGGAGCTGAGTAAGATGAATCTTTGGCATGAAGCAATTACTTACCTAGAAGCTCGCAGTGAAGCGTATGTATTAATCACCTTGCTAGGCACAAGGGGCTCGACCCCCAGGAATAGCGGCACAAAAATGGTTGTCAGCGCGAATAAAAGCTATTGCACCATTGGCGGTGGGCATTTGGAATTTCAAGCGATCGCAAAAGCACAATCGCTATTAAAAAGCAGCCAATTGTCAGGTGAGAATATTCAGGAAATTGAACATTTCCCCCTAGGCGCTCGTCTAGGCCAGTGCTGCGGTGGCAGTGCGAGCGTACTGTTTGAGAGTTTTTCCGCGGCCGAGGCAAATATCATGTTGTTTGGTGCCGGCCATGTGGGTAAAGCTTTGGTCAGTATTTTGGCCCAGTTGCCCTGTCGGGTTCAATGGGTTGATAGTCGGGTAGAAGAATTTCCTGACAGTCTACCCGGAAACACAACACGTATTATAAGCGAAACACCCGAGGCAGAAGTAGCCGTGTCGCCACCCGGTACTTACTACCTAGTGATGACGCACAACCACCCTTTAGATTTCGCTATCACCCATGCGGCACTAGAACGCAAAGACGCGGCCTATATTGGCTTGATTGGCTCGAATACAAAATGGCAGCGATTTAAAATGCGTTTTGAACATCGCCAATACGGGTCTGAATTTTATGATTCTGTACGCTGTCCTGTTGGGCTCAGCCAAGTACCGGGGAAATTACCCATGGAAGTGGCGGTGTCAATCGCAGGTGAGATCATTGCTGACTATCAAGCCAAGCAAAAAGATAAACCGGTTCAGCAAGGGGTTCATTGGCGCGACTTAAAGCCACTTGCCACTAAGCAAAGCGAAGCTCATTCATCTACATTACCAACTACTGAAGCACCCACATCATGACACACGATAATGTCAGCACAATTAAAAGCCAGCGAGTCTTAATTGACGGTCAATTTCGTCCAGCCACTTTGCAGATTGAGGGTGGAAAGATTCAAAAAATTCTTCCCTACGATTCAACACTTTTATCGGAGGATAATTGCACCGATGTTGGCAGCCACGCAATCATGCCGGGTTTGGTTGATACCCACGTACACATTAATGAGCCCGGCCGAACAGAGTGGGAAGGTTTTAACACCGCCACACAAGCCGCCGCCGCGGGAGGAATAACTACCGTAGTCGACATGCCCCTAAATTGCTCGCCGGTCACTACTACAGCAAGCTCGCTGCAAACAAAGCTAGACGCATTAACAGGTAAGCTTTGGATTGATTGTGGTTTTTGGGGTGGCGTGGTGCCAGACAGTTTAAACGAGCTGGACTCTCTTATTCAGGCCGGTGTATTGGGCGTTAAATCATTTACCATCCATTCAGGAATCGACGAATTCCCCCAGGTTCACCCAGAGCACCTCAGTCAAGCAATCCGGGTGCTGGCTAAATACGATGTACCCTATCTTATTCACGCCGAACTGGACCGAGAGGAATCCCCTGCGCCTGAAATTGGCGACCGCTATCAAAGCTTTTTATCGTCACGGCCCAAGAGCTGGGAAAACGATGCCATTGACATGATGATTGACTTGGCTCGAGAAGCGAAAAGCGAAGGTGTTCAAGGGAAAGTCCATATTGTTCATTTGTCTTCTGCTGAAGCAATACCCGCGATAAAGAAAGCGCAGGCAGAAGGCCTCCAGTTAAGTGCGGAATCTTGCCCGCATTATTTGACCTTATTTGCTGAGACTATCCCGGATGGCAAGACACTCTTTAAGTGTTGCCCTCCCATCCGCGAAGACGCAAACCGACAAGCATTGTGGGAAGGTCTAGCCGATGGAACTATTGAATTCATTGTCTCTGACCACTCCCCCTGCACGCCGCAATTAAAACATATTGATACCGGGGACATTGAACATGCCTGGGGTGGAATCTCATCGCTTCAATTTGGCTTGTCTATTATTTGGACCGAAGCTTTGATCAAGGGCTACAGCCTAGAACAAGTAGCTGAATGGATGGCCACACGCCCTGCCAAGTTTGCCGGCCTGGGTCACTGCAAAGGTAAAATTGCTCAGGGATACGACGCTGATCTGATTGTATTTGATGACTTGGCTCACTACACGATCACGGCAGACTTAATTAAGTATCGACACAAAATTACACCCTATGAAGGCAAGAATGTGCAGGGAGAAGTACTCACCACCTTTGTTAGGGGCCAGCGGGTCTATGCCAAGGGCGAGCTTATTGGCGCCCCCATTGGACAGCCATTACTAGCGAATAATACGCCAACACAAAACCGAGTTGATAAATGACAAACGAAGATAATATAGACACCCGCTTCAGTGCCCAATACATCGACTTACTCAGCGAACAAGTCGGTGGGCGAGCGTTAGCGTGCAGCGACGAATGGTTTGCAGAATGCGCCAATCTGGTAAAGCCGGGGCGCGGTGTCTTTAAACCAGGCCATTTTGTGCCAACGGGTCAGTGGATGGATGGATGGGAATCGCGGCGCAGTTTTGCTCGTCGTGAGCGTGCTGCCGCGAAGCGCGATTTTGACTGGTGTGTACTCCGATTAGGTATTCCTGGACGAATTTATGGATTCGATATCGACACTAATCACTTCAAAGGGAACGCGCCTGAATTTGTTTCAGTGGAAGCGGCCAACACCCTAGGAGAAGTAAACGAATCGACCGTGTGGACGGAGATATTGGCAAAGTCGGAGACTGGCGCACACAGCCAAAATATTTTTGCTTGCGACAATGCGCAGGTCTGGACCCACCTTCGCTTAAAAATGTACCCAGATGGAGGCATTGCCCGATTCCGAGCCTATGGCGAGGGTCAGATAGTTGCCGAGAATTTTGTCGAGGGTGAATTAGTCGATTTAGCGTCTGTTATGAATGGTGGACGAGGAATTGATGCCAGTGATCGATTCTTTAGCTCACCTAGCAATCTTGTTATGCCGGGCCGCGGCGTCAACATGGGTGATGGTTGGGAAACCAAACGTCGGCGCAATGCAGAACATGATTGGGCTATAGTAGAACTTGGTCTTCGCGGCACGATACGCAAGGTAATTGTCGACACGGCACACTTCAAGGGAAACTACCCGGACCATTTCTCTCTGGAGGCTGCTTGTGCTGAAAGCAATGATCTAAACTCCGCTGACATTACATGGCACACGGTGATTGAGAAAACTCCCCTTTATGCCGATAGAGAACACCTCTTCATTTCACAAATAGAAGTAGCCAAAGAGGCCGAATTCACACATGTACGGATTAGAATATTTCCCGATGGCGGAATTAGTCGACTAAGAATATTCGGCTTTCCTAATTGGTCACTGAAATGAGCATTAGCGAACTGAATACAATGAGCTCTGAAACGGCTCGAACGCTCTTTCAACAGTGCTGCACGAGTGAAGAATGGGTTGCGCGAATGTTGTGTTCCATTCCCTATAGTGATGCTGCCGAGCTTAAGTCCACAGCTGATAAACATTGGGAAAACATGAGCGAAGCCGATTATTTACAGGCTTTTGATGGCCATCCGAAAATTGGCAACGTCAGCTCCCTCAAAGAAAAATACGCGAATACAAAGGCCTTGGCCTCAGGCGAACAATCTAGTGTTAACCAGGCTAGCAGCGAAATTATTGAGCGCTTGGCACTAGGAAACAAGGCCTACGAAGAGAAATTCGGTTTTATTTTTATCGTTTGTGCAAGCGGAAAAAGCGCCATGGAAATGTTGAGCTTACTAGAGAAGCGGCTTCCAAATGATCGACCTACAGAATTGGCTAACGCTCGCGAAGAACAGCGTAAGATTTTTCAAATTCGCATCGAGAAAATATTATGAGTCAGATCACCACACACATATTAGATATAGCGCGTGGCGCACCCGCCCAACAAGTTCCAATTACACTTTCGGTACAGGAAGGCGAAGACTGGAAACTAATCGGTCAAGGCCTTACTAACAGCGACGGCCGGATAGGCGATTTATGTAAGCCTAATACTGTATTACCTGCTGGAACCTACCAAATGCACTTCGACACTGAACGCTACTTTAGCGCGCAAGGAGACCCAGTATTTTACCCTTGGGCCGATGTGATTTTTTCAATAGGCGGCGATGGACAGCACTATCATATTCCGTTACTGCTTTCACCTTATGGTCATTCAACTTACCGGGGCAGCTAATGACAGTCATAAACTTACAAATCGAAGCGCTCACACAAGAAGCTTTTCTGCCCTACGGTGACGTAATTGAAGTAAATAGCAGCAATCAGGTAATTCCCATTAATTACGGATTGACTGAACGACATCACGATCTAGCTAAAATTGATGTCGCCGATGCGGGGGGTCATGCCATTGTAAGTCTCTTCAAGACACAAGCGATTCACTTACCATTTTCAGTAAAAATTATGGAACGGCACCCTTTGGGCAGTCAGACTTTTATAATGACCACAGGAAAGCCCTATATCGTCATCGTCAGTGAGGCAGGCGAATTTGACCCAACTTGCTTGCGTGCCTTTCTAGCAACTCCCAAGCAAGGAGTGAACTATCATAAAGGCACATGGCATCATTATTGTTTAGGTTTGGAATGCGAAAACCAATTTTTGGTAATTGATCGAAGCGGTGAAGGCAACAACTGTGACGAAGTAGAAATTCCCGATACGCTCTCAATTGTTGTAAGCCACTAGGAATAATTATGTTAAGCGCACATAGAGCGAGTCTACTGCATTTTCTTGCAGATCCAGACGATGTTGAGCTCGAAGACAGTTATGAATATTTTGATGATGGCTTGCTGATTATTGAACAGGGAAAAATTATTGCCCTTGGGCATGCTGGGGAGCTTTTACCTACACTGCCCAAAAACACTCAGATCACCGAGCATAGCAACAGTTTGCTCATGCCGGGCTTTGTAGATACTCACACCCACTACCCGCAAACGGAAATGATCGCGGCTCACGGCTCCCAACTATTGGACTGGCTCGACACCTATACTTTTCCGACGGAAACAAAGTTCGGGGACAGTATCTACGCTCGCGACATAGCAGAGCGTTTTCTCAATGAATTGCTGCGAGCAGGCACAACCACCGCATTAGTTTTTGGTACGGTACACAAAGAATCTGTGGACGCATTTTTTGAAGCTTGTGAAGCCCGCAACCTCCGGATGGTAGCGGGCAAAGTACTGATGGACAGAAATGCCCCAGACGAACTGACCGATACTCCGGAAAGCGGCTATCTCGAGAGCAAAGCACTGATAGAAAAGTGGCACAATCGAGGTCGCTTGCGCTATGCAGTGACGCCGCGATTTTCCCCAACATGTACAGAGGCTCAACTAGAGCGAGCGGGACAGCTACTTGAAGAGCATTCCGATGTGTATTTGCATACCCATATGTCTGAAAATCTTGCGGAAATCGCCTGGGTTAAAAAGCTGTTTCCACACTGTAAAAACTATTTGGATACATACGATCAAGCCGGGCTCTTGGGTCGCCGCAGCATTTTCGCGCACTGCGTGCACCTACAAGAAGAGGAATGGGCTAGACTGGCCGAAACTGGATCAGGCATCGCTTTCTGCCCTACTTCAAATTTATTTTTGGGCAGCGGCTTGTTTCCCCTTGGAGAGGCGGTTAGCAATAAAATTAATGTAGGGCTAGGCACCGATATTGGCGCTGGCACTAGCTTTTCTGTTTTACAAACGCTGAATGAAGCTTATAAAGTTATGCAGTTAAGAGGCGAGCAGCTATCGCCTTTTAAGGGGCTGTATCTAGCAACCTTAGGCGGCGCCACAACTTTGGATTTACACGACCTCATCGGTAATTTAAACCCAGGAAAGGAAGCTGACTTTGTTGTTTTGGATAAAAGCGCTACGCCGCTGATGGATTTCAGGATGCGTCAGTGTAAAACCCTCTTTGAAGAATTGTTTGTTTTCAGCATGCTTGGCGACGATCGCTCAATTAAACAAACCTGGTCAGCTGGCAAGCTTGTTCACGACAGAGATCGATAAGCCTTATTTAACAATACAAAAATAGAGAAACCGGTATGGAAAGTTACATCATTGAGTGGTTCAGCCTAATTTTTCGCTGGCTGCACGTAATAACGGGGATCGCCTGGATCGGTGCGTCCTTCTATTTCGTCTGGCTCGACAATAGCTTGCAAAATCCTCCCCAGTGGAAGGCCGAAAAAGGTATTAAAGGAGACCTGTGGTCAATACACGGCGGAGGTATTTATGAAGTGGCAAAATACCAATTATCACCGGAAGAAATGCCCACCACCCTACACTGGTTTAAATGGGAAGCCTACAGCACCTGGCTTACGGGAATGGTATTGTTAAGCATCATTTACTATCTTGGTGCTGACTCTTATCTCATCGATAAACGCATAGCTGATATTACCCAGTTTCAAGCTATTACTATGGGCCTTGGTTTTATCTTTGGCAGTTGGGTTCTATACGAATTACTTTGCTCTAGCCCGCTGGGGAAAAATAGCTATGTAATCGCCGGCATACTGACTTTGGCCGCCATCGCAATTTCCTATGCTCTAGCCCACCTCTACAGTGGCCGAGGTGCCTACATCCATTTCGGTGCTATCATTGGTACCCTCATGGCGGGCAATGTATTTAGAGTCATCATGCCCTCGCAGCGCGCTCTATTAGCCGCCATCGAAAAAGGTGAATCTCCAGACCCTAAATGGGGGGCAAAAGCCAAACTGCACTCCACCCACAATACCTATCTCACCCTGCCACTAATATTCATAATGATCAGTAATCATTATCCAATGACCTACGCACACGAATTTAACTGGATAATACTTCTGGTCATCGTTGCTATCACGGCTCTTGCTCGTCAATACTTTGTGCTTGAGCACAAGAAAATACACAAACCCAGCTTACTGATCATATCGGCCTTAGCTACCTTCGCCCTCGCCTATCTATTAGCCCCTAACAAGCCTACTGTAAACCTGCAAGGCGATGCTCAGCAGAACGTCAATGTCACCGCTGAGGCGAAAGCAATAATTGTTGAACGCTGTGGCACTTGCCACTCTGCAAACGCCAGCGATGAGGTCTTTACCATTGCCCCAGGGGGTGTTGAACTGGATACACTTCAACAAATGAAGCAGTGGGCCCCTAGAATTCAAGCTCGAGCCATTGATAGTAACGATATGCCCTTTCTAAACAAAACCGCTATGACGGAAGAAGAGCGTGCGACTCTGGCGCGCTGGATCGCTCAAGGAGCGCCACAATCTTAAACCCAGCTAGTGATAAGCTTTCGGAGGCGCTAGTATGAGCCTCCGATCATCGCTACAATACTTGATTGTTTATTCACCCTAAAAATTTTGCAGGAACACCATGGAAAAAACCTACATTAACGCTCAAGAGCTGCTGAGTGAATCCTTTAAATTGGCTATGGCCGTCTATGAAAGCGGCTATCGTCCAGATTACATAGTAGGCGTATGGCGTGGTGGCGCGCCCATTGGCATTGCGGTACAAGAGCTTATGAGCTTGCTAGGTGTTGAATCAGACCATATCGCTATTCGTACCTCCTCTTATGAAGGCATAGGTCAGCGCGGAAGAAAGGTTACCGTACACGGCCTTAACTATCTTATTAAGCGAGTGCACGCCGAAGACGCCCTGCTTATCGTCGACGATGTTTTTGACACAGGTTTAAGTGTCAACCAAACCATCGTTGATTTAAAACGAGCGTGTAAGAAGAACATGCCAGAAGTAAGAGTCGCCACCCCCTACTTTAAACCGGCCAATAACAAAACAGAGATAGAGCCCGACTACTACAACTGTTCTACCGACAAGTGGTTGGTATTTCCACACGAGTTGAATGGCCTAAGCCAGGAAGAAATCTCTCTGAACAAGCCGGAAATGGCCCCTTTACTTGAGCAACTCAAGGAATATAGAAAAGCTGACTAGGGTATTTAAGGAAAGTAATTTTTCTCTACCAAGGAAGGTAGTAGTCAATCCTAGCCCTTCACTAAGTCCGGACTTGGGTGCATTAAAGCCGCGGCCCATGCTAAGCCGGTAGGCATACCGAGAAGCAGCTCCCTCCGCCTTTATTATCCTTGTAGCTTATAACGCCCTTATGAGCATCTACCATGCGCTTACAGATAGAGAGACCTAGGCCGGAGCTCGGCTCGCCTCCTGTCGCGATACTGCTTAGACGCTCAAAAGACTGAAACAGTTTAGGCACATCATCTGCGGTAATCCCAGGCCCTTGGTCACAGACAGAAATCAACCAATTGTTTTCTTGATTTTTAAGGGTAATAGTGATTTTGGATTGCAAAGGAGAATACTTCACGGCATTATTAATGAGGTTATCGATCACCTGCTTAATGCGTTTTCCATCGACTTCCACAATCGCTTCAGCCGGAATTAATTCCAGTAATTCCATCGATTTCTTTTCTGCCGAAATTCGATGGAATTCCGTTTGTTCCCGCAGCAAAGCGGCCAAATCTACAGGCGACTTATCAATGGCCACTTTGCCACTTTCAATAGCCGAGACTCCTAAAAGATCATCAAGTAAGACCAACATATCGTTACTGCTGCGCGCAATCATATTGAGTAAACTACTATGGCGCTCTACACTTAAATCTTTTTTCAGCAGCATATCGGCCGCATTGCTGATTATACCCAGGGGCCCTCGAATATCATGAGCCGCCATTCCCAAAAGCTGGTTTTTCTGATGATTAACGGCTTTTAGCGCATGAAACTGCTCCATAAACTCAGCATTCTGATTCAAGCGACAGTTAAACTCTTCTGGCTGAAAGGGCTTAAGCAAAAAATCATTGGCGCCGCTTTTGATAAAGCGAGCAGTAATTGCATGACCACCTTGACTGGACATGCCGATGATAACTAAATGATCCTTACCAAATCGCTGACGAATTTTTGTCGTCAGTTGAAACCCGTCCATTTCATCCATAAAGCAATCAAGCAAGGCAATGCGAATGTCCTGATGCTTTTCAATTTGCTCCATAGCCTCAGAGCCTGATGACGCCATAAGCACTTGGAAGCGCTGCGTCTCTAGCAGTCTCCGCAACTGATTTCTTGCAGTACGAGAATCGTCAACCACCAATACTTTAATGTTCCCGTTGTTATACAGTCGCTGAATTAAAGAAACAATGTAGTTAAGGTTATGGCCGCCGTCCTTCAGTACATAATCAGCAATACGCTTCTGAACGAAATCTTCTCGCAAAGAGGCACTGAGCTGGCCAGTGAATACAATGGGGGCGATGTTGCTGTATTGGATGACTAAATCGACCGCTTCACCGTCGGTGGCATCCGGTAAATTGATATCAATGATGGCGCAGAAGAACTCCGTCGCCTGACTGCTTAAAATCACTTCAGCTTCCGCATAGCTATAGGCTTGCACTACTTCGAAAGAAGTCATGTCTTGTATGGTTTGCGTCAACATCTGATTAAAGGTTTGGGAATCTTCAATCACTAACACTTTCTTCATAGATTTTGGTGCCCGCCAATTCTTACAGTATTGACGATAGTTTAGACTTAATCACTAATGTTTGCTTAAAGATATCAGTATATTCATCGTTAAATTGAGATAACCCCAATCTTGACCAATTTGTCGAGCACTATTTGTACAGCGTCAGCCATATCAACCGTTGATGTATCAATTCGCAAGGCGGGAGATTCAGGGGTCTCATAAGGGTCGTCAATGCCGGTAAAACCCTTAATCTTTCCTGCACGGGCCATAGCATAGAGCCCTTTACGGTCGCGAGACTCACACACCTCGATGGGTGTAGAAACGTGAATCTCTATAAACGTGCCCTCTTGAGAAATCGCTTTTTCAACACAAGCTCTTGTGGCTGAATACGGCGCAATGGGGGCACAAATCGCGACGCCGCCGTTTTTCGTGATTTCACTGGCCACGTAGCCAATCCGCTGAATATTGAGGTCGCGATGTTCTTTAGAAAAACTCAGCTCACTGGAGAGGTTCTGTCTAACCACATCACCGTCCAACAAGGTGACTTTGCGCCCCCCCAATTCCCGTAACTTAACGTAAAGCCCATTTGCCAGTGTTGATTTACCTGACCCGGACAAGCCGGTAAAGAACACGGTGAAGCCCTGTCGTGACCTAGGTGGCAGCGTTCGATAAAGCTCGTCCACAACCTCTGGATAAGCGAACCATGAAGGTATGCTCTCTCCAGACTGCAATAGCTGTCGCAGCTCTGCCCCAGAAACGTAAAGGCCCTCTTCGCCGGGCAACAAATGACGCTCGTCACAAAATTCTTGGCGTTGCTGCACGTAGCGGAGAAAGGGTGCGGGCAGGATTTTGATATTCAGCTCGCTTTGAAAGCTTGTAACTAACTTTTGTGCCGCCTCTACTTCATAAAATATCCCGCCACGGTTGTTGCGACCGGGGCCAGCGTGATCACGGCCCACTACGAAATGAGAGAATCCAAAGTTTTGCCGAATAATAGCCTGCCACAAAGCTTCTCTGGGGCCCGCCATACGCATGCCCAGCTGTACTAAGCTCAAGCTCGCGGTATCGGCTGGGTAGTGGGCTAATACTTTTTCATAGCACCGCACTCGGCTGTAATGATCTAGGTCACCAGGCTTGGTGAGCCCCACAGCCGAATGAATAACAAACTGGGCATCATTTTCGGCCATTAAGCGTTTTGTCATGATGACGTGGGCGCGATGAACCGGGTTACGAGTTTGAAAGGCGATGACATTGCTCCAACCCTTCTGCAAAAAACTCGCTCGTAAACTTCGTGGCGAGTCTCGATAGTGCACAAAGTCATAGTGAAGAGGTGGTGTTACGCCGACCACGGCTCCACCCAGGTAAAAGTCTCCTGATTCATTATTTAAATAATGGACACCCGGGTGGCTATCATCATCTGTACTGAATACAGACATCGCTTCCTGGGCCTTATCTACTTTCCAACAATCGCTTACTGTCATGTTGGCAATGACTACGCCTTCTTGGTCGCGAAGTGTAATCTGCTCGCCAATTTCCACGCTCTGTGCGAATTTTTCGCTGACGTCCAAATTTATGGGCATGGGCCATAGGGTGCCATCGCCCAAACGCATGGTCTCTAATACAGATTGGTAATCAGCTTGAGACAGAAATCCTTGTAGAGGCGAAAAAGACCCATCTAACAATAACTCGATATCGCACAACTGACGGCAACTAAGGTCCCACGATTTATTTTCGCACGCGCGCTCTTTTTCCGTGGCCAGCTCATCGCCTCGTACATAGAGATCGAGTAATTCTCCACCATGAGCTATTATTTGCGATTGCATAATAAAATCCTGTAGATACAAATGTTAAAAGGGCCAAATCACCGGGATTAAAGCTAAAGACGTACAAGCCACTAGAATACTTAAGGGAAAACCTAGCCTAGCATAATCGCTAAATCGATAGCCGCCCGGTCCCTGAACCATCAGGTTTGTTTGGTAGCCAATAGGTGTTATGAAACTGGCTGAGGCGGCTATCATCACAGCGACCGCAAAAGGTGTTACATCTAAGCCTGCAGAAGCTGCCGTGCTTACTGCAATTGGAAACATCACAATCGCGGCCGCATTATTAGTAATAGTCTCGGTCAACAACACCGTTGCTACATAAATAATGGCTAATAGTACCATCGGGTTTGGCCCTGCAATACCCATGGCCCCATCGGCGATCATCGTAGCCAAGCCGACCTTCTGAATTGCGGCACCCAAACCAAAAGCACAGGCGATCACCAATAGGACTCGAAAATCAATGCTTTTACGCGCCAACTCTAGACTCAGGCAGCCCGACAACAACATGGCTGCTGCGGTAATAATTCCCGCTTGAAGCAAGCCAATAAGCTCAAAACTCACTGACAGCAACATTGCCAGCACAATACCAAGCGCGATAGGGGCTCGCTCATGACGAACTCCGGCACTGTTGCTCAAACGACTGATCAACAAAAACTCGCGACTGTTTTTATACTTAAACAAAAAGCCTTTCTGAGCCTCAAGCAATAAGGTATCACCCGCCTGCAATACAACATCACCCAATTTCCCCTCAAGTCGCTCGCCATTGCGTGCAACCGAGAGCACCGCCGCGTTGTAGCGATGCCGGAATCTTGCTTCACGAATGCTCTGCCCCACCGCCGGACTCGCAGACGCCAACACCGCTTCGAACAGGCGACGGTCCTGCTGCTCGCCGGCTAATTTAAAGGCCTGCTGTGTCGCAGGCAGCAAGCCCTTGATGCTGCGAAGCTCTACTACCGACTCAACGGCACCTGCAAACACCAGCTGATCTTGCGCATGAATTTGAGTTTGTGGTGATACAGATAAAACTTCTGTTCCTCGATTTATTTCAACCAAGTAAAGACCTGGCAAATGCCGTAGACCAGCTTCTTCAACGGTATGACCAATGAGCTCACAATCTTGGCTGACCTTCATCTCCACCAAATATTCTCTCATTTGGTCAAAACTGGCGCTGGCGCTCTTTCTGCTAGGCAGTAGGAAGCGACTGAATACCATAAGGTACACAATGCCAATCAGCGTTATAGGTAACCCTATCCATATCAAATCAAACAATTGAAACCCAGCAAAGCCATTCTGACGCAATAAGCCGTCCACCACTAAATTCGTACTGGTACCGATTAATGTACAGGTTCCACCGAGGATAGACGCGTAACTTAGGGGAAGTAACAACTGAGAAGGCTTGAAACCCGTACGTTTACACCAATTTTGTACGGCGGAAGTAAACATGGCGACAATCGGACTGTTGTTTGCAAAGGCACTCAAAATAGCCGCAGGCACTAGCAGCCGAAATAAAGCGACCGTTAGATTTGATGGACGCCCTAGCATTGAGCGACTTAACCAAGCAACGGTTCCCGATTCCTGTAGACCTGCAACAACCACATAAAGCGCCGCGATTGTAGCAATTCCCTGATTACTGAAGCCTGCTAAGGCTTCCGCGGGTGTCAGAATGGCGCTTACCAGCAGAACGCCAACGGCGGCTAACAACACAAAGTCCGAGGGGAAGCGATTTGAAGCCAACAAAACCAGAGTGCTAATTAAAACGGCGCTTACAGAGAGTAATTCCATGAATAGAACAATTTTCCTACTCGACTTCGCCGAGCTTTTTATTAGCTTTTCGGGCCCTTATAACGTGGGCAGCCTTAGAACTTCTGATTATAATACATTGTGATTCTCTTACAGGCAGAAATCCAGCCCTAGTGGCAAATCGACGGACAGTTTTCAATAAAAACCCTAGAACACCCGCCAAAAGCTCGGCGAAAATGCTTCCTATTGTTAAGTTCGGCCCAAATAAGCCTCATCTCATCGTGAAATTCAGGCTATTCACCCTTTTCTGTCTGCTAAGATAGTAGGGTGTTTGAACTTGTGAATAGGATTATAATCAAAGCAGTTCTAGACACATATGCATTCAATTTAGAGATTACACCTTATGACGGTTCGCTTAACACCCCTTTTGCTAGGATTGAGCTCAACACTTCTACTGGTTTCCCAGCTTGCCTTAGGCAAAGTATTGGAGCCAATCACCTTCACAGAAGATCAAGCCGACACGACAATTGAGATCGTTGAAAAGCTGGGGGCTAGGCACTATCGAAACAAAGCCTTAGACGACGAGCTTTCCAGCCGTTATTTAGACCTGTATCTCGACACTCTAGACCCGACAAAGAGTTATTTTTATCAAAGCGATATCGACAAATTTGAGCGCTACCGCTTACAGTTCGACGATTTTCTTAAAACCGGCAAATTAGCGGTTAATTTTGACATATTTGACAGCTATCGGCAGCGTGTTGCCAACCGGGTAGAGGCCAATATCGCTCAACTTAGCGATACAGACTTTAAGTTCGATTTCAGTAAAGATGAGAGCCTTGAAATTGATCGCGAAGGTGCCGTTTGGCCCGCTGACAAACGCACCGCTGACGAACTCTGGCGCAAGCGCCTTAAGTCCAGCGTCCTCAGTTTAAAAATTGCAGGGAAAACTGTCGCAGAGGCGAGAGAAACACTTAGTCGACGACTCAACAACCAACTGAAGCGGATAGACCAGCAAGACGGTGCCGACGCCTTTGAAGTCGTTATTAACTCGCTGACCCTGCTCTATGATCCCCATACGAGCTACCTGTCGCCCCGCACTCTGGCAAACTTTAATATATCAATGTCTCTGTCACTTGAAGGCATCGGCGCGGTACTGCAATCTGAAGACGAGCATACCAAGATAGTTCGACTCATTGCCGCCGGCCCAGCTGACAAACAAGGCGGCCTAAAACCTGCCGACAAAATTGTCGCTGTAGGCCAAGGCTTAGAAGGTGAGATGGTCGATGTTGTCGGCTGGAGACTCGATGAAGTCGTAAAACTCATTCGCGGTCCGAAAAACACAACCGTTAGGCTAGAAGCCATTGACGCCAATGCCGGTGCAGGCGACAGCACTAAAGTGGTGCGTATCAATCGTGGCAAAGTAAAACTTGAAGAGCAGGCTGCCAAAAAGACCATGCTTGAACTCACCGACGGTGAAAGGCTCTACAAAATTGGCGTGATTGATGTGCCCGCGTTCTATATAGATTTTGAGGCCTATCGCAAACGCGACCCCAATTTCAAAAGCACAACTCGCGATGTTGCCAAACTTGTTCTGGAATTACAGGCTGAAAAAGTTGATGGTATTGTCATAGACCTTCGCAATAACGGTGGCGGGTCTTTGCAAGAAGCCACAACACTGACTGACTTGTTTATTGATCCTGGACCAGTTGTGCAAATTCGCCAAACCAACGAGCGTATTTCTCGGCATTATCAGTCGCGGGGCAATGCCCTATATCGTGGACCAATGGTGGTGCTCATCAATCGCCTGAGCGCTTCGGCTTCTGAAATTTTTGCCGGCGCCATTCAAGATTACAACCGAGGCCTAATTGTTGGCGTGCAATCTTTTGGTAAAGGTACCGTACAATCTTTAACGCCTGTTAAAGAAGGTCAACTTAAAATCACAGAGTCTAAATTTTATCGAGTGTCTGGTGACAGCACTCAACACCGCGGGGTATTGCCCGACATAGCACTGCCTGCCCTAGTTGATTTAGATTTAGTGGGCGAGAGCTCTTACGATAACGCTCTGCCATGGGACCAAATTCACGCAGCACCCCACAATCAATATTATGACCTGCAAGCACTTATCCCGGAGTTAACCAGTGAACATAAAAAACGTGTAAAGAACGATCCCGATTTTACCTACTTGCTAAAGCAACTGGCTATCGTCAAAGAAAATCGCGATATCAAAAGCATCTCGCTAATGGAAAGCAAACGTAAAATCGAAAAGGAAGCGCTAGAAAACAAGCACTTGAGCAACGAAAATCAAAGGCGCCAGGCAAAAGGTTTATCTGAATACGCCTCAGTTGATGCTCTAAAGAAGGGCGATGAAGCTCGAGAAGATACTGCCCCAGGCCTGCCTACTGGCCCTGTGAGTAGTATTAACACTCAAGAAGAAGAGAGCTCAAACATTAGCGAGGACGGAGATCCATTACTAAATGAAACCGGCTATATATTAATCGACTTCATTGAATCTATTCGGAAAAGCAAGAGTTCCAAACTAGCTAATTTTTAGTCGGCTTAGCCCCCGACTGGGGGCTTCAACCCAACCAGCGGCGCAAGCGTCGCTCTAGATCATCTAAACGCACCGGCTTCGCCATATAATCGTCCATACCGGCCGCCAAACAACGAGACTGAATACCTTCCGTGGTATTCGCCGTCATGGCGATTACAGGAGTGTGCTTATCACCCTCTTCTTCGCGGCGCCTAAGAGCTTGTGTAGCAACATAGCCGTCCATCTCAGGCATTTGGCAATCCATCAGAATGAGATCGTAATCATTGTCATCTGACTGCTTTAGTGCTTCTTGGCCATTGTTCGCCAGATCAACACCATAGCCCAGTTTTTCTAATAAGCTCTTCGCCACCATTTGGTTCACTCGGTGATCTTCTACCAGCAATATACGCTTATCTTTATTTCGACTTTGGGGATCAAACTCAAGCTGAGCGCGCCTAGTTTTTAGGCTTTGGTCGCCTAAATACCAAAGCTCCATTAACGCGTCGTGCAGCCGCTGACGCAAGAGAGGCTTACTAATAATGTGCACTTGAGAACAACTGCCGAGATGCTCGCGCACTTCGTCAACATGACGCAGTAAGGGACTTAAAACCAAGACCTGCTTAGTGCTGGAATGGCGCTCATCTTCTGCAAGTTTCTTCGAGAAGGGCAAAATTGATGATTCGTTGCCTGGTGCCCAAATTACCATGCCATCAAAGGGGTGCTCACTATCAACTGCCGAATCCAAGCGTATCAAAGCACTTTCTACATCGCCAACTTCCTCAACCCTCAAACCCCAGTGGTTCAATTCTGATACGGTTTGCTCTTCTGCCAAGGCCGGAGGAGCCACCAACAATAATCTTTTGCCTTTTAGTTTTGGACTGAAATTGATTCGCCAAGGTTTCTGATCGGCTATCGGCAAAGACACAGTGAAGCGCAATTCAACACCGTGCCCCTGCTCAATATTAATCACAACGGTACCCCCCATGCACTCTGCGAGGCCTCGACAGATACTTAAAGCCACCCCACCCTCTGTCGCTGCCTCTGTCGCACGATCCGTTGCTAAATTTTCTGCTTTTTTATTGGAACAATCTTTATGGTCGCGAATGATTACCTTGAGTTCTCCGCTTTCATCCTTGCCATATTTAAACCCAGCTTCTACCAACAGCGTACGGTGTTCGCTGTATTGGATGGCATGACTCACCAAGTAGGTGAATATCTTTCCAAATCGAATTGCGTCACCTTTTACTCGCGATGGCAATTCTTCAGAAAATGCATAACTAAGCTCGATGCCGTGTTGACTGGCTTCTCCTGCAGCCTCTTCTATCAGCCCTTCCATCTGCCGGGGTAAATTAAATACCGCAACATCTAAAACCAATTCTTTAGCAGCGATACGGGAGTAGTCCATCACATTATCCACTAAATCCAACTGCCGCTCTGAAGCACTTTCGGCTAAATCTAATAGATCTTGTTGTTGGTTGTTTAAACGGCTGTTTCCCAGCAGCGTTAAGGCGCCTAATACATCGTTTAGTGAGGTTCGGAATTCATGACTTAGGTTACCTAAAAATTCTGCCCGAAAGTCCATAGCGGCTCTTGAATCTAGGTTCACCTCTTCGAGGCTTTTCGCTCGTTTTTGCAGAGCCATATTGGCCTCTAGTCGCTGCCAATAACTGCGAGATGTCGCCTTCCCCTGATGGCTCAGGGTAACAAAAAACGCCAACATCATTACGCCGTACAAATAACCCTCAGTCGTACCCAATGCGAATGCGGCCACAGCGGCTGGCAGTTGACCAAAGGCCAAGTACGCCGTCAAAAAACGACTATAAGGCGCAAACGCACTGGCAACACTAGAGCCAAATATTACCGTGTAAAGCCAGATTATGGGGGTTTCTCCGGTCATTCCCAACTCTAAGGTTATGGCGACCAAAATAACGCTCCACCATCCAGCGCCAAGGAAGGAAGCAAAGAAATAGCGATTGCGCCACGCGGAAGGGCCTCTTGCATAGAGCGCGTCAAAGCGAAAAAGGTAATAGCCACGTATAATAGTAATCAATAATAAACCAGCACCGAGCACCACCGCTTTTTCTTTGGCCATCTCGAAAAAATCACCAAAGATTAAGCAAATTACATAAGCGCAAAAACTGGTAATTAGCCCCCGCCGGCTGTATTTCGCCATTCGCGCATCAGTCTCGAGCATATTTGCACGATTTTTCTTGGCCTTGCTGTCATTGATAAATAATTTCAAAATATATCGCCCTAATTTTCTGGCAAAGAGTCAACCTTCTGGTATTTAGAACGTTGATAGAGTTATAGCCGAAGAGTTTACAGAAAATTTATAGGCTCAAACACCCGATTCTTTCCATAAGCCCACAACAATGGCAATATTAACTATGATTTTGAGCTGGAGGCAGCATCTATTCACAAGGCCGCATACACCCAGTCTTCCTGGGACAACTCAGACCAATCGGGGGCTTGTTAATCTGAACACCCTGAATATTGACCAGTTTCTAGCAAAAGTTGAGCGCCGCGCCTATACCATGGCGAATATGGGTGTTAAACAACAAGAAGATGCTTTGGACATCGTTCAAGAAGCAATGTTGGCATTTGCGATGAATTATGGCGAAAAACCTCAAAATGAGTGGAAGCCCCTTTTTTATCGGGTATTAAACAACAAAATAATGGACTTTCATCGTCGCCAGAGTGTACGTAATCGCTGGCGTCTTTGGCTCGATAGGCAACCGGGAGAAGAAAAGAGCCTGCCATTAGAAGACAGTCATCCGGCGTATGCCGATAGCAATGCACCGAGTGGTGAGCAGTATGTAGCATCAGAACAGCGTATTCAGCAACTCACCTCAGGTTTAGAAGACTTGGCCCCAAGGCAAAGACAAGCTTTTCTGTTGCGCTGCTGGGAGGGGCTTAGCACTCGAGAAGCAGCTACGGCAATGAGTTGTAGCGAGGGCAGCGTCAAAACCCATTACTCAAGGGCCCTTGTTGCGCTACGGCAAACACTGAAGGAGCACAGGTAGTTATTATGACCGAGCCACACAAAACCACATTGGAACAAGAGCTCAAGGAAGATCTCAACCAACTGGAGCAGAATATCAGCCCAGAACTTTCACGCCGGCTATATCAAGCCAGACGTGCTGCCATTGTGCAGGCTGCCACCCCGGCCCCACGCAGCAATTATTTTAAACCGGCGTTGACCGTGAGCTTCGCCAGCCTGTTTGCTTTTGTCGTGATCTTTACCTCGATGAAACCAACACCAGTAGACGATATTATAAATAATGGAGCCAAAGATACTGAATTAATTTCGAGTCAAGACGACCTTGAACTCTATCAGGAATTTGAATTTTATAGCTGGCTGGCCCTTGCAGAACATGGATAGATATAAGTACGCACAAGCCCTGATAATACTGATTACTTTTTGCTTCAGTAGTCAATTGACGGCCGCAGAAAACAGCAAGGATGAGCGCTGCAGGCACTCTTTCCACAAAGGATCACAGCACCAAGAAACAAAAAATCTAAGGAGTGATAAATGCAAGCAATCTGCCAAGCCCATACTGTGGTCAGACTTATCACCCAAGCAGCAAGAGTGGCTGTCAAAGTTAGAGGCACTATGGGGTGACATGCCTCCACACAAGCAACAGCGCTTAGCAAACATTGCCTCCCGCTGGGAAAACGCCTCGCCAGAGCGTAAAAAAAAGATGGAGTCTCGGCGAGCACACTGGGAACAGCGCAAACCAAAAGACCGACATTCTATCAGGCAGAAATTTGATAAGTTTAAGTCACTTGACGTTGAACAGCAGAAAGCCTTAACAAAAGCCTTTGAAAAATTCAAAGCGCTATCACCAGAAGAAAAGCGTGAGCTCAGAAAACATTGGCGAAACATGAGTAAAGAAGAGCGAATGAAAAGTCGCTTGGAAATTATGAGAGAACAAGACCAACAATAAAAATAATATTTACTCTAGTGTTTCCACCAATACAGTTTTAATCACGAAGCCTAAAAGACCCAGAGCTAACGCTGAAAATAAAACAAAGGTGCCAAATCTTCCGGCCTTCGATTGCTTTGCCAGGTCCCACACAATAAAAACCATGAAAGCAATTAGGCCTCCCACGCCCAAATATAGAGACCAGGCCTCAAACTCTTCAATTGATAACACTCATCACTCTCCTCTGAGCCTACCATTTAAACAACAGACAAAAAAAAGCCACCATAAATATGGCGGCTTTTTCGAAACTAAAACTACTGGCTAATTACAGCGCAGCGTCAAGCTCTGGAACTGCATCAAACAAGTCTGCGACTAAGCCGTAATCGGCAACCTGGAAAATAGGCGCGTCTTCGTCTTTATTGATCGCAACAATCACTTTACTGTCTTTCATGCCGGCTAAATGTTGAATGGCGCCAGAAATACCTACAGCAACATACAAGTCTGGCGCAACAATTTTACCTGTTTGACCCACTTGCATATCGTTAGGAACAAAGCCCGCATCAACAGCTGCGCGTGACGCACCAACTGCAGCACCGAGTTTGTCGGCCACTTTGTATAACATTTCAAAGTTTTCGCCATTCTGCATACCGCGGCCACCAGAAACGATAATGCTCGCCGCTGTTAGCTCTGGACGATCACTTTTCGCAAGTTCTTCACCTACAAATTCAGAATTACCTGCGTTGTGACTGCCGTCAATAGCTTCAACGCTCGCCGAACCGCCTTCAGCCGCTACGGGGTCAAATGCCGTAGTACGAACTGTTAGCACTTTAATGGCGTCGCCACTTTGAACGGTCGCTATCACGTTGCCTGCATACACAGGGCGCTTGAAAGTGTCAGCACTCTCAACACTGATAATGTCCGAAATAGCTTGCACATCCAACAGGGCCGCCGCACGAGGCAAATTGTTTTTGCCGTTAGTGGTCGCAGGCGCGAGAATATGCGAATACCCTTTGCCCAAGTCAGCGATCAACAAAGCAACGTTTTCCGCTAGTTGGTGCTCGTAAACGGCATTATCAGCACTGATAACTTTGCTAACACCCGCAATTTTCGCGGCCGCTTCAGCAGCTACACCACAGTTTGCGCCTGCTACTAAAACATCAATTTCACCGCCAATGGCCGCCGCAGCGGCTACAGTGTTTAGGGTCGCGCCTTTGATGCTCGCGTTGTCGTGTTCTGCAATGACTAAAATACTCATCGTTTTCCCCTTATATCACTTTGGCTTCGTTTTTGAGCTTATCGACAAGCTCAGCCACGTCGGCTACTTTAATACCGGCCTTACGTTCGGCTGGCGGCTCAACAGACAGTGTCTTAACGCGCGGTGTCGCGTCAACGCCGAGATCTTCTGGCGTGAATGTGTCCATTGGCTTGCGCTTAGCTTTCATAATGTTAGGCAGTGAGGCGTAACGAGGTTCGTTTAGACGTAGATCTGTTGTAACGATGGCCGGAAGGCTCAAGTTAACAGTCTGCAAGCCGCCATCAATCTCACGGGTTACACTGACACGACCGTCAGCTACATTTACCTCAGACGCAAACGTGCCCTGTGGCATGCTAGTTAAAGCACCCAACATTTGACCTGTTTGGTTGTTGTCGCCATCAATAGCCTGCTTACCGAGAATCACCAGATCAGGCGATTCTTTTTCAACAATAGCCTTGAGCATTTTGGCGATGGCCAAAGGCTGCAAATCTTCATCAGACTCAACCAGAATACCGCGATCGGCACCCAGCGCTAAGGCTGTACGCACTTGTTCTTGGGCTTGTTTTGGCCCCATAGATATGGCGATAATTTCGGTGGCGACACCTTTCTCTTTCAGTCGAACGGCTTCTTCTACCGCAATTTCGCAGAAAGGGTTAATTGACATTTTAACATTGGCGATGTCAACGTCGGTTCCGTCAGACTTTGGACGAACCTTTACGTTGTAATCAACCACACGTTTAACAGCAACAAGAATTTTCATGGGTTTCCCGTCATACTTTTCTGTTGATAACGAAACGGATCACTTCTAAGCGGCGATTTAGCGTTTGTGTATACTCTCTTGACGACAACGTCTTAGCGGAAATAGCGCCAAAACGCTCGTTTGAGCGGCGAGTATGTTGCCGCTTTCACGGGGCAAAATCAATAGCTTTAACGGTCATACCACGCGCTTGAGCATGAGAAATGGGCGTTTTAGCCTCAAAAAAACACGATTTTGTCATTGGTGAATCGGCTTCTTGCCCCGTATAATGCGGCCATATACATAAAAACCCCTACTTTTGGCCTTAGGAGAGTGTACGTGGATCGAGAATCAATGGAGTATGACGTTGTCATTGTGGGCGCAGGCCCTTCTGGTTTAGCGGCGGCTTGTCGTCTTCGCCAACTCAATGAAGAAATCACCGTATGTGTCGTGGAAAAAGGTTCCGAGGTTGGCGCTCATATTCTGTCCGGCGCCGTGTTTGAACCCACAGCCTTAAACGAATTATTCCCAGATTGGAAAGCCCAAGGCGCTCCCTTAAATACACCGGTCACCGGCGATGACATTTACTTTATGACCAGTGCAGAAAAGGCCATCAAAGTACCGGGCATTTTTGCCCCAAAAACTATGCACAATGAGGGCAACTACATTGTCAGCCTCGGTAATGTTTGCCGCTGGCTAGCCGAACAAGCTGAAGCGCTTGGCGTCGAAATCTTCCCCTGCTTTGCCGCAGCGGAAGTACTTTACAACGACGACGGCAGTGTTAAAGGCATTGCCACTGGTGACATGGGCTTGGCCGAAGATGGCTCTCAGAAAGACAGTTATATGCAGGGCATGGAACTGCACGGTAAATACACTCTGTTTGGTGAAGGTTGTCGAGGCCATCTTGGCAAGCAATTGATTAGCCAGTTTGACCTGGATAAAGACGCCGAAGCTCAGCACTACGGCCTAGGAATCAAAGAGCTTTGGAAAGTGCCCGCTGAACAGCACAAAGAAGGTCTGGTTATGCACTCTGCAGGCTGGCCACTCAGTGAAAGCGGCTCAGCAGGCGGTAGCTTCCTCTATCATATTGAAGATAGCCAAGTCGTTGTTGGCCTGATTACTGACCTTGCCTACTCTAACCCGCACGTTAGTCCTTTTGATGAATTTCAGCGTTTCAAGCACCACCCTGTAGCTAAGCAATACCTAGAGGGTGGTGAACGCGTATCATACGGTGCTCGAGCGATTGTAAAAGGCGGTATTCAATCACAACCTAAAATGACCTTCCCTGGCGGTTTACTCATTGGTGACAACGCAGGCACCTTGAACTTCGCGAAAATTAAAGGCAGCCATACGGCAATGAAGTCTGGCATGGTGGCCGCTGAGGTCATCGCCAAAGCGCTTGCCGAGGAACGCAGCAACGATGAGCTAGTGGAATACACCACCGAATATCGCGCTTCATGGGCGTGGCAAGAGCTGCACGCGCAGCGTAACTTTGGCCCAGCCCAGCACAAATGGGGCAACCTCTTGGGTTCAGCCTACGCTTTTATCGATATAAACCTGTTTAATGGCAAGCTGCCTTGGACCTTGTCTGACCCTAAGCCTGATCACGCAACTCTTAAGCCGGCCGCCGATTGTGCAAAAATCAACTACCCTAAGCCCGATGGTAAGTTGAGTTTCGATAAGTTGAGTTCAGTGTTTTTATCAAACACTAACCACGAAGAAGACCAGCCGGTGCATTTGACCTTGAAAGATGCCAATGTCCCTATCAACCACAACTTAGCCATTTACAATGAACCCGCCCAGCTTTATTGCCCAGCGGGTGTTTATGAAATAGTTGAAAACGAAGAAGACAAGAGCCAGCGCTTACAAATCAACTCACAAAACTGTGTGCACTGTAAAACCTGTGACATTAAAGACCCAACTCAGAACATTGTTTGGGTAACGCCAGAAGGCGCGGGTGGCCCGAACTACCCTAATATGTAAACGTCGATTAGCCGCTGCCCTAAAACATTAGGGTGGCGGCCAAGCGCTTCAGCTAACTTTTCTAAGCTTGCCCCAAGACAAAATCCTGAGCAAAACTTTCAACCACATAGCTCCCCTCTTTCTCTATCGCCAAGCTTACTAATTCGTAATAGACACTGCGATTTATGAGTGCTTTTAAGTTTTTGCGAACCATAACATAAGGTGAGGGCTCACCCGTGCTTGGATCTTCCTCCACCCATAGCGGATTATTTTCTGAAAGATTTACAATATCCCCGACATTGGTAGTGAATATTATTGCCCGCCCGTCTTTCCCAATTCTGAGCTCCAAAGACTCAACCAAAAAGGGTGCATCTTCCACAGTGACTTTCCATTTCTCCACCGGGCTTACCAAAAAGTATTCACCCTCTTCCATCTTTAAGATAGAGGAAAACAACTTAACCAACTTTGGCCTAAGAATTGGCTCACCTTCGTGAAGCCATACACCGCTGCGGCAAATCGTCAGGTCCATCGTGCCGCTCAAGGGCGGCGTCCATAATTCGAGAGGAGGAAGTTTCTGTGCGCCCACCTCACTTTCAATTTGGGCAAACAGGGAGTCGGCTGAAGGAGAATTCTTTTTGAGACTCACCGAGTTTGGCCAGAGAGTACCGAAGACGCTTGTTTAAACGCGGAGTGCATTAACTCATCCGGGCTATTGCTATATATTGCCAGCCACCCACTCTTGCTTTCAATGTTGACACGATCAAGAAATTCACCGGTCAGAGCATTATAAATTTGTAGTTGTAGAGCCAAGCGGTCTAAACCCAAGGTTTTTTCATCGTCATAAAATTCATTATCAATTTCTTCAACGCTACTCATGTTATCTTTTAAGCCCAGCAAGCGAGGGTAAATTAGATAGGCGCTCTGATTGTTACGAGCCTCCTTTAGAGCGGCCTTAAAAGACAATCCACTATGCCCCAATTTAACCTCTGCAAAATGCTGTTCCAGATTGCGGCCAAGGTTAGCGGTTAACTGTTGCTGGATTGCTTGTTGCTGTGAATCGATCCCAGAGCTCGATCGGGGTGTGGCCAAGTAGATATGGCTGGAGGAATTAAGCACCCAATTCTGGGTGCGAGTGATTCGGGTTTTAGCTCCCATGCCAGAACCGGCAAAAAAATCACTCGCGCTTTTTGCCGTATGCTGAGGCGTACAAGCACTAAGCAAAAGCATAATAGTCAAGGTTGTTATGACCCGCGTAGCTTGTACATTTTTCAGCATATCACGCTCCTAAGCACCTTAGTGTGACTCTCTATTACCGATATGAACACCGATATCCATAATGAAATCCATCATCCCGTCCATGTCATGCACAAGACCTTCAAAGGACTTGGAGTGATAGAGTTCAACCGCTCCTTGAGTGATTGCCCAATACGCCCCATAATAAAAATAAGGTGGTACATTTTTCAGCTTTCCTTCCGCAATGCGTTGCTCAAACACATCGTTTAAAGACGCCTCTATTGAATTTCTCTGCTGATGCAGCTCTGCCATTAACTCAGGCGCTTGATTTAAAGTAATTATTTTTTCTTCTAAACGCTGAAAGAGGCGGTCTTTTACCGGATCGGCTATGCGCGATTCGAAATAGGCTCTAGCGGGTGCCTTAAAGTCACCTTTAGCCGCCAGGGCTATGCCGTCTTTTAGCTTATTGGCTAGGGCTTGCTCATAATCGAATAACAGGCGCATATAGATTTCAGTTTTTGAGGTAAAGTGTTTATATATTGTACCCTTACCAATATCTACTTTTGCCGCGATCTGCTCGACGGTAACCGACTCTTCACCCTGCTCAATTAACAGCTCTAATGCGGCGTCAAGTATTGAAGCTTCACGCTGCTTAAACTTTTCTACTTTTTGTCTAGCCTTTTCCATTCCCGGTCTGTTATCCCATGTGTTCGATTTAGGCTGGTTCATTCTGGTCCCCCCCAAAGGTTTCACCCTAAGTAATTGAAATCATACAGACTTAGAACAATAATTAGGAGTATTTATTGCTCGCAAGCGAGTCTCACAAGACGGATACTAAGGCTAAACGAGTATTGCCCGAAGACATCACTACAATAGGAATCGAATATATGCCTAAAGCCAGTATTACAGACGCGATTAGAACCTTAGAAGAATTAATTGCCAGCCTAGATGATGCCTACTGGGAAGCCTCTACTTTGGAGCGTAAAGACCGTTTTTACGACATAATCAGTATCCTGAATATTGAACTCTCTGAATTGGCGAAGCTCAGTATTCAAGACCACCACCACGAATATGAGCCTATAACGCCCTCCTTCAGGCGAGCTAACGCCAAATTGACCAACCTTCGCAATATCCTTAACGAGGGAGTCATGAGGTCTACGACGGCCGCTAGCCTGGAAGACAACATCAATCAGGTTATCGGACTTAGCGGTATCTGATTGAGGCTTATTGTTTGAAACTCCAGAGATTGATAGGCCTGAGCGGTGTTGACGATCACGAGAGCAAGGCTGCGCTGTTCTGCAGCCGCCTGCTCGAGCTGCCCATGATATTTGCAGCCTTTTGGATTGCTACAACCTGGTTCGCAAGCACTCAAGACCCCAATTTCGATTACCCGCAAACATATGATTTAGCACTTTGGTGTTTATTTAGCCTAGAAACAGTATTGATGAGTCTGCTTGTAGACAACAAAATCCGTTATTTGCGCAATAATTGGCTAAATCTCATCATTATTCTAATGGGCTTGCCACTCCTGTGGGGCTTATCCTCTTATTTTGGCGCCTTGCGCTTGCTGCGTCTGCTGCTACTTTTTTCTCTGCTGTTTCACATAGGCACGTCAATTCGGCAACTTTTGCAAAAAAACAGCTTGGGCCCCACCTTGCTCGGCAGCGCGATTATCATAGTTATGTCAGGCCTTATGATGGCCGCCATCGACCCGGGTATAAGCACTGTTGGAGACGGAATTTGGTGGGCCCTAGTGACGGTTACAACTGTAGGGTATGGAGATATAGTACCGACGTCCGGCGTAGGTCGAGTGTTCGGCGCGGCGCTGATTCTCATTGGCTTGGGCCTGTTCTCTTTGCTAACAGCCTCGCTAACAGCGGTCTTTATCAGCCAGGAAGACCCGACAAACAATCAAGATCTTGCGATAGCCGACAAGATGCTCGCCTTAGAAGAACAGATTGCTAAACTGGACGGGAAAATTGATCAGCTAATCCAGCAGAATCGACAAAACTGATGTTTTAATAGCCTTGGGGCCTATTGGTAGGGAAAGCTATCTCAAATTTGTTTAAAAATGGACGACGAAAAACTGGCGCATTTTTCAGTCTCGCCAATACTTATAGTTACTGGTGACGCACAACCCCCAAGTGCAATCAAACGCCAGTTTGCTGCGAGAGCAGCTGGTATTTGAGGAATTATCCTTAATGTTTCACTCCTAATGGTCTTGGCCGACACTCCTCACGGAGCTGTCGGTTTTTTTTCGTCTGCTTCAGCATAGTAATCGTAACTACGAGAAGCAAATCAAGAGTCAGCCTCGGCAGCGACAAACAGAGAGCTCAACGGAATAAGCGCTGGGCCCACACCGTAAGGCCTGAGCTAACACTGCCGAAATGATCGCCGTCAACTACCTTGATATTACCCAGTTGTCGCTCAATCGCGGCACGAATGAAAGGCGATTTTGCCGAGCCCCCGGTGACATAAATTAGATCCGGTTCGCAGCCCGCTTGTGTTATAGCTTCAGTCATCAGTGCGAGTATTTTTGCTAGAGGACGCTCAACCGCTTGCTCAAACTGAATGCGGGTAATTTCGCAAGCAAGACCCGCCTCTATGCTTTCGAGCTCTACCTGAACACTGGCACTGTCAGATAGCGCTATTTTTGTTTGTTCCGCACTGCGCACCACATGATGATTTTGTTTGTTGTTCCGCATGGCAATGAATCGCTCCAATAGTTTTGGCTCTGTGGTATCCAAGCGCAAACGATCCAAACTCAAGCCTGTACGCTGACCGTAAAAAGTCGCTTGAGCACCTACGTCATTGGTACTCACCGCATCCCAATACATATAGGAAGGCATAGGTTGGCCATTTTTTTGCAGAGATTGCATCCCAAATAAAGGCAGTAAGCCCTTGCCAGCCAACTGTATATCGAGGTCGTTGCCACCTACTCGATCACCAGTATGACCTAGAAAGTCGCCCTTGCGATCGAGCTTGCCGCGGTGACTAGGACCCATTTGCACCATAGCGCAATCGCTTGTTCCTCCACCGATGTCTACCACTAGAACGGTTTTATTTTCTTCTAGATTTTCTTCAAAATGCAGTCCGGCGGCTAAAGGCTCAAATAAAAATTCAACCGAAGTAAAACCTGCTCTCTTTGCCGATATTGTGAGAATGTCAATCGCCTGGCGATTGCTGTGCTCGGCGTTTACGCCTTGGAAATTTACCGGTCTGCCAATTACGGCGTGGCGAATAGATTTATTGAGAATATTTTCCGCACGACGTTTCACGGTTTGCATCATAGCCGTTACTAGATCTTCAAAAAAGTAAACGAATTCCTCTCGCAAGCCACTCGCACCCAAAAAAGACTTTGGGGACTTTACAAAGTACCCCTCCTCCGGCATCGCCATATATTGATCAAAGGCTTCCTGACCAAAAAATAGACTTTGCTCATCTGGTTGGATGCCGTATTCACGGCGTGTATTTCTAGCGAGAGCCAAACCGTTTTTACGGAGATGGATATAGGACTCACGCTCTGTCGCGTTGGGCAGATCTTTAGCCACCGATTCGCAAATGAACTCTCGTTCAAGTGCATAAAGGGCGGAGGGCATGAAAGGCTGCCCATTACTGATGGGCAGTAGTTGGACAGCTTCATTTCTTATGACACCAATAGCACAGTTCGATGTACCGTAGTCAAAACCTGCAAACATGAAAAGCCACCCCGAAAAAAAGGACGAGAAAATAGCACGTTCAAGGGGCAACAACCAGCGTAATTACCGCTTCAGCCAAGCAATTGAGTTTATCCATTTATAGGGTGATTTTCATTGGGCATAAAAAAGACCGCGACTGCGGTCAAAAAAGGAAGTTAAACGTCTATAAATTGTGCCTATAAAGGACCCACAGATACGCTAGGGCTATCCCAAAAACTGCTCCATACTTGATCGCCATAAACAAAAAATACGCTGTCATCATGCAATATACTCCTGCCATCGCCACCCGAGCCAATAAAGGACTGCTGCCCATCTCGGTGCTCTGTTACTAGATGACCCGCCAAATCCAGCTGTACGCCTCCCCCATTCAGGCCGTTTATTTCAAGCAGCTGTAAACCACTAAATGTCCAATCAAAATACTCACTTTTATGATCCATTGTTATGGTGTCGTAAACCACAATGGGCAGAGCGACTCGTAGCTGTTCGCTGCCATTCTGCAAAAAGCTGATGCTCCTCAGGTCGTAACTAGCGTTTGTCCAACTTCCACGCTCTCCCACTACATGACTATTGACGGAACTTGGGTTTTCAATGTCACTCACGTCGAACAACTCGAATTTAACGCCCCCAAAGTTTCTCTCATCAATCACCTCTTGCCCAATCGAGAGCAAATAGTTATCACCCACAGGGTGCAAATAGCTTGAGAAACCAGGCACTTCCAGCTCGCCTGCAATTCGCGGCTGTTCTGGAATGCTCAAATCGATGACGTACAGCGGGTCAATTCGTTCGAAAGTGACCACAAATGCACGCTCTTCTTGGAAACGAACGGCGTATATATCTTCACCTGGCTTGCCAATGGCGGCCGGCTGATCGCTATTCGGCAAACTGGCCACAAGCTCTAATTCCCTGCTGTCTCCCCGCTCTCGCAGAACATTCAAGCGGTGTAAAGGTTCGCCAGTAAAAGTAGATTCTGTGGTGACAATACGCAGATCACCCTGGTATTCGTCCATTCGGAAAGCAGGGTCTTGCCAGCCCATGAATCCTGGCACAGCGCCTGATCCCCGATACTCAATCTCTCCGCTATTGAGCCCAAACTTATGCAGTGCAGTGAGGCGCGCACCCTCTGTCCAAGTGGAGCCGTGAGAACCGCCCAAGTACAAGCTGTCAAGCGAGCTGTAGATGCCGTCTACCTTGGCGTTCAAACACACGGACGAGACGATTTGCTTCGCAGCCAAATCTAGCGCCGTGATAGTTAGAACATCCGCATAGCCTTCTGAAGGATTAATGTTTTCCGGGGCATAGCAATCACCACTTCTCACCAAGGGCAGAACCTCCCCATCTCCGACGCTGTAATGGGGCAATAAATCACTCGCAGCTGTACTTAAAATCAGGCGTTCGTTGTCTTCCTGCTCAAGCAGGGTGATGGGATCATCGTTGAGTGCTTGAATACTCGGTATATAACGGGTTATCAGATACAGCGTATTACCTATTTTACGACTGCCCTCAAGATTGCCTTCTAATTCCAGATTCCAGGATATTTGTGGTGAGTCTGGCGTACTGACATCAAAGAGCTTTATTTGTGTAAGGCCACTCTGCCAGCGCCAGTCTGGCGCCACAAAAGAGGCGTTCCAATCGTTGAGTTGAGTGTGGCTGATACTGGCTACGTCTGAAGTGCCACCTTGCTCATTGCTTACTAGATATAACTGAGACAAGGCAAGTGACTCATCTTCAAAATCGATATGAGCCACTTCACTTACCGTCGCTTGAGAAGGCGAGGTTTTTAAAATGCGAATACCGTGATCCTTGCCTCGCGCCTCCTCCAAGATTGCGCCCTGTGCATCAGAGGTAAAGAAAACGTAGCTGGGGGACTGAGCTATATATAGGTATTCACCGTCGTACTTTACAAAATCGGCTTCATCTACGCCGGATACATGGACATTCGTCCCAGAGAAGCCACTGGCAGAGTCATTTGCTACAGCGCCCTGCTCGGCTAAATCGAAAGGTCTAGCCTGCCCCTGAAGCCTCAAACGCAAACCATTTTTTAGGTACTCGATAAAGGTATCTGATTGCGTGGCCTTGGCTAGGGGTTCTGTTTGTAATGTAGCCGCTTTAAGTTGGCTGTAATCGGTATTTATCACTTCTTCTTGGCTATCAGAGCCGCCCGAACCGCAGCCTTGTAGCACTATTGTGCTAAAAACAAATACACTACTAAACACCCTTACTAATTTCATATCTGCTCCTCCCATGTTTTAATCCTGCCAATACCATAACGGAGCTTTGAAGCTAAGACTGTAAGAAAAGTGCTCGCAATTGTAAGACTCTGTAAAAATCTACACTTACTTACAATCTCTAACAAAATGAAACGGGAATTTACCCAGCGTTTTAGTCAGAATAGACTCTTGCGTCATTAAAGCCGGAAATATAGATACCATGGGAAAACGATGGAGCGTAAAGGCCTGGAGCCAACGCTTAATACGCAGGCTAACACCTGCACTGCTAGTTATATGCAGTCTACAGGTCTCAGCGGACACCGGATGTACCGCCGATGACCCCGGCTGTATAGCCGTAGGCGAATGGGAGTTTAAGCTCGCTCTAGGGGTCGGGAAACGCACTAACCCCCTTGCAGACAGCTCTGACATTCCCTTGGTGCTCGTTCCCCAGGTCAGCTATTATGGTGAGCGCTTCTTTATCGAAAACTTGGAATTTGGCTACACGATCATCGATTCTGAACAATTCATGCTCAATGCTATTTTCACACCAGGGCGAGATCGTGGTTTCTTCCTCCGCGAAGATATTAATAATTTCTTTGTAGACGGCGCTATTGAATTTACTAGTTCCATACTGCCCAACGATGAGCCTGTGAAAGATGAAACATTAGACATCGATGATTTGCACAAACGACGTTTAGCGGGCCTAGCGGGTATCGAATTAAGTAGCGGCTGGAAAAACCTTCATTGGCAGGTTCAGCTATTACAGGACCTCACTAAAGTCCATCAGGGAAAAGAAGTTCGATTTGCACTCGGCTCACAACAAATCTTCAATGATCAGGCCTTTAGCGCGAGCGCCGGCTTCACTTGGAAAAGCGAATCACTGCTGAATTACTACTACGGGGTTACCGCTGACGAAGCAGGAAAAACCCCCTTCGCCTATGAGGCAAACAGTGGCTTTAACCCATTTGTGCGCCTCGCTTGGAATAAAACTCTCAATAGACGCTGGCAACTCAGCAGCAGTGTTCAATATGAACAATTAAGCTCCGCAATAAGCAATAGCCCTCTTGTAGAAGAAGATTATGTTCTGCAATTTTTTGTTGGGGGAATTTACCATTTCTAACTATAAAGCAGTTCTCGTTTTTATCAGTGCCCTTGTTCACGCCACACTGGCAGGAGCTGACGCAGCACTAACACCAACAAGCCTTGAGCTTACGCCCAAACTTTGCGTACTGTCCAGCAAAGAACCCGTTTGCGACAGCCTTATCGACATCAAATGGGCTAGGGAATCACCCTTACTACTCTGTTTATTTGATAAAGAAATTGCTAGCCCGCTGAGATGCTGGCAAGAGCAGACTCGCGGTGAATTTCAGTATCAACTTGATACTGATCACAGTCTGACATTTCAACTCAGAAAACAACAAGACAATACCTTATTGGCAAGTGAGGTCTATCAGGTCATTAGGGCCCAGGCCCAATATAGACAGCGCCGCCGTAAACCCTGGAACTTTTTTTAATGCGACGAATTTTAATAGCAGAAGACGATCGACGCCTAGCATCGCTGATGAAGGATTATTTGGAAGCGAATGATTTTGAGGTTGATATTGAAGAAAATGGCGACAGAGTAGCCGAGGCGCTAGAGGCATTCGCACCTGATATATTGGTACTTGATGTCATGTTGCCCGGCAAAGACGGACTAACTATTTGCAGAGAAAGTAGGCCCAACTTTACCGGCCCAATTTTAATACTAACCGCGCGCAACGACGATGCAGATCAAATTTTAGGCTTAGAATTCGGCGCCGACGATTACGTTATTAAGCCGGTTGAACCTAGGGTACTGCTCGCGCGCATTAAAGCCTTACTAAGACGCTGCGAAAAGTCCAGTGACGGAGCCAAGCCAAAAGACATTACCCTTGGCACACTCTCTATTCATCAGGCATCGCGCTCGGTCAACTTGGCCGACGAACCGGTGCACGTATCAAGTCACGAATTCGATCTATTGGCGCTACTGGCCAGCAAAGCAGGCCTGGTCATTTCTAGAGAAGATCTTTTCCAGGCGCTCTGTGGTCGAGCGTATGATGGACTCGACCGGACCATTGACGTGCGAATTTCTCAGCTTCGAAAAAAACTGGGTGACAATTTGGACAATCCCCGTCGCATAAAAACCATATGGGGCAAAGGCTACCTATTCGTTCGCGACGCTTGGGTATAAGGAAATACATTGAGCCGCGCTTTCTTCTCCCTCTACTTTCTAATCGTACTGTCTATCGTAACGCTTGGCTGGGGTTTAGATCGACTGTGGGAATACTACCAGCCGCAAGAAACATTCAGCGATGTGAAAATTTTGCAACTTCAGGATTTCGCAAATTCCGCTTTGTTGGAAAGAATATCTTCTGGTGAACAGGTAGCCTTTGATGATGAGGAAGGAAAAAGCTATCTTTATCAAAAGCTGGACGGACAAACTTTAGTCCTCTCAATAGAACAGAGCCCCCCGCCAGCACCTTGGTTTGAAATGGCCTTAGGGTTTATTTTTTATCTTGCTATTGCCGTGGCCATTTTTGGTTGGGTTTGGCCTTTGTCTAGAGACCTTTCAAAGCTGGAGAAACACACCCGAACACTCGGTACTGAATTGGCCGAATCACGAGTATCACTGCCGCAACAATCCGCCGCATACAGCTTGGCCTCGGCGTTTAATCGGATGTCGGACCGTATCTTGTACTTACTAAACATTCAAAAAGAAATGACCAACGCAGTTTCCCATGAGCTAAGAACCCCCCTTGCGAGGATGAAATTTGCTTTGGCGATGGCTACAGACAGCAAAGATTTAACGCAAATAAAATCTCGCTTAGGTGGCATAAAAGAAGACATTACCGAAATGGACGAGCTGGTCAACCAGCTATTAAACTACGCTAATTTTGATCAATCAAACCCCACGCTCGATTGGAAACGAGGCGACATGCAAAGCTTGATCCAGCAAATCGTCCAGCGATTAACTGCACATGATTCTTCGATTGAAGTTAAGGTGCAAGTACAAGTGCTTAACCTAGGCTGCCAAACACGTTTCAATTGCGATTGGCATTTAATGGAAAGAGCGGTGTTAAACCTGATTCAGAACGGACTTCGCCACTGTCGCAACACCCTAAATATTGCACTCGACAAAGTGGACCACCATTTTGTGATTACAGTTGATGACGACGGCGTAGGCATCCCCGAAGCCTCTAGAAAAGCAGTGTTTGAGTCTTTTGTTCGCTTGCGAAACCCTACCGAGGGGCAAACTTCTGGTTTTGGTTTGGGGCTCACAATTGTGCGAAGAATTATGCAATGGCATCATGGTGAAGTAAGCGCAAGCGAATCGCCACTGGGTGGCGCTCGCTTTACTTTAAGATGGCTTGACGGCAAATCTGAGAACCTATAAAGCACTTTTAGCGCGGACAAAGTCAACCGCCTTGTCGGGAAAATCACTAAAAACCCCATCAACATTCAGTTGATACAAAAATAATTCCAGCAAGTCATCGAAGTTAGCAACATACTTAGGCAAAGCTTCCGGGTCAGCGCGAAAAGTGTAGGGATGCACCTTAAGCTCCGCTGCGTGCGCCCGCTCCACCAGTGCACTAATGTTGAGATTTTCTCGAGTGGAATCGGGTTTTATTATCATCGACATCCAAGGGCCTACACCGTCGGCGTATTCACCGATGGTTTTCATTCCCTCAGCTTCAAACATCCAGCTGTAATCATAAGGTTTTGGGCCGTCGGTTCCATAGACCATAGTTTCACTCCAGTCAGTCATGGCAATCAACTGAACCAGCTTTAAGTCCATCTTAAGTGCCGGCATAAGCGTTTTTCGAATACGCTGAAGTTCTATGGGATCAAAGCTTTGCAGAAATATCATATCGCTTTTGTTGGTATAGCCGTATTTCTTGAGTGTAGTCAACACGGCTTGGCTTATGTCTTTGCCTTCATGGCGGTGAAACCAAGGAGATTTGATTTCTGGATAGATACCTACGTTTCTACCCGTGCTTTTATTCAAGCCCTGAATGAGTTCGATTTCTTCTTCAAGCGTAGCCACTTGAAAGCGGGATTTAAACAAGGGGAAACGCTGGGAATAATTAGCTTTAAATTCTCCCGAAGCATCATTCTTACTAGGAGATACAGCAAAACCTTCACTGATACGCAGTTGTCGGATCTCCGCCAAGGTAAAGTCAATTGCAAACCAACGTTTTTTCCCATTAATCTCCCTAAAACGCTCGGGAAATACCGTCATAACATCGCTTACACGATCGAGGTAGTGATCATGAAGTACAAGCAAGTGGTCGTCTTTGCTCATCACTACGTCTTGTTCAATGTAATCTGCCCCCATTGCATAAGCCATGGCCTTGGCAGCGAGAGTATGTTCTGGCAAATATCCACTCGCACCTCGGTGTGCCACCACTATTTTATCGTCTGAATCAGCAATGGAGATCGTAGGACACAGCGTTGCAAGGAAAATTAACAGTACTTTGATCATTGTTGAGATAACCTGTTCTGGGTATTGAAAAGAGTAACGGATAAATCTTATTTGATGTCTAAGATATTTTTAGATGCCACACCAGCAAGCTAACACAGCAGCCATTACAATTGTGTGAATCTCTATTTTCCAGCAAGTTCTTTTAGGATAATTTCCCAGTGTTCAAGACCTTCATAAAAGGTCTTTATAGGAAGTCGTTCATTCAGTCCATGCGCGAAGTTATCGTCGGGATCCATGAAGACACTTGACGCAGCCCATGTGGGTAGACCGGCTGAGCGAAAGTGCATGCCGTCAGTTGCCCCTGAACTCATGAAGCCGAAAACAGCGACGCTTGGATGACGTTTCTGAACGGCTTTAGTCACGGCGGCCATAACATCATCTCGCAGAGCTGATATAGGGCTCTCTATAGGTTGATCTAACACCACAAACTCAATTGCGGCATTATCAACAACCTTTTCCAAAGTGGCTTTCACTTCGGCCACTGATACCCCAGGGAAAATTCGACAATTAACCGTCACACTCGCCGATTGCGGCAAAGCATTTTCTGCATGCCCACCACTTAACAAGGTTGGTACGCAGGTAGTTCTGGTGGTACCGACATACGAAGATTCAACAGCCAGGCGATCAGAGGCTTGTTTGTTTTTTGGGTCGTCGGCGAACTGAATCATTGCCGCGCCCAACTCACCACCCAACTGCATACCCGTGGCCCGAAAGTAAGCTCGCGTCATATCCGCAGAGCGAACAGGAAAGCGATAAGCTTGCAGATTGTTTAGAGCGGCCGCGAGATCGAAAATCGCATTATCCGGCTTTGGTCGAGAACTGTGTCCGCCAGGGTTGCGAACCGTTAACTGGAAACTAGCGTAGGTTTTTTCGGCCGCTTGAACAGCATAAGACAAAGCCTTGCCATCTTTACCTAGCTGCCCACCACCCGCATCACTGTTTAGCACATATTCGGCTTCAAGAAGCGCTTTATTGCTGGCCAGCATTCTGGTCGTAGACATACTGGTTTCTTCGTCGCCGGAAAACGCGAGGATTAAGTCACGATTGGGTACAAAACCAGACTCTTTAAGCTTAATAAAGGTGGAAGTGAGCATCGTTACACCCAGCTTGTTGTCCTCAGTGCCCCTACCGTAGAAAAAGGTGTCGTCCTGAGTCAGTTTAAAGGGCGGGCGCTCCCAGTCTTGTGGCAGGGCTTCAACAACGTCCATGTGAGCAATGAGCAAAATAGGCCTCTTTTTGGCAGAACCGTCACCGCGATACCGAACAATTAATGCGGCAGTTTCGCCATGAGGAACTACCTGAATGTCGCCTTGGCTAAACCCCGCCTCTTTTAACTCTGAAGCGAGATAATTAGCCATTTTTGGCACATTACCGCGGCCCGCAACGGTAGGTATCGAGATAATTTCCCTGTATATTTCTAAGCTTTTCTTCGCATGAGCACTGTCTTTTGATACTTCTGCGTTGAGGCTTGAAGCCACACACAGGCTCGCGAGCGCCGCGAGCAGAGATTTCTTTATTATTGTCATTATTTTCGTTTCACTTTTCTGTTAGAAACATCTCTGTGATTCCGAGTAAGTTTGTTGCTTAAGCATTTTCCACTACCCACATAAACAAGGGGAGTTTGCCGCGGCGCCACAGAGCTGACTAGGGGGCTGTTTTTTATATCCAGCGTAAACATACGCCAAATTCGAATTGAATTACAGCAATAGATTTGGTCTTGTGCGAGTTCTGGTTGCCACGGCCAAAATGCCTATTAATCACCGCAATGCAAATAGCAATATGACTTAAGCTAAAGCCGCCCCTTCATTTATCTACTCCAGGCACGAACCAATCTAAAGGGGTGCACTGAAGGCCATGTCTGGCTTGCTAAAATCACAAACTCCCCTAGGGAATATCTTCTCAAGCTGCGCGAGGTGAGCGTCCATATTTACTTGGCCATAGACCCCATTGCCGATGGCATCGCTAACGCTTTGCAGCTGGCACTTAAACACGGTACCGCGGATGTTGGCCCCCGCCGCCTGACGAGAGTCACTATAAATCGGGTAATGCTTCATACAAGCGCCCTTAGGCTTGTGGTTCCAGCTGCCATCCCAGACCCCCTCACCAGACGCTAAAATCGACCCAGCTTCTGTAAAACAGGTATCAACTGCGGCGGTGGGCCCCTGCTCTCGAAGCCAGCTTGTCATTAGCTGAAAAGCCTCATTGATTGGTGTGTGCGGTTTTCGCGTAACCCAGATAACATGGTTGTCGTGCCTGCCCCGAGCGGCTTGCAAGCGGCTGCGGGTGGAAAAAGAAGCTGAGAAATGGTGCATGTCCAGCTCATCTTCGAGATAGTGACGAAGGTCAATGATGGGGATGTCAATACTCCCTAGAAACACATGACCTGACTGGAAGGCGCCTCGAATTGCTTCATCACTGGCCTCTAGGCGACTGGCAGGATGTTTAAGCGAGCCAACACTAATATTATGGTGACTCCAGGGAGATAACTTCCAAAAATAGCGATTGTCACTTAAGAAACCAAAACGCTCTGGGCTTTGTTGCGCCGCAGGCTTCCAGCTGCCAACAGAGGCATTTAAGTGGAGGAAATCGCTAGGTTTAAGGTCCCCTGAAACCATTGCCTGCAAGCCGTATTGAATGCCCACATTCCCCCATGTTTGGTTGGCAAAACCTGTTTCATTAGTGCCATAAAACTGCTTTAAATCATCCCAGTGTGTCCAGTGAGTTTGCTTGCGAACACTCTCCTTGTAGTACTCAGAAAAATGAACAAACTGAGGGTTATTCGTCAGGGGCGTCAGGCCGCGCCAGCCGTTTATGCACTCGCTGCTGCCTTCAGGCTGATAGGGTTGAATACCGTGTATCAAACGTGCAGCCACTATCGCGTATTTAAATCGCTCAGGGGGAATTTTTAGAGCGTTTAAACCCTGAATTTTTTGCCGTAAAGACCAGTCGTGCCAAAGCGGATTGTCTTTGCCCTCCCTATCGAAATAATACTCCAGCAATTCACAGTCGTATGCATAGGTAATTTGCGAAACCATGTCGGGATAGGCATAGAGAGGAATTATCCCATCTAAAATACCGGGATGGTTTTGCGCAATCAAAAATTGCTGGATGGCGCCTCCTGAGCCGCCAATGCCAATGGTAAACTCCGGCTGCCCAAAGCGCGCCACAAAATTACGCTTGAGCCGAAAAGCCACCTCTTCAGCAACCCACATGTTGTAGTGGTTAGAAGTTTGGTTCGCCGTTGAATAAACGAGGGCATATCCCTGCTTAAGTTCTTCTACTCGTCGCTTGAGCATGCCGGGAACAGATAAGCGGCCCTGACGTTTACCAATGCCTACGCCACCTCGAAATTGATAAATAAGTTGATTATTCCATCGGCTTGTATCCGCTTGGGCAATGGTGTCTTTTGGACCCGCGGGCATAAACATTAGGTAGATGTAACGATTAATAGTCCCTACTTCGACACGAAAGCGCAAAACCTCGCCATTAAGTTTCAGGCGCTTGGCCTGTGGAATCTTCTCTATTGATTCAAACAAACCTGTATCGATATTTTGACCATAGTAGACAACCTGAGTAGCCACCAAACAGTCTTTGCTGTAGCCGCGTACGCGATCCGTCCTTTTACCGTTTGCATCTAATTCGAATACTGGAATGCCGACGCCCTGATTATTGTCTACTAAAGGTTGACCCAAATGGGAACGCTCAGTCATACAGGCAAACGGGTACTGTAAAGGCCCTGACCATAGGGGCGCTACCGGGCCTACCTGCCCTGCTTCTATGGGGTAAGGAAAATGGTCTTTAGGTCGAATAAGATCTTTAGGGTGTGGGCCGGTGTAAGACGAAAAATTCTGATTAGAATAGTCATCGGGCAGCGCCACTACGGCGTTATATACCGGAGAGTTATGATTGGCATAGCCATAATAAAGCAAGCCATAAACAGACACTACTATGAGAAAAAAAAACCCAAGCCCGTAAAAAACGTAAAGAGATAAACGACGATTTAAATTCATAGGGGCCTCTTTGGCGAAGAATTAAAGATTAACATTTAACCTTAACAAAGGCGTCAATATTTAAAGAGGTATACGAATATTATAGTTCAATAAATTAACTCGAGTAATATTTTTTGGTGAGATTTTAGCTTTCGAAATCCGTTAAAAATTTCTTTAGCAGGCCGTTCAACTGCTCCTGCTCATCTGCTGACAAAGCCGAGGTTAATCGGGCTTGGGTGGCGACATGATCGGTAACTGCTGAGTCAATAACAGCAAAGCCTTTCTCTGTTAAGGATATGATGACACTTCGAGCATCACTGGGATTTTGCTTTCGTTCAACAAAACCCAATTTAGACAACTGATCTACTCGGTTGGTCATGGTGCCAGAAGTCACCATCATTGTAGCCAGTAAATCATTGGGTGAAAGTGCATAGGGAGCGCCCGCTCTCCGCAGGGTAGCCAAAACATCAAAACTCGCCAGATTAAGGCCGTGGGCCGCAAAAGTTTTTGCCATGCCCTGGCTGAGATGTTGGTTAAGTCTAATAAACCGCCCTACTAGCTTCATTGGGCTAAGCTCTAGATCCGGCCTTTCCTTTGTCCACTGCCCTACAATCTTATCAATTTTGTCCACGAGTTATCTGCCATTAACCAAGTTGAGGTGATGATCACAAGAATTTATCTTGACGTCAAGACAATCTGTGATATCTTGACGTCAAGATAAATAACTTGAGAAGATTATGAGACGCAACACAGACTTACTGATCACCGCATTGGCACCGATAATCTGGGGGAGCACCTATTGGGTTACCACAGAGTACTTGCCTCCAAACTATCCCCTGACGGTCGCCATGTTACGTGCACTGCCCGTTGGCCTACTGATTTTGTTGGTAGTACGGCAATTTCCTACTGGTGCTTGGTGGCCAAAAGTATTTGTACTCGGAGCCCTCAACTTTTCCATCTTCTGGGCCTTGTTATTCGTTGCAGCCTATCGTCTTCCCGGTGGTGTTGCCGCGACAGTGGGAGCAATTCAACCCTTAATTGTCATCGTGTTGTCTAGGTTATTACTGAAATCGCCCGTGCGAGCGCTTGCCGTGTTTGCGGGTTTTACGGGAGTCATTGGCATTGCTTTTCTGATTCTTACGCCACAGGCAACATTCGACCCCATTGGCCTTGGCGCAGGCTTTCTTGGTGCAATCTCAATGGCCTGTGGCACGGTGCTGAGTCGTCGTTGGCAAGCCCCCGTGTCCCTGCTTACGTTTACGGGCTGGCAACTTGCCGCTGGGGGACTGTTGTTACTACCAGTAGCTATGTTGATGGAGCCTCCTTTACCCAGCTTGAGCCAAAGCAACCTGCTTGGTTTTCTCTATCTTGGTCTCATTGGCGCCGCTTTTACCTATGTGATTTGGTTTAGAGGCATTGCCCGCTTAGAACCTTCGTTAGTTTCTACCCTAGGCTTCCTAAGTCCGCTCAGTGCCGTTGTAATCGGCTGGCTGCTTCTTAACCAAAGCTTGAGTGGCTTACAAGTGTTCGGAGTGTTCATCGTTTTCATCAGTGTTTGGATGACACAACATGCAAATTATCGCCCTGCAGCTTTAGCCCTAAGCCAAGGTAAAGCCAACTGATATCAAAGACACTACAAATCAAACAAATTAGAAAATTAGTTCAATTAATCATTAGGAGTAAGAAAATGAAAATTACCGTTTTTGGCGCAGCAGGAGAAGTGGGTAGCCGAATAGTGACTGAAGCTCTCAGTCGTGGACACGAAGTTACGGCTGTAGTTCGTCGCACCGAGCAGATTCAGGCATTACCCCAAGGCGCAAAGCACAGTGTTTGCGAAGTCAGTAATGCAGTGGCCGTCGCCCAATTATCCGCAGGCCAAGACTTAATTGTCAGTGCTGTTCGCCCCCCCAGTGGCGACGAAGATCTTCTAGTTGAGATTACTCAGGCCATTCTGCAAGGAGCGGCACAGTCTAAGGTAAGAGTAATTGTGGTAGGAGGAGCTGCGAGTTTAAACATGCCGGACCAGGTAGATACATGCGTGCTAACAGCACCGAACTTTCTCCCCCAATCGGTTATTGCTATTGCCAAAGCTTGTTATGCACAACATCAAATGTGTAAGGCCGATCATGAGTCCAACTGGGCCTATTTCAGCCCTCCCGGCATGTTAGTTCCAGGTATTCGTACAGGTAAGTTTCGTCTTGGTTTAGACGAGCTTCTTGTTGATCAAGAAGGTGTTTCCAAAATTTCTATGGAGGATTTCGCCGTCGCTATGATTGATGAGGCAGAGAATGCGAAGCACCATCGCAGCAGGTTTACCGCAGCCTATTAACCATTTCCGTGTAAGCGCATTTAGTCAAGAGCGGGCCAAATAGTCCGCTCTAATTAGACTACCAACAGTAAAATCAAAACGCTCAAAGCAATAGCGGCCAAACCAAAATATTCTTTCAAGGTGATTTTCTCTCTAAAGATGAAATGGGTAATCAACACCGAAAACAAAATTTCTATCTGCCCCAAGGATCTTACCAGCGCTGCATTTTCGTAGGTCATAGCGGTATACCAACCGATAGAACCTAGAGCGCTACTGGCACCCACAAAAATCGCCAAAGGAAGCTGTTGCCTAATTTTTTTAAACTGATTCACGTCTCTAAGTGTAATGTAGATCAAACACACTATTGTTTGCACGACGACCGTATAAGCTAGGGTGTAAGCCGCATTTTGTATGAAAGAAAAACTCAAGCTAATACTAGCCTGCCGCAGCCAGAGTGCGGTGAACGCAAAGCATACGCCTGACAATAAACCATAGGCTATTCCCCGCCCCTCAATTGGAGTTCCCCTCACCGGAGCACTTAAAACTACAATGCCAAGTACCGCCAGTAGCACCGCCAGCCAGGCATACCAAGAGAGAAAGGCGCTAAAAAAAATCACACCAAAGATCGCAGTTTGGATTACTTCAGTTTTAGAAAATATTGTCGCGACAGCAAAATTCCGAAGTGCCATAGCTTTTACTAAAAAAAATGTCGCTAGTATCTGAGCAATACTGCCTAAAGACGCGTAGGTGTAAAATTCAGGTAGGCTTGAAAAAGAGGGTAAAGAGCCCTTAATGTTTCCATCCATCACCATGGACAGATAGACAATCGCAATGGGCACTCCAAACAGATAGCGCACTAAAGTAGTGGCCATTGGGCTCAAGAACATGGAAAGCTTCTTTTGCCCAGCGGTGCGTATGGACTGCATAAATGCAGCCATCAAGGTAAAAATAATCCACGCTTCCATGACCGTGCTCCAAGGAATTCAGCTCAGTCTGGATTACAATTTCACATAAATAAAATGAATAATACTTATTCTTTGAATTCCATTATGGAATGCGTAGCGCCTGGCAGTAATAAATAATTATTCAGCCGTTTTTCCGGCCTTCATAGCTTCCAACATTGCACCCATTTGAGCATGAACCATTTGCACAGCTTTGAGTGGGCGCAACATGACTTTAAATTCGGTGACTAATCCTTCGTCGTTCCATTCAATCATGTCAACACCATTAACAAAGATACCGTCCATTACCGTTTCAAATTCCAAAACCGCACGGTTGCCGCAATCAAAAGTGCGAACGTATTTAAAGGTATCGTTACCAATAGTTTTTGACGCTGCCATCAGATAAGCCATGGTGATCATCTTGCCCTTTTGAGGTGTGTGCACAACAGGACTGATCATTACTGCATCATCGTCAAGCAGCTTTGCCAAATCTTCTTGCCCGTGCCCACTTTCAACCATATCCATCCAGTTTTGTAGATTCGCTTGGTAAGCCATTTTTGTCTCTCTCTCGTTTCGTTTTTATGGCCGGTGTAAACTTGTGCATTATCGCATCGAGTATATCCGGTGAATCTTTTGATTGTGACTGCGCGGTCACGCAAGGAAAGGCTTTATCACCCACTTGCACCACTCAGCCCGCAACACTTTACCCTCTCAGCGCTAAGTTTTAAAACACTCTTTATCAACTTAGATAATTTTCTACGTTGCATGTAAAGCTTGCCACCAGTAGCATTGTCAGCCGCAAATATAACAAGCTTATCAGCGAACCTGTGTTTATGGGCTGGTAAGGGAAGGCATGGGTATTATTCAATTTTTAGCGAGAGACATTAGAATGGTAGATTATCAGAATCAAGTTGTTATGATCACAGGCGCCAGCGGTGGTCTCGGGGCAGAAGCGGCACAACAGTTTGGCGAACAGGGAGCAAAATTGGCGATTAGCGATATTAACGCTGAAAAACTAGCCATTACCGCGTCAGCTTTAGAAGCCAAGGGCTATGAAGTTTTCTCAATCGTCTGCGACGTAACAAATGAAGTTCAAGTTAAAGCATTTGTTGATGGTTGCATTGAAAAATTTGGCAGGATCGACGCTGCCATTAATAACGCGGGTATTGATCCCGCTCACGCACTACTGGCCGACACCACTCTAGAAGATTTCCAGCGGACCATGGACATCAACGTCAAGGGTGTCTTTTTGTGTATGAAATACCAAATACCTAAGATGGTTGCCCAGAAAAGTGGCGCCATTTGTAACATCGCTTCCGTTGCAGGTGTTGTAGGGGCGCCTTCAATGTCAGCATACGCTGCAAGCAAGCATGCCGTTATCGGACTCACGAAGTCCGCGTCTTATGAATATGGAAGGCATAAAGTTCGCGTCAACTGTGTCTGCCCTTTCATAACGATGACCGACATGTTTGAACAGACCCTAGCCCTGGCGCCCAATCGTGAAGAAGCTATTGTAAATCTCACTAGAGCGGCCGGCCTTAAGCGCCCTGCGCAACCAGAAGAAATCGTTCAGGCAATGTTATTCGCATGTGACAAGAAGAACTCTTATATGACGGGACATGAACTGATCGTTGATGGTGGTTTGACCGCAATCTAAGATCTCTCTCTTCATGCCTTTTGACAGGGCAGCTATGGGCATGAAGATTCAACTTGATCTGTTTATCGGCTAACTCACTGACTCTAGTTTTTCTTAATATCCCGCAGGTACTTGAACACTGTCGCCCGCCCCATGTTAAGCACGCTGGCAACATAATTAGGCGCGCTTTTGCCTTTAAATGCCCCCTCCTCATAGAGAGCTTCCACAAGCTGTCGTTTATTCACATGAGTAAGGATCGAAATGCTGAGGCACTGCTCTTTCAACCAAGCGTGAATAAAGGTATTAATACGCTCCTGCCAGTCATCGTGGAACAGTATCTCGGGCTGCGGTATCACTTTATTTCCCGACAGTAGTATGTCGAGCATGTCTTTGGCAGCTTCGAACGCTGAGATGCGCATATTAATACAAAGCATGCCCACCGCCTCGCCATCATCGTTGCGAAGCACAATACTGGTGGAGCGAATATTCTGCCCGTCCCAGTTTAATTTTTCATAGGGTCCAATAACCTTGTCTGTAGGCGAAAAAGCTACATCGTCCAAGGAAGACGGGTCGCCTAAGCGTCGTTTGGAGATATTGTTAGCAATATACACAACGCTCTGGCTGCCCAATTCATGGATAATAACCTCGACATAACCTGAAAAAAGTAAGGCTATACCATCCGCTACAGCACTATAGCGCTCGACCAATAGGGTGCTACTTTTTGACTGACTATTTTTTGGCATCGGGTCTTCATCTACAATTTGAAGAATACATATTGACTGATGAAGACTAAAAAGTCTACCATAGACCATCAAGTGCCCCCCCTTTATTCTCCAAAATCGCAATCACGAACACTCGTGGCGTGCTGCGGGGACTAAAAATTGACAGCTGGAGCCTCACATGAAGATCAAAGAGTTTGGCGTTGAAGTTTGGATGAATGAATACGAAAACCACTGCATTCACAATTTGGCTGAAACCTGTGTCGAGTCACTAACCTTAGAGCAACTCCTAGAAATTGCCGGTAAAAAAGAAACCATACTGGATGAATTATTGCCGATTAAGCTAGCCTATGGCGCCATAGAAGGCTCCGATCGACTGCGCGATCAGGTTTCAACACTCTACAGCAAGCAGTCACGGGAGAACGTTCTAATAAGCCACGGCGCTATCGGAGCCAATGCGCTGGTTCATTCCACGCTAGTTTCTCCTGGCGATCGTGTTATCTCTGTACTGCCCACCTACCAACAACATTATTCAATACCGGAAAGTTTTGGGGCAGATGTTCAGATCTTAAAGTTAAGGGAAGAAAACGCCTTTTTACCTGACTTAAATGAACTTAAAGACCTCGCCAACAAAAATACTAGCCTCATTGCGATCAACAACCCAAACAATCCTACGGGCTCATTAATGGATGAACAGTTCCTTGAGGAGATTGTTGATATCGCTCGTGCTTGCGATGCATATTTATTGAGCGACGAAGTTTATCGGGGCATTGATCAGGATGGTAATGGCTTCACAACTTCAGTCGCTGACCTCTATGAGAAAGGCATCAGCACTGGCAGTATGTCAAAGTCCTTTTCACTCGCTGGTTTAAGGTTAGGCTGGATTGTTGGACCTGCTGATTTTTTACAGGAAGTGTCCATCCATCGGGACTACACGACCATAAGCGTCGGCGTAATAGACGATTACTTGTCGGCAATCGCACTAGAAAACCGTGATGCAATTTTAGCCCGCAGCCGTCAAATGACTCGGGCTAACTTGGCCATGCTCGACGAGTGGGTAAGCAAAGAACCTTTAATTAGCTACATCAAACCTAAGTCGGCGACGGTCGCCCTACTTAAATATGATTTAGACATCAGTTCTCGCGATTTTTGCGTTAAGCTTTTGGAATCTAAAGGTGTCATGCTGACACCCGGTAGCGTTATGGATATGGAAGGCTACCTGCGCATTGGTTTCGCCAACAATACCCAGTCCATGAAAATAGGCTTAGAAAAATTATCGGAATTTTTAGCTGAACTTTAATGCTATTCGCGATACCCCTGTTACATTGTTAACTTGGCAGTAACTGAAGGAAATGATAATGGATCGGCGTACTTTACTAAAATTAATGGCCGCCACGGCGCTGGCGGGCACATCGCCACACAATTCTGCCAGCGGGAAAAATAGCAGCAAGGAAAAGGTACTGGTAGTTGGGGCCGGGATCATTGGGGCTTCCATTGCATACCAACTCGCAAAAGCCGGAGCAGAGGTCACAATCATTGATAGCCTTGCGCCCGCCAGTCATGCCAGTCAAGGCACCTTCGCTTGGATCAACGCCACTTGGGCCAAGCAGCCAAAATCCTATCACGCACTAAATCAGGAAAGCGTCGCTAGCTGGGGGCAACTACAAAATGAATTGGGGCTTAATATACGCTGGGGAGGTTCACTAGAATGGTTTGCCAGTGCCACTCGACAGGACAAACTAGAACTGCAAATTGCAGAGCAGATTGCCTGGGGAGAGCCCGCGCGAATGATGAGTGCATCGGAATTTAAACAGCATGAGCCGCAGGTCAATTTCCAAGGGCAAAATCGAGTCGCTTATTCTCCAAATGATGGCGCCATAGACCCCGTTGCCGCCACTCATAGCTTATTAAAAGCCGCTGTAAAACTAGGCGCAAAGCTAACATACCCCTGCAAGCTTCTGGAGCTGAGCTTTGCAGGAGGTCGTCTAGTTGGCGCCGAAACAAGCCTTGGCGGGATTGCTATTGACAAAGTTGTTCTGGCAACGGGGGCTGCGCCAGATACAGCCTCTAGATTTGCAGGCCTTGATTTGCCTCAAAGGTCTACGCCGGGGATCATTGCGATTACAAAACCCATGCCGCAACTCCTAAATGGGGTTATTTCCGCACCAGGTATACACATGCATCAGCGCACAGACGGTCGTATTGTACTCGGTGAGCAAAGTGGCCCGCCCAAGAATGAAGCGCATAAAAACCGCCTAAAGGGCCGCCCCAATGGCTTTCCGTCGAGGGAACTTGCTGCTGAACACGCCACCCGTATGTTTGCTGTGGCAGAAGTGTTTTGCCCTAAAATGGCAGGCCTTAAAATTGAGGATGTTCATATTGGTTGGCGGCCACTACCGCTCGATGGACACCCTGTCATTGGGGCCTCTGTTAGACAGCCAAACGTCTATTTGGCCGTCATGCACAGTGGCGTATCACTAGCGCCCATTGTTGGCCAGCTAGTAGCATATGAGCTGATGAATGGCAAAACCGTACCACGACTCGATGCCTACCGCCCAGATCGCCCATTCAAACGCGTAAAACGTTACTAGAGATTGCGGTAAATGCAGACTAATTCGAATTCATTTGGCTTAATTTGCCTTTAAACCCTAATGGGTGATACTGCCCTGATTAGTTTTAAGGTAATGTGGAGGGCGAAGGAGTTCCCTCAAAAGAATAAACATAAAGGATGAAAAAATAATAATGGAAAAGAACGATAATACACCTATGTGGGTTTTTTTAGCTTTTTCAGCCCTTTCAACTAGGAAGGCAGCCCTGTTGCTTATAGCCTCCTGCCTGCTATTTACTATCTACTGCGTGCCATGGTCATTATTTTTCCCAGAGTTTGAATGGGTGGGTCAATTATTCCTAATCAATGACTGGAGTTGGTTCGTTATGATGGTACCAATGCTACTGTGGTATCGGCTCAGTTTACGCTGGATGGATAAAAACATGGCGTGGGACAATGAAAGTGAAAATGAATAAGCACATTGTGCACTAAGGCTTAGTGAACTCGGCATTAGCGGCCGAGTTCACAAGCATTGCCAAGCTCTCGCTTTATTGGGTACCACGTAAACCGAGAATTTCCCGAGCTCGAGTAACCGTTGCCACCTGCGCTCCCATACTCTCAATAATAGTGACCGCATTACTCACGAGCTGTTCATTACTCGCGTAATTTCCTTTACCCAAAAATAAGTTATCTTCCAGACCTACTCGAACATTTCCGCCCAATAACATCGCTTGCGCGACCATAGGCATTTGCATCCGAGATATACCAAAGCCTGCCCAGTTACTGCCCTCAGGTAACATATCAGACATCAGCTTCATTGTGGCGGTGTCGGCGGGTGCTCCCCAAGGAATGCCAAGACACAGCTGAAATAAGGCCGGTGCGTCCAGTAAACCTTGCTTCATCATATGCAAGGCAAACACCAAATTACCCGTATCAAAAATCTCCAATTCAGGTTTAACGCCGAGTTGCTGGCAGCGCTCAGCCATGTAAGTCAACATTTCTGGCGTGCTCACATAGAGACTGTTGCCAAAATTGAGACTGCCACAATCTAATGTGCAAATTTCAGGCTTAAGCGCTTCGATGTGCTCCATTCGCTCTACCGCACTGACTAGGTCTGTGCCTTCGATCGTCTTGTGTGGATCATTGGGGTCCAGCATCACATCTCCGCCCATGCCAGCGGTCAGATTTATAATCACATCGCTATCACTGTCCCGAATGCGCTCAACCACTTCCTGATATAGATCTACGCGCCTTGAAGGCGCGCCAGTTTCAGGATCACGAACGTGTATATGGGCAATTGACGCCCCTGCAAGATTGGCCGCTATGGCTGCGTTGGCAATTTCTGCTGGACTGGTGGGTATCGCGGGATGTTTATCAGTAGTATTGCCTGCGCCCGTAATAGCACAGGAGATAATGACTTCATTGTTCATTAAAATAGAGCCTCTTCTTGCGGATGAACTATGGCGCCTAATATTGAGGGCCCAATCGAAGATTCTAGTATACCCTTAAATTGCCACTTAACGGCTAATCTATGGCCTCGCGATACAGGAGGACGATTGCGTTTAGCGACTATGATCTTGATTAGTTCTATCTTAGGAAGATGGAATTACCGCATTATCGCTTTAGTCTCGACAAATTCCACCAAGCCATGCTCGCCCCATTCGCGACCGTTACCCGATTTTTTATACCCACCAAATGGCGCCGAGTAATTAAACTCACCACCGTTAACAAACACTTGGCCGGCATCTATTTTACGAGCGATAGACATCGCAGCGGACTGATCTTTTGCCCAAACAGCTGCAGACAAACCAAACTCTGAGTCGTTCGCAATTTGTATAGCCTCAGCAAGTGAAGAATAAGAAATCATGCACAACACAGGACCAAATATTTCATCCTTTGCAATGGTCATAGAGTTATTGACGTCTGCAAATATCGTAGGATGTATGTAGTAACCTCGCTGGCAGTCATCACTGGATATAAGCCCTCCAGTGATGAGTGAAGCCCCTTCCTCAACACCCAGGTTTATATACCGCAAAACGGTATCTCTTTGCGACTTTGAACACATTGGGCCCATGTCGCTGTTGGCATTCATAGGGTCACCAACGTTCAAGGACTCAGCTGCATTCTTCGCGATCTCGACAGCTTGTGAATACAACATTTCTGGTACTAGCATACGGCTCAAAGCTGTGCATGTTTGGCCAGAATTCAGCATAACGTCCTGCACACCGAAACTAACCGCTGCCTCTAGATCTACGTCATCTGCAACAATGAATGGCGATTTTCCACCAAGTTCCAAGCACACTCTCTTTACTGACTCAGCGCCTAATTGAGCTACCCGTGTACCTGCGCCATTGGAGCCGGTAAAAGAAATCATATCCACCAAAGGATGAGTGCATAGAGCTTCTCCCACAATACGACCAGGGCCTGTGAGCAAATTGAAAACGCCTGAGGGTAAACCAGCCTGATCAATTATATCCGCTAAGATAAAGCTGTGAATGGGCGTTTGTTCGCTTGGCTTTACCAACATGGTGCAGCCGGCGGCGAGTGCAGGAGCAATTTTTCCAATCATTTGATGCAATGGGTAGTTCCATGGATTGATAAACGCACAAACACCAATGGCGGTTTTCACAATATGAGCGTTACCGAGTGTTTCTACTTCATCCATCTTGACGGCAAGTTCAGCATAAGTTCGCAAACCTTCGATGGGACCCGCCACTTGAATATCTCGGCAAAGGTGCAAGGGCATACCTAATTCAGTACTAATGGCGAGCGCCAGCTCTTCGCTCCGCTCTTCCATCAAATCTGCTATTTTAAGGATATATCCGGCCCTGACCGAGCTGCTGGAATTAGCCCATTGAGGAAAAGCTTGATGGGCTGCATGGGCCGCGCGCTCTACGTCTTCAATACCGCCTTGAACGTATTCTGCAGCGACGGTTTCAGTCGCGGGGTTTATCACCTGTGCTCGCTGCTCTTCAACTGGCAAAACCCATTCACCATTGATGTACAGCTTTTCAAATTGATACATAGTCGCTTCCCGGTAAAACCTATTGAGCAATATCGACGGAGCTATCGTGCATCTCAATAAAGCTAACACCCATGTATTTAAACGCCTCCTCTAAGCAAGACTCCAACTCATCCAATGATTGAGGTTTATAGGTTTGACAGGAAAATGCTTTTGCCAGCATGGTGTAGTTGGGGTTAACTGGGGAAACGCCCACAGTGGGAATATCCATTGCAATCATGTCATCTCTAATTTGACCAAGGCTGTCATTGTTCCAAAGCAACACCACAAAAGGCGTATGAATTTCTTCGACCGCGGTAGCCAGTTCCTGAAGCGTATATAAGAAACCGCCATCTCCCGCCAAAACCAAACCCGCTCTTTCGGGGGCCGCAATCTTGGCACCGATGCCCGCTGGCAGGCCGTATCCCAAAGTACCAAAGCCTGTAGGATGTAACCAACTGCGAGTGCCTTCACTCTCGAAGCCGTAATTACCCGTATATGAAATTTGAGTCATATCGGTAGCGATAAATCCCTCAGCGGGTAAGTGGTTTTTCACACAAGCTAATACAGCAAGATGCTTTTGCTGTAATTCTGCTTGCTCTTGTAGGATACCGTTTTTTAAGTTCGCTACATCGGCTACTACCGAAGGTTTGGTCTCAAGTGAGTCGATGGCTTGATTGAGTTGATGAGCCGCCCCCATGGCGTCGGCTAAAATGCCTATTTTCGCGGGATATAAGTCATTAAGTTTACGCGCATCAATATCAATACGAATAATATCGCCTTTGATTGGCAGCGTATCTCGCCACATATCGGTGTCTGCAAGCTCAGTACCTATCGCCAATACGAGGTCCGCCTGTTCTAGATAATCCCAAGCCGGTGACATACACAGATTAGCGCCCCCGTGCAGCTCATGTTGCGGGGAGACAATGCCTTTACCTGCTACGGTAGTAAACACGGGAGCCGTTAATTTTTCAGCAATGGCCAATAGACTTTCAGCAGCGTCCAGCGCACCACCACCCGCGATAATAACGGGACGTTTCGACGCTTTAAGCAAATCTGCGGCGGCACTTATAAGTTTGGGCTCGGCCTGAGGGCGGCTTCTTGCGATGCGGAGCTCATTGCTCCAGTCATAAGCCACTGGGCTGGCCAATACATCCATGGGTATTTCCAAGTGCACGGGTCTGGGCCGCTCGCTGTTGAATACAGCAAAGGCACGCGCGATTAAGTCTGGAATGTCTTCTGCCCGATAGGCCGTTGCGCTAAATGCGGTAAGAGGCTCCGTAATTGCGCGCTGATTTTTAGTCTCATGCAAGCGTCCCCAGCCTTTTCCTAGGGTGTTTGTTTCATTAACACTTGAGATCACCAACATAGGAATCGAATCTGAATAAGCCTGACCAATAGCGGTGGATATGTTGGTTAAACCAGGACCTGTAATCACGAAGGCAACTCCCGGTTTCCCCGACACCCTAGCGTAGCCATCGGCCATAAAACCGGCGCCTTGCTCATGCCGTGTCAAAACATGGCGAACATTGCTGCTTGGCAAACCTCTGTATAATTCCAAGGTATGCACGCCGGGGATACCAAATACGGTGTCCACGCCGTAGGCTTCTAATAACTTCACTAAAGCTTCACCGCAGCTCGCCACGGCTTTTGAATTTTCTACCATCATTCTCTCCATCATCAATCGCTTGAGGCGATTGATCTAGTGCTTAAACTTGGCCAACTAGCTGTTATTGATCGGCTATGCACACCAGCGCATCCACCGCCATAACACCGCTCTCGAGCACCAACAGTGGATTAACATCCAATTCTGAGATTACCCTTGCATGCTCTTCAGCATATTTCGCGATTGCCATAATAGCATCAACCGTCGCGTCAATGTCTCCTGCGGCACGCCCACGAAAGCCAGACATCAACTTATAGACTTTGAGGTTTTCAACCGCCGCCCGCACCGACTCGGGTGTTGTGGGCAAAAGTAGGCTGCAGCTATCGTGTAATAACTCAACCAACATTCCCCCTGCACCAATCACTAATGCCAAACCAAAATTGGCTTCTCTTTTTACCCCAACAATCAGCTCTGCAACCGGTTCAGCACACATTTCCTCAATGAGAATTTTATCTATCAAGAGACTTTTGTCCTGCTTCTCTATCATTTTACTCACGGCGTCCTGCAATTGATCGGCGCTACGAATATTCAGTACCACTGCCCCTGACTCAGTTTTATGAGGTAAATCGGCGGAAACAATTTTTGCGACCACAGGATAGGACAGATTTTTTGCGGCCTCAGGAATATCGGCAGGCGCCACCAAGCAAGAATTCGGGGTAGGTAAACCAAATAATTTTAAGGCTTGCTTACTGTCCCATTCATCTAAGGTCTTAGGTTCTGTACGCAGAGGCTCTGCGGCCAATAAAGGCGCGCTAAGCTCGGCGTCAGACTGCAATAATTGTTGCCGAGTCTGGCAATAGCTCATCATATTACCGATGGCTTGCAAACCCTCCTGCACTCCCTGTAAGGCAGGCACACCAGCCCTATGCAGCATTTCCCTAGCACTCTGGGGCATCAACTCTGGAAAAATTGACGCGACAGCGCCTGGAATTCCTAGAGACGCAAGAACATCTTTAAACACCTCGGCTATGAGAATACAGTCTGGCCTTTCTCCGGTTTCTTCAGAAGGAAAATCAATGACCAATAAACCATAATCGTAGCCCTCCTCCAACAGCGTTGTAATGGTTTTTGTTAAGGCCTCACGATTGCCCCAAATTGCTGTGGTGAAATCTAAGGGGTTGGCTACATTCGCAAAAACAGGCAATATTTTTTCTAAGGTCAGTGCTTGCTGCGCCGTAGGTTGAGGCAAATTCACATCATTAGCTTCACTGTAATCGGCAATCATACCTGCATCACCCCCGGAATCGGCGAGTGCAGCCACCCGAGAACCTCTAGGTAGATCACCCAGGGACAAGACTTTTAAGGTCTCTACAAATGCGACTGGGCCATCTACGCGAATGACACCTAGACGGTCAAACAAGGTGTTATAGAGTTCATCTGAACCCGCTAAAGAGCTAGTGTGACTCAAGGCCAACTCCGCCCCAATTGCCGACACTCCAGATTTAAGCGCAACAATTGGCACGCCTTTGATCAAAGCTTGTTTGGCAGCTTCTGCAAATGCTTGGACATTTTTCAGCCCTTCCAAATGCACACCAATCGCCGTAACACGAGGCTCTTCCAATAAATTTAGAATGAGATCAGCCACATCCACACTGGCTTGGTTCCCCACACTAACCAAATAGGCAATGGGCAGACTTCGATCAGTCATAGAAAGATTGTAAGCAAAATTGCCACTTTGGGTGAGCACCGCAACCCCTTTATCCACCAACTGACCACCGTAAGCCGCAGGCCATAGCGCAGCACCGTGCAAATAATCGAGCAAGCCATAGCAGTTGGGGCCAATGAGGGCCACATCACCGGCATTTGCCAACAACTGTCGCTGCAACTCTTCTCCTTCAGCATCCATTTCCGCGAAACCAGAGGCGTAACACACCGCCCCACCCGCGCCAATTTCCGCCAGTTCTTTAACAATTTTTACTGTAATCTCTCGACCTGTAGCAATAAAACTAGCATCCGGCGCGCGAGGAAGATCTTTTACCGACGCAAAACAAGGCACGCCATTTATCTCAGCGGCCTTGGGATTGACCAACCAAATGTCACCCTTGAAGCCACCCTCTTTGCAACGCCGAACTGACTCGGCCATAGCGGCACCACCAACAAAGGCAATAGACGTGGGCGCCATTAAACGATTTAGATTTTTTGAATTAACCATAACAACAACCGAGAAAAAGTAGGTCTTTTCAGCAACAGCCGGCAAAGACAAAAGAATTGATGGCTTCGAACAAATGATCCAAAGCTATTGGTTTTAACATCCAAAAGGACGCAGCAACTCACGGGAAATAATGTGCTGTTGAATTTCAGAGGTGCCTTCCCAAATACGTTCAATGCGCGCATTGCGCCAAATTCTTTCGATCGGCAGCTCATCCATCAAACCCATGCCACCAAATAGCTGTACCGAATCATCGCTTACTTGGGCCAAGGCCTCACTGGCAAACAATTTCGCCATCCCAGCGTCGCCATCACTCATCGTGCCCTGATCCATCTTCCACGCCGTCTGCAGAGTTAATATATCGGCCGCTTGTATTTGCGTCGCCATATTAGCTAATTTGAATGATACGCCTTGGTTCTTACCAATGGCTTGGCCAAACTGTTTGCGATTCGCACACCACTCCACAGACAGGTTCATAGCGCGTTGTGCTTGGCCAACGCAATTCGCGGCAACCATGACACGCCCTGCTACCAACCAGTCATTGGCAACAGCCCAGCCTTTACCGACTTCACCAAGTACCTTCGAGGCAGGCACTCGACAATTATCGAAAAACAATTCGTAGGTGTGATAACCGCGGTTACTCACACATTTAGGACCACGACGGATCACTAAGCCTTCGCTGTCATTGTCCACCAAAAAAGCGGTTACTTGATTGCGAGAGCGACCATTTTTTTCTTCGCTGCCCGTTACTGCAAACACAATGGAGTAGTCTGCGTGGCCCGCGTGGCTAATAAAATGTTTACTGCCATTGATTACATAGTCGTCGCCATCTAGAACTGCCTTGGTTCTAATACCCGCAGCATCTGAACCGGCATCGGGTTCCGTTAAGGCAAAACAATCTATTTTTTCACCACGAATGGTAGGCAGTAGGTACTCTTCAATTTGATCGCCCTTACAGGCCATCAGAATTTTCGAAGGTCTCGCAACAAACACATGCAGGGCCCAACCCACTTTGGCTAGCTCACGCTCAATAAGGGACTGCGTGAAATAATCGAGCCCGCCACCGCCAACAGACTCCGGCATGTTGAACGCGTACAAGCCCAATTCTATAGCCTTGTTACGAATTTGTGCTGCGAGCTCTGGCGAGACCGCATCCGCCGCGTCAACTTCTGCCTCATAGGGTATAAGTTCTTTTTCAACAAAAGCCTTAACCGTATCAACGAGCATTTCTTGTTCATTACTTAGAGAAAAATTCATAACTATTTACCTTCCACAGAAATTGGCGGGACGTTTTTCAATTGACGCTTGCAAAGCTTCATTAGCATCTTCACTGCGACCACATTCGAGGCCCGCTTGGTGTTCTAGCTTCAGCTGCTGCGAGAAGCTATTTTGGCCGCTCGCCTGCAAAAGTTGTTTGGTTTTTACGTGTGCAAATGTGGGCCCAGAAGCGAGCTGCGCAATAAATTTTTGCGTTTCAGCTTCAAAATCATCTGCGGCTATACTTTCGCTTACCATACCTTTGGATTTCGCTAATTGGGCGGTCCAAGGTTGATCAAAAAACAAAAATTGTTTCGCCGCTTCAACACCGATTAGGCGCGGCAATAACCAACTACCACCAGCATCTGGGGTGTAGGCCATGGAGGTATACCCGGCAATAAATTTCGCACTGTCGACGGCCAAGCGGAAATCGCAACTTAACGCCATGTCTAGGCCGGCGCCAACCGCGGCCCCGTTTACCACCGCGACACTTGGTTTCGGAAATGACACTATTGACTGCATTAGTAAATGTGCGCTCTCGGTCCAACCATAACTTTCTAATGTGCCATTGGCCTCAGCGTCAGCCCACTCAGCTAAATCAGCGCCAGCGCAAAATCCTCGGCCAGAACCCGTAATCACTAAACAACGAACAGATGTGTCAGTACTCGCACCCTGAATGACTTCATTCAATTGTTTTAGCATCGGCACATTCAATGCGTTACGTTGCTCAGGGCGATTTAGCGTTACCGTGCAAATCCCTCCTGACATATCGATGTTTACAGCGCTCATGGCGTACTCACTTTTTGGGGGTTTTATTTTTAGCGACAGAGAAGAAGGGTAATTCTTAAGCCTTGGCGGCCACTCAAAATTAGGCTCGCGAGCTGGGTTCGACTGCTGTTGCAACTGGAGTGAATAGTACACCGCTTTTACGCTTGTACAATGTGATGAAAAAAATGGACGCGGGCTTGAATTATTTTGTAACCGCTTTAAAAACAAAGAGTTACGGAGGGCAATGAAATTAACTAAGGCTTGCTATGAGGAATTATCAAGCCCAGAACCACCCTGCTGAAGAGTGGCCACGCTCACTACTGGAACGCTTTCGCTTCCTCTAGCATCCACTGGCGAAAAAGCTGTATTTTTGTCGTTTCATGACGATCGCGCCTACTGGCAAGATACCAGTCGAGAGGGTATGGTTTGCGAAAATCAGGGAAGGGCTCGATCAAAACGCCTGTTTCAAGCTCCGTTTTTGCATAAGTGTCTATTGTCATCGCTACACCCAAGCCCTGAGCGGCGGTTGTCAAAGCAAGGTCGTAACTATCAAACTCCAATGATGAGTCAAAACTGGCATCACTGATATTATTCAAGCTTAGCCAATTGAACCAATCGTCGGGGCAAGACGTCACTTGAATGATCGTATGCCTGAGAAGATCTGAAGGTTGTTTGAGGTTTGGGTTTTTCTCCAGGTAGGCCGGACTGCAAACAGGAAAGCTCTCTCCACCAAAAAGTCGATCGTAATGAACACCGGGGTCATCTGTTTTACCAGAGCGAATACACACATCCACGTCATCATGATCAAAGTCAACGTCCGTTAGTGAGGTACTTAGGCGAACTTGAATTTCAGGGTAATCTCGTTGGAATTTTGTTAAATTGGGTATTAGCCAGCGAATCGCAAAGGTATTGTAAAGTCTAACCGTAAGAACACTAGGCGCTTGAGGTGCCAGCACCCTTTCTACGCCTTCAGAAAGACCATTAAATCCATCGCGTAAATAGGGATACAACTGTTTACCCGCGGCACTGAGACTCACTGAATGTGGCTTACGCACAAACAACTCGATATTGAGGTGTTTTTCCAGCAGCTTTACCTGATGACTAATGGCCGAGTGCGATACGCACAATTCGTCGGCCGCGTCACTGAAACTACAATATCGAGCGGCGGCCTCAAAGGCTTTTAAAGAGTTTAAAGGGGGCAATCTACGTCGCATATAAGACCTCAGCGTTTATTGTTCTTAGTCTTCCTGAACATTAGGATACGGAGCAGAGTATCAGCGACCCTAGGATAAACAAGGCTGCAGAGCACCCGCGTTGTCATCACGTACCTCCGTATCAGAATACTATGGAACTGCATTCGCGAAACGAATGTTCTTTTCCTCGTATCGACGAAGTATTCCAGCAATGACCATTACCCCAAATACACAGATTGCCGCGGAAGACAAAACAACCGAAGCAAAACCAGACTCGTTCACTATCTGCCCCATCAATGCAGGCCCAATAGCGTACCCTATTTTTGCGATCGCCAACACCAATAGCACCAAGCGTCCACTTCGATCCATTTGATTGAGAGTACTCATCATCAATGGAATCGCCAGAGCCCAGAAAAACTGAAACAAAATCAGACTTGCTAGGTATAGGCCTGCTTCAATATCACCCAACAACATCAACATGCACAACAACTCGCCCGCCCCTAACAGCAGAAAGGTAAATACCAGACCTAGCTTCTCCCGCAGCCAAACAGCACCGAGTGCCCCCACTAACCCAGAATATGAGGATATAGCCAGAATATTTCCGACCTCGCCACTGTCCATACCGGAATTGACTCCGATGCGCTCAATAAAGGCCCATAAGCCGCCCTGGGAAGTAAAGAAAAACAAGCACCCCAACAAGACCCAAATGCCCTGTAAGGGCACTTTACCGACAGCCCCTCCGGCAACAACGCTTTTATCAATCCCTCGCGACGGCATCAGGCCGCAGAAAAGAAGTGCACTCAGGCCCATTCCAGCCAGAACATACATTAAACCGGCTAGGCCAAATTCTTTCAGTAAATCAGGTAATAACAGAAACCCAATACTCGTTAGGAAAAATTCTAAGGCAACAAAGTATGAAAATGCTTTGTCAGCTAGAGCGCAATCGCTTTGGCAAGCCAGCCCGATGGAAAGTGCTAAGCCCCCGCCCAAGCCTGCGACGAAACGCAGGGCCAGCATTGAGTAAAAGTCCGTAACCGAAGCCGACAATATATTCGCGGCAATTAGCACGATCAAACCCAATGAAACGGCGACACGCCAGTTTACTTTCCGTACCCAAAAAATACTTAAAGTTGATACAAGCCCCATTCCGGCCATATCGGCAGAAGCCAAATAGCCAATTTGACTATCACTAAAATTGGTATTATCCGACAAGCCACCAACAATAATGGGAAGTATTAAAAGCGCCGTGACACCTACTACTGTGATCCATATACTGATCGCCATGACCACCCAGCCGGTAAATTCACCGTTTGAGTTTGGCGTTGTTTTATTTTCACTCATCAAAAGACCACTTTTATTATTTTGAATACAAATTGTACCTAGGAGAGTACATACAAATATATGACACCGACTCCATTTTTTGGGCGCTGATACAGGAAGAAATATTTATTGTAAAATTTTCCCAAAGTTCATCATTTCAGCAGGGTCAAATGTTGTTTTTATTCGACGCATTAACGCTAATTCATTCTGACTACGGCTATAAGACAGCCACTTACGTTTTTCTAGACCAATTCCGTGTTCAGCAGAGATCGAACCAGAAAACTTTTTCACTAGGGTATAAACCAACAGTTCAATGTCTTCAATGAACGGCTGCCCTTCTCGCTCAGCCCAGATCGCTAAATGTAAGTTGCCGTCACCTAAGTGACCATAAATATACACTTCATTCACTTGACTATATCCATCGACCTGGGCTTTGAGTTGATCTGTAAAGCTTTCCATCGATGAAATTTTTAAACTGACATCAAAGCAGGCCCATTCGCCCCTGCTGTGCTCTAGAGGCTCGGGGTTGTCGCGTATTTGCCAAAGTTCTTCACGTTCAGACTCAGTTTTAACGACAACACCATCAACTATTAGGGATTGTTCAAATGCTGATTCTAGGACGGCGTTAAAAGCCTCTCCATCAAGTGCCTGATCGCCTCCGGCGTACTCTGCCAGCACATAATAGTTATAGTCACTCGCAATCGGCTCACGACCAGGCATTAAGCTTGAGGCATTCAGCTTAAAATATTCGTTCCACATTACCTCGTAGGCGCTCAATCCGCCGGGCAAACGAGATTGGAATGTTTTTAGCAGTGTTGTTAGATTTTCGAAGCTATCACAGGCCAATAACGCGGTGGACCGACTCATAGGCTGATCCCACAATCTTAGTACCGCCTTGGTGATTACACCTAGAGTGCCTTCACTGCCACAAAAGAGATTATTTAGATCATAGCCAGTGTTGTTTTTTAAGGATTCGTTCAAGGAGCTTATAATGGTTCCATCTGGCAGAACCACTTCTACTCCCAGCAATAACGCTCTGGCCATGCCGTATTTCAAGACCATGGTACCCCCCGCATTTGTTGCAAGAATACCGCCAATGGTGCAGGAACCACGTGCACCGAAGTCCATTGGGAACATCAAATGAGACTCCGCGAGCGTGTTCTGTAGGGTTTCCAAGATAAGACCAGCCTCTACCGTGACGGTATAATTCACTTCATCTAAGGAAACAATATTATTCATTTTTTCCAGTGATATAATTATATCGTCTGCAGTGCTTAAGCAGCTTTCCACTAAATTAGTACGCCCACCCTGCGGAACAAGATTTTGACCCTGCTGGTGACACAGGGCCATGACGGCCGCGAGGTCTTCGGTACTTTCGGGGCGGACTATGGCCATCGCCAACAGGGGGCTATTGTCCCAATAGGAAACATTCCGCGCACTAATGTCGTCGCCTACCAACACTGACTTTGCACCCAGAAGACCTACTAATTGCTCAAGGATATCGCTCATAAAAATTCCACTCTAAAAACGAAGCTGACAATAGATTCACCTCAAGCCCATAGTTAGGCAGCCGTCTTTATTCAGACCATGCTTAACTCAAGAAGCCATAAGGATAGCGCTATAACGAATCTACGCAGTATATCTAGCAAAGGATAATTGAGGCTAAATTTTGACTCAATTGAGAATTTCTAGCTCCAGCATGAGTTTTTCAAGTGCTTCGTCAACTGGCAATTCCTAGCAAAATATCGCTAAGCGCAAGACACAGCTCGAATTAATCCTAGTTTTTGTCAGTATCAGTAAGGTCTCATAATCGCCTGACACTCAAATCTTAACAATTAGTATTGTACGAATGTTCAGTTTCTATTGACAAGATTTTTAGCAACTGCTCAAATGACTGCGCATTCTCGAGCAGACTTTAAGGTATTGAACCGCATGTCCGATCAAATAAATTGTCCAGATGCCCTCGCCGCGAGCCTCATAAACTCCGATGTAGTAACCCTTACAAAACCTCAAGTGAGGCGTTTCGGCCAAGCAATAGACTACTTTGTAGTAGCCAGCGTACTGACAGTAAATAATCTGGTTTATAATACCTTGTTTATTATCCTCGGAGCATTAGCGACACAGCGCGGATATGACGAAAAACAAATTGGGTTTTTAGGCTCCGCTTTCTTATTTGGGCAACTAATCGCCAATTTGTCCGGCGCTCTTTGGGTGAACAAGGTTGATTGGAGATTAGCCGTTGGCGGATCAGGTGTTGCTTGCGCCTTATTTATGGCAGGCGCGGCCTTCGTTAACTACACCACCCTCATTGGCTTCTACCTACTAGCCGGCAGCATGACAGGTGTGGCCTTGTCTTGCGCGTTCTGCCATATGAGCGGCATGCAAAATCCGGTTCGCGCTTATTCAATATCCTTGATTATGCAGTGTCTGGTAGCGGGCGCGGTGATTCTTATTTTACAATCTTACATCTTACCGAGATTTGGTTTTGCTGGCCTTAGCTATACCATCGCAGCGACCTTTGCTCTTGCAATTTTTTCCGCACCTTGGCTACCAAAAAGCGCTGAGGGAGACAGGGCCAAAAAGCACTTAGCAACTGCCGACACGAAATTAGAATCAACCCCAAAGGCCGCGACTAAAGCTATACGCCTTCTGTCAAAAGATTCAATTTTACCCATGCTGGGGCTATTGGCGATTGCCGTATATTTTCTTGGCCAGACAAGTATTTGGGCTTTCATTGAGAGGATCGGCAACACCAAGGGTTTTGATGCTAGCTCCATAGGAAGCATGAGTGCCGCGGTGTTAATTCTCTGTTCGCTGGGCGCCTGGGCGGCTAGCATAACAGGTCAGCGCCTAGGCAATATTAAACCTTTATTTATAGGTACTATAGGATTTTTAGTCGCTATAATCGTTTTATATTATAGTAACAGTCGACTGGGGTATTTCCTCTCTTTTCTCCTCTATGCCTCTGCCTGGAACTACGTTCTTCCCTACCAGCTACTCATGGTGTCTCAGGGAGAAAAAAATAGTGTTTACGCCTCAATTATCCCTGCCTTTCAGTCCGTTGGTGCATCAGCCGGACCCGCCGTCGTAGGGCTTCTGGTGGTGGGTGGCAACAGCTATGTCCCAGCCTATTTACTGGCCATAAGCACGGCAATATTCAGCTTGGCGATCTTCTTGGTAGTGCACTTTAAATCGAAGAAATAGAAAACTTTTCTGGCGGCGAGAAAATTCGACTTATGCTATAGCGTCTACCCAAAATTCACAGAGGCGCACAGCCTCAATGGCAGTGAAGGTATCCGGCTGCAGGCACTTTTCTAACCACAGGCCATCAATCATCGAACTTAAACCAATGGCGGCTAAGCGTGGCGACAACTTAACTTTAGATTGTTGATCCATGCCGATTATAATTTTCTCCAAGAACTCCCAAGAGGCGGTATTCACCTCATCGTGGGCCATGCGAATAGCGGCTGATGAATCGACCATTCCCCAAAAAACTAACCAAGCCCTCAGTACACTAGGTTGCAAAACCTTGTGACTAAAAATCTCTTCCATAAATGCGGACAGGCATCGCCGAGGGTCACCGGCATGAACTTCACTTTTTTCAACTGCGGCGCTCAACACTCCCATAGACAGATGTTTATAGGCCGCGGCCAACAATTCGTTAATTGAAGTAAAATGATAATTCACCAATCCAATTGATACATTGGCACGATCGCAAATTTTTCTTATCGAAGCACCTTCAGAGCCCTCAGCCATCAAACTCTCTAAGGTAGCCTCAATCAGCTTCAATTTTCCCTTCTTGTACCTCGGCTGAAGGCTAGTCTGTTGATTACTCATGGTCTTACGAATTCCTTTAGTGCCAAGCCTGTATTGCGACTTCATAGTAAAACATTTAAAATACTATACAATCGTTCAATTTATTCAATTACTAGAAAGCAGGTAGGTTAATGCGCTATTCAGAATTAAGCAATCGAGTGTCTGGTAAAGGCTCAAGTGTTTGGGATGACCACTATCTGGCCGTGGCCCGCCGTGCCGCAGGCGAAGACGTCATTGTCATGAGCGTGGGTGACCCAGATTTCAATACTCCAGACGCGATTACGCAAGAGGCCATTCGCTCACTTCAGCATGGCGACACCCATTACACCGAAACTGTCGGTCGCTCTCGCCTCCGCAAAGCCATTGCCAGCAAAATTGCTCGCATCAATGGCGTGCCATTTACCGAGAGTAACGTGGTGGTTACTGCAGGCACCCAAAATGCTTTGTACGCCAGTGCAGCTCTACTACTAAACCCAGATGATGAGGTCTTGGTTCTCGAACCGATGTTTACCACTTATCACGCCACAATACGCTCAACAGGCGCCGAAGTAGTGACTGTTCCATGCCCCGCTGATTCTGCCTACCAACCTGACATTGAAGTTTTGCGCAAGTCCATTACGGACAAAACCAAGGCTATATTTCTAGCTTCGCCAGCCAATCCAACGGGCGCAATGATAAGCCCGGCGAATTTAGAGCTTATGGCTAAGATAGCGATTGAACACGACCTTTGGGTTGTCTCAGATGAAATTTATTGTGACTTTATCTTTGATGGCGAGCACCACTCCATCTCTGCTGTAGACAATATGAAAGATCGCACCATTGTTGTGGGTAGCCTCTCCAAGTCCCACGCTATGACGGGTTGGCGGGTAGGCTGGGCTATTGGCCCTGAGGCGTTTGTGAACGCTTTTTCAAACCTAAACTTGGCCATAACCTACGGCCTACCCGGCTTTGTCCAAGAGGCAGGAGCACTTGCACTAGAGCAAGAGCTCGCCGAAGTTCATGATATGAAAATGGAATTCAAACAACGTCGGGACAAAGCGGTAGAATTATTAAGCGAATGCAGTAAGTTGCAATTGACTTCACCTGCCGCAGGAATGTTTCTCATGGTGAATATTGAAGCCACCGGACTCAGCGGGCTTGAGTTTTCGAAAAGTCTTTATCAGGAAAAAGGCGTGAGCGTTCTAGACGGAGCGGAATTTGGGCCTTCTGGAGAAGGGTTTATCCGTATCAGCTTCGCTACCAGCACCGAATCTATTGCTGAGGGTTGTAAGCGAATTTTGAGCTTCGCTAACTCAATTAATAACGAGTAGTTAGCTGAATAAACATTGGATGTTTACCGGCTACGCTTGCCAACTAGGCTTAGTCGTTTAATTCCAAGTTACGGACCTGGAATGATAATTTATATTAATTCGATCATTGACGAAAAGTAATTTTTCGATACCTCCAATCGAAATAACCTTCACATCTAAACCCAGTGAGTTAATAAGAAATGGGTATATAGCAAAATTCACGATTGGCTCTATGCTATTTAACCTACAAACCATAAAAGACGAATAATTACTGCTATTTTTTAAGACAAGGATATTCATCTCATGTCGCGAATTATGGACGACCCAGACAAAACCTTTTACTCTTCCAATCGAATATATTTTGCCGAAGGCCACTGGTATTTTCTATGCCGAGAACTGCCATCCGTTGGCCCCTTCGATTCGCGAGATGATGCCGAGTTTGCAATCCATCAATTTTCTCACGACGTACTGGGATTCAGGCACCGGCTCTCTGATTTGGAAAACTTCGACTGGTCATAGGCAAATTAAAAGAACTGTGGGGAAAATCGACGGGCAGCTTTCTATCGGCGGCTTGGGAAAATACACAGTTCTTTTTCACAGGAGGCATGCACTATACCCTGCCCGTCCACCAAATCAATATCGTAAACACGCGTTAATTTTTGTTTTAACAATAAATTCTCTCGTATGTCGCTAAGCTCTTGCTTAGAAAGCCGAAACTTAGCGAATAAGGTCGTTTTTGCCGGGCGCCTAAAGTGTATTGTCGCCTTTCGGTCGATTACCCGACACTGACGACCAAGAATTTTGTACAACATCACACCATAAATTGGGTCTAACCCGCTGTACAAACCGCCTCCCCAGGTTATACCCATGTGATTTCTAGTTTTCCAATTGCTGGGAATTGCAATGTGCACCTCATGAAAATCAGCGGCTACATAGCTTATGCGCGCGCCAGTTCGTCGATAGGCAGGAAATAAATTGCCGCCCCATCGCCACAAACGAGATTCCACCGACTCTGCCATTAGTTTCGAAATAACCATTACGCCACACCCTGCTCGTTTAAGAAATTTTTAACACAATCTTCCCCCTAGCCCGTAAACTCCTGCTGTAATCGTGAGCCTGACTGGCCTCTTGCATTGGAAATACTCGGTCGATAATAGGCCTCAGCCTGCCAGAGACAATTAAATCAGCGATTTTTTCAAGATCATCGCCACTGGACTTTACCATCACCACGCTAGTCTTTTTACAAGGCTTGGAAAACAAGGACTTAATTTTCGTTATCATCATCGACTTTAAATTTTCTGGTGTCGGAATAGTTGAAACATAAATTCCTCCCGGGTTCATGACAGGCTTACAAACATCTAGTTTATGACGGCCAATAGTATCGAAAATAATGTCATAACTATTTCCCTCCTTAAGAAAATCGCATTGATTATAATCAACCACCTGACTGGCCCCTAACTCAGTGACCATTGCACTATTCTTCCCACTACAGACGGCCGTTACTACCGCGCCTAATGCTCGAGCAATTTGTACTGCATAGCACCCGACGCCGCCCGAAGCACCAATAATCAGTACCGACATACCACTTTTCAAACCTGCTTTATTGACGAGAGCCTGCCAAGCGGTAAGTGAACATAAAGGCACGCCTGCCGCGTCGACGTAAGATATTCCATCGGGGATAATTGCTACGTTTTCCGCAGGAGCCAAAACTTCCTCGGCGTAGGTGGCCAAGCCCTCAGAAGGGTTTTTCATGCCAAAAACCTTATCACCTACATGAAAGCCCTCTACATCATCACCTAGTGCCACAATCTCACCGGCAAAGTCGCTGCCTAGTATGAGCGGAAAAGAAGGCACTAAAAATTGCAATTGATATCGGCCTGCTCTAATCAACCAGTCTCTAGGGTTAACACTTGCGGCATGATTTCTGATGCGAAGTTCTTTACCCTTCAGCTTAGGTAAGTCTTGCTCGCCGAACTGCAGTACGTCACTTTTCCCATATTGAGTTTGGTAAATCGCTTTCATTGCTTGCTAACCTCAGCCTCTTGTATTGCGCTCAATCGATAATTAGTTCGCTAACGAACCCTAATATTAAATAAATAAACCACAGTCTTCCGTTAATAGTTTTTTAAAGCTCTAGACAACAAATCAGTAAATAGTTGCTGCTCTTCTATCGAAAAACCCTTATAAACCCGGCCATTAACATTTTCAGACAAGACTTTAAAATCTTTTTTGTGGGCAAGGCTTTTTGCTGTTAATCCAACCAACTTCACCCTTTGATCTTCTGCTGAAGTCGCTTTTTCTACGTAACCGAGACGAATTAACTTATCAACCAATTCGGTTGTTGAAGACTTCTTCTTATTAATTCTGATCGACAATTCTTTTAATGACAGTGCTTTCTCACGATAGAGAGTAATCAATATGGCACCGTGAGACGGAGCGAGATCCGTCATACCCAAACGTTTAAGCTCACTAGCAACATGTTCGTAAGCATGATCTCTTAGCTGCGCCACAGAAAATACAATCCCATTGGTTCTTGGTGTCATGGATCTCTGTCTCTTTCTGACTATTGATTTGCGCTAATGCATTAAATTAAGAACTGCATCTTAGTTCGTCAACGAACCTTTTGCAAGTCAAACCAACACAGGCCTTTGCACAAGGTAGAAGCCAACACCTAAATAATCTCCTTCCAAGGGTCTCTTGCATCGTAACCTGAGATTCTCTTCCACTGATAACTCGTAAGAAAAGTGTTTGCAACCACGGTTTTCTGGCGATTGTCGAGAATCCAACCGTCTGCTTCTACAACCAAATGGCCGCTTCCCTCCACCTCGCAATATACCAAGCGGCTGGCGATACCTAGTTTTCTTAATAGCACTCGGCAAGCCAGACAAAAGCCATCACAATCATCTCTTAATGTTTGGCTGCCGTCGTAATTTTCGGGTGGCATTTGCCAATGTTCACCTTTATCCGTTTTACCGTGGAAATTATTTATTACCCGATGAAAAACAGACTTCAGCTGCAAGCGCAGTGTTTCTGGTGAATGATTCATTAACAATCTCCTTGCTGGTCTCGCGCCAGCAGTTCTGTGCAGCCTATGGGTGGCGATACGGTGCGACCGGTGTTGAACGCTATTGGCTCAAAGGTCTCGCAGCCTGTAATTAGCGGTAGGCTGGCAATCAGCGCAGAACTGCTCAATAGACTAAGGAATTTACGGCGATTTAGCGATTTCATAAAATTTCTCCGTCCTAGTGGCTTGAAACACATACTAATGGGAATAATCCGCCACCAACAATGGCCAATCTGACACTTTTGATGCTAAATTTGACAACATTAAGCTAAAGCAGAAGGTTTGGCGTATTCACCCTTATTGTTGTCGTAATTAACCCAGCACAAGCTATAAAAGACATATATAGTCATTAAAACCTTCATTGATCAATTTCGGGGTACTCAGGATGTCCAAACAAATAAGCATAATTGCACTACCTCAATCAGCGGCTACATCAATGATGGGGGTTATTGATATTTTCAGTGTCGCCAACCGAATTTCTCAGCGCATTAATGGCTTGGATGAACCCTTATTCCGTACACGTTTGCTGTCATTTGATGGCGAGCCAGTTAGCTGTTCTAACGGTTACACCATATCCGTAGACGGTAAACTCGAAGACATAGACGCGGAAGATATTCTATTCATTCCCGCCTTCACTTTGGGTACGCGATCAGACATAGACCGCGTTGTTGCCAGTTGGCAAACGGTGCTGCCGTGGTTTGAATTACACGGCGAGCAGCAGTCTCTTATTGCCACCAGCTGTAGCGGCAGCTTTCTATTGGCCGAAGCCGGCTTACTGGAGGGAAAGCAAGCAACCACCTCCTGGTGGTTAAGCCAGTATTTTGCTGAACGTTATCCTAATGTTGCACTGGATAAAGACGCTATATGTACGCTTTCTGGCAATGTACTTTGTGGCGCGGGCACATCATCGTATCAAGATGTGTGTTTGGTTTTGTTGGAGAAATACGCGGGCAAGCACTTTGCACGCCTTGTATCAAAATATTTAATGGTTGATAACCAACGTCGCAGCCAAGCACCCTACGCCATTCTGTCAGCCCTAATGAGTACCGATCCGGTCGTGTTAAAAGCAGAAAACTGGATTCGAGCCAATTTAACTAAAGATTTTCGCATTGATGAAATTGCCGCCGAGGTCGCGGTTAGCCCCCGAACTCTCATTCGTCGATTCCAAAGCAGCCTTGGCGAAACCCCCCAAGCGTTTACCCAAAAGCTTAGAATAGAAAAATGCAAAATTTTACTAGAAACTACACAACTGCGATTTGGTGAAATTGTACAGCGCTGCGGCTATAACGATGAAAGTGCTTTCCGGCGATTGTTCAAGCGGCACTGTCAATTATCGCCCTTAGATTATCGCCGACGCTTTAATACATCGACTGCTGCAGCTTAAAAACCATTGAAGAAAAGGCCGTCAACTCAACACCTCGAAACGCCCTTTATACTCGTATACCTTTCCCCACCAAGGGTGTGTGATATGAGTCAGCATATCGAACGAAAAGTCATCCACTGGGCGCTCTTCGGCATAAACAGACCCCATAACAAGGGTCAGGGGCAATGGAATGAGATGGCCAAACAACTGTAGTGCAAACCCTTCGTGGGATAAAATGACTTTTTCGCCATCCCAAGAGCATCTCGCCTTCCAGCCTATACCAAACCGCATAATTTCTATGATTTTGTCTTCGCTAATTTGATGCATTCGAGAGCGAAATTTGTAAGGTTTTTTTTGCGAGAAATTAAAGGTCCGATTAAACTCGAATGATTTTGTGTTCTTATCACTCTGGAAATGTACAAGCACTGGTACATTGGCCTCATTAGCGATTGGAATTTGACCTAGCAGCTTTAGAATGGGCGAAAGCCACAATAAGGGCGCTTTACACACAACATCGACCTTTCCCGTCACTGTACTTTGATCTTGTGTATAAGGGCGATTCGCGTAATGCTTTTTCATCACAGGTGCTAGCTCATCCCAACTCTTGCCAAAAATGCTCTTGAAGATTGGTTCTTTTTTTAGCTCTAGATTATCAATTCGAGCAGAACCTTTTCGTTTTAGCAATAGGTTTCGAGAGCCACGAAACCAAGGGTAGACTAGATTAGATAGGCTATCTAACCAAAAAAACCCCTTAAAAACAGTCATAAAAACATTCTTACTGTCGCCGTACTTGGCCATAAACTTCAGCGCATGTTTACCGTGATAAAATTGCCCATCAAGGTAAATGACCATGCCCTCATCAAGATCATAGGCGCGGCGGGTAATCTCTTCTATTAATGGATCAGATTTAGCCCCACGAGCATCAAGTGTGTGCAGCTCTCCAAAGTGTTGTTTTATTTTCAAGGCTTTAGCGGCCTGCTTACAAATTGGACAGTCGCCATCATAAACAAACCACACACCGCTCTTAGTCTTCAATGTTTAGTGCTCACACCGTTCTCTATAATCCTTCGGCGAGACTCCGTAACAGCTTCGAAATCGGCGTGAAAAATGCGAAGCATTCTGGAACCCACAACGAAAAGCGACATCAATGACCTTTAAATGCGCATAGCGGTAATCACCCAACAAGTGAGCCGCGGCTTTTAAGCGCTGTTCCATCAGATAGCCTGAACAAGTCAGCCCCTGCTCGGCAAATAAACTTCGGAGATTGCGCGCCGAAATATTATTTGCCGCAGCCGCTGATTCAGGACTCAGTTCAGCATTGGACATATGGCGATCGATGTAGACCTGAATAGTTTTCAGTAAACTCCTGCGACGGTTCTCCTCAGCAGCTTTGCCGAACCCGGCAAAGGCATCAAGGTGGCTGGACAATAATGATAGAGTGCAGTCGGCAAGGGATCGAGTTTGAACTGGAGTTAGGTCCACATCGCGGCGGCGCCAGATATTTTTAATGAAGTCGTTAATAATATGACTCAGCCCGCCACCACTGGAGGCTGAAAATCTCTGCCCAAACAAGCATTGCTCTGAAGCAAAGTAACCATCGAATATCTCGTGGGGAATTTTCAACACTAACATCTCAATGGGTTTATCAAAGCAGAGGTGATAAGGGCGAGTGCTATTACAGATGGTAAAGTCCCCGGGTTTCAATAAGGCCTCGCGCCCATCTTGAACATTAAAACTTTCGCCAGCCAATTGGATATGCATCAAATTTACGCCACTGGTTGACTTGGCAAGCTGGCCTCGGCTGTGATCCACTCGAGACGGATCGGCACTGACTTTAACCATCTGTAACTTATCGAGGTCCCAGCGTTCTAGGCTGCCGCGATAGCCTTCAGAGGCGGGGATTCCCCGGGCCATGTGCTGGCAATCAAGCGCGGTGAACACATCACAGACCGCGTCATTCCAGTAGGAAAACTGTTCGTTAGCATTATGTGACTGAGTATCGAACTTTGTTATTGTCATGATTTTTATCCCACATTCTGCACAAAGCTGGGTTTGGCCTTACGAAGGCCCAGAATTTAATATCTTAAATCCATTTTTCCTTGCCGGCAGCTTTTCCCACCCAGGCACTCGCCATATTCCTCGCCAAAGTATCACATAAAATCTAAAAAACACACATTTCCCGTATCAGGTAGCCGTTTCAGACTAGCTTTTGAGCCGCCCCAGCAAAGCACGTCCCTGCCTATCAAGGCAATATAGTTTCAGCGAATGGGTCTATTAACTCCCCGCGAGCTCCTGCTTTACAAGCTCAGCGATTTGCGATTGAGCAGAAGGGACCAAGCGCTAAGAAATAAAAATTATTTTGTAAATGAGAGGCAAGAATAATGATCAAAAAGACAATAATTCCAGCGATAGCATCAGGGCTTTTAATGCACGCATCGCCAGCGGTACTCGCCATGCAACTTGAAGAGGTTGTGGTTACAGCCCGTAAAGTTGAAGAGAATCTTCAGGATGTTCCTATCGCCGTATCGGCCTTTACTGGCAATGACTTAGAATCTAAAGGTTTAACCAATATCGCCCAAGTAGGCAACTTTACACCGGGGTTAGAAATGGATCCCACGGCTGCGATCAGCGGCAGTTCAGCGGCAATCACAACCTTTATCCGCGGCATTGGCGTAAGCGACTTCCTGCTAACCATTGACCCCGGTGTTGGTTTGTACGTAGATAATGTGTATGTCTCTAGGTCTGTAGGCGGTTTAGTTGACCTTTTGGATGTGGAGCGCGTGGAAGTACTCAAGGGCCCACAGGGCACCCTATTTGGTCGCAACACTATTGGTGGCGCCATCAGTATCGTCTCAAAGAAGCCCGCCGAGGAAATGGGTGGTTCAATGGCCGCCAATTTCGGTACCGATAATCGCCTAGACCTGCGTGCACGGATCGATCTACCGATCAATGATCAATGGTTGAGCTCGCTGTCTTTTTCCAGCAAAACCCAAGACGGCTATGGGGTGCGCCTCGCGGCACCTGCAGACTACATTCCGCTACAAATTCCAGCAGGCACAGCGCCCGATGCCTACGATAATGGCGTGCTCTACGGCAAGGGCGACAAGTTAGGTGAAATCAATACTCAGTCGGGGCGCGCCAAGCTCTTCTACACGGGCGACAACTTGGAAGCCCTGCTCTCGCTTGACGCTTCTCGAGCAAGAGAGACGGCGCCAGTGTCTACCCTTTTGGGATTCACTCCCACTTATGAGGCGGGCACGGCCCTCTCAAATGCCTACAATGCCTTTGCTACTGGTGGTGATGCACCCGCCAACCGTTTGGTTTTTGATGAGCGCTGGATCACTGGTGATCGACACAGCACCTACGGCAATGCCCCTTCCCATTCCGACTACGACCTATTTGGTGTTTCCCTGACTCTGGATTGGGATATTGGCGAAGTGGGCGTTAAATCGATCACCGCATATCGCGATCTAGATTCTGATTTTGGTCGTGACGGCGACAGCTCGCCCATTGTTTTAGACCATACCCGCAACAAATATTCACACGAGCAATTCAGCCAAGAATTTCAGTTCACGGGCCTCGCCTTTGATGACAAGCTTAATTGGTTGGCAGGACTTTATTACTTCAAAGAAGAAGGCTATGACCGAGTTCAAGTGCCACTGGCTCTGGAAGGCGACTTAGCACTCGCTGGCGTTCCTGGCGCGGTGTTCAATCTTTGGTTAGACGAAGCCAACGATGTAGAAAACACCTCAAAAGCCGCATTTGCCCAAGCTACTTATGAACTTACTGATAGCCTAAGTGCTACCTTTGGTCTGCGCCATACAGAAGACGAAAAAACTTACCGCCCTACTCACGTCACACTAGGTGTAGCCCCTCTTATTCTCTTAATTGATGAAAAGACCGTAGAATTCTCAGATACCTCGCCTCGATTTAGCGTGGATTATCGTTGGAGCGATGAGGTATTCACTTACTTCTCTTACTCAGAAGGCTTTAAATCTGGTGGTTTTACCGGCCGTACCGTAGACCCAAAAGACGGTGCCAGACCGTTTGATCCAGAAGAAGCCGAAACCATGGAAATCGGTTTTAAACTGGACTTCAATCTGATGCGGATTAATGGCGCCATCTTCAGCACTGACTACACAGACCTGCAGGTTATCAACCAAGAAGGCATCACACCTATAACCGTGAATGCGGGATCTTCGGAAATCAATGGGCTGGAGCTTGAAGTTTTAGTGCAACCAGTGGAAAGCCTGACAATTATGGCTGGCTATTCCTACTTGGACGCCAAATACAACGAGATTACCGACCCCAATGCCACCATCACCGCCGACTTTGATTTTTCAAACACCCCAGAAAACTCCTTCAACCTAGTGGTTGATTACAGTATTGATCTCAAGTCAGGTGCTGAAGTGAATCTGCACGCCGACTACAGTTGGAAAGACGACCATTTTAACGATGCTGAAAATACTCCTTTATTAGCTCAAGAAGCGTTTGGCCTACTGGGCTTGTCAGCCACTTACACGGCAGATGATCACTGGACTTTTGTCGCGGGTGTCAGCAACGCTACCGACGAATACTACCTCTACTCCGGCTTTAGTCAGCCAGGCGTAGGCTTTGTTGAGGGTAGCTATAACCGCGGCCGTGAATGGTACTTCACCTCTAAATACAACTTCTGAGCCTGCCGGGGGCATTTCGTTTTCTAAGAATGCCCCACTTTTTCAAATTCTATATCTAGGAGACTTTTTGTGAACCTAAGCGCCTATAGGCATTGGCTTGTCATACTCGCCGTTTGTGCAGCTCTTTCTGCATGCAATTTAAGCAATAGCACCAGCGATCTAAGGACTTCAACAAGCAACGATCACAAGTCGTCCAGCAATACTGAGCTAGGTGATTGGCGCTACCATGGTCAATCGCCCAAAGAAGAGCGTTTTAGCCCCCTAGATCAAATTACTACGAACAATGTATCCAAGCTTTCACTCGCTTGGTATATAGACCTACCGGGCAAACGAGGCCAAGAGGCCACGCCCTTGGTCATTGATGGTGTGATGTATACCACCTCTGCTTGGAGCCATGTAATAGCCATCAATGCCATCACTGGCGAGCAGCTGTGGCATTTTGACCCGAAAGTGCCTAAATCCTACGGCGTAAAGGGCTGCTGTGATGCCGTCAATCGAGGAATAGCCTTTCACAAGGGTCAAATATACCTTGGCACTCTCGACGGACGCCTAATCGCTCTCAATGCCGGAAACGGCGATGTTATCTGGTCCACACTCACCGTTGATCAAAGCCAGAGCTACACCATTACTGGCGCACCACGAGTGGTTGGCAACAATGTATTCATTGGCAACGGCGGCGCGGAATACGGTGTGCGCGGCTATTTGTCCGCCTATGATGTAAGTACCGGAGAGCGGGTCTGGCGCTTCTACACCGTACCAGGCGGCCCCAATGATCCTACCGGCACAGAGCCCGTAGAAGCACAAACCGCCACCTGGAACGGCGAGTGGTGGAAACTCGGTGGCGGCGGCACGGTATGGGATTCTATGGCTTATGACGCCGAAACTAATCTACTCTATTTTGGCGTCGGCAACGGCTCACCTTGGAACCCAAATATGCGCAGTGCTGGTAAGGGGGATAATTGGTTTCTCTCCTCAATAGTCGCGGTGGATGCCGATACGGGAGCGTATCGCTGGCACTACCAAACCACGCCCAGTGAAGCCTGGGATTATACCGCCACCCAACATATGGTGTTGGCCGACCTCAAAATTGAAGGTGAAACCCGCAAAGTTCTTATGCAGGCGCCCAAGAATGGGTTTTTCTATGTACTCGATCGCGTCACGGGTCAGCTTATTTCCGCCGAACCCTTTGTAAAAGTGAATTGGGCTAGCCACATTGACCTCAAAACCGGTCGCCCAGTGGTTAATCCAGAAGCGGAATACTGGAAAACTGATACGCCAGCGCTGGTATCCCCCGCTTGGATGGGCGGCCACAATTGGCATCCAATGTCTTACAGCCCTAAAACAAAGTTAATGTATTTACCCGCACAGGAGACGGCCTTTCCCTACCTCGCGGAAAATGAACAAACTCCATCAAAACTAGCGGTCAATCTGGGCGTAGACACTAAAGCGGGTAAATTTCCAGACGACCCAAGTGTCATTCAACAAATCAAAGACGCTACCAGTGGCCACCTGCTCGCTTGGGATCCAATCCTACAAAAAGAAGTATGGCGCGTAGAGTATCCAGGAGCCTGGAACGGCGGTGTTTTGTCCACCGCGGGCGGACTCGTGTTTCAGGGCAGTGCCGCCGGTTTCCTAAGCGCTTTTAGTGCAGAGAATGGTCAGAAGCTATGGGAGTTTCCGACTCAAACTGGGGTGGTAGCGCCGCCAATGTCCTTTGCCGTCGACGGTGAGCAATACATTGCCGTGAGTGCGGGTTGGGGCGGCATCTTCCCATTGATGACTGGACCGCTAGTAGAAGACAGTGCTGCGGGTGACCCAATAAACCGAAGTCGCCTACTCGTCTTCAAATTGAAAGGCAGTGCCACATTACCTGAGGCCACTGAGAAACGACGGGACCTGCCTACCCTCACGGCTACAAACTCGGCTCCAGCGGTACTTGATAAAGGTTTTAGTATTTATGACCGATACTGTGTTAACTGCCACGGCGCTGGAGCGATTGGCGGTGGTGTCATTCCCGATTTACGCTACTCAGCAATTACGGCTTCTAAAGAGGTTTGGCGAGAAGTAGTGTTCAACGGAATTCTCAGTGAGCAAGGCATGGTGTCATTCAGCAAAGAGTTAAGTGAAGATGACATCGAAACCATTCGGCATTACGTGATCAGCCGCAATCAATTCGCCCACAGCATTGGTGATACTCAGCGCCTAAGCCGCTAGGCTGCCACACGCCCTTTAAGTTAGGGTCATCGATACTACACTGTCGCTGGCCCTAAATTCTTCCCTCCCTGTTAGTATCTCGCTTTCAGTAAAGCCAACATTCCGTTAATGTACACCACACTTAATACCGCCTCGGAGTAGACGCTTGCCGCCAGATAAAAAAAACAACAGTAACCTAGCCTTTAGTCGGTTCCTAAAGTTTTGGCGTGGGGTACACGGCTTAAATCAAGAACAGTTAGCCGAAAAATTAAGCAGCTCACAGCGTCATATCAGTCGGCTTGAGAATGGCAGTAGTCGCCCAAGCGAGCAACTGGCGATGGAACTCGGGAAAACCCTCGAGCTCGGACGCCGCGACAGTAATCACCTGCTAATGGCCGCGGGCTATGTGCCACTGCAACAAAAAATTGATTTTAATACGCCGGAGTTAAAATGGCTGCGCAAAGCCATGATGATGACATTGCGTGCCCTTGACCCCTACCCCACAACACTGCAGGACAGCTCTGGCAAAATACTCATGGTCAATCGCGGCTGGGTCAGTTTCTTTCAAAGCCGCATCAAACCCCAAGCCCTAAACGACGTTCGTAACTACTACGATTTTCTATTCGGTCAAGAGGGTGCGGGCACCATAATGACGAATTGGGAGGACACACTCTCTGTTATCCTAATGTCCTTAAAACAGCGTAGTCTGTTTAGTGATAGCGAAGAAGACCAGCAATCCTTTGAAATACTAGCCCAACACCCAAATGTACCAGACGACTGGCAACAGCGCGCCACAAAATTGGAACCGATGGCGAGCTTCCGAATACAGATGGAAATTGACGGGCAGCAAAAAAGTTTCTTCAGCGTCAGCAGCACGGTGGGCGCTTTAGGCCCTACTGCCTATGCCTCTGAACCCAATCTCAGTATTCAAACACTGTACCCAGAAGACGATGATTTTAGCCTGACACCGCTTTTGAACAAGGCGCTCGATCACCCCCTACTTCCCTACTAAGCACCTCCAGCGCATACACCTGCCGCGACCTGATTAGCCGCGTCATCTAACCGCAGCACGACGTGGCATGTCCTGTTATCCCTTGTCGAGATATGTGATCCTCCGGTGCTAACAGATGACTGGGATAGCGAACAAACCACTGAGCCGCTTGCCTTTACAAGATATTCATACGAGGAAATAGAACATGCCTGATCTTGAACAATTTCGCGCCGATACCCGCAGTTGGCTCGAAGAAAATTGCCCCGAGACAATGCGTCAGCCGATGATGGATGAATCCGACATGGTAGGCGGTGGTCGCAAACCCACGTTCAAGCACCCAGATCAGAAACTATGGATGGAGCGCATGGCCGCGAAGGGCTGGACTGTACCCACCTGGCCAAAACAATACGGTGGGGGTGGTCTGGACAAGCATGAAGCAAAAATTCTTCGTGAAGAAATGTCCAGCCTTCAGTGTCGAGCTCCTCTACAGGGCATGGGTATATCCATGCTTGGGCCCGCCTTACTTGAATACGGTAGTGAAGCGCAAAAGCTGCAGCACTTACCAAAAATAGCCAATGGTGACATCTGGTGGTGCCAGGGATACAGCGAGCCCGGTGCTGGTTCTGACTTAGCGAGTCTGCAGACTAAAGCTGAAGAGAAAGACGACTACTTTCTGGTCAATGGCTCGAAAGTTTGGACTTCTGGGGCCGATAAGGCCGACTGGATTTTTTGCCTGGTAAGAACCGATAACAGTGGCAGCAAACATCACGGTATCAGCTTCCTATTATTTGATATGACTTCACCCGGGGTAAGCGTTAAACCTATTTTGCTGATCAGTGGCCGCTCTCCTTTCTGCGAAACATTTTTTGACGATGTAAAAGTGCCCAAGGAAAACCTGATGGGCGAACAGGACAAGGGCTGGAGCATTGCCAAATATCTACTAACCCACGAACGAGAGATGATCAGTGGTTTTGGTCGCGGTGCCAGTAAAAAATTCTGCGAGACGGCAGTAGAGGCCATAGGTCTTGAGCACGGCCGTCTAGCTGATCCAGTTTTACGTAACGACATTGCCAAACTGGAACTAAACATTCTTGCCTTCGCGAAAACGATGGAGCGAGTAGGCGATGAAACCAAGTCTGGCAAAGGCTTGGGCGCCGCCTCTTCCATTTTTAAATATTACGGAACCGAATTAAATAAAACTCGCTGCGAACTCATGATTGATGTAAATGGCGAGCAGGCAATGGGTTGGGAAGGCGACAACTATGCAGGCGGTCACTTTTCCAGAACATGGCTTCGCAGCAAGGGTAATTCCATCGAAGGGGGCACCTCGGAGGTACAGCTAAATATTATTGCAAAGCGGGTACTGGGGCTATAACAGCTCAACACTCCAGCCAAGTATTCGTGTTTAATTCGTAGCAAAAGGCCAGTTTTCAATGGCCTAATAGCTCAAGCATATAGCAGGAAATGAAAATGCCCTTAGTATTAAATGAAGAACAAGAAATGTTAAAAAGTTCAGCCGCCGGATTTCTAGCGGAGAAAGCGCCGGTTTCAGCCCTGCGTAAATTGCGGGATGATCGAGACGCCGCTGGATTTTCTCGAGCGCTGTGGGAAGAAATGTCAGAGATGGGTTGGGCGGGAATCGCTATTCCAGAAGCCTACGGTGGTTTGGAATATGGCTATGTCGGTCTAGGACTTATTCTTGAAGAAATGGGTCGGCAACTCAGTGTTTCGCCCTTGCAGTCCTCCGTCATGGTGGGGGCCAGTTTGATCAATATAGGTGGAAGTGAGGCGCACAAGCGAACACTGCTGCCTGCAGTAGCTGAAGGTAAATTACTCATCACCTTGGCCTTACAGGAAGGCCTTCACCACGCGCCTGAAAAAACCGCACTAAAAGCCATCGCTAGTGGTGACAATTTTATTCTGACCGGAAAGAAAGTCTTGGTGATGGACGCCCACGTAGCTGACAAGATTGTTGTCGCGGCGCGAACCAGTGGCAATGCTGGTGACGCCGAGGGTATTAGCCTATTTTTACTTGATGCTAAGACCGAGGGGCTCAGTCGCGAGCGGGTGATTATGGTAGACAGTCGCAATTCTGGCAATGTTGTTCTAGACAATGTAAGCGTTTCGAAAGCCGACCTGATTGGGGATTTGAATGGCGGCATGGCGATATTGGAACAGGTTCTTGATATAGCCAACGCTTGCCTTTCTGCCGAGTTATTGGGTCTGTCTCTGCAAGCGTATGAAGCCACAATTGAATACCTCAAACAACGCAGTCAATTTGGTGTTCTAATTGGCAGCTTCCAGGCTTTGCAACATAGGGCAGCGGACATGTTCGCCGAACTAGAGCTTTGTAAATCTATGGTGCTAGCAAGCCTGCAAGCCATCGACAATGGTGAGGACAATGTCTCATTGATGGCCGCAGCCACCAAAGCCAAACTCTGCGAAGTCGCCGAACGGGTCACTAATGAAGCTGTGCAAATGCATGGCGGTATTGGTATGACCGATGAATTTGATATGGGTTTTTATATGAAGCGAGCTAGGGTAGCTCAGCAGACCTTTGGCGGTTACAGTTATCAACTCGACCGCTTTGCCAGCCTAAACGGTTTTTGATGTAGGGAAATTCAATTCCTTATTCATCGGGTTTCACCCTTTAATCTTTAAAAATTGATGAAGTATTAATTATGACGACTAATCTAAACAATCTTTTTTCTATCGAAGGTAAAACCGCGCTAATCACCGGCGGCTCTCGCGGTATCGGCGAAATGATTGCCGCAGGTTTTTTAAGTAACGGCGCTAAAGTGTATATCAGTTCTCGCAAGGCCGAAGCCTGTGATGCGACCGCCAAGCGCTTAAGTGAACAATACGGAGGAGAATGTATTTCTCTCCCGGCCGACCTGTCTACCCTCGAGGGTATTGAGTCGCTCGCAAGTCGCTTAAACGCTCGTGAAGAACACCTCGACATTCTCGTTAACAATGCCGGTGCTTCATGGGGCGCACCTATTGAAGAGTTTCCAGAAATAGGTTGGGACAAGGTAATGGACACCAACGTAAAAGGCGTGTTCTTTTTAACCCAGAAGCTGCTGCCGCTGCTGCGCAAATCAGCCTCTCAAATGGAGCCTTCAAGAATAATTAATATAGGCTCGATTGATGGTTTAAAAGCCTCTCGTTTTGATACTTTCTCGTATGGCGCCTCGAAGGCCGCGGTACATCACCTGACACGCTTTTTGGCAACTCACCTTACCAAAGAGCACATTATTGCCAATGCCATTGCCCCCGGAGCCTACCCTACTTGGATGTTGAGCACCGGTGTTGGTTTTGGCGGTGCCGTTGCAGAAGATGATGGTGCAGATTGGGAGGCTGTGGGTAAATCTATCCCCGATGGTCGCGTTGGCACACCAGAGGATATTGCTGGCTTAGCCATTTTCCTAAGTTCAAGAGCAGGCGCGCATATTGTTGGTCAGGTTATCGCTTCGGATGGCGGGTCAGTTGCTACTGCCTAGCCTTGGCTTACGGCTTAAGGCATCGCTAGACGATCGGTAAACACTGAGTTTGGTGGACTCGGATTAACTCATAATCCGTTTTCCACCATTCTTTTTATTTTGTGCGCTTTTTCAAAATGATCTAGCTCGTGAAGCTCAATCCACCAAGTCGCAGCCTCCATAAGCAATTTAGGTTTGTCGTTTTTATTGGCAAAAAACGCATAAAAGGATAAGCCTACATTTTCGCCTTTTGATTTCATCTTCTGCTTACACACGTCGACTATTTTAGCTCTCAAATCTGCATTCACGTTTAGCTCTTCCTTTTCTTTACTAAAAGCCACTGTTACACCTCGGTCAAAAACCTCGAAATGTCTGGCGAGCTCCCTATCCAACTTGGGCTAGGTACATTTTCCAAAGCCTTAACTAAGCGGTCTTTGGCTCTAAACTAATGATATTTAATACTTGGGTGATTTCTTCCGGCGCGGCAACTAAATCTGCCAGAGTATACTGACCTAAACTTGTCATAAATGCCTGAGCGGCCGCCGCCAGTATGCCTTGTAAACGACACGCGGGCTGAAGCGAGCACGCAGGGCTGTGACATTCCACCATCGACATGTTGGATTCTAAGGTTTGCACCACTTCAGCCAAATTGATCAATTCAGGCGCACAACCTAAACAAACTCCACCCCCCTTGCCTCTTTTCGTATAGGCCCACCCCAGTTTCCCCAGATGATGAACAATTTTATTAACGTGATTGCGCGATATGCCAAAGGTACTACACATCTCATCGATGCTTGTGAGACGACCTTCAGGCAGCACGGCCAGCATTGTTAGGACCCTGAGGCCATAATCGGTATAACGGGTCAGTTGCACTTATTTGCTCCTTCTACTTGACGAACATAAAGATACACTTATAATGCATCTTATGAAACATACATATCAATTGTACCTTTAAGGGAAAGACTATGAATAACCGGAATTTACTTGATCACGCTCATAAAGTGCTCATTTTTGCCGTGATCGCACTGATCGTTTTTATTATTCTTGCCTACCCAATGGAGCCAATGCTCCCAATGCCAGTACTCATTTTGGCTCATATAGGCACATTACTGGCCGCCACGGCCATCAAACTGGCCTATATCACTCGCCTTTATGCCCTAAAAACACTCGGCTTAGCCGTAAACTGAACGGAAAATAAGGTATGCAACAAATTCTTGATGCAAAAGTTGAAGCCAAGCGCCCCGCTCTCTTGCGCTTGGCATTCCGGCCTTTTTTCTTGCTGGGCTCCATCTTCGCGGTACTCGCTATTTTGCGCTGGGTAGCGATTTTGCAAGGGTGGTCTCAGTGGCAAGGCCAGCTTCCTGTACTTTTTTGGCACGCACATGAGATGATTTTTGGTTTTGTCTTGGCGATAATACTGGGTTTTTTGCTGACGGCAGTACAAACATGGACCGGCGTTCCTGGCCTTCGCGGTAAAGCCTTGGGGTTTTTAGTCGCAAGTTGGCTGTGTGCAAGAACCGTGTTTTGGTTCAGTCCCAAACTGCCTTGGATTTACTATTGGATTCCGGACGCTCTGCTAATTTTAAGCGCGAGCTACTTTCTAGCGCGCCCTATTATCGCTAGGCGACAGTGGAAAAACCTACCCTTTGTACCAATTTTACTAATTTTTGCATTACTTCACTCTGGGGTGATTTTTGCCCTGGCTTCAAAAAACTTTCTGCTTGTCCGCGAACTGCTGAGCTCTTCTCTCTGGCTAGTTGTGCTTCTAGTCTGTGTCATGGGTGCCCGGGTGATTCCATTTTTCACCGCTCGCCGCTGGAATTGCGAGCAGCGTAAAGAATCAGTATGGCTCAGCCTACTAGTCGTATTTGGATTCATTCTTGTAATACTGCCACCATCACTTATTAATCTTGTTTACCTCTCTAAGCTGAAAACAATTGCTCTGGCCTTTCTGGGCATAGCACTCAGCTTCCGGCTCTATCAATGGCGTAATATAAACAACTGGCAAGAGCCGCTACTCTGGTCGCTACACCTAAGTTATGCAGCCATTGCCCTAGGCTGTTTAATACTGGCTTTTTCGACTGAGGGCAGCTTAATTTACACACATGCTCCGCACCTAATCGCGCTTGCTGGAATCGGTGGAATTATATTGGCAATGATTGCTAGAGTTTCACTGGGACATACAGGGCAAGAACTAAAGCTAAGGACGGCGATGCCGTGGGCTTTTGCTTTGATATTCTTTTCTGCATTACTACGATTTTTGGGCCCCATTTTTGAAGTGCAATACAGTAAGGTATTTTATCTGCTGGCAGGAAGTCTATTCGCCCTAGGTTTTATATTTTACTTGTGGCATTACTCGAACCTTCTAAGCAAGGCTCGCACAGACGGTCGCCCGGGTTAAGCTTGCGCTAAGCGATAGCGTAGAAGCCCCTAAAACCTCATTTTACTGGTATTTGTATACGGCGGTTACTTTGCAACGATAAACTTCAGCACGGTTTCCCAAACTTCTCGCTGCCGCAAAATTGCCCTATGACCAAAGCCTTGCGTTGCAATTAATTCAGCTTTTGGCCAGCAAGCTTGAATAATTTTTGCGTTCTCGAACGGTATCTCTAGGTCATTTTTATCGTGAATAATTAAACTGGCCGCGCTGAAGTACTTGGATATCTTTGCAACATCAATTTCTTCAGCAGGACGCCCAGCACTTTCTCCCACATACGCGATGAAATGCTTTTCGCATACTTTGGGTAAGCCAATAAATTTACTGAAGGTTTTTAGCACACCAAGAATAGTTGAAGGGCTTGATATTAATACCACCTTCTTACACTCAACCCCCTCCGAGAGCGCAACGGCTAGGGCACTTCCCCCCATGGAGTGACCAACCATGGCATCAAAAGGACCCACCTCCTTATGAGCAGAAACAATGGCTTCGGCAAATGCCACGGGATTTGCGTGTTTGCCCTTAGACTTTCCGTGTGCCGGAGCATCCATGGCAATAACTTGATAGCCTGAATCGAGGAATAAATCCACGTAGCCTGCCATCTGTGTAGCACGGCTCTCCCAACCGTGAACCAATAAAATTTTTCGCGCTGACTCACCCCACTTAAGTGCACTCAAGCCATCACCAAAGCTGAAACGCTGGCCTTGCTTTTCAATCTCCTGTTCCCAGGATTTGAGCGGATATTTGCGGGGGGTTAAAAATGCGTTTCTCGCGCTATTAGCCGTTCGCTTTGGAAGTATAGAACCCAAAATTTTGTTTTTTGATACATACGCTTTAAAGGCTAAGTTCATTTTTCACTTCATCAGGGTTGGGGAACAGGCACTTCCACTACGATCTTTGAAAGCCTAGGAAATTAAAAAATTGGGCCGAAACAGCAGAGCCCAAGTAAAATGCACAGATTCATAATACATGCATATGCATTTAAATCAAGTCCATTTTAACCCCTACCCCAGAATGAGCCCATCCAGTGCTATCGGAGAACAGCGATAAGCTTACATAAATCCTTTAGACCCTAGGCAACGACGGTTCGATGGAGCACCCGCTCATACCCTTCATAGCCACCATTGGCTTTGTGCAGCAATGATCTGTTATCCCACATAACCAACATTCCCTCCTCCCATTGGTGCTCATATTGGAATTCTGGTCGAGTTTGCCAATTGTAGAGATCCGTTAATAGCTGTGTTTCTTCTTCAGGGCTTACATCTGCGATTCCAACGATATAGCCAAAGCTTCCAAATATTGCCTCCTCACCGGTTTCGGGGTGAACTTTAATCAGAGGATGCTCCTGAACATTATAAGCGTCCTTGGAATAAGAGATCTTCATCGCTCGATCTGAGCCCTCCTCTCTCTCTCCATAAAGGCCGTCCGGTGCATAAGCCACTTTCGCAGAATGTATCGCCATTTTTCCATCGAGCTGGCGGCGCAAGTTGGACGGCATTTCTGCTAGGGCTTTGCGCTGATTGATAAAGGTGGTGTTGCCTCCTTTAGGAGGGATGACGATGCCATGAAGAATGGTGGCAGCAGGAGGATTTGTGCCAAAACTCCAGTCTGTATGCCAGCCATCAGCAAAAATAGGCGCCGTTTCATTCGCCCCGCGTCGCAGCTCAACAATATGTTCACGGCCCTCAAGCGAAGGCAGATAAGGGTCTTCAGAAAAATCGCCAAAATAGAGACTAAACCTCTCTAGGTCATCATCGCTTAGTGACTGATCTGGAAAAGCCAAAACAAGGTACTTTAGCCAGGCCACCCGAAGTTCGGCTATCGTCTCGGCGCTTAATTGCTGAGTGAGGTCTAAACCTTCGATTCGCGCTCCGCACGCTCCCGCTGACGGTATTACTTTCATCATCAAGTCCTTAGTTTGGTATTCAACAAAGCTAAAGTATGCACCTAAATACTGTATTTGCCGTTGACATTTTGCGAACCTGAATGACATATTACGACTCATAAATTTGACGTATAAATCGCACCAAGAGTTACAAGAGCCCTTCGCTATGAACCACCTACGCATTACCAGCCTCTGGATGAATTCACTCATGCAGGCTTTTAAGCAGCAAGGTCTGGATACCAGATCACTAGTCGCAGGCCTAGAAGGTTTTTCAGAGAATCAGCTTCAAGAGGGCCCGCCCTTAAAATTAGCCACTGCGCGCACGCTCTGGCATAGAGCCCAGCGTCAATCCAATGATCCATTGCTGGGCATTAGCATTGGTTCCAGCCAGAATTTCCGCTCAACGGGCGTGTTAATGCCCATTTGCTGGCATAGCCCCAATGCTAGAAAGGCACTAGAGCATATCTCCAGTTTCCAATCGCTCATTAGCGAAAATGGTCAGTTCCAAATTGTTGTTTCGGAGGATCAAGGCTTAATAGAGTGCGAATATATTCCCCGCGCTAGCGTTACACCGGTGAATCATCATCAGGTTCTCTCGGTGATCAGCGCCACCTTACTTTTGTTACGGGAAATATCGGGAGGTCAAGTGGCGACCAAAAAATTTTACATCCCTCATGATATTGACGCAGAGAAGGTGGCGGATGCACTTAATTGCCAAACCGAAAACTGCGATGGCAATTTCAAGCTAGTTTTTATAGCCGGTAGTTTGGACAAAGCTATCGCTGGTAGGGATGAACACCTCTATCACATTAATCTCGCTTACGCAGAGGGCATGATTCGGGCTAAGCGTGAAGGGCAAACGTTAATACACAGAATTAAACGCATCATCGACACAGGCAGTCCAGCAACGGTCAATATTGATCACGTCGCAAAAACCTTAGATATCCATCCGCGAGTCTTGCAAAGAAATTTGATGGAACAGGGAATCTCCTTCCGTCAAATTAAAGAGGCCTTGCTCAAAGAGCGCGCAATAGACTTGCTGATCAGCCAGTCTATTGAGGTAGAGGTGGTTTCTGAGTATTTGGGTTATTCAGAACCCAGTGCATTTCAGAGGGCGTTTAAAAAGTGGCTGGGAGTCACACCAAGAAAATTTTGTGAAGAAAATGCGCCTTAAAAAGCAATCCCACAGGCCCTTGTCTTTAGCTGCTGCAATGGTAACAGCAGTTTTACAACAATAAGCCTGTATCAATCGGGAAAAAACAACTGGCAGAATCAATGAGCGATGTGGCCGTTAGAGATTTAACACCGTAAACCTCAACCCTAGCTTGATACTTACTTTGAATTTTCTGGGCGAGAAGATCAAAGTCTCCATCTCCTGAAACTAAAATAACAGTATCGCTTTGCGCCGCATACTCGATGCCATCCAAAGCGATACCCACATCCCAATCACCCTTAGCTGAGCCATCAGAGCGCTGAATAAAGGGCTTCAATTTCACTTCAAAGCCAATAGCCCTAAGAATATTTTGAAATTGCCGCTGCTTGATGTCACCTCGGTCTGTTGCGTAGGCAATGGCCTTTACAACCTTCCGATTGCTGGTCGCTTGTGCCCAAAACTTGTTGTAGTCGAAACTACGATTAAAGCCGTGCTTCGTGGTGTAGTACACGTTTTGCACGTCGACTAAAATCGTAACGGACTCCATGGCCTTATCCAATTACTTTCCTAAGAGTTACCACGCCCCATAAATTTACGCTCTTCCACATTCACGCGAATGGTGTCGCCGATTGAAATGTGCTCCGGTACTTGGATGGTCACGCCCGTGGATAATATGGCGGGCTTCGTTCTAGATGTTGCAGAACCGCCCTTAATTGACGGATCAGTTTCCATAACCTCAAGCTCAACGCTGGTGGGTAAATCGAGAGCAACCGGCACGTCGTTAACGATTATGACCTGAACGCCTTCGGTAGATTCATTGATAAACAGAACTTCTTCAGCAATGGCGTCTTTATTCAGGTTGTAGGGTGTGTAATCCGTGTTGTCCATAAATACATATTCGTCGCCGTCAATGTAAGAGAACATCACAGACTTTCGGATAAGGTCCGCAAGATTCAGCATGTCTGAGTCCTTAAAGGTCTCGTCAACCTTGCCTCCAGATACAACATCGTACATGCGCATCCGGTAGAGGCTGCCACCGGCGCGGCCCTGTGGAACCGAGCGCTCAATATCTTTGATAATGTAGGCACTACCGTTGTAGTCAATTGCTGTATTCTTCTTGATTTCACTCGCTTTAGGCATTTTCTCTAGTCCTGAAATTAAAATTGGGTCAGTTTCGTCGGCGGCCTACAATACAGCTTGCCTACAGTGCCACGATGATAGATCCTGCGGGGTAAAAATCAACGACTAATTGCAAGTTGAACCCGTGCCTATGCTAGCCTTTAACAGCCGAACTCCAGAGCGAATCCAAAAACGCAAAGCGATGCAGGACATCTGCCGCCAATTTGAACGCAGTCCAAGCCATGGCAATCTTAAGCGCTTAAAGAATGCGCTCTCAACTTGCGGCGAGGGCGTTTTTATTGAGGCAGGTTTTTACTGCGACTATGGTCAATACATAGAACTTGGCCACCGAGTTTATATTAACGCCCGCTGCACCCTACTGGACGCTGGCACTATAAGCATTGGGGATGATTGCCTAATTGGTCCCAATGTACAAATTTTAGCCGTTAGCCATGACCTCGACCCCGAGGCCCGTTTAAGCAAGGCCTCGTACGCTGTTGATACCCGCCTTGGGCGTAATGTTTGGGTGGGAGCTGGAGCCATCATATTACCTGGTGTTGATGTTGGCGATAACGTCATAATTGGCGCTGGCTCAGTGGTTACTAAATGCGTAGAAGCCAATACCCGTGTCGCTGGAAACCCCGCTAAAAGCTATTAGTGCTAAAGATTTCTATAATCCGGTCGATATGGTCTCTGATCGATTGAGTGTCGCATTTTGATACTCAACGCAAGGGACATAGGAAATGGCCAGTATAAATTCTCACAATATCCCAAGCCAGCTTGGCAATACATTGCGGACTTACGCTCAAACAAAGAGCGAAGAGCCTGAGAAGCAGGATGGGCGTGGCCTAAGTTCGGCACCAAAAACCCGCACTAACACGCCTGCCGACCAGACCAGCCTGACCATTTCAAATGTTCGAAAGGAACCTACAGACACCTACACCCACCTCAAAGAATCACTGACAGCCGAACAGCTCTCTCTTGACGATATACGTGGCAGCCTAAGTCAGCTGAGGAACCTCAGTGGGTTTACCAGCAGCTATGAAGGCACCCAGCGAACGGTTCATGCCCCGGGAACTCGCCAAGCGGACTCGAAAAATGGCGACCTATTCACCATCAACGTTACAACCAAAGACGGCGACACTGTTGAACTCACGATCAATAGAAGCAGCGGTACTGAAAACGGTCGTGATGGAGAATATCAGTTCACAGACACTACCTTGAGCTTTGTGGTGAATGGCGAACTTGATGAAGGAGAGAGAGACGCAGTGGCCCAACTAGCACTAAAACTTGGCTCTTTAGGTGATGAATACAGAAGTGAAGATTGGGCCAAATTAGGCGAGCTCAAGGCATTTAATGAAGAAGAGCTCAGTGGTTTTAGTCTTAAAGTCGCTGGCAATGAGGGCAATTCCTTTAAAGTTGACTACGCCATCGACGAATTGGCCGACCAGCGGACTTTAAGCACGAACCTAAATGACTACACCTACGACCTACAGGTTGACATACACGGCCTTTATCTCGATTCCGATTTAAGCAACAACGAACAATATCAGCAACATCGGGACTTAATCAGAAGCACCGTAATGGACTACGAAGGCAGCGAGGATGCCGGAGGAAAAAGCGAGCAAGTTACAGCGACATTTTTCCTCGAAGGGATGGACGCTTTGTTTGGCGCTAAAGCACCAGCAGCCACTGATGAAGACGATGAGCCTGCCAATATCGATGACGATATAAATCGTACCCTAGACAGAAACCTTGGTAAAAAAGATGGTCTGCTGGAAGCTTTCAGCACTGGGCTAGCCGACTTCAGTGCTGAATTCAAAACACCTCTATTGCGACCCAATGAAGAAGTACAGTCCGAGGTCTCTACGCTGGAATTACACATATCACAAGACTCCAGCGTTACAACAAAGAAATCACAAGACCACAGCTTAACAAACATCAGCCAGCAAACTGAATACAGTTCAAAGATTAGTCAGCACTTGGATTACGTGCCACTAGAAGATGGCGGCGTCGGAGACTCTTACCTCTATCGAACAGACATCAAGTCAGGATCTTTAACCCGGACCTTGGGTATTTTGGACGATAAAACACCGCTTTATATCGATGAAAACCGAACTCAGGAACATCGCCAAATCGACAAATTGGTGGTGGATGGTTTCATTGAAAAGAAGACCGACACAGATTTAAGCAAGCCCGAAGAAAACACCCAAGAGCGCAAAATTTTGGCGTCACTCCCTCGCGACAAAAACATGACTCAAAAACAGCTGCAAGACTACCTGTTAATTGAACCAAAGAGCACCTACTCTACACAAGCGTAGCGCTCGGTCTAATCCAAGGTTTCTGCCTATAGGATATTTTTTCCACAACCAAACCCTGTGATACTGTTTCACATCAACAAGGAGGTTGATATGAAGAAATTTCTCAGTGTTTTAATACTTTCGCTCAACAGCGAAGCGGCCGTTTACAAATGGGTGGATGACGCCGGGACTGTTCATTATGCAGGTATTAAGCCGTTTAAACTGAAAGCTTTAGAACTGCCTAAGGCGAGCTACACAGGAAAAAATGCTGCAATATCAAGCCGCGAAATGAATTTGGGTTCTTTCAAACCACTTTCGGATAGAAATGCGACCTTTGTGGAAGAGTTAAGTGCAAAAAATAGCAATTGCGAACGCTATCAAGCAATACAAACTCGTTTACAAGCGATGCTCAAATTGCCACACTCGACACTGAAGGGCGCCAAACTTCGCCAAGAAAAAAAGCAGTATTTACTGTTATTGAAGCGTTGCAAGAGCTTACACTGAGTTGATGCGGGGGGGTTTATGACATTTATCGTTTTTGACCAAGGCTTAAGAATTCATACGCCCTGGTATGACATTTTTCCCCCTAAAAATATTAATGCCTTGTCCCCTAGCGCTTCGATTAGATCCCTTGCGGCAGATGATAATAATAAAGAATCGGGCGCTCTCAGCAGTAATAAAAGTGCCGTCAAGCAATTTTTAGAAAATGAATCTCAAGCCCAAATCAGGCATCCACTTACCTTGGCCGCTCAAATCATGAGCGCGCCAGCCGTGTGTATTGAAGACTCATTGAGTATTCAGGAGGCTTGGCACATTTGTTCAAGCCAGAACTTTAGGCATTTAGCAGTGATAAATAAGCTTCAAGAGCTTGTTGGCATTGTTTCTGATCGAGACATATTGCTGGCGAGCTCATCACTTGGCCATCAAAAGCGCGTTAATTTGGCACAACCAGTCTCCGCGATCATGAGAGAACGGGTATTAAGCGCTCAAGAATCAACACCTATTCGCCAACTCGCTAGAGCAATTTGCAATCACCGTATTGGAGCGCTGCCCATTGTAAGTGCAAAAAATCAGGTGCTCGGGATTGTTACCCGCAGTGATATTCTTGGCGCTATCGTTAACGAAGCGCCGCTAGAATTGTGGGCGTAAAACAAAGCCAGTATGATATTCAAGTATCGCATTCACCCGCCCACAGAGATTTCAGTATGAAAAAAGTGTTACTCGCTATCGCGCTAATTATAATCGCAGTACCCGCCTATTTATTGGGCAGCGGTACAATTGATACCAGCAGTTTCGCCATGATTTTAAACGTGATGACAGGCAAAGGAATTGACGCGCCAGAGGCATCAGAGATAGACAACCGCTTTGCATTACCTGAGGGTTTTCAGCTCAGTCTGTACGCCAGCGGCGTGGACAATGCCCGTTTTATAGAAATGACCCAGAGTCGAGACCTAATTGTCACTCGCCCTCATAAAGGTGATGTGATTATGATTCGGGCGAATGAGACTGACCCTAAGCGCGGAGGAGAACACAGTACACTCCTGAAAGACCTGAATCGCCCCTCAGGAATAGATGTCGCAGATGGCTGGCTGTACATCGCCGAGTCTGACGCCGTGGGTCGCATCCGATTTGATGTGAGCAATGGCAGCACTGAGGGAGATTACGAGCGCATTGTCACTGGGCTAACAGAAGATGGAAACCACCCCTTTAAAGTCATTGGCATCAGCCCAGATAAAAAATTGTATCTAGCTCAAGGTTCAACTTGTAATGTGTGCATTGAGAGCGATGCGCGGCGAAGTACAATGGTTCGCTACCAGCTAGATGGTAGTGGCGAAGAGCAAGTTGCCAGCGGCTTACGCAACACAATGGGTTTCGACTGGGCACCTTGGAATGGCGCGCTCTATGCGACAGATAACGGCCGCGACATGCTTGGGGACGACTATCCTCCCTGCGAACTTAACCTGATTGAAGATAAGCAGTTTTACGGCTGGCCCTATTTCAACGGCGCGAATATGCCTGACCCAGATTTCGGAAAAGCGCCCGCCGCGCTTGCGGCTAAACCTATTGCACCCGCACATGAATTTCGAGCACACAATGCTCCTTTAGGCATGAGCTTTTTAGAGTCGTCAACACTCCCAGAAGCTTATCAAAATACCGCTTTAGTGGCTCTTCATGGCTCATGGAATAGAAGCAGCCCCGATGGCTATCGCGTAGTCTCCCTACACTGGAACGGTGAAGAAATAACTCGCAAAGACTTCTTAACTGGCTTTGAGAAAGATGGTGACATAATCGGACGACCCGTTGATATCAGCGAAGGTCCAGATGGTGCGATTTATATATCCGATGATTACGCTGGCGCAATCTATCGAGTTGTTCACTCTAGCCTATAAAGATTCCCCTGTTCTAGAACGGACAGGGGCTCTCCATATGTATTGCCACGCCCGAGAAGGGATGCACAAAATCCAGACTCGTGGCGTGTAGCAACATCCTCTCTGCCATCCGGTGACTTTCTGTAGTTCCGTATAAATCACACCCCAGAATGGGATGGCCAATTGCCTGACTGTGAATGCGCAATTGATGTGTACGCCCCGTCTCAGGCCTAAATATCACCTTTGTACGCGCAGGCTCATTCCAACGCTCTAATACTTCAAAATGACTAAGGGCGGCCTTACCTTCAGAGTAACAAATTTTCTGTAATGGAAAGTTTGGCTTATCCTTGGCAATAGGCATATCAATTGTGCCCTGATCATCTTTCAAGCTTCCCATTAATATGCTGGTATAGGTTTTAAAAACACTTCTATCTTGAAATTGCTTAGTGAGAAGAGCATTCATCGCCTTATTCATGGCGAGAAGCATAATTCCCGACGTGCCAAAATCCAATCGGTGCACCATGCAAATACCAGAGAAATCTTGTCTTAAGCGATAGTGGACGGAATCGAGGTTGAGAGGATTTTTGCCCGATAAGCTCAGTAAACCACTAGGTTTATTAATGAGTAAAATATGCTCATCTTGATAAAGCAGAGTAATTTCATCGTCGCATTTTGGAGCGATGAAATCATCCAAAACAGGGCTCATTCTAGGGTTTTCCATTTCGCTTTTATCTGTAATTTGGGGCGTGTATTATAAGTCATATATCCTTAATGTAATATGGAATCGAGCCTTGCAAAAATTTTCTAAAATCCACGACAGAGCCCTTGCACGCAAAGGCAGTGACGCCAACTTAAACGCCCTCCTGCCCAAAATCAAAAAAAAACCGGCACTGTCCAAGATACCCGATCATCGCTACCTCTCCGAAATGACCCGCTGTGTATTTCAAGCTGGCTTTGTCTGGCGTGTGGTCAACCAAAAATGGGACGACTTCGAAACCGTTTTTTTCGGTTTCGCGCCTGAAAAAATGATTCGCCTCAGCCCCGAGCAACTAGAGGGCTTTGGTAAAGACAAGCGCATTATCAGAAATATGCAAAAGATTCTTAGCGTACCTAAAAATGCTCAGTTTATTTTGGATGAAGCTCACGACCATGGCAGCTTTGCTACACGAGTCAGTCAATGGCCACTGGCCGAGCTTCACGCACTTTTCGGGCTTCTAAAATCCAATGGTAGTCGCCTAGGAGGGATGACGGGACCTCGAGTACTTCGATCGCTGGGTAAAGATACCTACTTATTGACTTCAGATGTGGTGCATTGCTTACAGAAGGCAGGCTTAGAAATTGCTAAGAACCCCACAAGCAAACGGGATCAGGTACTGATTCAACACACATTTAATCAATGGCACGAAGAAACCGGCTTTGACTATGCAAAACTCAGTCTTATTTGCGCTTGTTCGGTGGGTGAGAACTATGCAATGGACAAGTTGATCAGGTAATCAGGCTAAGCACTAGTATCAATTGAGAGGGCCACACTTCTACGGCGGTCTCGACCCGCCCGCGACTCTAGCAGCGCTTTATGTCGCCCATTGCGTCGATCTCTGTGCTTACGTCGATCGCCTTCCGGCACCTTTTGAGTTTGCTTAGACACCACTACAGTGGCTGTGGTAGCCCGAGTTTGGCGGCTGAGTGGTGTGACAATCGGTAATGTTGGCCCTATATTAACCATGACTCCCTCCTTAAGTGTTTTAATCGTCTATAACGGGCTTATCGGCCACGATTAGAGCAACTTGAACACCAACAGAACGAATTGTACAACGATCAACCGTATTTTGGGAGGGGTTATGGCTTAAACCAATTTAACTTAGCGTGTAGATCAACTACTCCACCAATGATCAGCAATGTAGGGGCTCGAACATCATTTTCAATCACCTTGTGATGCAGATTCGCTAAATCAGAGGTAAACACTCGTTGCTGCTGGGTTGTGCCCTTTTCAACCAAGGCTGCAGGCGTTTTAGGGTCTCGGCCGTGATCTATCAGCGCTTGGCAGATAGTACTTAAGCCGTTCAAACTCATATAAAACACTAGAGTTTGCGAGGGCTCGGTTAATTCACCCCATTTTATATTGGTGCTATCGTCTTTAAGATGACCTGTTATAAACCTTACCGACTGAGCGTAATCTCGGTGGGTTAAGGGGATACCCGCATAGGCAGAACAACCTGAGGCGGCGGTAATTCCAGGCACTACTTGAAAAGGAATTCCATTCTCGGCCAAGGTTTCAATTTCTTCACCGCCACGACCAAAAATAAAAGGGTCACCACCTTTCAAGCGTAAAACACGTTTACCCTGCTTTGCTAAATCAACCAAAAGCTGGTTTATATTATCTTGTGGCACCGCATGATCGCTGCGTTTCTTACCCACATAAATTCGATCCGCGTCTCTGCGAACCAACTCCATGACTCTGTCTGACACGAGACGATCATAGAGTACTACGTCTGCCTGCTGCATTAGGCGCAAAGCTTTAAAGGTTAGGAGATCGGGGTCACCCGGCCCTCCCCCTACTAAATACACTTCCCCTTGCACTTCACTTTCATCAGCGGCTGCGGCTTTTGTTAGTTCATTCAGTACGTGTTGTTCAGCATCATCAACCCGCCCGCTAAGTGCTAGCTCACTCGCACGCCCTTCAAAAACACTTTCCCAAAAATACCTGCGTTGATCGGCCCCACCAATCGCAACTTTAACTTTTTCACGTAAACGGCTTGCAAGTTCAGCCAACTGTCCGTAGCTAGACGGTAACAGGGCTTCAATTTTTGCTCTTACCATTCTCGCTAAAACAGGAGCTCGACCGCCGCTGGACACGGCGATAAGTAATGGACTGCGATCAATGATAGCAGGCGTGATGACTGTACAGAGATCCGGGTTATCTACTACATTGACAGGGATGTTGAGGGCCTTCGCGTCATCTGAAACCTGCTTATTGACCACCAAGTTATTGGTGGCTGCAATGACCAGGCTAGCCTGGTCAAGGTCGCCACTTTCGTAACTGCGTGGAAGTAGTTCCGAGGCCTTATGCTCACGCAAAAGAATTTTCAGCTCATCACAAACCTCTGGCGCTACAAGCTTAATATTGGCTTGAGCTTTTTGTAATAACCTAGCTTTTCTTAGGGCGATGGACCCTCCGCCCACGAGCAAGCAAGTTTTTCCTCGCAAATCAAAAAATAATGGCAAATACTCCATTACTAAGCGATAACCTCTTTTCCGCCCATGTAAGCACGCAACACTTCAGGCACGACAATTGAGCCATCAGCCTGCTGATAGTTTTCTATAACTGCCAAAAGTGTACGACCTACCGCCAAACCAGAACCATTCAAAGTGTGCAACAATTCCGGCTTACCCGTTTCGGGGTTGCGGAAGCGCGCCTTCATTCTTCTCGCTTGGAAATCAAGAAAGCTACTACAAGAAGAGATCTCTCGGTATTTTTCTTGAGACGGAACCCACACTTCAATATCGTAAGTTTTAGCAGCCGAAAACCCAATATCGCCACCGCAGAGAATGACCGTCCGATAAGGCAGCCCCAAAGCCTGTAAAATACCTTCTGCATGGCCGGTTAAATCTTCCAGCGCCTGGGTAGAATCTTCGGGTTTAACAAACTGCACTAATTCAACTTTTTCAAATTGATGCTGGCGAATCAAGCCCCGGGTATCGCGACCATGGCTACCGGCTTCACTGCGGAAACAAGGCGTATGACAAACGTATTTAAGCGGCAACTCAACGCCCTGGTCTAATATTTCATTGCGCAAAACATTGGTCACTGGTACTTCAGCGGTGGGGATTAAGTAAAAATCACGATCGTCACGCAATTTGAATAAGTCTTCTTCAAATTTCGGCAACTGACCCGTACCATAAAGAGAATCTTTGTTAACAATATAAGGAACGTGTATTTCCTGATAGTTGTTCTTCTCAATGTGCGTGTCCAACATAAACTGAATCAATGCGCGGTGCATTCGAGCAATGCCTCCTCGCATTACCGCAAAGCGTGCACCGGTAAGTTTAATGCCCGTTTCGAAATCTAGCCCATCGACTGCAGCCCCAAGATCAACATGATCTTGTACGTCGAAATCAAAATCCCGAGGCGTACCCCAGCGACGCACTTCGACATTATCGTCTTCGCTTTTCCCAAAAGGCACTTCATCGGCTGGCATATTGGGAATGCTGCTGAGTAGCTCATCCATTTTTGCCTGCACAGTTTGCAAACCTGCCTCAGCTTGATTCAATTCTTCTTTCAGCTGATCTACAGCCTTGAGTAAAGGCGCAATATCTTCACCCGCAGCTTTCGCCTTGCCAATGTTTTTGGCGCTACTATTACGCTGCTGCTGCAAGGCCTCAGTGTTCACCTGCAAGGATTTTCGCTCGTCTTCTAAGCTCTTAATCAAGCTAACATCTAAAATGTAGCCTCTTTTACTGAGAGCTTCCGCAACAGTTTCAGGGTGGGTACGAACCAATTTTGAATCAAGCATACTTATATCGCTGTAAAATAGTTAAACACATTAATTAAATTAGGCGCTGTGCCAAAGCCACTGCCAGCCAAACGGCCAGCAGGCAAGACACAACACTCACCAAAATATACCCAATCGCCAAAGATACATAACCCGACTGCCAAAGGTTAAGTGCGTCTAGCGAATAGGTAGAAAACGTTGTAAAAGCGCCGAGCAAACCCGTCATAACAAAAGGTCGCCATGCGGAGGGCAAGATACCCCTCTCTACAATTAGCACGTAACACAAACCCATCACAAATGAGCCAAGCACATTAACCAACAAGGTGCCCACGGGAAACCGGCCGCTAAAGGATTCATTAGCCCACCCGCTCAGAGCATATCGCCCTACTGCGCCTAAAGCCCCACCCAATGCAATTGCTAGCCAGGACATCATCTGACTCACTTATCCTTATATCGCGGTTTCATCACCTGCTCATCTAAACGGCGAAAATGTTCGAGCTTTTCTGCAATTTTCTGTTCCAGCCCGCGTTCAACCGGAAAATAGTATCGACTTGAAGCAATTTCCTCTGGCAAGTAGTTCTCTCCAGCCGCGTATGCCCCGGGTTCGTCATGGGCATAGCGATACTCTGCACCGTAGTCCATATCCTTCATCAGACGAGTGGGCGAATTGCGCAAATGCATAGGCACATCGTAGGTGGGCTGTGACTTTACATCGGCCATGACACGATTGAAGGCATTATACACAGCATTGCTCTTGGGCGCTGCAGCTAGATACGCCAGTGCTTGCGCAATAGCCAACTGCCCTTCTGGGTTGCCCAATCTCTCTTGTGTCTCCCAAGCGGCAAGAGAAATTTGCAAACCTCTAGGATCGGCATTACCAATGTCTTCACTGGCCATTCTTACCACCCGGCGGGCAATATAGAGAGGGTCACAACCCCCATCGAGCATTCGAGCAAACCAATAGAGCGCTCCGTCTACTGAGGAGCCGCGAACCGCTTTATGTAATGCGGATATCTGCTCATAAAAAATGTCCCCTCCCTTATCAAAACGCCTAACATCCCCTGCCAACACCTCATGTAGAATGCCCATGTCCACCACCTTAACCCCGTCAACATCTAGAGCTAAATCTGTGGCAATTTCCAGCAGGTTCAATGATTTCCTAGCATCGCCGTCGGCAGACGCCGCCAACATAGCCAGAGCCTCATCACTAATATCAATATTCTGCTCACCCAAGCCCCGGTCCTTGTCCTGAAGAGCTTGCTTCATAACATTTTGAATTTGTAAGTCACCCAGCCCTCTGAGCACATAAACTCGACAACGAGATAACAAGGCGTTGTTCAGCTCAAAAGAAGGGTTTTCAGTGGTAGCCCCAACAAATATTACCGTTCCATCTTCTACATAGGGTAAAAATGCATCTTGCTGAGCTTTGTTAAAGCGATGTACTTCGTCAACAAACAATATGGTTTTACGACCAGCTCCAGCACGTTCCTGTTCGGCCACAGCAACTGCCGCGCGAATGTCCTTAACCCCTGACAATACGGCTGACAGGGTTTCAAATCGCGCATCAGCCTGCTCGGCAAATATTCTTGCCAAGGTAGTTTTCCCCACTCCTGGGGGGCCCCAAAGAACCATCGAGTGCAACTGACCTTTATCGATGGCCTCTCGCAGTGGCTTGCCAGCATCTAAGAGCTGCTCTTGGCCGATATAGTCCTGCAAACTTCGCGGCCGCATTTTCGCCGCCAAGGGCTGGTAAACAGGGCCACGACTAAACAAATCACTATTCATCGCGAATAACATCGGCACCGGCTGGAATGACAAATATAAACTGAGATGCGGGCAACTCTGGGTTAGGCACCAGTTCGGCGAAGCTAAGCAAAGTGGTTTGCCCCAAGCCGTCCACTAAAGCCACAGACTTCAACTGCTTGTCTTCGAACTGCAAGGTTAAAGTCTGGAAGGGCCCGTCGCGCTCTCTCGGAGTAAGTTGAAATAATTGATCACTTAACTGCTCCACCAAAAAGTTTTCGCTCAAGACATCAGTATCACCGCTCAAAATAAGCAGTGGCGTTTGTTGCAATCGTTGATCATTAGCGCGGATGGTCACCTGTTCCAAATCAGGATCAAAAAGCCAGAGTGTTTTTTCGTCCGTCACCAAGACTTGTTCAAATGGCGCAGCGGTATGCCAATAAAATTTCCCCGGGCGCTGCACGGCAAATTCCCCCTGGGTTTCCTGAATCAAATTATTGTCTACATCATTGAGGGTTTGCGTAAACTTGCCTTGAAGTGACTGCACTGGGCTAAGCAGAGCTTGCAATTGTTCCGAGTCGTCGTGACCGCCACTAAATACGGGAACACTCAAGCACAGCAGTGTCAGTGAAAACCATATTTTTTTAACTGAATTCATAGCCGATACTCTCTTAGCGTTTTGGTGGCGGCGGAGCTAGAACTTCGCGATTACCGTTAGTGCCCATTTCAGAGACCACTCCAGCCGCCTCCATTGCTTCAATAAGTCGCGCCGCCCGGTTGTAACCAATGCGCAAGCGTCGCTGTACTGAAGAGATTGAGGCTCGACGCGACTCAGTTACAATTTCAATGGCTTGATCATAAAGCACGTCACTTTCACTACTGCCCTCTTCATCACCTTCGGTAGCCATACCTGGAATAGCGATACTGTTTACGCTCTCGTCGACAAGGCCTTCTAGATAGTCTGGCTCCCCCCGCTTCTTCCAGTCATGCACCACCTTATGAACTTCATGGTCGTCGACAAACGCCCCGTGAACTCGTACAGGTACACTGGTGCCCGGTGGCAAATACAGCATGTCACCATGCCCCAACAACTGCTCAGCGCCCCCTTGGTCGAGAATAGTGCGGGAATCAATTTTTGAGGAAACTTGAAATGCCATCCGCGTGGGAACGTTGGCTTTAATCAAACCGGTAATGACATCGACCGAAGGACGCTGGGTGGCTAGCACCAGATGGATGCCCGCAGCTCGAGCCTTTTGGGCAATACGGGCAATTAGCTGCTCCACCTTTTTGCCAACAATCATCATCATGTCAGCAAATTCGTCGATCACAATCACAATCGCCGGAAGCGCTTCAAGATCCGGGGCGGGTGCCTCGTCTTCCCCTGCTACAAAATGTTCACTCGCCACCCAGAAAGGATCTGAAATAGGCTCACCACGGCTTATCGCGTCTTCAACTTTTCGGTTGTAGCCCGCCAAGTTTCGAACTCCCATAGCCGCCATCAGTTTATAGCGCCGTTCCATTTCTCCCACACTCCAGCGCAGAGCATTCGCGGCGTCTTTCATGTCAGTTACCACGGGGGTTAGTAGGTGCGGGATGCCTTCGTATACAGACAATTCCAGCATCTTCGGATCAACCAAAATTAAACGCACTTCTTTGGGAGTTGATTTGTAGAGCAAACTTAACAACATAGTGTTTACACCCACAGACTTACCAGACCCAGTTGTACCTGCGACTAGTAAATGCGGCATTTTTGCCAGGTCTGCAATGATAGGTTCGCCCGCGATATCGTGACCAAGAGCGAGTGTGAGGGCAGACTTTGAGTCTTCGTAAACTGAAGTAGAAATCACTTCGCTCAGACGAACCATTTCACGATGTTCATTGGGTATTTCGATACCTACCACAGACTTGCCTTGAATCACTTCAACAACACGTACACTTATTACCGCAAGTGAGCGTGCTAAATCTTTGGCTAAATTTGTAATACGACTTACTTTTACGCCGGGCGCAGGTTGAATTTCAAAGCGAGTTACTACGGGGCCAGGTAACACAGACACCACTTCCGCAACTACTCCAAAGTCTTTCAACTTAAGTTCAAGTTGGCGAGACATGGCCTCCAGTGATTCCTTAGAGTATCCCTTATCACCTCGAGCATCAGCTGGGTCGAGCAGATCGAGTTGTGGCAACTCTCCCACGGCGGGTGTATCGTCAAACAGAGATTTTTGTTTTTCTTTTTGAATCCTAGGGCTTGGTAAAGCTTTCTTCACCGGCTCCTGTATTTTAGGTGGCGTTCTCTTAACTTGCGCTTGACGCTCGATCGCTACTCGTCGGACTTTTTGTGATTTCTCAGCCTGTCGTTTTTCTGCGAGCTGGCGTCTTTTTTGTTGTCCCCACAACTGCACACGTTCAATAGTTTTCAAGGTAAGCGCGCCCAGTCGGTCCATCAATGCAAACCAAGAGAGGTCGGTAAAAATTGTTAAGCCAAATAAAAATACCGACAGCAACAACAAAGTGCCACCAACATAGCTAAATGCCCCTTCCACGCCACTGGCTACTGAGGCACCGAGAAGACCGCCATTAGAAAACGGTAAGACAGAAGCGCTGGTTTCATAGTTCATTGCCGCAAGACCAGAACCTGCCACCATAACCAAGATCAGGCCAACGGTCCGCAGCCCCAGTAAAACCGGATCAAAGTCCTCTATCTTATTGCGATCGCGAAGTACCAGCCACGCGCGATAAGCCAACATACATGGAAATAGGTAGGCCAAATAACCAAATAAAGAAAAGAAAACATCAGCTAACCAAGCACCTGCCGGCCCACCCACATTAGCGATAGTGACACCGGAGCCTGTCCTAGACCAACCCGGGTCCCCTGTGCTGTAGCTCAACAAGGCCATCAATAGATATAAACACACAGCCACCAGGCCGATAAGTGCACCTTCTCGCAACACCCGCACCAGCAGGTTGCTGGCGGGAGCAGAATTTTGATTTGTAGTATTGCCGGCTTTCAACAGTGTATTCCTTGGGCTAAGCCATATTTGACGAGAATTTGCCTCGTTCAATGATTAGCGTTCATTGTAATGGCTAAGCGTAACTTTTCTAGTGGATTCAGCCGCTTAGACAAGGTATTTCGTGAAGATATTAGGTTTTAATAGTTTATTTAGATAAAACTTTACTCAATGATAGTCTTAAATTATACATTGAATAGCACAATACAATTTTGCGGCCATCAGTGGATTGGCATATCATACGCCCAAATTCAGACAACCTCCCCTTGCAGGATCATTTCATGAGCGAAGCACAACATCACAGACTCATCATTCTGGGCTCAGGCCCGGCTGGTTATACCGCGGCCGTATACGCAGCTCGCGCTAATTTAAACCCCGTAGTAATCACGGGCATGCAGCAAGGCGGTCAATTAACCACTACCACCGAAGTGGAAAATTGGCCCGGCGGCATTCCCGAACTACAAGGGCCAGACTTAATGGTACAGATGCAGCAACACGCCGAGCGCTTTGATACAGAAATCATCTTTGATCACATTCACGAAGCTGATCTACAACAGCGCCCTTTTACCCTCAAAGGCTCTAATACCTATACCTGCGATGCCTTGATCATTGCCACAGGTGCATCCGCTCAATATCTTGGCCTAGACTCAGAGGAAGCCTTCATGGGGCGCGGCGTGAGCGCATGTGCGACCTGTGATGGTTTTTTCTATCGGGACCAGAAAGTAGCCGTTATTGGCGGCGGTAATACAGCTGTAGAAGAAGCTCTTTATCTCTCAAACATCGCCAGCGAAGTGACCTTGGTCCACCGTCGTGATTCACTGCGTTCAGAGAAGATCCTCCAAGACAAGATCCATGAGAAAGCCAAAAACGGCAACATTAATCTTTTATGGAATCACACCCTAGAAGAAGTCCTGGGTGATGACGCGGGAGTTACCGGCTTAAGGGCGAAAAGTACCCTAGATGGAAGCTCTCAAGATCTTGATGCTCAAGGCGTTTTTATCGCTATTGGTCACAAACCCAATACCGATATTTTTGCTGAACAACTGAACATGAAAGACGGCTACATTACCATCAACAGCGGTTTAACAGGCGGCGCAACCGGCACTAGCATTGACGGTGTATTTGCCGCAGGCGACGTCGCCGATCACGTTTACCGCCAGGCTGTCACCTCAGCCGGTGCGGGCTGCATGGCGGCCCTGGACGCCGAAAAGTATCTAGACGACCTAGCTGATTTATGATCGATGAGCCAAATCCCCTGGCTAGAAGGTAATCAGGCTTTTCCTCCCACCGACTCAGCGATGAAGGATCCCAGCGGCCTATTGGCAGCTGGGGCCGACCTTTCGCCCCCACGCTTATTAAATGCTTATCGACGTGGCATTTTCCCATGGTTTGAGGAGGATCAGCCCATTCTTTGGTGGTCTCCAGACCCCAGAGCCACGCTCGTCCCCAATGCTATCCACATTTCCCGAAGCCTGCGCAAAGCTATAAAGCAGCAGAAGTACCAATTTCGATTTGACACACATTTTCTTGAAGTTATACAGGCCTGTGCCGAGGCTCGAAGCTATACTGAAGGTACGTGGATAACGGACGAAATGTGTGATGCCTATGAAAACCTGCATGAAATGGGCATTGCTCACTCGGTGGAGGTATGGGACGAAGATAAATTGGTGGGTGGCCTCTATGGCATCGCCCTAGGTAAGGTATTTTTTGGTGAATCAATGTTCAGCCGAGCAAGTAACACATCAAAAATGGCACTAGTTTATCTAGCTGAGCACTTGCATAAATGGGGATTTGAGTTGATCGATTGTCAGGTAGAAAACCCTCATCTAATGAGCCTCGGCGCCCAGTGCATTAGCCGTGAACAATTCAACCGTCAGCTAAAAAGCTTGATAGAACCCAATGAGTCGAGCTCTTGCTGGGGACTAATAAACCGAGATATTGAGGATTGAAGCTAAGATGACAGATCTTTCTGAGCTACGACTCTTTATCACCCACCCGCATCCTTGTAGTTATTTAGAAGATCAAGAGGCTGTGACGCTATTTGTAGACCCTACCATTAATGTCGATGCGACCATGTACTCCCAACTGTCTGCCTCAGGTTTTCGCCGCAGTGGCACTCACCTATATAGACCTCGCTGCCCTAATTGCCAAGCCTGCGTGCCAGCCAGAATTCCAGCGTCGATCTTTCAAGCCACACGGCAACAAAAGCGCTGCCTAAAACGCAATCAAGACGTACAAATGACATGCAGCTTACAAGGTAACAGTGCTGAACATTATGAGCTGTACGAGCGATACATCAATGAACGTCATAGCGATGGAGACATGTTTCCGCCCTCACGAGAGCAGTTTGATAATTTTCTGAGCAGCGAATGGGGAACCACTCGCCACTTAGAGTTTCGCTTGGACGGCAAGCTTATTTGTGTTGCTGTTTGCGACCAAATGGACAATGCCCTATCCGCTGTTTACACCTATTTTGACCCCTCTCTGCCAAAACGCAGCTTAGGGGTATTCGCGATTCTCCAGCAGATTATTCTCACAGAATCGTTAGGTTTGCATCACCTCTACCTAGGCTATTGGATAAAAAACTGCGCAAAAATGCGCTATAAGACCGAATACCGCCCCCTAGAAGTCTTTACAAACCAACACTGGCTGCTTTTAAGCCGATAATTTGCTCTAAATAGGCAATTGCCCTTGGCTCACTTGGCTATTTAGGGCACAATTCACGCCTGCTCCAAATGGGGCCCTATTTGTATTGATATTGAGGGTAGTGCCGAATGGCAAAAGAAGACCAGATTGAAATGGAAGGCGAAGTTATTGATACGCTTCCAAACACCACATTCAAAGTAAAACTAGAAAATGGCCACATTGTTAATGCCCATATTTCTGGCAAAATGCGTAAGAACTACATTCGTATTCTGACCGGCGACAAGGTGAAGGTTGAGTTAACTCCCTACGACTTGAGCAAAGGCCGCATCACCTACCGCGCTCGCTAGTGACCCAATGCGGGTGACTTAGAAGGTGCAGGCATTCTTGCCTGCAACCTTCCAATCAACACAGTTTAACTCTCGAGCTAAGACACCTTAACGGCGATTGCAATATCGTTGTCGGAGACGTCCACCTCGACGATTCCGCCGGAAGATGACAGCGAACCAAACAGCACTTCTTCTGCCAAGGGTTTCTTTAACTTCTCTTGGATTAAGCGCGCCATAGGTCTAGCGCCCATTTTTTCGTCGTAGCCATTGACGCACAACCAATCACGAGCCGCTTCAGACACTTCAATTTGAACGTTCTTCTCGTCGAGCTGTACCTGTAGCTCAACCAGAAACTTGTCCACCACAGTTTTGATGACACGACGATCAAGTGCATTAAACTGAATGGTTGCGTCCAAACGGTTTCGGAACTCAGGCGTAAACATTTTTGTAATCGCCTCCATTCCATCTGTACTGTGATCTTGTTTCGCAAAACCAATTGAGCGACGACTAATATCTTCTGCACCAGCATTTGTGGTCATAACCAAAATGACATTGCGGAAATCGGCTTTTCGGCCATTGTTGTCGGTTAAGGTACCGTGGTCCATTACCTGCAAAAGCAAGTTAAATACTTCTGGGTGCGCCTTTTCAATTTCGTCTAGCAACACCACGCTGTGCGGGTGCTGTGTGACGGCGTCAGTCAGTAAGCCCCCCTGATCAAAACCCACATAACCTGGTGGAGCACCGATTAGCCGTGAAACCGTGTGCCGCTCCATGTACTCAGACATGTCGAAACGTATTAACTCGATGCCCATTACTTTTGACAGCTGGCGACACACTTCTGTTTTACCAACACCCGTGGGGCCTGCAAACAAGAAAGAACCGATTGGTTTCTCAGGGGCGTTAAGGCCAGCCCGCGATAACTTAATCGCCGTTGTCATGGTATCGATGGCTTTATCCTGACCAAACACCACCATTTTCAAATTCTCATCAAGCTTACGCAGCTGATCTTTATCAGAAGACGATACGCTTTTAGGTGGAATACGGGCAATTTTTGCGATGATGCTTTCAACATCTGTCACGCCAATAACTTTCTTGCGCTTACTATCTGGCAACAACTGCTGATAAGCGCCAGCCTCGTCAATCACATCAATCGCTTTGTCCGGCATAAAGCGTTCAGTAATATAACGCGCCGATAATTCTGCGGCGGCTTTTAACGACGTGTCTGTGTAACGCAGGCTGTGATGCTCTTCAAACCGGCTTTTTAAACCCTTAAGAATTTTGTAGGTGTCCTCTACACTAGGCTCGTTGACATCCACTTTTTGGAAGCGACGTGAAAGCGCTCTATCTTTTTCAAAGACGCCACGATACTCCTGAAAAGTAGTAGAACCCATGCAGCGCAATTCACCAGAAGTCAGCAAAGGCTTCAATAAATTGGAAGCATCCATAACACCGCCCGATGCTGCACCAGCACCAATAATGGTGTGGATCTCATCGATAAACAGGATGGCATGCTCTTTCTTACGCAGCTCGGCCAACAGTCCTTTAAAACGTTTTTCAAAATCACCACGGTATTTGGTGCCCGCCAGCAATGATCCTAGATCTAGAGAATAGACAACGCTATTTTTTAGAATGTCGGGCACATCACCGTCAACAATTCGCTTGGCTAAGCCTTCTGCAATAGCGGTTTTACCCACCCCAGACTCCCCCACTAACAAGGGATTGTTTTTACGCCGGCGTGCCAAAATTTGACTGACTCTTTCAAGCTCACTTGAACGCCCCACAAGTGGATCAATACGACCGAGAGAAGCCTGCTCATTTAAATTTAGCGCGTAGCTTTCAAGAGGGCTTTTGCCTGGGGACTCACCACCGGCAACATCACCCTCTTGGCTTTCATTGTCCGGCTCTGCTCCGTGCTCAGAACCGTCATCACCTATTCCCGAAACTTTTGAAATACCATGAGTGATATAATTTACAATATCAATGCGCGCAACACTTTGCTGCTTAAGATAATAAACAGCCTGACTTTCCTGCTCACTAAATATTGCGACTAATACGTTAGCGCCCGTCACTTCCTTTTTACCGGAGGACTGAACATGGAACACGGCGCGTTGTAAAACTCGCTGAAAACCCAAAGTGGGCTGCGTTTCCCGCTCTTGATCACTCTCGGGTATAAGTGGCGTTGTAGAATCTACGAACTCTATGAGCTCCTTGCGTAGATTGTGTAAATTTGTGCCGCAGGCGCGCAACACGCCTGCAGCCGATTCATTGTCGATTAAGGCCAGTAACAAATGCTCCACAGTCATAAATTCATGACGTTTGGAGCGTGCGCCTTTAAACGCAAGATTTAAGGTAACTTCTAAATCTTTGCTTAACATCTATATAGACCCCTCAAGCGTGGAACGCTTATTCCACTATTCTTCATCATCTTCTGCCGCTTCTATTTCACACAACAAAGGATGTTCGTTTTCTTTAGACCACTGATTTACCTGTGCAGCCTTGGTTTCAGCAATGTCGCGAGTAAATATCCCACAAACTGCTGCACCGTCCGTATGAACCTTTAACATAACCCCAGTGGCCTGTTCTCGGTTCAAGTTAAAAAAGAGCTCTAAAGTCTCGACCACGAAGTCCATCGGTGTGTAGTCATCATTCATCATGATCACCTTATACATTGATGGTCTCTTCAAAATAGGCCGAGATTCCTGTATTGCCAAGTCACCATCGTGATGAGGCTCATCAGGCTCGCCGTCTTTATTTAATCTTAGTTGAAGATTTTGTAGTTTTCCCATAGACATAGATATTCGGCACAATTTTTATCGGTAGGTTCATTTTCCAAGGGGATTTTAACCCAATCTCAGACAAAAAGGGCTATTTTGAGACTTATGATCCAAAAACTTGACAGGCGGCATAAGGTCGTTTAAAAGAAGCCTAAAGCCTTAATACCAATAAAAGACTATAAAAATCAACTGGGGTTGATACAGGCTGTAGCGAATGACCCCCGTATTTATCAGGCGAATAGGGAGTCACAGCATGCCAAGCGGTACAGTTAAGTGGTTTAATAACGCAAAAGGATACGGGTTCATCTTGCCAGATGAGGGCAACGAGGATCTATTTGCCCATTATTCGGTTATCGCAATGGAGGGCTATAAAACCCTAAAAGCCGGCCAAGTGGTTACATTCGATATATCAGAAGGTGCTAAAGGCCTGCACGCTATTAATATCATGGCCAGTGAAAGCGAAAGTGAGGATAGCCCTCCCTCTCCCGCCGAGCCTGCAAGCACGGTAGAAGAACAGTCTCCAGAATTCACAGTTTAAGCTCTGCGTCCCGCCCCCGCGGGACATTGCGCCGCACTTCGCCAGTTCATCTTGCTAATCCCTACACATCAAATACAATGACGCCGATCTCCAAGACAAACCCATAGCGGTTCAACTGGGAGAATTTTACAGGCGCCAATCATGCATGGCCTTCACCACAACCTGGAATTTACATGGCCACCCTACTACTCCTTAACAAACCCTTTGGCGTACTTTCTCAGTTCGAGGACAAAGAGGGCCGCAAAACCTTAAAAACCTATATAAACCGGCCAAACTTTTACCCTGCCGGGCGCCTCGACCAAGATTCAGAAGGCTTACTGCTGCTCACTGATGAAGGCAGCCTGCAGCACCGAATTGCACACCCTTCTCAAAAACTCAGTAAAACCTATTGGGCTCAGGTTGAAGGCCTGGTCAGCGACGAGGCTTTAGAGGCACTTCGCAAAGGCGTAACGCTCAATGACGGGCCCACTCGGCCGGCCAGCGCGAAACAGATTCCAGAGCCACCCGTTTGGGCGAGGGTTCCACCGATTCGCTTCCGTAAAAACGATGTTACAAGCTGGATTGAACTCAGCATCAAAGAAGGGCGCAACCGCCAAGTAAGGAGAATGACCGCCGCAGTAGGACTCCCCACTCTTCGCCTTATACGAGCCGCCATTGGTCCGTGGAAATTAGGCTCTCTCCAACCTGGAGAATCGAGAGAAGAACAAGTGCATATGCCCGCCTCAAGCCCCAAACCTGTCACAAGACCCAATCGAAAGTCGCCACGGCGGAGAAAATAAACTAATATTGCCGCCCCAAATTGAAAGTGAACGAGCAAATACTCATGGAGTGGCCTCCGCACATCACCGTTGCCTGCATTGTTGAAAAAGACGGTAAGTTTCTAATGGTTAAAGAGATCAAAGACGGGCGCACTGTTTATAATCAGCCTGCCGGCCACTTAGAACCCTATGAATCACTACAGCAGGCCGCTCTGAGAGAAACACTTGAGGAAACCGCATGGCAGGTTGAACTCGAATCAGCACTGCGCGTAACCTTATTTACCGCCCCAGGTAACGGCGTCACCTACTGCCGAACCACTTTTGTGGCGAAAGCTGTCTCTCACTACAGCAATCAAGCGCTCGACAGCGATATCGAAGAAGCGCTCTGGCTTAGCTACGATGACATTATCCACTTAAAAGATCAGTTGCGCAGCCCAGTAGTACTGAGCGATATTGAACATTACCTCGAAGGCCATCGCATAGCCCTCGAAGCCTTTACCCAATACCCTGCACCGGATGCCATATCAACATGAATACTTCAAAAAACTCTCGCGTAATCGTTGGCATGTCTGGCGGCGTTGACTCTTCCGTTTCGGCTTTGCTATTGATAGAGCAAGGCTATGAAGTTGAAGGCTTATTCATGAAAAACTGGGACGAGGATGACGGCACTGAGTATTGCACGGCAAAAGAAGACTTAGTGGACGCACAAAAAGTATGCGACAAACTCGGCATAAAATTGCACACAGTCAACTTCGCTGCAGAGTATTGGGACAATGTCTTTGAGCACTTCCTAAAAGAATACCAAGCCGGCCGAACCCCCAACCCGGATATACTTTGCAATCGAGAAATTAAGTTTAAAGTTTTTTTAGAATACGCAGAGATGCTTGGAGGCGATTATATTGCCACAGGCCACTATTGCCGACGAATTGATAAAAATGGCCACACTTGGCTCGGCAAAGGTTTGGACAACAATAAAGACCAAAGTTATTTTGTTCATGCCGTAGGAGAAGCCGAATTTGCTAAAACGCTTTTTCCTGTTGGCGAACTGGAGAAACCTGAAGTGCGCCGTATAGCTGAAAAACACGGCTTAGCCACAGCCCGAAAAAAAGACAGTACGGGAATTTGTTTTATTGGCGAACGCCGCTTCAAAGATTTTCTACAACAATATTTACCCGCCCAACCTGGCGCAATGGAAACACCTGAAGGCCAAGCAATGGGAGAGCATAACGGTTTGATGTACCACACTATTGGTCAGCGCCAAGGCCTTGGAATTGGCGGCGTCAAAGGTGGTAGTGAGGCCGCTTGGTTTGTAGCCGGTAAAGACTTAGAGCGAAATGTTTTGATTGTGGCTCAGGGCACAGACCACCCTATGCTGTTTGCCAATAGCCTAAAGGCGAGTAATGTCCACTGGATTAATGGCCGCGACACACTAGAAAATAATACTTTTCGCTGTATGGCCAAAACACGCTACAGACAGGCCGATCAAGTTTGTGAAGTACAGCTTAGCGAAAACAACCCAGACCAACTTACAGTGAAGTTCGACGACGCTCAGCGCGCTATAACGCCGGGCCAGTCTGTCGTGTTTTATCGCGACGACATTTGTCTAGGTGGCGCTGTAATTGACGTGGCTTTTGATCAGTGAGCGACAATACTGAACAACAAGTAATGGCACTCGCAGGCCTATTTCAAGCATGTGCCATGGTAGAAAAATTAGCGAAAACTGGCGTTTGCCCTCAGCTACCGTACCGAGCCTCGGTCGAGAGTTTATTCGTGCAAAACCCTAAAGACACCTTGCAGGTGTATGGCTCGCTGCCAGGCTTGCTGCTTGGCTTTGAAGCTCTCTCAGAGTTATTGCACGATCACAAAAGCACCCAGCTGAACGATTGCCTTAAATACTCGATGGGCGTGCTACATCTGCAAAAAAAACTCGCCAAACAGAGAGATATGCTAGATATCATTGGCAGTCGCGTTGCCCAAGCGGCCAGTCAGGCCGGTCATTTTGAGAGCCTGCATGAAAATGTCATCGGCAATATTGCTGATATCTATACAGATACCATCAGCACTTTCCGCTTCCGCATCCAAGTAAATGGAGATGCGAATTTACTGCAACAGAAAAGAGTGGCCAATCAGATAAGAGCCTTGTTATTGAGCGCTATTCGCTCCGCAACCCTATGGCGACAACTAGGCGGCAACCGGCTTCATTTGGTGATGAGTCGTAAACGCCTCCTAGATAGCGCTGAAAAACTCAAGCACTTAGCGCTAAAAGAATCACTCTGAGCTAGATCAACGCTGCAAAGCTGTCCGATTTTCGTGTATGATGCAGCCCTCTAAATTTTGCCGCTTCCCTACGAGACTGCTTCTATGGATCTATCCGCCCTGTCCGCCGTAACCCCTATTGATGGCCGCTACGGTAGCAAAACTGCCGACTTTCGTCCTATTTTCAGCGAGTTTGGCCTTATTCGATGCCGCGTAGCCGTTGAAGTGCGCTGGCTGCAATGCCTCGCCAAACTCGAAGGTGTTAAAGAGGTCAGCCCATTTAGCAACGAAGCCAACAAGCACTTGAACGCCATTATTGAGCAGTTCTCAGAGGCTGATGCACAGGCGATCAAGGACATTGAAGCGACAACCAATCACGATGTGAAAGCCGTAGAATACTTCATCAAAGCAAAAATCGAAGACAATGCCGAACTGAATGCTGTAACTGAATTTGTTCATTTCGCTTGTACCTCAGAGGACATTAACAATCTGTCTCATGGCTTAATGCTAAAAGAAGGTCGAGCAATTTTGCGCAAGCAAATGGCCTCTGTGACCGACGGCATTACTACTCTTGCAAAAGCCTACGCCAGTGACCCAATGCTCTCAAGGACTCACGGACAAACGGCCTCCCCCACCACTGTGGGCAAAGAAATGGCCAATGTTGCCGCCAGGCTTCGTCGCCAACTTGCACAGCTAGACTCTGTAGAAGTATTAGGTAAAACCAATGGCGCTGTGGGCAATTACAACGCACACCTATCAGCTTACCCGGATGTTGACTGGCAAGAAAATGCCAAAACTTTCGTAGAGAGCCTTGGCTTGTCTTGGAATCCTTATACCACCCAAATTGAACCTCACGACTACATTGCCGAGCTCTTTGATGCCGTAGCGCGCTTCAATACCATATTGATCGACTTCAATCGCGACGTCTGGGGATACATCTCCCAGGGCTACTTCAAACAAAAGACGATTGAAGGCGAGGTTGGCTCGTCGACCATGCCTCACAAAGTAAACCCTATTGACTTCGAAAACTCTGAAGGCAATCTGGGCATGGGCAACGCCATTATGGCCCACCTCGCTCAAAAGTTACCTATTTCTCGCTGGCAGCGCGACCTTACAGACTCCACGGTTCTGCGTAATATGGGCGTCGGTTTTGCATATAGCGCCATTGCCTACAGTTCAGCAATTAAGGGCATCAGCAAACTAGAAATCAACCGTGCGCGACTGGCTGAAGACCTAGATAATTGCTGGGAAGTACTCGCCGAGCCAATCCAAACTATTATGCGTCGATATAATATTGAAAAGCCCTACGAAAAATTGAAGGCACTCACCCGCGGCCAAGCCATTACCCAGCAAGTTATTCTTGAGTTTGTAGAAACTTTAGAGATTCCGGAAGCTGCGAAGCAGAGCATGAGAGAGTTAACACCTGCCAACTATATTGGCAATGCTGTACAGCAAGCGCAAAACATCTAGACAAACCAGTACGCCCAACACTCTTCACTGAAGGGTGTTAGGCCTCCCCAGCCAAAATTCTAAACAGGTAGCGCACATCGTGATGCAATCATCCCTCACTCACCTGGGCGACATAAGCACTGAAGAATTTCTGGCCAATTACTGGCAAAAAAAACCATTGCTAATCCGCAACGCAATGCCGAATTTCGAGTCGCCACTGTCCCCCGACGAGCTAGCAGGCTTGGCACTGGAAGATGAGATTGAGTCTCGCATAGTGCAGGAGAATCATAAGCAAGGACCGTGGAATTTACGCAGCGGCCCTTTTAAAGAGCAAGATTTCCAAAAACTTCCAGAAACCCACTGGACCCTGCTTGTGCAAGCCGTTGACTTATGGGTTGAGGAGTTTGGCCCCCTGCTTGATTGCTTTCGCTTCATCCCCAACTGGCGAATTGACGACATCATGGCGAGCTATGCCCCCGATCAGGGCAGTGTCGGGCCGCACTTTGACTATTATGACGTATTCCTCCTTCAGGGCCACGGGCAACGCCGATGGAAAATTGGGGCAAAATGCGATGCCGCAAGCCCTACGCTTTCCGGCTGCGATCTTAGTATTCTCAGCCAGTTCGAGACTGAGGAGGAATGGGTGTTAAATCCTGGCGACATGCTTTATATCCCACCCCAAATAGCCCACCACGGTATTGCCTTAGGCGATAGCATCACCTATTCGATAGGTTTTCGAGCGCCTTCTGAAGGTGACATTTTAAGTGAGCTCGCTCACGAAATGGCCGAGAAAGCAGAAGATCATGTCCGCTATTCAGACCCAGACCTAGCCTTACAAAATAGCCCTGGCGAAATCGACTCTAAGGCTATTAGTGCGCTTCAAGCGATTGTTCAGCGAAACCTATCCGACCCTAGCGCCATTGCATCCTGGTTTGGTCGCTATATGACCCAGCGGAAATATCCAGAGCTAGAAATATGTGAATCTTTTCAGGCTGTGGCCCCAGAATCACTTCGCAGAGAGCTCCGCGGAGACGTTCACTTGTGTAAACACCCAGCGTCTCGCATTGCCTGGCATGAATACCAAGATGGCTCGACAGTATTATTTGTCGACGGCGAAACTCATGAGTGCAGCAAAGATCTTGCGATTTTGGTCAGCTCCGAAACAGAACTGAGCGCCAACAACCTAGAAACACTTGATGAAGCCGATTGGCAGGTGGTTTGCAAACTCGTTGGGCTGGGAAACTTTTATCTTAGTGAGCAATAGAGCGCCCATTAGAAAACAATAGATGTTTCACGAGCTAGAAACCACATTAATACGACAACACCAACAAACCCCTTCAAAAACATTAACTTGGCGCACAATGTTAATGTTACGCCTGTGGTCCTAGGCAATACAGCTTTGGTCTAAAGGTGTCGCCAAGCAAACACGGTTACGACCGTTTTCTTTGGCTTTGTAAAGGCCTTGATCCGCTCTGACCTTCAGACTCTTCGAGTCCTCTCCTGGCTCAGCAAGAGCAACACCAATTGAAATTGAAAGCGTCTTTAATGTTTCTGTTGAACCTACATTGGTTATACGAATACTTTCAACCTTAGCGCGAATAAGCTCGGCTAGCACCTCGGCTTCTCCCAGCGCACCTTCGAAAACGATGGCAAATTCTTCGCCTCCATATCGAGCAGGCTTAACTGCCTCCCCTTGAATTTTTAGCAACAACTGGCCCACACACTCCAAAACCTTGTCGCCCATTACGTGGCCATAAGTATCGTTACATAATTTAAAATGATCCAAATCCAGAAGCATTAAAATGGTTGGATTAGTCGCATCAGCCAACGACTGCTCCAAATTCAGATCAAAGGCGCGGCGATTGGCGATCTTTGTTAGCTTATCTATTAATGCTTCTTCCTGACTTGACTGCAGCGCAGCCTTTAAAGCTTCTACCTCTTGCTTCGCCTGCTTTAACTCAGCCTGAAATACCGAGTTTAAATCCTCTACTGCATGTGTTTTATCCAACAGCAGCGCCAAGGTTTCTTGAATTTCAGCTTCGTCCGTTGAAGACTCCATAGTCGCCATTGCGGCCTTCAAAGCATCGCCATATTCGTGGGTACCACTCGCTGTTATATTGACGACGCCAAACAGCTTTGCCAGCAAGCTAGCCACAGCATTTTGAGTGTCTTCACTTTGAGGGAGATATTGTTTTACAAAATACTCGAAAAATAGCTGTTCACTTCGATCTTCATTGTAAGTGCCTGCCTCTGGAAAGCTGGCGAGCAGGGCCTCACTAAGATTTATATCCTCATCGGCGGCATGCGCATACCATAAAGCGTAGTTGTTTGGCGTTGGAGGAATCTCGCGCTCAACCATCAAAGGAACGGCCTCGCGGAGTATACCTGCGGAAGTTTTGTAATCCTGTCTGAATTCCATGTAACACCCTATGATCCATTTGGCCTATTTTGTTAGGCTCATATTTTTACTTACACTATGACCGTCAATTCAGCATAGTGTAGATGCGTATAATTTTAATGAATGTAATTCGCATTCACCACCGCAGAGTGTGCATAAGCTCACATTTCTTAATGATTATGACGCCATATGTAGACCTTAATTCAACAATTACATTATCTAGCTTCGGAGCATGGGTATCGGCTATAGTATTTAAAAAATTTGATACCCAAATTGATGTGAGCCTCCATGCCGAAAATTGATACCACACGCGATGAAAGACCTGCGGTTTGCCCCTTAGATTGTGCCGATACTTGCAGCCTAAATGTTGAGGTAGAACATGGCCGAGTGAAGAAAGTCAGAGGCAGTAGCACCAACCCATTTACGCGAGGAAAAATTTGCGCAAAAGTTGCAACAGGCTTACAGGAACAAGTACACGGTCCAGACCGTTTGGAGCGCCCCTTAAAACGCATTGGCGATCGCGGCCCGCTGGCCACCTTTGAGCCGATCAGCTGGACGGAGGCAATAGAAACCATCTATCAGAACTTCGAATCGAGCATTAAAGCCCATGGCCCACTCTCGATTGTGCCGATGGCTTATGGGGGCCCTATGGGTCGATTGGCGGGCGGCTCGATGGACAAGCGATTTTTCAACGCACTTGGCGCCCAGCAAGTGAACAGCAGTCCCTTGTGCGCAGGCATAACAGACGAAGCTTATACCAGCATGTTTGGCGAGAGCGGCGGTATTGCTCAGGCTGAGTTCACACACTCAAAACTCATTGTAGTTTGGGGAAACAACATTACTGCCTGCAACTTACACCTAACTAAAATCATTCGTGACGCGCAAAAACAGGGTGCGAAATTAGTCGTAATAGACCCGAAAAAGACTCGGATTGCCGAGCATGCAGATTTGCACCTCCAACTTCTACCAGGCACTGACGTAGTATTGGCATACGCCGTAGCCGCCGAACTGAAGAGAATCAAGGCTCTGGACGAACAATTTCTAAAAGAAAACGTCGTCGGTGTAGAGTCTTATTTTGCAGAGGCAGAAAAATTCTCTTTAGAACAGGCCGCACAGCTTTGTGACTTGAAACTAGAGGATATAGAAAAATTTGCCTCTTACTGGAAAGACATCAAGCCGGCGGCTATTAATACCGGCATAGGCGCAGAACGCAATCGGAATGGTGGCTCAGGCATTCGGGCAGCCTTGGCTCTACCCGTCATAACCGGCAATTTCGGCCCGAAAGGGGGCGGCGTCTGCAATGTGTCTGGCTACTTCCCAACAAATTCGCAGGCCCTACAACGCAAGGACTTGATCTCGGATGAGCACGAAACACTTAGCATACTAGATATCCCTGACCTCATTTTAGAGCCCAATGCCAAGAAAGCACCGATAAAGAATCTATTTATCTACAATCACAACCCTGTTGCCGTTCACCCAAGACAGGACCGAATGATTGAAGCGCTACTGAAAGAAGACCTCTTTATTGTGGGATGCGACATTACACTCACCGATTCCATGCGCTATGCCGACATTATTTTGCCTGCAGCCAGCCACTTAGAGTACAGCGACATCTATACAGCTTACGGCCACTCCTTTTTACAACGCTCAGAGGCGGCAATCCCACCCGTGGGTGAGGCCCTCCCCAATACTGAAATATTTCGTCGCCTAGCTCAGCGTTTCAGTCAATCAAACTCTATTTTTGCAGACCCAATGTTTAAGGAGTCAGATGAATCCCTTATCCGAACGGCTGTTGATCCGAAGCACCCAGCAATGGTCGACAGACCCGAGGATTCACTGAAGGTAAACTCTCCAATTGACTGCTCCAAAGATGCTTCAGGCCGCGACACGCCCTCCTTGTTTAGAGGCCTGATGCCTAGCACTCCCAGCGGTAAGATAGAGCTTTTTAGCTCTACACTAGAGCGGGAGTACAGGCAGGGCCTACCGACATGGACAGCATTAGAACGCAGCCACCCTTTTATATTGGTCACCCCGAGTTCTGAAAAACGAACCAACTCTACCTTTGGCAACATTGAGGGTCACGATAGCGATGTGCTACTCGAGATCAACCCTCAGGACGCCCTAGAAAGATCCCTGCGAGATGGCCAAGCGGTATACGTATTCAATCAGCAAGCTGAACTCCTCTTGAACTTAAAAGTCTCGAGTAACGTTAAAAAAGGCACGCTATATTCCCCCAAAGGCGCCTGGCTGAAGCATCGCTCCCATACTGTGAATGCATTAATTCCAGGACATAAGGCTGATATAGCGGGAGGAGCTTGCTACAACGACACCCAAGTTGACATTAGAGCCTGCGATTAAGCAAAGCACTGAACTCGGACGGATAATAGCACCCTTCAATCTTGTCCACAGATACTGTGGATAAGTCTGTGTGCAATCTTCGGAAAACTAAGCTAAAGCAGCTAGAGTCGAGCCCCTCGCCACTTAGTATGATTATTGGCCAATAAATATTATTACTATATTTATCAATACTTTAGACAAGTCAATAGGTCTTGGGGAGCAAAAAGCAATTATTTTTGGAAAAATGAAACTGACGCCAGCTTAGGTGTGCATAAGGATTTCATCAATAGCCGTCACAAGGCAATCTTGGACCCATATAAGCTTTTGTTTCCCCCTCCCTTCACTCAGTTCTCAAGCCTGCGTTAAAAACACTCTACAACTAAAATAAAAATAATCAATAAGCTTTATCCATGCCATTCACTGAGGTAATGCGATAAAACACATACCGCTACAACAGGCACTACATACCCTTGGCAACATCTGAGATCAAACGCCGCATCCATTGATGCGCAGGGTTGTGCTGCAGCAGGGGACTCCAGGCCATTTTCAACTCAAAAGCGGGGATATCAAATGGTGGCGTTTTTACTACCACTCGAGGGTTCGCATGTTGAAGTTGAGCCGCTTTGCTGGGCAGGGTCACAATCAGGTCTTTTTGCTCTGCCAACAGCATGGCTGCCTGATAGTGGCGGGTAAACACCGTAATATTACGGCGCCTCCCCTGCTTCCCCAACACCTCATCAACCCAGCCGAGACGCTGAATATCGTGTGGGTTCATGCCGACACCAACCCCCATACCCGTTTTACTCACCCATACATGCTGCGCACTTAGATAGGTATCAAGGTTAAAGCTGTCTAAAATTGGGTTCTCAACGCTCAACAAACAAGAAAAACTGTCTTTCCAAATATCTTTTTGGTGAAAAGACTGTGGCATGCTGTCAAAGCGGTTGATCACCATATCGACCTTGCCCTGCTCAACATCCAAAAAGCTGACATCACTTGGAGTCATAATATCAAGAATAACATCGGGCGCGTTACTTCGAAGGTGTGTCAAAAGCTGTGGAATTAAGGTGGACTCCGCGTAATCACTGGCCATTATTCGGAAAACACGCTTGGATTCTGCGGCTTTAAATTCGGTTTGCGGCTGTACGGCCTTATCAATTTTCGCCAGCACGTCGCGAATCTGGGGCTGTAACTCAAGTGCCCTTTCAGTGGGCGTCATTCCCTCACTGGTGCGAATTAAAATTGGGTCTTCGAACATGTCCCGCAGGCGTCGCAAGCCGTTGCTCATCGCCGGCTGGGTCAAGCCCAGCTGACTGGCTGCGTTCGTGACATTACGCTCACGCAATAAAACATCCAGATACACCAATAAATTTAGATCGACACGCCCAATGTTCATAATGTAATCCCTGTTCTATTCTAATGGAGTCACCTAGCCCAACAATGGGTACTATTTATATAGTAAATACCAAAAATAAGCAGCATTTATTTCAATTATATAACTGCAGGGTTTATTATTCTCCCACTAGCTCAAGTTTATTACTCACCGGAAAGGAAAGATCATGTCAGACTACAACAAAGACATCGACGCAATCGCTACTAAGCGTACAGCCGAAGGCAGTGCCTGGAATGCAATCAACCCAGAATACGCCGCTCGCATGCGCGCTCAGAATCGCTTCAAAACCGGAATCGAGATCGCTCAATATACTGCGGACATCATGCGCGCCGACATGGACGCTTACGACGCCGACTCTTCAAAGTACACCCAGTCTTTGGGTTGCTGGCACGGGTTTATCGGTCAGCAGAAACTGATTGCCATCAAAAAGCACTTCGGTACTACTAAGCAAAAATACCTGTACCTTTCTGGTTGGATGGTTGCCGCATTGCGTTCAGACTTCGGTCCTTTGCCCGATCAGTCTATGCACGAAAAAACTTCAGTTGCTGGCTTGATTGAAGAGCTGTACACCTTTTTGCGTCAAGCCGATGCGCGTGAACTAGGCGGTTTGTTCCGCGACCTAGACGCTGCTGAAGGCGCTGCAAAGCAAGCAATTCAAGACAAAATCGACAACTTCGAAACACACGTTGTACCTATTGTTGCCGATATCGACGCCGGTTTCGGTAATGCAGAAGCCACTTACTTGATGGCCAAGCAAATGATTGAAGCGGGTGCATGTTGTATCCAGATTGAAAATCAGGTTTCTGATGAAAAGCAGTGTGGCCACCAAGACGGTAAAGTAACCGTTCCACATGAAGATTTCCTAGCAAAAATTCGCGCTGTACGTTACGCCTTCCTTGAACTGGGTATTGATAACGGCGTAATTGTTGCTCGTACTGATTCATTGGGCGCGGGCCTCACCAAGCAAATTGCGGTAACTCGTGAGCCTGGCGATTTGGGCGATCAATACAACAGCTTCCTTGATGTTGAAGAAGTATCACCTGCTGACATGAAAAACGGCGATGTGATTTTGAATCAAAACGGTAAGTTGGTACGTCCAAAGCGTCTGCCTTCTAACCTGTTTCAATTCCGCGCTGGTACAGGCGAAGATCGCTGCGTACTGGACAGCATCACTTCTTTGCAAAACGGTGCTGACTTAATTTGGATCGAAACTGAAAAGCCACACGTTGGCCAGATTGGTGGAATGGTTAACCGAATTCGTGAAGCAGTTCCCAATGCGAAATTGGTATATAACAACAGCCCATCGTTCAACTGGACGCTGAACTTCCGTCAACAAGTGTTTGATGCAATGAGCGCAGAAGGTAAAGACGTTTCAGCTTACGATCGCAACAGCTTGATGAGCGCGGAATACGACGAGACAGAATTGGCAAACGAAGCAGATAACCGCATTCGTACTTTCCAAGCTGACTCTGCACGTGAAGCGGGTATCTTCCACCACTTAATCACATTGCCAACGTACCACACTGCCGCACTGTCTACTGACAACTTGGCGAAAGAGTACTTTGGTGACCAAGGCATGCTGGGTTATGTTGCCGGCGTTCAGCGCAAAGAAATCCGTCAAGGAATTGCGTGTGTAAGACACCAAAACATGGCTGGCTCTGATATGGGCGATGATCACAAAGAATACTTCGCAGGTGAAGCCGCGTTGAAAGCATCGGGTAAAGACAACACGATGAACCAGTTTTCCTAATTAGCTTTAGCTAAGAAGGACATTTTTAAGCCGCACTTGTGCGGCTTTTTTTATACCAACGATTTATTGGCGACAATTACGCCATTGTTATCCGCATAAATGAATTCACCGGGTTGAACGGTCACACCCGCAAACTGTAACTGAATATTCAAGTCGCCTATGCCGCGCTTTTCCGTTTTTAGTGGGGTACTGTTAACAGCCTGCACACCTAAATCGAGCACTGAAATGGCGTCAACATCACGGATACAACCAAAAATTATTATTCCTTCCCAATTATTTTTCACCGCATTTTCGGCAATCATGTCACCCAGCAGAGCCTTTCTCAATGAACCCCCGCCATCGACTACAAGTACTTTGCCGCGTCCATCTGTTCCAGCCTGCTCTTTAACTAGGGAGTTGTCTTCATAACATTTAATGGTGACCACCTCACCGCCAAACGAAGTTTTACCACCGTAGTTGGTAAAAATAGGGTCGAACACCCGAACCAGCTCGGGGTATTGGTCACATAAATCTGGTGTTACATAATTCATATTGGTCCTTTAAATAAAGTTCTTTAATCGCCCGTTAAAGTAAAATGCCGAGCTGATTACCTTCATAAGTTATCGTGTGATTTTCTAAGCCGTTTATGCAGCCTGCGAGCGACCCCATAGCTTTGCCGGAAGGCAGGTCGAATTCAATACCGTGCACCGGACAGCGAAGCTTTTCTCCGTCAAAGGTCGCAAAATCAAGTGGTGCATCCATATGCGGACAGCGATTGGTAATCAAATATGTTCGGCCTTCATTCTGAATCAGGAGTAGTTTTTTCCCGGAAATACTGAAACTTTTGCAATAGCCATCATACAACTGATGCATTTTTTCTAAAGGGTGAAACGTCATGATCTTTGAGCCTCCCAGCTTTAGCGATGTCACCGCTCAAGGTACTATAAATCTTAGAGCGATTTAAGCTATTTTTGGGAAAAGACAATTCCCTTTGCTTTGCTACGAGATGCTTTTACAATGCACCCGAAACTGGTGAACACAAACAGACTCCCTAATGCCCTATTTCAGTGTAGATAAGCTTCCCTACTTACCCGACAGTTGCGGTTATTTCGAGTGCGTGCGCGATATGCCATTCCCAATCTGGCTGGACAGTGGTCGCCCCAAGAGCCATCACGGTCGCTATGACATCATCAGTGCGCAGCCTTCCTGCCGCCTTGAAACCATAGGCGAGCTCACAAGCATTAGCGAGGCGGGTCAGCAGCAAAGCCATAGAGGCAACCCATTTGACTGGGTTTCTAGCCGCTTGGCACCCAGTAGTTCTCAACCTCCCAAAGACCTGCCCTTTTGTGGTGGTGCCATGGGGTATTTTGGCTATGATCTGGGGCGACACCTTGAAACAATCCCTTCGCAGGCCCAGCAAGACATCAATCTTCCAGATATGCATGTAGGCATCTACGATTGGGCTATCGTGCAAGATCATCAACAACAACAAGCTTGGCTAATTTGTCAGCCCGCGTGCTCAGCATCACTCAGGCTCGATGTACAGCAGAGATGCAGACAAGCAGAAAAAGACAATCATTATTACCGAGTGAATTCATTCAAAATCAATGACTTCAAAGGCTTGATTGATGTTGACTCGTACAGAGATTGCATACAGAAGATTCATCGCTACATAGCCGCCGGTGACTGCTATCAGGTTAATTTCACCCAGCGCTTCAGTGCGGACTTTGAGGGTGATTGCTACGGCGCTTACAAGCATCTTCGGTCGATTCTACCCTCCCCTTTCAGTGCCTATATTGGCCTAGAAAAATCAGCAATCCTCAGTTTCTCACCTGAACGATTCATACAGGTGAGTGGCCGCCATGTGGAAACTAAACCCATCAAAGGCACCCTGCCTAGAGATGACAACCCCTACAAAGACCAACTCAACGCTGAGACCTTACTCGCCAGCACAAAAGACAGAGCTGAAAACTTAATGATTGTGGACTTGCTGCGCAATGACCTGAGCAAGAATTGCGAGCTTGGCAGCGTTCGAGTGCCGAGTCTTTTTGCTTTGGAGAGTTTTCCTAATGTGCACCATTTGGTGAGCACCGTTACGGGCACTCTCAATGAGCAGAGCTCTCCGATACAATTATTAAAGGACTCGTTTCCAGGAGGGTCAATCACCGGCGCGCCAAAACTACGGGCTATGGAGATCATTGAAGAGCTTGAAGTCGCTAGGCGCTCTGTCTACTGCGGCAGTGTTGGTTACATCAGCGCAAACGGGAATATGGATACTAACATCGCTATCCGAACCCTCGTAAACGAAGCTGGAAAAATGCACTGCTGGGGCGGCGGCGGCATTGTCGCAGACTCAGAGGCAGAGTCTGAATATGAAGAAAGTTTGGCAAAAATCAGAATATTAATGGAGGGGCTCAGGCAGTAGGCCCAGCCCCTCAGCTTTGTAAGCCCGGGATGCTTACAAACTTAGATCGCGGTTACTAGCTTTCAGGAACTCCACTCGAAGGTCCTCATAAGTGTGAACAGCTGGATATTGAGGAAACTCTTCAATCACATTTTTGGGAGACTTAAACAAAATACCCGCATCGGCCTCGGCAAGCATCGTTGTATCATTATATGAATCACCTGCGGCAATTGTCCGGTAATACAAAGACTTCAAGGCAACAATGGATTGGCGCTTAGGGTTTGGTTGACGTATGTGGTAACTCTGCACTTGACCTTCTGCATCGACACCCAATTTGTGGCAGAGCAAGGTTGGATAACCCAATTGCTTCATCAATGGGCCCGCAAACTCGTAAAAAGTGTCAGAGAGTATCACAACTTGGAAGCGCGCTCGCAGCCAGTCAATAAACTCTACGGCACCCTCTAAGGGACTTAAAGTCTCAATGACCGACTGGATTTCTGGCAGCCCCAACTTGTGCTTTGCAAGCTCAGCCAATCGCATTGTCATCAACTCATCGTAATCTGGAATATCGCGTGTGGTGGCCTTCAGCGCATCAATGCCTGTTTTTTCGGCAAATTCAATCCATATTTCAGGTACTAAAACACCTTCTAAATCAAGACAGGCTATTTCCACAGATATTGCTCCACAAATTAAAAACGCATAATTTACAGATTCGCTATGAATTGATCAAGAATTACTAAGTTTTAAGCGGGATAAACACTAGAATTCAAGCTAATTTAGTTATAAGAGTATTCACCAACATTATTTTTAACTCTGCATAGCCTCTGGTATTCTTCGCATCAGAAAATCACTTACCGCAAGACTGGAATCCAACATGCCCGCTGAACTACTCAATACCGTCGATATTGATTCAACACTACAGAAAGAGCCGCCTCAAGAAATTCTCCGTTACGCGCTCTCTCAGTTTGACAATATCGCCTTGTCCTTCAGTGGTGCCGAAGATGTAGTGCTCCTGGATATGGCTATGCAAATTCGTCCAAATATCGAAGTATTCTGCCTCGATACGGGGCGCCTGCACTCGGAGACCTATCGCTTCATTGAAAAGGTGAGAGAACACTACAACATCAATATCGACGTGTTATACCCAGACGGCAGCGCGGTGCGTCAACTAGTAAAGGAAAAAGGCCTATACAGCTTTTACCAAGACAACCACCAAGAGTGCTGCAGTATTCGCAAGATTGCCCCACTAAAGAGCAAGCTATTAGAGCTTGATGCATGGGTAACAGGTCAGCGAAAGGATCAAAGCCCTGGTACACGAGGGACTATCCCTGTGATTCAGGACGACCGTTTATTTGCTCGCGCAAACGAAACCCTCACGAAATTCAACCCCTTAGCCAACTGGACCTCACGACAGGTGTGGGACTATATACGTGCTTATAATGTACCTTATAATGAGCTGCATGATCGCGGCTTTCAGTCCATCGGCTGCGAACCATGTACTCGCCCTACTGGCCCAAATCAACATGAACGAGAAGGTCGATGGTGGTGGGAAGAAGCCACGCAAAAAGAGTGCGGACTTCATGCCAGCAATGTGAAAAAAGCCTAAGCTGAAATTACAGGAGCACAACTGTGAAAATTACTTTAGTCAAAAAAATTCTTGCCGACGGATCACCTTGTAAAAAATGTGGCGATGTCTTGCAGAAATTGGAAGAAAGCGGTCACATGAGCCGAATAGATGAAGTTCTTGTGGCGGATGAACGCGACCCTGACAGCGCAGGCCTGCAAGTTGCGAAAGACCTAAATGTTCACCGTGCGCCCTTCTTCGTCGTAGAAAAAGAGGGGCAAGCCCCTGAAGTACATACTGTATATTTGAAATTTGTTAAGGATGTACTTGAGCAAAACACTAGCGCCAGCGACGAAGCTCTAGAAATCATGAAGGACAACCCCGATCTAGATTTTATATAAAATTTCGCTACCTTTAAGAGTCTCGCGAAAAAAGAAAGGGCTATGGATGGGAGAGCTATTCCTCTCTCATCACCATTTGATATTTAATAATCGCCTTTGTTGAGGATTCAACCTCACAATAAATGTCACCCGTCTTCCCTGGGCTATCAAGCGTACCTATGGTTTCTAGTTCAATAAAAACAAAATAGATATCACTCTCTTCCATATAACGACTTGTTTGATGGTTAAAGCTGTAGCTCTTTAGGCTGTCATTACTTGAGGTTAAACGCTCCTCACAAATGTACATAGCCTCAGCCAAGGTATGTAAGTAATTCACCCTCGATGCCGGTTCAGGAACCGCGTAAGCCAATTCTGCTTGTTTTTGCTGCTCTATTTCCAATGCCAGTTTAGCCGCTTCTTCTGCCGCGGGGTCGGAACCCACAATACCCGTTACATACAAAGTTCCTAATATGGAAATGTTTGTTAGCAACACAGCACCCAGTGCTACGTACAGAACCTCTTTCTGCTGCATATATGATTTTCTTATTCAGATTATTAGCTTGCCGATACTTTTACAGTTTGGCTAAGCTCTACGAACCCTAAATGAAGTGACCTTATTATTTGAGGCAGAAACACGACAGGAAATGTGGGCACCATAGCTGTATTTGGTGAGAAACGTGCCAGGCCTGTCCATAACTTCTAGGTCAATAAAGACCAAATAGGTATTGTCGCTCGCTTCATAGCGACTAGAGAGCGAGTCAACGCTGACATTTCGCACTTTGTAGGGCAGAGCTTTGGCAATATGGTCTCTACATGGGAAAAATGAATCGCTTATGTCATAAGCCACCCTAAATTCGTTGTGTTCCGGTTTGCCACTTAGCAGTGAATCAATACTGGTGCTATCGTTGGAAAAGTAGAGAGTGCCGACCACAGAAACGGCCACCACCGTAGAGCTAGCGCCTAGGACCGTAAGAGATTCCGTTAAACTTAACATAAGGCTTTCCACGCTTTCTTCGTCATGGCCATTATCTTAGCAAGTTTACAGCCTTAAAACCGTTAAGCCAGTCAAGTTTTTGTCCAAATCAGTAAACTGGTAGCTCAATATGGCTAAACAGTTCATCTAAATCCGATTTTGAATGCCTATTGTAAGCCTCCCCCACCAATTCTTTAGTCAAATGTGGTGCGAACTGCTCTATAAAGTCGTACATAAAGCCCCTTAAGAAGGTGCCTCGTCTAAAGCCAATCTTTGTAACGCTAGACTCAAAGAGATGACTGGCGTCTAAAGCCACCAAATCATCGTCCAGTTCAGGGTTGTGGGCCATGGTCGCGATAATGCCAATTCCTAAACCTAAACGCACATAGGTTTTGATCACATCGGCGTCCGCAGCGGTAAATACAACTTTAGGTGCCAGCCCTTTATCGATAAAGGCCTCATCTAATTTAGAACGCCCAGTAAAGCCAAAAACATAGGTGACAATGGGATGTTTGGCGACTTCCTCGAGAGTGAGCTCCCCCACATGGCAGAGGGGGTGGTTTTTAGGCACCACAATACAGCGATTCCAGCGATAACAGGGCATCATAATCAAATCACTAAAGAGCTCTAGCGCTTCAGTTGCAATGGCAAAGTCTACTGTGCCATCTGCCGCCATTTCAGATATTTGCATTGGCGTACCCTGATGCATGTGCAGAGACACGTCAGGGTATTGACTGATGAAATTCTCAATTACTTTAGGAAGAGCATATCGAGCCTGGGTGTGGGTTGTTGCAAGTGACAGACTGCCCTTCTTCTCATTACTGAATTCTTGAGCAACTTGCTTAATACTCTCTACTTTGCGAAGAATTTCACCTGCGGTTTTTAAAATGGCTTCGCCCGCGGGAGTAATACGAGTTAGATGTTTACCACTTCGAGAAAAAACCTCAACACCCAGCTCGTCTTCTAAAAGCCGGATTTGCTTGCTTATGCCCGGCTGAGAGGTATACAGACTCTGGGCTGTAGCGGATACATTTAGGTCGTGGTGCGCAACCTCCCAGATGTACCTTAATTGCTGAAGCTTCATGTGCCCTCCCAGATGGCATGGAAATACTGCAAAGCGGTTATAAAAATATATAAAAATATTCTTTTCCAGAATAGTTACAAATCGTTATATTTGCCACCGCTAAATTACTTTTTATATTGGTCTTAACCCATTTTCTATAACAATAGCCTATATTCATGGAATTCATTGGATTTGTAATCGCCGGAGCGGCCGTTGGGCTCGCCATCGGCATCACGGGAGTTGGTGGAGGTTCTTTGATGACCCCACTGCTGATATTGTTTGGAATTCCTTTCAATGTGGCTATTGGTACTGACTTACTCTACGCCGCTTTTACCAAAATGGGCGGGGCAGTCGCTCACCAAAAGCAGCGCAACATCGATTGGGTATTAGTGCGACGGCTGGCGATTGGCAGTATTCCCGCCGCACTGGCAACAACCCTGCTTCTAGACACAGTCTTCTCTTCGGTAAAAAATTACGGCCACCTGCTGACTAACAGCTTAGGCATAATGCTTATCCTGACCTCGGCTGTGCTCTTGTTCAAAAAGAAAATTACCGTTACCGAAGTTGCAGGGCCACTAAAATCCCATACCCCCATTGTGACGACCGTTGCCGGCCTCATACTCGGAGTGTTTGTTACTCTCTCTTCTGTGGGCGCTGGGGCATTTTGCGCAGCCTTACTACTAGTACTCTATCCCCATCTTCCAGCTATGCGGGTTGTGGGTACAGACATCGCCCACGCCGTACCACTCACCCTAGTCGCGGGCTTAGGGCATTTGATTCTCTTGGGCAATGTGGATTTGGTATTGCTGGCGTGCCTGCTGGTGGGCTCTTTACCTGCCGTTCACTATGGCGCCAAATTGGGTTCAAAACTGCCAAGCCGCGTATTACAACCCGTTCTAGCCTCACTACTGATGGGCTTGGGTATCAAGTTCGTATTTTTCTAGTCGGAAGGCTATTTTTTTACTGTGCCAGTCTCAATTTCTGGCTGGTTGGCGATACCGTGGGGAACGTGTCCGGTAGCAACATGCTCGGAAGCAGATTCACAATGAGAAACCTGATCGTCAAAAAACACGTCCGCACCGTAAGACTTTAAGAACCGCCCTTTATCTAAGCCCCCCAAAAACAGCGACTCGTCTAGGCGAATGTCCCATGCGCGCAAAGTGCGAATAACTCGCTCATGTGCTGGCGCTGAACGGGCGGTAACTAAGGCTGTGCGAATGGGGCAAGCCTGGTTGCCTAACTCCGCTTGTAAAGATTGCAGTGCAGCTAAAAAAGGCTTGAAGGGACCTCCTGAAAGCGGGCTTTTGGCCGCGGCCTTTTCACTTTCAGCAAAGGCCGACAGACCCTCTGCTTTATAAACTCGCTCAGCCTCATCTGAAAACAGCACGGCATCGCCATCAAAGGCAAAACGCAGTTCTCCATTCGCATTGGAATCACGATTTGACGAGATAATGGTTGCGGCTGCAATCCCTTGCTCTAGGGCGTATCGAACATCTTCAGCGCTGGTAGACAGAAACAGATGGCAACCGAAGGCATGTACGTAGCGATACGGGCTCTCTCCACCACAAAAAGCAGCTCGAGTAATATTGAGCCCATAATGCTCAATAGAATTAAATACTCGCAGCCCAGTGTCAGCACTGTTCCTTGAGAGCAATATTACCTCTACCCTATCGCCACCCTCAAAGTGCTCATTTAAGCTTAAGAGCTTTTGCACCATATTAAATGCATCGCCCGGCGCTAAAACTTGGTCTTCGTGGTTAATTTGATACTCAGAATAAGCCTTTAGGCCCTGATTTTCATAGATCTGATGACTGTCATCCAGGTTAAACAAGGCCCGGGATGATATTGCGACAACAAGTTTATCACTCAGCACCATGCCCTAGTCGACCTTCTCAATATTGGTACGCAAAAGCTCAAACACCAGACGTTTGAGATCCTCTAGGGTTCGCTTGCTGCGCTGCCCCTTCTGATTAACTACCACTAGCAACAAAGAGTGGGTAAGTTCCAGATAAAAACGCCCTAATCTGAGCAACTCAGAGTTGTTTTCTTTAACACCCAGACGCTCAAACATTGCGGCCATCTTGGTGATCACCAAGTCGTCGTGCTGAAGATCTAACTCCCGTAATTCAGGTATCGCCCAAAGAGCTTGAGCTAAAGGCAAAATGGAATATTGCTTCTGATAAACCTGATGCATTCGCCCAACGGCTTTACTCACAAAAACGTCTAGGGTCATCGCCTCCAAATTAAGCCTTGCCGTATCTTCAAGCGCCAAGGTCATTTCTTCCAGCCAACTCGCCCCAAGGGAGTACAAAATAGCGTGTTTATTGGGAAAATAGTGATACAGCGAACCAACCGATATTTTCAATTCTTTAGCAATGAGAATTGTCGTTAGGTCATCAAAACCCACTTCGTCTAGCAACTTTGCGGTGATATCAAGTATTTGCTGGGTACGCTGTCGCGCTCTCTCTTGAACGGGTTTACGCCTTGGATCTAAAGAATTTTTGCGCTTTTCCTGACGTTCCTTGGGCACTCGGTCATCCTTCGTTTGATGATATATCTTGGCAGCTTACGGTTGGATGGTAAGAATGCTCTGGATGCCCCTGTAAGTCAATTTCTTCTTCTACTTCAAAGTCTTAGCTATGATTGCCTAGAGTTAAAAATTATACCTTTTAACTCTAGGTATAGGCCTGAATCGCATGGATTGATCATCGCCCAGTTTACAATTTATCTAACAGTCCATAGTAAAGCATACCGGCCACTAGACCTGGCCAGCGCAACAATGTACCGCCGGGGAAACCAATAGTAGGTACATTGGCCATCACATCAAAACGCTCTGCCGTGCCGCTAACAACCTCTGCGAGGAGCTTACCTGCCATGGTCGCCGTTGGCACTCCGTGCCCTGAATAGCCCTGTGCGTAAAACTGGTTGGCCTGAAGGCGTCCAAAATGCGGCATTCTATTGAGAGTGATCGCTAAGGTTCCCCCCCAAGCATAATCAATTTGGGTATCAGCCAGCTGAGGGTAAACCCTCAGCATATATTTGCGAACGAACTGCTTTAAATCACTGGGGAAATTACTCGTATAGTTTTCACCACCGCCAAAAATAAGCCGATTATCGGCTGACAATTTCCAGTAATTAATAACGAACAAACTATCAGACATTGAAACATCATCGCGTATCAATTCCTGCGCAAGCTTCGCGCCCAAAGGTTCAGTGGCCAGAACAAAATTGTTAATAGGCATAATTTTGCCGGCCATTTTATTCTCTAAGTTACCGAGATATCCATTGCAGCCAAGCACTAAGAAATCAGCGGTAACTGTGCCCTCGGTTGTTTTAATTGTAGTCGGCTTACCTTGATCATAGGACTCAACACGCGAATTTTCGTAGAGTGTAACCCCGGCATTTTCAGCTGCATCCGCAAGACCTTGTGCATAGTTCAAGGGGTGTAGATGTAGACTTCCATTATCGAGTAAACCTGAATGATATTGCTTACTACCAACCATCGCATCCAGCTCAGACTTTTCGATAAAGCGCAGCTGGTCATAGCCATAATGGTCTTGCATATGATCAACTTCCCCACGCAGCCCATCTGAATGAGATGACTTCGAGGCGACGTGCAGGTTTCCGCGCTTTAGATCACAGTCAATACTGTGCTTACGAATAAGTTCTTCAACCGTATTGACGGCCTCTAATGAATAATTCCACAGCAGTTTTGCACGCTCTTTGCCCACAAGCTTTTCGAGCTCTTCTTGGTCTTTGCGCTGACCAGTGCCTACATGGCCACCATTTCGACCCGATGCTCCCCAAGCTATTTTTTCTGCTTCAAGCAAAATTACGCTGTAGCCTTTATCCGCAAGGTGCAGTGCCGCAGACAAGCCTGTGTAGCCACCACCAATTACGCAAACATCAGCCCTGTGCTCGCCCCTCAATGTGGGGCGGTTTTTGCTGTTATTTGCCGTCGCGGCATAGTAGGAAGCTGTGTGCTGGCTAGGGTTAAGGCCCGATCGAATAACGCTCATAAAATAGTCCGCTCTGATACTACTAACAAATTTTCAATAGAAAATGGTTTTGGTGATTTCTACACTACCGTGAGTAGGTTTTCACGTTCCCACGGGGTAATAATATTTTGATGCTCCTGATATTCAGCTCGTTTGATCTCACTAAACAAAGTTAAGAAACGCTCGCTGAACAATTCTTTTAAGGCATCAGTACCTTCCATTTCCGAGAGCGCAATTAAAATATGCTCGGGCAGCAATTGAGTCTCGGTTTCATAAGCGCTCTCTAACATTTCTGGCAAGGCTTGCGATTTTTTGTTTAGGCCAAGGAGCCCTGCACCCAAGGTTGCCGCCAATGCAAGATAAGGGTTTGCATCAGCGCCAATTACTCGGTTTTCAACACGACGATTTTTAGCATCAGACTCTGGTACCCTCAAACCCACGGTACGGTTTTCATGCCCCCAATGTATATTGATAGGCGCATATTGCTTGCGCACAAAACGTCTATAAGAATTCACATAAGGCGCAAACAAGGGCATTAAGGCCGGTATATACTTCTGCAGGCCCGCAATATAACTCATCAATAGTTCGCTATCTGAACCGTCTTCGTTTGAAAAAATATTGGCCCCTGTCGCAATGTCCAAAATACTCTGATGGACGTGCATCGCATTGCCTGGCTGGCCAGCAAGTGGCTTGGCCATAAAGGTAATCGACAAGCCGTGTTTAATGCAGGCTTCTCTCGCCGCACGCTTAAACATAAAGACCTGATCTGCTAGGTTTAGCGCTTCCCCGTGCTCAATATTGATTTCAAATTGACCTGGCCCGGCTTCATGAGTGAGCGCATCTATGGCCACACCCTGTTGAGCGCAATAGGCGTATATGTCGTCAATCACATCACTGTAATCCCGCAATATGTCTACGCCATAAGTTTGCGAGCCAGATTCCAGCGCACCCGTTCGAACATTTGGGCGCTCAAGATCTTGATTGGGATCCACTAAAGGTTTACTCAAGTAAAACTCGAATTCTGGAGCAACAATTGCCTTTAGCCCCCGCTGCTTAAACTGCTCAATGACCTGCTTAAGAACTTGTCGCGGCGCCATATCAAAAGCAGACCCGTCTTTCTCAGCGGCATCACAAATGACACAAGCCGTGGTTTTCTCACGCCAAGGGATAATGCGCAAAGTGGTTAAGTCTGGTATTAGCACGACATCCGGCTCAAGCTCAGAAATAACTGAGCTGTCAACAGTGAAGCCTTTCACATCTTGGGCGTATAGGGATTCGGCGATACGTAGGGAATTACCTTCACAAGCTTTAATAAACTTGCCTGCCGGTAAAATTTTACCTCGTGCGATACCCGCTATATCAGACACCAAGCACTCTACGTCTAAAACACCACGGTCTATCAACCATTGTTCAGCGCTCGCTAGATCGACAATATCTCCTGCCAATTCATCTATGCCTGCCGCTGTGGCTTGCCGTGCACTTGCTATACTGTCATTCATCCCGGCTCTTTATCTCTTAGAGAGTTAATTTTATTGCAGACCTCAGAATAGCTTTAGATCAGTAAATACACACCTTTACGGCGTTTTTTCCAATGATCTTATCAACATAGACTGAATTATTGTTCGGTTTTGCTTGAATAATAATTCGGTACTCTGTAATAATCAAGCTTCGCAAACAAAGCGATGCTTGAAGCCGACTCGAAAAGCGAGTCTCGAATAGCAAGATTTTCAAGGACAACCAACGGGTTACAGGAATTTATGCACAGTAAAAAGCTTAAAATTGGCATCGTCGCAGACTGTAAACTGCTAGATCCCCACTATTTTCACTCCATCGGTGATAAATACCTGCGTGCTATAACCGAGGGAATGGGAGCTACGCCGATATTAATACCCGCGCTAGGGGCCGATTTGCTCGACGAATACCTGGCCATGGTAGACGGGGTATTACTAACTGGCGCCTATAGCAATGTTGAGCCTCACCACTATGGCGCCGAAAAAAACCAATCTCCCGTTCATGACCCACAGCGGGATGCTACAACCCTACCCCTAATCTCGAAAGCTATAGACGCCAACGTACCCATTTTTGGTATTTGTCGAGGTTTTCAGGAAATCAACGTCGTTTACGGCGGAACCTTGCACGAAAAGGTGCAAAATTTGCCGAATATGCTCGATCACAGAGAAGACAGCAGCGCCGAAGTGGAGGAGCAATATGCTCCGGCCCATGAGATCGCACTAACAGAAGGCGGCCTTCTAGCCAGCTTGGTCGGAGGCCCTGTCGCATCGGTAAATTCAGTTCATCAGCAAGGCGTTAAGGTTTTAGGAAGCGGCCTTAAGGTCGAAGCATTAGCCCCAGATGGTTTAGTTGAGGCTTTTCAAAGTGAACAGGCCGATCGTTTTGTTTTAGCTGTGCAGTGGCACCCGGAGTGGAAAGTCACTGAGAACCCCTTTTATCTGTCGCTGTTTCAGGCTTTTAAACAAGCCTGCCTCGATCGACGTGCACAAACACAATAATATAAATAAACCAAAGTGTTACAAACTAGGTGATGTATGCAAGCAATTAGCGAGTGGCTAGAAAAACATAGAATTACAGAAGTTGAATGTCTCATTCCGGACATGACAGGCAACGCACGAGGCAAGTTTATTCCCGCCGATAAATTCGTCAAGGAAGACAGCCGTCTGCCAGAAAGTATACTAATTCAAACTGTAACCGGAGAATATACCGATCAGCACGATGAATTAGTGAGCCCGCTCGATTCCGATATGTTTTTGGTGCCAGACCCTCGCACCATGAGAAAAGTGCCCTGGGCGGAAGACCCCACGGCTCAGATTATTCACGATTGCCATACTCGCGACGGCTCTCCTCACCCTCTTTCAACACGAAATATACTTAAGCGTGTTTTAAAACTTTATGACGATGAAGGCTGGCAACCTGTAGTAGCACCTGAAGTTGAGTTTTATCTGGTTAAACAAAATATTGACCCAAACAATGTACTTCAACCGCCAAAAGGACGCTCAGGCCGTCCCGAAATTGCTCGCCAATCTTACAGTATCGATGCACTGAATGAATTCGAACCCTTTATTGAAGACATGTACACCTTTTGCGAAGCCCAAGATTTGGATGTGGACACATTGATTCACGAATCAGGCGCGGCACAAATGGAAATTAACTTTCTCCACGGTGACCCTCTAAGCCTCGCCGACCAAGTATTCACTTTTAAACGTACAGTTAGGGAGACGGCGTTTCGCCACGGAATCTATGCCACGTTTATGGCCAAGCCGATGGAAGTTGAACCCGGCAGCGCGATGCACATTCATCAAAGTATTGTCGATAAAAAAACCGGCAAAAATATTTTTGTGGACGAGAATGGCGAAGAAAATGAACGCTTTATGCACTATATAGGCGGTTTACAGAAATATACACCATCAACCATTAGTTTTTATGCGCCCAACGTAAACTCTTACCGTCGATTTGCGAAAGATATGTCGGCACCCGTTAATTTGGAGTGGGGGTATGACAACCGCACCGCTGGAATTCGCGTGCCAGACAGCTCTCCCCAAGCGAAAAGAGTTGAAAACCGTTTTCCTGGAGTTGATGCCAATCCCTACTTAGCATTTGCAGCAACTTTGGGCTGTGGCTATCTGGGAATGAAACAAGGCATAAAACCAAGTGCCGCCAACACGGGCGATGCGGCCACTGGTGAAATCGATATTGCACGAAATCTTGAGCACGCATTAAGCTTATTAAAAGGCTGCCCAGAATTGAACGATATATTCGGGGAGTTGTTTATTAGAGCTTATACCGCGGTCAAGGAAGAGGAATTTGAAGCTTTCAATCGCGTCATTAGCTCTTGGGAACGAGAGTATTTATTGCTAAATGTATAAATTTTTAAAACACAGTTTTCAGGAGTAGAGAAATGAATCAGCAGGCAAACATCAACACCCAAGACTTACAGACCTTGGATCGCGAACACCACATGCACCCCTTTACCGATCAGGGAGACCTAAACAATAAAGGAACCCGTGTGATTAGCAAAGCCGACGGTGTTTATATTTGGGATTCTGAAGGTCATAAAATGCTCGATGGCATGGCTGGGCTTTGGTGTGTTGCAGTGGGTTACGGGCGCAAGGAATTGGCCCAAGCCGCTTACGATCAAATGCTTGAACTGCCCTACTATAACAGCTTCTTTCAGTGCTCAAACCCGCCGGCGATCAAGCTTGCAGAAAAACTGGCAGAACTTGCACCCGATCATTTAAACAATGTGTTTTTTACCGGTTCTGGCTCAGAGTCTAACGACACCGTATTACGCTTAGTTCGACACTATTGGAAGAGCAAAGGCGAAGCACAAAAAAGCGTTATTATCAGCCGCAAAAATGCCTACCACGGATCTACCGTTGCAGGCGCAAGTTTGGGCGGAATGAAGTACATGCATGAACAGGGCGACCTGCCAATTCCAGGCATTGTGCACATCGACCAACCTTATTGGTTTGCAGAGGGTGGAGACTCCGATCCAGAGGAGTTTGGTTTAGAGCGCGCGCAACAACTGGAAGCAAAAATCCTAGAGCTAGGAGTTAACCGTGTGGCGGCTTTCATTGCTGAACCACTACAAGGGGCCGGTGGCGTTATCATTCCTCCCGCATCTTACTGGCCAGAAATCTCTCGAATATGTGAAAAGTACGATATTTTGCTTATCGCGGACGAAGTCATCACTGGCTTTGGCCGTACAGGCAATTGGTTCGGGTCTGAAACTTATGGCATCAAACCTGATTTCATGCCAATTGCGAAAGCACTATCTTCCGGATACTTACCCATTGGCGGCGTTATGTTGAGCGACCGAGTGGCCAAGTATCTAAAAGAAGAAGGTGGCGAAATTAATCATGGCTATACCTATTCTGGTCACCCCGCCGCCGCCGCAGTGGCGCTAAAAAATCTGGAAATCATTCAGAATGAAAAACTGGTAGAGAAAGTCGCCGAAGACACTGGGCCCTATCTGCAAAAACGATGGCAGGAACTGCTGAACCATCCCATTGTGGGAGAAACCCGTGGTGTCGGCCTAGTTTGTGCCCTAGAGTTAGTAAAGGACAAAACAACTCGAGAACGCTTGGCGCCAGACGGAAAAGCCGGCGGTCTATGTAAAGATTTTTGCACCCAGAATGGTTTAGTTATGCGGGCAACGGGTGACATTATGTTGGTTTCACCACCGCTTGTGATCAGCCGAGAAGAAATTGATGAGCTTATCAGCAAAGCGCGTCAGAGCTTGGACGACACTTTAGCCGCTATTGAAAATGGTGCGCTGGACGAATAAGGGCCACGGCTGCCGCAGCTTCAAGATCAATGGCTGCGGCATTTTACATTACTCAATTAAATAATAAATAACTATTATGAGTACTTTAGAAATTCAAACAGCTGGGCTCGGGAAGTCGTATATTGCATTTCAGGCCTTCAAATACAGCGTTTACATACTGCTCAGCTACAATATCTTTCTTTTTTTCCAGGAAGACTTTGCCGCAAGTGCCCAGACATTTACCAATGGCATCACTTTCTATGACATAGGCGAAGCCTTTTCGGCGACGATTGATACAGCCGCATGGGTTGTATTAATTTTACTCTTCGAACTAGAAACTTTTGTGCTGGATGACGAGAAAATCGTCGGCACAACCAAGACATTACTGCACAGTATTCGCAGCGTTTGCTACGCCCTCATTGTTTACTCGCTCTACGGTTACATTGTAAAACTGAATTTGGTGTTAAACACCCTGCCCTATTCTATCGATGATGCCTGCTCATTGATTGACACGGCTTATACATATATTTACACCCTAGATGAATATATGCCTATTGAAGCGTCAAACTGCGCCGCCCTGAACAATGGCGATCTGCTCCGTATTGCAGACACCCAAATTATATCGACCGTAGATCGCATGCAAGAAACCCAGCGTTTGGCCTGGCTTTCCGTATTTAATTCCATCGACTGGCTATTGATAGTAGCAATCCTAGAAGTGGATGTTTATCTACAGCTCAAGGGGCGCTTAGAAGGCCGAGTGCGCACGGTAAGTAAAGTTATAAAAACTTTTCTCTACTCGTTTCTTTTTATTGCTGCAATTTACTGGGGGATAAAGGGTGATTTTCTCGACTTTTGGGACGCCTTTCTTTGGTTGGTTGCCTTCATTTTTATCGAAATGAACATCTTCGAATGGCACGCTGAAAGCAAACAGGAAGCGGAGGCGGCTCAATCCTAATTGGCTGTAAATTAGAAAGAAACTAGAGTGGAAATTTACGCAAAAAAAAAGGGAGCGGGATGCCTTGCAGCCCCCCGCTCCCTCTTCAGCATAAAATACTAGATAGACTTAATGGTGCCTTTAGGCAAAACAGCGTGAACGGCAACACGCTGAAACTTTAATTCAGAATTGCTACCCACATCTAGAACTATGTAATTTTCGTCTACTTTAGTTATTTTTCCCAACATTCCGCTGGTCATCACAACTTCATCACCCTTCGCCAATGACGACACCAGATCTGTGTGCTCTTTCTGACGCTTGCGCTGTGGACGAATAATGAATAAATACATAAATACAAACAGGCCGCCAAACATCAGCAGGGTAACCATTGGGTTGGCTTCTGTCGCACCACCCGTTTGTGCCATAGCGGCCGGAATAAAGAATTCCATCCAATTTACCTCTTAAGAATTTCAGGGATTACAAAGCGGGTAACTTTACCTTGTTTACTCAAGGCAGGCAATTGGCACCACACACAAATACCCCAATACCATAGAGCCATCGGAGTATTTGTGTGTGGTACCTAGAAACGAGCAAAGGGCTTAAACGTAATCCCGAAACAGTTTGCGGAAAGTGCTGGGAGAAAGGCCTGTCCAGCGCTTAAAAGCGTTGGTAAAGCTGGTACGATCTGAAAAGTCCAATATGCCTGAAATACGATCGATACTGTGATTTTGCTCCACCAAGTAGGTGATAGAGTGATGGAAACGCACTTGGTCGCGAAGCTGAGCAAAATTGATATTTTGCTGCTGTAGGCGTCGCTGTAGAGTGCGCTTAGACAAGCTTAACTCAGTGGCAATAAATTCGATGCCTAGCTTTTCATGACCAATTCGGTTTTGCAGTACTTCTACGACTTTACCTGCAACTCCATGGGCCTGTGGAATTTGAGCTTGGTAGCTGTATTCTTTGAAGCTCTTAACTCCAGGCGTTACGAACCCTAGGGGGCCTGTTTCGTCTTCCTTGACGCCCTCTCGGCGTTGAACATTCATAGCTTCATTCATTCTGGCAACTCCTTCGGCCATCAGGACTATAGTTTCGCGATCTTGAGCAGTATAAGGCTTGTCGACAGCGCTCGTCGAAAAGAAATACAGCAAACCTGTGAATTCATCACCTGATAACACTGGTGTTGCAATATAGGCCTTAACTTGTGCCCTATTATAGGCTAGCTTGTCCAGATTTACAGCCAAACGACCATCTACGGGTGAAAACAAGGTTAAACTGCTGCTCCTTACCGCCTGCTCGAGCCCTTCTACTGGCCCCGTTTCAGCGCTGATCAATGATTCTATAGCGCTAAGATCGTATTGGTAGCAAGATGGGGGCCAGGCGCCTTGGCCATGCTCTACGTAAGCCCCCTTGTCTAGGCCAAACATGCGGCAACCCGCTTCAAGGTAAAACAGTATTTGTTGTGCTGAATCGGACTTTGGGCTCAGCAACTGGCGATGTAAAAAACGCAAACGATCAGGAAATTGATCTAATTGGTAAGCCGCAAACGCTTCGCTTGAGTGTGAAAGTGCTTCGGGCTTAAGGGCAATGTTATGCCGGGTATTATCCATTAACAGCTATGTCCATTCATTAATGAGACGACTCTCTAAAGTGGGCCTTGAGGGCTTGTTAAACTATTCTTTATTACTGGATATAACTAGAATCAAAGGTGCCAATATGACGACTTACGCGCCTTATGGTGAAATTTTGGAAGAAGATTGTAGGCACAGGGCTAAGCCTACCCTCTACATCTATACGGTCAACGCAATTGCTCAGAATTTGTGAACCAGTCGAGGTCTTGTGTGAGCTCGTGCATAGGAGCGTCCAAAAGACCCTATAAAAAACAAGACTCTATAACTAGCTTGAAAGTAGAGCCAAGAGATCATCATGATGAGTTTTAGTTTTAAATTTATTCATTATATGAGTTAAACGACCCTCTTTGTTGATAATAAAGGTGGTTCTCACAATGCCCATATACTCGCGCCCCATAAACTTCTTGAGATCCCAAATACCGTATTTTTCAGCGATCCCATGATCTTCATCTGATAGTAAATCAAAGTTGAGCTCGTGTTTGTCGATGAACTTTTGCAGCTTTGCAACTGGATCAGGGCTTAATCCTAGTACTACAGTATCCAAATCAGCCAAAGCCTTTTCACTGTCTCGAATACCACAGGCTTGAAGGGTGCAGCCTGGAGTTAAAGCTTTTGGGTAAAAATAAACCACAACATTCTTTTTACCTTTGAAATCCTTCAAGCTTACCTTTTCACCACTTTGATTTAGTAAGCTAAATGCTGGAGCAAGATTTCCAATTTTTGGCAGAGCCATGAAAAATTTCCTTTTCTGTTAAATTTTTTAAGGTCCACGAAACTCAGTGGCAGAATTATAGCAAAAAAAAAACGCCGCGAGAGCGGCGTTTTTAAAAGAACTAAGAAAATTTACGCGGGCAACAAGTCTTTCACTGCATCGCGTTCTTCTTGAAGTTCTTTCTCTGTAGCACTCATTTTAGCGCGAGAGAAATCGTTGATTTCAAGACCCTGAACAATTTCCCAGTCGCCGTTTTTACAAACACAAGGGAATGAGTAGATCAAACCTTCTTCGATGCCATAACTGCCGTCACTGTATACACCCATGCTGACCCAATCGCCTTCACTGGTGCCTAAAGCCCAGTCACGCATGTGAAAAATAGCTGCATTCGCAGCAGAAGCCGCACTAGAGGCGCCGCGCGCTTCGATAATCGCTGCTCCACGCTGCTGAACCGTAGGAATGAAATCAGCTTCGTACCAAGCCTGATCAATCAAGCTCATCGCATCAGTACCTGCGACTTTGGTCTGGTGAATATCTGGATACTGAGTTGAAGAGTGGTTACCCCAAATAGTCAACTTTGTAACATCGTTAATGGTCTTGCCTGTTTTCTGAGCCAACTGAGTCATAGCACGGTTGTGATCAAGACGAGTCATAGCAGTAAACTGACGAGGGTTGATCGCTGGAGCATTGCGTTGTGCAATCAATGAATTGGTGTTTGCAGGATTACCTACAACCAAAACCTTGATATCTCGTGAAGCGTGATCATTGATCGCCTTACCTTGCACTGAGAAAATTGCAGCGTTAGCGGCTAATAGGTCAGCGCGCTCCATACCTGGGCCACGAGGACGAGCGCCTACAAGCAAGGCGTAATCGGCATCTTTAAACGCTACATTGGCGTCGTCACTGCAAACCATACCGGCTAGCAGAGGGAAAGCACAGTCGTCTAGTTCCATTGCCACGCCCTTGAGCGCGTTCAGAGCAGGAGTAATCTCCAGCATCTGTAAAATGACAGGCTGGTCTTTACCCAGCATTTCGCCCGCAGCAATGCGGAATAACAAGGAATAGCTGATTTGGCCAGCTGCGCCGGTAATGGCAACTCGAACAGGTGCTTTCACAATAATTCTCCGTAGGATACTAAAACATGAGGCCGAGGGGCTCGGCCAGACGGTTGCGCATTATAGGGAACTGCACAGCCGAAGTATATGCTACTTATGCGTTTAGGCTTTGATACAGCGTATTTAAACGCTCATATAAAGTTTCCGGAAAACCCGCAGCTTTGGCGTCAAGCTCGGCAATAATCTCGACGAGGTGTTCATTATCTTCTCGACCACCCCAGATTTTCCGGTAACTGCCGTCTTTGTAGCCATTGTCCTGACGAAAGAAGTTAAGCACATTTTTGCCCACATAACCTTCATACAACTGATCAAAACTAAGGTCAATTCCCGCCATCAGACGTCCGAAAGAGGCCACCGAGAAGTCCCGAGTTGTGAGGGTTTCACCCGCAAAACGCTCCAGATCTAAACGAAAATCGGGCTCGTCACTTGATACATTTAGATTAGCTTCAATCAAGTCTACGATTTCATCTTCAGTTAAATCCCGACTGAGTAAGATACTCAGACCAAAATGCCAGATATCGATCAATTCGAGCTTCACTTGTTCAACATCTGGGTCTTGTCTTTTCCACCATTTCCATCCGTAGTGGTCAAGCAGCTCACCACACTCAATCCATATTGCGCGATACCACTCAAAGCCCTGGCTTTGCCAATCGGCATTCACCTTAGTGTTCATGCTGTTTTGCAGGGCCAGCATGGCCTGTATTTGCTGCCTCATAGGGTCTTACTCATCACTCTTGTGGAATTAGCTTGATTAAACAAGCGAAAGAAATTATTAGTCGTTATCTCTGCCAGCTCTTCTAGACGAAGGCCTTTGAGCTCAGCCACATACTCGGCCACTTCACGAACATATTTCGGCTGATTGGGTTTGCCACGATAGGGAATTGGCGCCAAATAAGGCGAGTCGGTTTCCACCAAAAGGTGATCCAATGGAACGTTTCGAACTACATCTCGCAGCGCTTCGGCATTTTTGAAGGTAACTATTCCCGAGATAGAGATCATGTAATTCATATCTATGGCCCGGCGTGCCATGTCCCAATCTTCGGTGAAACAATGTAAAACTCCTGCACTTTCTAGGTTGCCGTGGGTTTTAATCAAATTCAGCGTGTCTTCCTTTGCGTCACGCGTGTGCACCACAACCGGCTTTTGGCTTTTGTCTGCGGCCTGCAAGTGATGGACAAAACTTTCTTGCTGTAAAGCTTTGCTGTCCTGGCTATAGTAGTAATCCAAACCCGTTTCGCCTATCGCAACAACTTTATCTTGGCGAGCGAAATCAATAAGCTGCTCTACCCCAGCAACACCGCTATCGACGTCCAGAGGGTGAACCCCCACTGAGGCCCAAACATTGTCATTCGCCTGCGCTATATCAACAACGTTTTGAAGGTTTTCCAAGCTTATGCTGATGCAGAGAAACCCTTCGATGCCCCTCTCACGAGCAGCGTCAAGGGCCAGAGATAAGGTGTTTTCGTAGCGATCCAAGTTAATGCGATCGAGGTGGCAGTGGGAATCAATAATCATGGGAGTTCTAATAGTGGAGCATTACATGGTGTGGGTGGGTCTGTCCGACTCGAGAGAGCCCGCTAAATAGGTTTCAATCTTCTTGGAAGCCGTGTCGTCCTGATCATTGAACTGCACCCCAATGCCAGCGGCACGGTTACCCTGTGCGCCTTTAGGGGTTACCCACACGACTTTACCGGCCACAGGGATCTTTTCCGGCTCATCCATTAGGTTTAATAGCATGAACACTTCATCGCCCAAGGCATAGGTTTTATTGGTTGGGATAAAGAGCCCACCATTGTTCAAGAAGGGCATATAGGCGGCATAGAGCACCGCCTTGTCTTTAATTGTTAATGAGAGAATGCCGTTGCGGGCGCCTCCTCCAATACCTTTCATAGAACTCGGTCCTAACTATCGTTTCAAATGGCTGATCTTATTGCTGCTTAAGGTAATTCATTCGCCCTAGCCTGTCTAGCACGCCCGTACGACAATCGTGCCAGCGCTCGCCAATCCATCAGGATCTCCTCTAGCAACAACTGCTTATTAGGGTTAGCGCTACTCAGAAGCTGACGTTTAGACATCATAATCTTGTCCAAGTATCGATACAGCAGAGTGGGGTCGAGCCCTTCCAGCAAAGGCAGTAGCGAAGCCTCTGGAGTCTGCCCCCGACCCGAGTCTTTAGCGTTTAAATAACAGGCAATACCATGAACCCAGGCGATCAACCAATCCATTAGCTCTAAGGTATCGAGGTCCAAAAACTTTTTTGCCGCCTCAAGCGGCGAGACTTGCCCCAGAGCCACCTCCGACAAGGTACTCTGAAAGCCCTGCCGCTGCTCCAGCAAATCTCCATTGAGTAAGGCCAAGGCCGCCAGGGGAGCGCCATCGGCGAACTGCAATAATGATTCAGCGCGGTCATCGCTGGCCATAGCCGCGAGCCAAGGCAGCGCCAAGTCCTTTGAAGGCGTTAGCAAGGTAAGAGTTTGGCAGCGGCTTCGCACCGTAGGCATTACAGCGCTGGGCACATGACTGACTAATACTATGAGAGTATTGCCGGCAGGTTCTTCCAAGCTTTTCAATAGCGCGTTGGCCGCATTGATGTTCATAGCCTCGGCAGGCTCAATAATGACGACTTTGTAACCCCCCTGCTGCGATGTTTTGCTAACGTATTCCGCCAGACTACGAATTTGATCAATTTTTATCGCTTTGCCAGCTTCTTCTGGCCTTATCAGCTTAAAATCTGGGTGCGTATCCGCTCGATTTAGCTGGCACGCTCGGCACTCTCCACATGCGAGACCACTGCGCGGCGAGTGACACAATAAATACTGACCCAAAGCCTGCGCAAGGTGGGACTTCCCCAAACCCTGCTGCCCTGCGAACAATAAGGCATGAGGCAACTTATCGGCTAGGTGCTGGTCAAGCACTCTCTGCCACTCGGCTTGCTGCCAAGGATAAGGTATTGCAGGAAAATCTACTGACTTGGGCTCACTGTCTTTCATGATTTGTGTCTGATTGAGGAATTTTCTAGCGGAACAATCGAGTCGGTTCTACAACTGTGCGATAATAGCGCGAGCAACTTAACCGAAATACAGCGCACAGAGTAAAGCTTCGCAATGCACGACACAATCCCTATTCTCTACGAAGACGACGCTATTTTAGTGGTGAATAAACCCAGTGGCTTACTCACCGTGCCCGGGCGTGGCCCCGAAAAGCAAGACTGCCTAATAAAACGGCTTTTACAGCCATTCCCCAACGCAAGAATCGTCCATCGCCTAGATCAACCCACCTCTGGTTTGGTAATCATCGCACTCAGTCATGCAGCTCAAAAAGCCATGGGGCATCGCTTTGAGAAACGAGAAATCGAGAAAAGTTACGTCGCTGTAGTTCATGGCCTAGTGAGCGAAACCGAAGGAGAAGTTGAGCTGCCACTTATTTGCGACTGGCCAAACCGGCCAAGACAAATTGTCGACTCCGATAATGGAAAATTGGCGCTGACACGATATAAAGTGCTGAGTTACGACACAGAAAATCAAAGCACACGGGTAGCCTTATTTCCCTTTACCGGTCGCTCTCATCAGTTGCGCGTACATATGCAGGCCATAGGCCATGAAATTCTAGGCGACCAATTGTATGCGGGGCAACTTGCACTTGAAGCATCTTCAAGGCTGCTACTACACGCTTCACAGCTAAAATTTTTGCATCCAATAAGCGAGCAAGAGCTGGAAATCCACTCGCCGCCACCGTTTTAGAAGCGCAGCAAAATCGCAGCAATATCTTCTTGGACCTGAGCAAGTGATTGGCCTGCGTCTACAACTGCATAGCGATGAGGATGCTCTTCTGCTCTAGACAAATAGGCCGCGCGAACGCGCTCAAAAAATTGTATTGACTCAACTTCAAAACGGTCCAGCTCGCCTCGTTGACGAGCCCTCTCCAAACCTACCTTTACATCAATATCCAAAATCAAGGTCAGGTCAGGACGCAAGTCACCCTGGACAAATTGCTCGAGAGAATTAATCTTCTCCAGATCAATGCCTCGCCCACCGCCCTGATAAGCATAGGTAGCATCCGTAAAGCGATCACAAAGCACCCACTCGCCACGCGCCAGCGCAGGTTCAATAACGGCCTGTATGTGCTGCGACCGAGCAGCGAATACCAACAACAATTCAGCAGTTTCATCAACAATCTCGTCACGATTGGCCAACAACAAATCACGAATATCTTCCGCGAGCGGCGTGCCTCCGGGCTCACGAGATAAAGTGAGAGTAATTCCCCGAGCAAGTAATTGACGCCGGATAAAATCAATATTGGTGCTTTTACCAACACCCTCTGTACCTTCAATCGTTAAAAACTTACCACGCATTATTGCTTTCCTTTTAGCGCTCTGGGGCGGAGCGATAATTATCGCTCCGCTGATCAATTTGGTATTGCCTAACGGCCTTATTGTGCTCTTCCAGGCTCGCGGAAAAATAATGACTGCCATCGCCCTTGGCGACAAAATAGAGAGCCGTTCCTGAGTCCGGATGGAGCGCGCCATGTATCGACTTTCGCCCTGACAAAGCAATCGGTGTCGGAGGCAAGCCCTTAATTAGGTAGGTATTGTAAGGCGAAGGTTGCTTCAAATGCCGGCGGCGTAAGTTGCCCTTATACTCTTTACCCAATCCGTAAATAACAGTGGGGTCTGTCTGCAGGCGCATCTTTAAGGCTAAGCGGCGAACAAACACGCCGGCAATTTTCTCACGTTCCATGACCTGCCCACTTTCGCGCTCGATAATAGACGCCATTATCAATGCTTCATAAGGGTTTTTATAGGGTAAATTTTCGGCGCGCAGCAACCACTCAGCAGCCAAGACCTTCTTCATTTTTTTATAGGCCCGCAATAACACCGTTCGATCACTGTCACCCGCCTCATATTGATAGGTGTCAGGAAAAAATAAACCTTCGGGGTGTTTTTCACTAAGCGCCAGTTTTTCAAGCACTTCATCATCGGCTAGTGACAATAGTGTTTTGTTAATCTTTTCTTGCCGATGCAAGTGAGCCAATGCTTCTCGAAAAGTCCAGCCCTCAAGCAAGGTGACAGTGTAGCTTACAACCTTACCACTACGGAAAAGCGATAATAACTCGCTTGGGCTAGCGCCTTGCGGCAGTCGATACTCGCCGGCGCGAATAGTCGCCTTATTACTCAATCGTGCGTACATCACCCACAACTTTGGATGAGAAAGAAGTTTCAAACTTTCCAATCGCGAGGCTACACGGCGAATAGAATCGCCAGCATTAATAGTAAACGACAAGCCTTCCTCAGAAATATCACTAGGAGCCTGAAGATAGCTATGAATAGAAAACACGAGGACAGCGCCGAGTAATACCAGAGCTGAGCCTACCCTCTTCACCCACTTCATAATTTCGCGGCCAACAATGAAGCCAAGCCCTGCTGTAATTCTTCTGTCACAAGGCCGGAGCCCCAACGACAATCTTCAAGACTCTCAACAGGTCGAATACCCATCACGCTATTACACATAAATATTTCATCAGCTTGTTTGATATCGTCTAAGGTCAATTCAAGTTCTTTCACGTCCCGCGCGATGAAGGGCGCTAAATGTTCGATAATGCAATTCCGCATTACCCCTGCAACTCCACAGTGATTAACTAAGGGAGTCAAAAGAACTTTATCGACAACAATAAAAACATTTGAGGATGTTCCTTCAACAACCCAGCCTTGACTGTCGCGCAACAAACCTTCCGAAAAATTTTCGTCTTGCCACTCTGCTCTCGCCAGCACATATTCCAGCTTATTCAAATGCTTTAGGCCCGCCAAATGCTTGTTCCTACCTAAGCGATGTTCACAAAGAAACAGATTCAAAGCGGTTTTATTGGTTTTTAGAAAATTTGCTGGAGGCGGCACGATAATAATGCAAAGCGTTGTTTCGGCGACGTCAGGAATGGCATAACCTCGACCACCAACACCTCTCGTTATAATCAATTTCACAACCGCATCAGTGATGTCTTGTTGGCTCGCCGCGAACAAAACCTGCGCAAGTTGTTGCTCTAGCTCAAGCTGATCAAATTTGATGCCTAGACGATCGCACGAATGGCGCAAGCGTCGATAGTGCCATTTTAAAAGCGGGAGATGGCCTCCCCGCATGGCCATGGTCTCAAATACACCATCGCCATAGGCAAAGCCACGATCAAGCGGGGAAATCGGCGCATCTTCTACGCCATTAACAAATACAATAGGGCTAAAGCTTAACATGGCTCTAGTGTAAACAATTTAGCGTAGCTTTCGGAAAAGTATTGAACCGTTAGTACCGCCAAAACCAAAAGAATTTGATAGCACTGCGTCAATTTTACGTTCTTGTGCGGTATGCGGCACAAGGTTTATGTCGCAACTTTCTTCCGGGTTGTCTAGATTAATGGTGGGCGGAGCAACCTGATCACGAATTGCCAAGATGCTAAATATAGCCTCAACCGCTCCGGCCGCGCCAAGCAGATGACCAATCATCGATTTACTTGAGCTCACGGCCACCTTAGAGCTTGCCGACCCCATAACTGACTTCACGGCCTGACATTCCGCGACATCACCTGCTGGAGTTGATGTGCCGTGCGCATTGATGTAATCAATTGAATCTGCCGAGATGCCTGCGTCTTTAATGGCATTCGCCATGGATCGCGCGGCACCTGCTCCGTCAGGTGGAGGCGAGGTCATGTGGTAAGCATCGCCGCTCATTCCAAAGCCGATCATTTCTGCATAAATATTGGCACCGCGCGCTTTCGCGTGCTCATACTCTTCCAACATTATAACGCCAGCGCCGTCCCCCAGCACAAAGCCATCTCTATCTTTATCCCAAGGCCGGCTCGCGGCTTCCGGGTTGTCGTTGCGGGTAGATAGTGCTCTTGCCGCCGCGAAACCACCCAAACCCGCAGGCGTGGTGGCCATCTCTGCACCGCCCGCCAACATAGCGTCTGCATCTCCATACATAATCGTACGTGCTGCTAAACCAATACTATGGGTTCCCGTTGTACAAGCCGTAACCACCGCCAAATTTGGCCCGCGAAAACCATACTTGATGGAGAGGTTGCCCGCGATCATGTTAATAATTGCCCCGGGCACAAAAAACGGCGAAATACGACGAGGACCTTTGTGTTCAATTGTTAAGGCCCCATTCTCGATCGAGCCTATGCCGCCTATACCTGCGCCAATCACGGCGCCAATACGATCAGCATTTTCTTCACAAACTTCCAAACCGGAATCTTCCAAAGCCTGAATGCCGGCCACCATACCGTATTGAATAAATGGGTCCATTTTACGGGCGTCTTTCACGGCCATATACGGTTCCACATCAAAATCTTTAACGCCTGCGCCAAAACGCGTTGTGAATTTGGAGACGTCAAAATGCGAGATAGGGCCTACACCACTTCTACCTGCTAGAATACCTTCCCAGGTGCTTGCAACAGTATTCCCTAAAGGGCTCACCATTCCGAGGCCAGTCACTACAACTCTTCTTTTTGACACCTAGCATTCTCCAAACAAGATAAATTTATGGGGTCGTACAAACAACAAAAGCCGCACTATCTCGCAATAGTGGCGGCCTTTGTCACTCAATATCCAGCAGAGCTGAAAAATTAAGCTTGGTTTGAGTTGACGTAATCGATTGCCAACTGAACTGTAGTAATTTTCTCAGCTTCTTCGTCAGGAATTTCAGTTTCAAATTCTTCTTCTAGAGCCATTACCAACTCTACAGTATCCAGAGAGTCTGCACCTAGATCTTCTACGAAAGACGCTTCGTTTTTTACTTCTTCTTCTTTAACGCCCAGTTGCTCTGCAACGATCTTTTTTACGCGCTCTTCAATGCTGCTCATAAGTTTTTAAACTCCTAATCAATAAATTCGGTTAAACCATTGTTATAAATCTGGTCGTCCAGACTTTTTGAAACTGCGGTGGTTAACACGGACGGCATTTTACATTGAATTCCACCGCGTTGTAACGCCCTTAACAAAAATTCTTTGAAATAAAGGAATATATCCTTATTAATCAAAGACATACTACATATACATACCACCATTAACATGGATGGTTTCACCCGTAATGTAGGCTCCGGCGTCACCGGCAAGAAAATTTACCAATGCTGCAATCTCTTCAGGCTGGCCTAGGCGCGCCAATGGTATTTGATTGAGCATCAGGTTTTTTTGATCTTCGGTAAGCACTTTAGTCATATCGGTATCAATAAACCCTGGCGCAATGGTGTTGACTGTAATGTTTCGCGAGCCCACTTCTTTTGCCAGTGATCGTGCAAAACCTGCAACACCAGCCTTAGTAGCGGCATAGTTAGACTGACCCGCATTACCCATTTCACCGACAACAGAACTGATATTTATAATACGGCCCCAGCGAGATTTCATCATACCCCTGAGACAGGCCTTACTGAGACGGTAAACAGCACTTAAGTTGGTGTTTACAACATCAAACCATTCATCCTCACTCATACGCATCAATAAATTGTCTTTAGTAATGCCGGCATTATTAACCAAAATAGCGGGTAGCTCGTAGTCCGCCTTAATGGCGGCCATCAAATTTGTCACAGATTCCAAATCTGTTACATTCAAAACCTTACCTGCCCCCTTAATTCCCTTTTCAGCAAAGCGCGCCGTTATTTTTTCTGCGCCAGACTCACTGGTTGCAGTGCCTATAACGATTGCACCTTCAGCGCCTAGCTGATCGGCAATGGCGGCTCCAATACCGCGACTCGCGCCGCTTACCAACGCTACCTTATCCTTAATACTCATGGGCTATTTTCCTTCTTAACAAATTAGTTGAATCAGTGCGCTAAGCACAAACGTCTTCAAGCGCCTTGCTCAAATCAGCAGGAGACTCTGTCGCCATTCCCACTAAAGCCTTATCTATGCGCTTACTTAAACCTGACAAAACCTTACCAGGGCCACACTCAACAGTTTTAGTCACACCTTTTTGTGCCATAGATTTCACACAATCCACCCACAAAACAGGACTATAGATTTGTTCAATCATTAATTCACGAATGGCGACGGGGTCATTCGAAGTACAAGCGTTCACATTGTGAACAACTGGAATACTGGGCTTGTTAAACTCTGTGGCACTAATGTACTCAGCCAAGCGATCGGCTGCAGGTTTCATTAGAGAGGTATGGAAAGGCGCGCTCACTGGCAGTGGCAAAGCTCGCTTCGCTCCTGCTGCCTTACAGGCGTCAATAGCACGCCCCACGGCCGCGGCCTCGCCAGCAATCACCACCTGGCCAGGGGAATTGAAATTTACCGCCGACACTACTTCGCCCTGGGCAGATTCTGCACAAGCAAGCTTAATTTCTTCGTCGCCCAAACCTATTATGGCCGCCATTGCACCCACACCCGCAGGCACAGCTTCCTGCATAAACTTACCACGCAATTGCACCAACTTTACGGCGTCTTTAAAGGCTAGAACTCCTGCGGCCACAAGTGCAGACCACTCTCCCAAACTATGTCCTGCGAGCACAGCCGGCTTGGCGCCCTCTTTTTCCAACCAAACCCGCCAAACAGCAATACTCGCCGTCAGCAGTAGAGGTTGCGTACACTCCGTTTGATTAATAGCCTCTTGTTCGCCATTTTGAACTCGACCCCAAAGATCGTAACCCAAGACCTCACTCGCTTCCGAAAAAGTGGCTTGTACTACTGGGTATTCGGCCGCCATTTCAGCCAGCATGCCAATTTTTTGTGAACCTTGCCCCGGGAAGACAAAAGCTAAAGAGTCTTTACTCATTGATTCTCACCTGTACCAATTGATAAGTTTTACGAATGATTTAGAGTCGCAAACGATTGACTAATTTTTTGTGGCAGTTGCTTTAAGCCCTGCTCTTTTGCCATTACAAGCGCCGTCTCAAACGCGGCTTTATTAGCGCTGCCATGGCTCTTCACCAAGGTGCCCTGCAGCCCCAAAAAACTGGCGCCATTATAGCGACCGGGATCAAAACGATTGCGCCATTTCAGCAGTAAAGGACGGGCAATCTGGCCAATTACGCGCCCAAACACACTGGACTTGAAGATCAGCTCAAGCTGTTTTGCCATTAGGCGTGCGGCACCCTCACTTGATTTCAGGGCGATATTACCAATAAATCCGTCACAGACCAAAACATCCGCCACACCATGATAGATCCCATCACCTTCAACATAACCAATATAGTTAATTCGCGAGTGATCCCTCAGAAGCTCTGCGGCCACCTTAATGGTTTCAACACCTTTTATATCTTCTTCACCGATATTCAACAAACCCACCCGAGGCCTGGCATTATCATCAACTACCGACGCGAGCTCACTACCCATTAACGCAAACTGGAGCAGCTGCTGAGCATTGCAGTTAATATTTGCTCCAAGGTCTAAAACAAAGCAATGGGTTAATTCACTTTGGCCCTTTTTATTCTTGCCCTGACTTGGCACGGGTTTACAAATAGCAGGCCGATCAACGCCGGGAAAGGTCTTTAGCAAAAATCGCCCAGCGGCCATCAACGCGCCCGTATTGCCGGCGCTAACACAGGCGTCTGCCTCGCCATCTTTCACAGCCTCAATCGCCAACCACATAGATGATTGACGCTTATGTTTTAATACGCGAGACGGTTTATCAGACATGCTAACGCTGTCATGGGCATGTAGAAGAGTGATACGTGAAGAGTAGGTCTTCGGCAAAATTTGCTTAATAAGGGAGCTATCGCCGACTAAGAGGATGGATACTAGAGGATCCGCGTCGACCAATGATAAAGCTGCAGGAACAGTTACGCAGGGACCGAAGTCCCCGCCCATAGCGTCAACCGCTATTCGAACTGTCTTTGACAATGTTACTCGTCATCACCTGTATTGATAACTTTGCGACCGCGGTAAAAACCATCCGCTGTCACATTGTGACGCAAATGCTTTTCACCTGACGTTGGATCTACTGACAAAGTTGGACCCGACAATGCGTCATGTGAACGACGCATACCGCGACGTGAACGAGTTTTCTTACTTTTTTGAACGGCCATTTTGGTGCTCCTATCTACCTATATAACTAAAGCCGGGGCGCCTCATTATTTCGGCGAGCCCTTAAGTTGCTCTAGCAC
>CAJWBQ010000005.1 GCA_913020115.1 uncultured Cellvibrionales bacterium
ATTTCCAGTTAACCTAAGGGTACGGAGATCTCAACATGAAGAAACGGTATTCAGAAGAACAAATCATCAAGGCCATTAAAGAGCACGAAGCAGGCGTAAAGGTAGATGACATCTGCCGGAAGCTGGGGATATCGAGCGGCACTTTCTACAACTGGCGAAGCAAGTATGCGGGACTTGAAGTCAACGAGGCCAAACGCCTGAGAGAGCTTGAAAGCGAGAATAACAAACTGAAGAAGTTGCTGGCCGAGAAGCTTCTGGAAAACGAAGCGATGAAGGACGTTCTCACAAAAAAGTGGTAAAGCCCTCTGCGCGTAAAGCAGTAGCCAGGGAGCTGATAAATACACACGGTATTAGCGAGCGTAGCGCTTGCCACTTAGTAGGCGTCAGCCGTTCGGGGTTTCGGTATCAGCATCTGAGCAACCAGGATGAGGCCCTCCGGAGAAGGCTTAAGGAGCTTGCAGCAGAGTATCCACGATATGGATATCTTATGCTGCACGGGCTATTGAAAGCGGAAGGCCTTGTGGTTAACAGAAAGAGAACTTACCGGTTATATACCGAGGAGGCCCTGCAAGTGCGGACCAAAAAACGAAAGAAACTACAGAGGCCTCGCTTACCGATGGAAGTTCCCATGGCAGTGAATCAACGCTGGTCGATGGATTTTGTAGCTGATCAGCTCAGTAATGGTCGTCGTTTCAGAATATTGAATATCGTTGACGAGTACTCTAGAGAAGTTGTGGGCCAGTTGGTATCTACATCAATATCTGGTCAGCAGGTAGCTCGTTTCCTCGATCATTTGGCAGAGACGCGCGGCCTACCTCGTCACGTTGTCTGTGATAACGGGACAGAATTCACAAGTAAGGCGATGTTTTTCTGGAGTAAGGAAACAAAGGTGAAGCTTAGTTTTATCCAGCCAGGCAAGCCCACCCAGAATGCTTTTTGTGAGAGCTTGAATGGGAAATTTAGAAATGAATGTTTGAACCAGCATTGGTTCCGCTCACTGGAGGAGGCCCGTCACGAGATCAATCAGTGGCGACAGCATTACAACAACGTTCGCCCGCACAGTTCTCTGGGCTATAGATCACCAGTAGCATTCGCGCAAAAGGCGGCGTAAATTATGTATGGAATCTCATCGAGAGCGTGGTATTAATCTAGGGGAAAGGTCAGAACTTGCCGCGGCCGAGTATGCAGAGTCCCCAGAAAAGAGGCGGTTGTATGAGATTATGCTGCGTTTGGAAGACTCAGCAGGGGAGTCAGAATAGTGTTTTACGCCGTCAAAAAAGTTGAGTCCCATCCATGTTTTGATATGCAGGAGTTAATTTACTCTGTCTTTTATTCGGCTACTCAAAATAAGCCCTTTGGTAAAGGTGTTTTCCCAAAACAATTTACATCTCCAAATAGGATATGGGGTTACCTGAAAGGGGTCAGGGATGATTTTGAGACGCTTTATAAGCTCCTGCTTAGAAAGAGCGTTACTGAAAGAAAGCAGATATATAGCCAGCTTGTTAATAATAACATGATTGAGTTTTTATGTGACGATTCTACTATTGATCCCGAGGGATTTATTAATTGGGGGAGTAAGCTTGGAAAGAAGATAAAGGAGGTTATAGCATCTTGTTACAAAAAATTGGATTTAAGTCATTTCAAAGTCCCTGGCTGTAAATTGCCGCCTACCCACCGATATTATCGAGACTATATTTCGCTCAATAAGTCGGTTTGTCCATTTTGCTCAATTAACACGTATAAAAATCCATTGAATCCACGCAGAGAGGATTTTGATCATTATCTTCCTAAGTCAGAGTACCCTATGGCAGCTGCAAATATGGATAACTTGGTGCCTATGTGTAATGAGTGTAATCAGGATTTCAAAGGCCCGGAGGATCTATTATACGAGGCAGGAAATAGGGTTGCTGCATTTTATCCCTTTACGAGCTTGGCAGGTGTTTCGATTATAGTCAAAAGTACAGTTAACCCTGACCCGCCATATATAAGAGCTTGGTCTGTAGAGCTTTTACCTAACGATGTCGCAGAAAGTTCTAAGGTCGCTAATTGGATGCGAGTTTTTTCTATTGAATCAAGGCTGATAAATGAGTTGGTTCAACATCATGATGAATGGATGCAGCAATCGATGGATGAAATGGCCGGAAAGCCCTTTAAGTCAGAAAAATCATTTATAGATCATATGAAAAGTCGAGTGAAAATGGAAGCGCTTAAGGTTAAAAGACGGAGCGCGCCAGGTTCTCAATTAAGGATGGAGTTCTACAAGTATATGAGTAGTTCAGCAGACGCTATCTATATAAGAAGTTACATGAAGCAGCATAACGCGACGATTTAAAGGGAAATTAACTTATATGGAAATAACTTCTAATTTATCCTCAAGTCATGGATCCTTAGTTGCTAATTTACTTGCCGATGCGAGCAGTGAACTATTCTTCGTCTCTCCCTTCCTTACTGGTGATTTTGGAGCATTGTTCAAAGAGGCCGATTTTTCATCAGTTACTTATATCACATTAGTAACAACCCTTAAGAAAAACGATCAGGACCAAATAACCAAGCCAAAGTCATTGAAGTCATTCTATCATCTAGCTAAAGCTAAATGCCCCAATGCAAAGGTAAAGGTGCATATCGACAATAGCCTGCATGGTAAGATCTATATCTTCAAAAAAGACAGTGCTCGGAAAGCGATAATTACCTCAGCCAACCTGACTCTAAGTGGATTTTATAATAATCACGAGTGGGGATTATTGATTGATGATCGTAAAACCATTGCCCAGTTAGAAAGCGAAGTATTGGAATGCATCGATTACCCGGACATCACCGAATCCTTGGTAGATAGGCTCTTGATGTTCTCTGAACAATACCAGCGAGACAACCCTGATTGGGCCAAAGTCGCCACCCCTAGTTCCGATATTATGGAAAACGTCTACAACCAGGGCGCTAGTAATAATGACAATCCACGTTATTGGCTTAAACCCATAGGTGTTTCTGAAGATCCTATTTATAAAGAGGAGCGGCGTGACTTTTCTGATTTACATCAGGAACTGGCCTTTTCCAAAAAAGGTGTTGGTGCCATCCGGGCTGGCGATATAGTGATAACGACAGCTGTCGGTTGTGGCTGTTTACTCTCCTATTTTCAAATTACCGGTTCCCCCAAGGAAGCTACCTTTGAGGATAAGCAGCAAAAACCTTGGAAGGAACGCTGGCCCTGGTCTATAGAAGGACGTAGTCTTTCCGCAGGCTATGGCGCATGCTGGTGGGAGCATGATCTAGATAGAAAATTGCTGTTAGATGAGTTCCGTTGTGGGCAACCTAATGAAGCCGTTACACAAGCAGGAGCACACACCTTAGGTACTTTGAACTTTGGTAGCGACAAAGTCGAAGTGACTACGGTTTTTGCTGAATTTTTGATTTCAAAAATAGACAGTATTGATTGTGCTTAACGGCGCTAGACCCTTGCCGGGCTGGAGCAGCACTATAACCATTGTTTAATGTAAATTTAGGCTAGGTGAGGAAGGTTTTGTTGGGGGAGGAAAGAGCGTATGAAATTTCATGGGGGTATCTTTGGGGGTATTAAGTCTATTATATGTAATATATTACTATATATATCAATATGTTAAGTAGATAATTCGATCCCGCTAGGCTCCACCAAATATACGTTGTAAATCAACGGCTTAGAAGCCCGCTTAATCGCGGGCTTTTTTGTGCCCGCTAGCTATGCGCTGTACTTGAAGAAATAAACTTTAATATCACGGCAGGAATACGGTTCTTTTATTGTTCGATACCTAGTCGCAACTGTAAGTTGCTATTAAGTCCAAGTAATTTAGATTGCTCAGTACAAATTAGTAGGCCGGATTGTACCCGTCTTAAGATACTAACGAGAAATTGAGAGCCCCGATTCAGTAATGAGTTGGGGGTTTCTTTATCTGGCTTTGGAGGTGGCAGACCCCAGTTACCTCAACGCTTGTTGCTGTCTAGTAAAGCCTGGGAAGTCCAGAAGCCTCATTGAGTTATAGCGCTTCCCGTGGAACCGTTTCCGCCTTGTTTTAAGCTTTGATAGAAAATCGTCAACAGAGGTTGCTTATCCTTTGATCAGAACTAGACTAAGAATGTCTTATCGGTATACCTAAATCATCTAGTGGGGTAAAGACTGGTCATGTCGAGGCTTATTTTTCCTTTTACGCTCATTGCCGTAGCTCCGACATTATTTTTTATTGCCATCATTAGCGGCTTATCTAAAGGCGTTACAATGGCGCTCGTTTTACTTTCGGTTACTACCAGCCTTTTTTCCATATTCGCTATCAAGCAGCTAATGGATACACAACGAAGAGAGCAGAGTGAAGCTCAATGTGTGGAAAATGATACTGATTCAAAGACTGCCGCCCTTGAAGTGAACAATCAGCGTGAGTTGATTCTAGAACTATTGCCTGCATGGGTGCGTCAAACGAACCTGGCTCAGGCTCAAACCGAAGAAGCTATCAACAAGCTCACCACAACTTTCTCTGATATATACGACCGCCTGCAGACCTCCATCTCTGCAACTCGGACCTCAACAGAGGGTGATGCGGGCAGTGCCGGCCTTACCGCTGTTATTGACTATTCACAAACTGAACTGACTCAGGTTATCGAATCTTTGCGAGAGTCGATCTCATCTCAACAGTCGCTGGCCGATGAAATTGGCAGACTTTCTGTGATCACCGATGAACTAAAGGATATGGCGACTGAAGTTGGAGGTATTGCCTCGCAAACCAATTTACTGGCGCTTAATGCGGCAATTGAAGCCGCTAGAGCCGGCGAATATGGCAGAGGGTTTGCGGTCGTTGCTGATGAAGTTCGCACGCTATCGACCCGCTCCGGCGATACTGGCGCGCGCATTACCGAACGAATTGAACAGGTTAACTCGCTCTTGACCGCCACACAACAGACTACTTTACAGTTTACCGAACAGGGGGAAGCGACTCTGCATAAGTCAGAGAATACCATTGGAGAGGTTTTGGCAAAGTTTCTGGATTTTGGACGGAGTATGGCGAACGCCTCCAGCACTCTGGTAGAAGAAGGGACTCACGTCCAGAGTGACGTAGAACAAGTCTTGGTTTCATTACAATTTCAAGACCGAGTAAGGCAGATACTGGAACATGTCACCGAAAATATGAATGCATTAACAGACGTGATTACTGAGCACAAAACGATAGTGTCTGAGGGTGGCGTTCCCGACCTTGTCGATGTTGAGACTTGGATGTCAGAACTGGGAAAAACCTTTACAACTCTCGAACAAGTGGATGTACACCATCAGGCCAATCGAGATGATACCCACGACAAGTCTGAGATCACGTTTTTCTAGGTGCTAAGCGACTTTACCTCAAAAAAATGAAGAGCCAACTATGTCAAAAACCATTCTAGTTGTAGACGACTCGGCCAGCGTCAGGCAGGTTGTTAGTATTGCGTTAAAAGGCGCCGGGTATACCGTCATTGAAGCCAGCGATGGGCAAAATGCCTTGAGCAAACTGACGGGCGAGAAAGTCCACTTAATCATATCCGATGTCAATATGCCTATCATGGATGGGATATCAATGGTCAAAGAAATCAAACAGCTCCCAGCCTACAAATTCACACCAGTCATCATGTTGACGACAGAAGGCTCCGATGAAAAAAAGAAAGAAGGTCAAGCGGCCGGTGCTAAGGCATGGATTGTTAAACCGTTCCAGCCCGAGCAAATGCTTAAAGCGGTCTCAATGCTGATATGAGTACTACCCATGGAAATAAAGGCTAAGAAAGATAAGGATGGCTATACGCTGTCATTGTCGGGAGAGCTTACAATTTATACCGCGGAAGATGCGTACATCAAGCTGTTTGCCAAGCCTGCTTGGTATGAGTCGAACCTCACCATCAACCTAACCAAGGTGATTGAGCTTGATACGGCCGGAGTGCAACTTCTATTCATGCTAATTAAGGAAGTGGGTTCCTCAGGGCAGGTGAATATTGAAGGGGTCAGCGACGCGGTTGAGTCTGTCCTCTCTTTACTTCGACTTCAATCACTGTGTCACTCTGAAGCGGCATCGCTATGAGTATGGAAGATGCACTCGATACTTTTATTGCTGAGGCTCGAGAACTACTCGAACAAATGGAGTCTGCCCTTTTACGCTTGGGTGACGGTGATAATAGCGCAGAAACAATGAATGAGATATTCAGGGCGGCACACACGATTAAGGGTTCCTCAGGGCTCTTTGGCCTTAACGACATTGTCTCTTTCACTCACAAAGTTGAAAACATATTGGACCGGGCTAGAGAGGCCAATATCGTTATTGATGACAATCTATTGACCCTGCTCTTAAAATGTGGAGATCATATAGGGGTTCATGTTGACGCAGTGGTGAAAGGTATTTCTTTGACCGAGGAGCAAGAACTTAAAGAGCAGCAACTCGTACAAGCCCTTCAACCCTGGCTTGAGCCCGATGACATGGGCACTACCACCGCGGTAGAAGACGACAGCTCCTCCTCCTCCAATCAAGCGGACTTGGGTTGCTGGCATCTGTCGATACGACTTAGCCAGGACTCACTAAGAAATGGAATGGACCCTCTGTCCATTTTCAAATTCCTTCAAACCTTGGGTGAGTTTCAATATCTATACACTCTGCATGACGAACTTCCCGAACGAGATAACTTTAGTCCTGAATCTCTCTATCTAAGCTTTGAGCTGGGGCTGCAAACTGATGCCAGTCGAGAAACTATAGACGATAGTTTTATGTTTGTGCGAGAGGACGCTAACATAACCCTAGTTCCACCGCGCAGCGCAGTGGACGAATATATCAAACTTATCAAAACAACCACGTCCGGCCAAGACAAGCTAGGAGAAATCCTCCTCGCTTGTGGCGCGATTACGGGCAGGGACCTGGATTCTTCTTTAAACGAACAAACCCAGCAACTGTTTGAAGAGGGTATCAAAACACCGCTCGGATCCCTATTAGTCGACGAGGGGAAAGTACCCGCAGTGGTAGTTAAAACGGCACTGGAACAACAACAAGAAAAACAAGTTCGAGGAAGCGCAACACGCTTTATCCGCGTTGACGCTGAACGGGTCGATCAGCTGATCAACCTAATTGGAGAGCTCGTCGTGAGTAGGCAGCGAGTGGATTTACTTTGTGAATACACCAGTAACGATGATTTGGAGGAAGCCGTCGACGGTATGGGTGGTATCACCGAGCAAATTCGTGACGCGGCTTTAAACCTGCGTATGGTCTCTATCGGGGAAACGTTCCAACGCTTTAAGCGCGTGGTAAGAGACACAGCTGGCGACTTGGGTAAGGATATTGAGCTGGTTCTGGAAGGTTCAGAAACTGAACTGGATCGCTCTATGGTAGAGAGCTTGGTCGACCCTTTGACACATATCGTAAGAAATTCGATCGACCACGGTATCGAACAGGTTGAAGTGCGACTGGAACGAGACAAACCCGCTCGGGGGCAATTAAAACTCGCCGCTTTCCACGAGGCGGGCAATATTGTTATCGAAGTCAGTGATGACGGTGGTGGCTTAAACACTGAACGCATTAGACAAAAAGCAATCGATAATGGCGTGATCAATGCTAATGAGACACTGTCTGAGCGCGATATTCATCAGCTTATTTTCGACGCGGGTCTTTCAACCGCCGATGCGGTAACGAATTTGTCTGGCCGAGGGGTCGGGATGGATGTTGTGAGACGTAATATTGAGTCTCTTCAGGGCACTGTTGATATTGCGAGTTCGGAAGGGGAAGGCACCACCATGCGCATCCGCTTACCACTGACGCTGGCGATAATCGACGGTTTCCATGTCTCGGCCTATGGCACTCACTTCATAATTCCTCAAAACACCATTTTGGAGTGCATGGATTTCAACTCTGTTGAACATGTACTGGGTAGAAACAGCATCAACCTGCGTGGTGAGCTCGTTCCCTATCTAGAGTTAAAATCATTATTTGCACTTTATGGCGACAAATCTGAACCAGAAAAATTGGTCGTAGTCAGTTTTGGCAGTGCCCGAGCCGCCATTGTAGTAGACGTATTACACGGGGAAATACAAACCGTCATCAAGCCATTGGGCCCCATCTTTCAGTCACTGAAAGGTATAGGTGGCTCCAGCCTACTGGGAAGCGGAGAGGTTGCTTTCATTTTGGACATACCTCAACTCATTAACTCTGCCGTAACACTCGAAACCAAGAAAAATGGTTTATCGGAGGACATGACTCCATGAACAAGCAATATTGTGAAGAGGTTGACATCGGTGGATCGGATTTCGATCAGTATTTGACTTTTAGAATTGCGAGCGAATCCTTTGGAATTGAACTGTCTCGTACTCGGGAGATTCTCGAATACGGTGGTGTAACCTCTGTGCCTCTTATGCCAGCGTTCATTAGCGGTGTGATCAATCTGAGAGGTGAAGTCGTGCCCATTATTGATCTTGCCGTACGACTGGGGCGGCCCGCCATTGAGGTCAATCGCAGAACCTGTGTGATTGTTATTGAGATTGAAAGCGAAGAGCAGAAACACACTCTTGGGCTGCTGGCCGATGCAGTGCATGAGGTCGCTGAAATTCCGGCCAACGACATTGAGGAAGCCCCCGCTTTTGGCGCTAAGATTAGAGCGGAATTTATTCAGGGAATCGCTAAGAAAAACGATGAATTCATCATCATACTAGATGCAGACAAAACATTGTCGATGCGTGAACTGGCAAAATTGGTAGAAGCAGAGTTGGAATAGTTTCAATACGCAACTAAGACTTTTGAGAGGATATTCTCATGCTAGCAAAATTAACTTTGAAATTAAAGATCGGAATCTTGGGTATTCTCATTGCATCGTCAATGATATTTTTGGGTATTTCTGCCCTCGATAAAATTGAAAAGTTTTATACTTCGGTTGAAAAGAACCTGACGAAAACAAGCCATCAGGTCTTGATTTTTCAGGGCATAGAGCAGGCGCATGTTCACTTCAAAATACAAGTTCAGGAGTGGAAGAATGTATTAATCAGGGGCAATGATCCAGCACAATACGACAAGTACACCAATAAATTTGTTGAGGAAGAGGCACAGGTGCAAGAGCTACTAGCGCAGGTGATGGATAATTACCAGTCAGCAGGCCTCGACAGTCGCGAGGTAGCAGCCGTTAAACATGAACACAAGAAATTAGGTTCCGCCTACCGTAAAGCCCTTGAATCCTTCAGTGGTAATGATCCGCATTCCGGAAAAAAAGTAGATAAATTGGTGAAAGGGGTAGATCGGCCTGCAAGCAAGGGAATGTCGACGCTAGCCGAGGCGACTGAAACGGGGTTCACGCAACTGATTGCAGGTATTACCTCCGATATAGAAACTCAATATAAAGATGCGCGAAGCTCATTTATTCAAATTATGCTGATCTCCATTATCGTTCTCGCCACCTTAATGATCTGGATATTTATTGACATGTTCCGCCTCTTGGGTGGAGAGCCGGCTTATACCGCAGAAGTCGTCAGGCAAGTTGCCGATGGTAGACTAGACGTTCACATTGACCTTCGCAAAGGTGATACAAGTTCATTACTAGCCACGGTTCAACAGATGAAAGACCGCTTGACGGAAATCATCTCGGATGTCAGAAGTTCCGCAGACGCATTATCGTCTGCTTCTGAAGAAATCAGTGCTACAGCCCAATCTCTGGCCAAAGGCGCGTCAATACAAGCCGCAAGCGTTGAAGAAACATCGGCATCAATGGAACAAATGTCAGCGTCGATTTCTCAAAATAACGAAAATGCCAGCGTAACCGATGGCATGGCACAGAAGGCGGCAAAAGACGCGGCTAAAGGTGGTGATGCGGTTTCCGAAACAGTTGACGCCATGCAAAAAATTGCTGAAAGAATTAGTGTCATCGACGACATTGCCTATCAAACTAACTTACTCGCCCTAAATGCAGCCATAGAAGCTGGTAGAGCAGGAGAACACGGTCGTGGATTCGCGGTTGTGGCGTCTGAGGTGAGAAAGCTTGCGGAACGCAGTCAGGTTGCCGCTCAGGATATTGGCGAACTGGCAAGCGAGAGTGTTAAACGGGCGGACCTTGCAGGCACCCTGTTGCAAGAAATGGTGCCCTCAATTACTAAGACAGCAGACTTGGTTCAGGAAATTGCCGCGGCCTCATCAGAGCAGGCCTCGGGAGTTGATCAGATTAACGGCGCGATAGGGCAAGTCAGTCAGACCATGCAACAGAATGCCGCCTCTTCAGAGGAATTGGGTTCTACATCGGAAGAAATGAGCGCTCAAGCGATGAGATTACAGGAATCAATCGAATATTTCCGACTGGGTAACCGCTACAAGTCCAGCAATATAATGCCGGAACGGGTCAGTACCATGGACCGCCCCGCATCGGGAAAATCTATTGATACTATAGATAAAGGGAATCTACAGACGATCGATGACGACGATAGTAGTTTCGTGAAGTTTGACAATTAAATCGGGCTGACAACACTATGGACCGTGGTTTGATGCCCCCTAGCGACAAAACTTTTACGCGATATCAAGACTTAATTAAATTACATACGGGGATATATCTGCCGCCGCACAAAAAGACTTTACTTCACAGTCGCCTATCGAAACGATTGTTTGTCTCGGCAATCGCTTCTTATGACGAATACTTTGATTGGTTGGTTTCCTCTGCGGGAGAGAGTGAACTTCAAGTCGCACTGGAATTGGTAACAACAAATGAAACCTATTTCTTTCGAGAGCCCGCACATTTCGAATTCATCAAGGAGCTGTTGGATAAGCAACCCAAGAGTGGCGAAAGGTTCAGCGCTTGGAGCGCGGCGTCCTCAAGCGGGGAGGAGGCCTATTCGCTCGCAATGGTACTGCAGGCATACTGTTTTAAGCCCTGGGAATTATTAGCATCTGACATTAATAGCTCGGTGATTTCAGAGGCAAAAAAAGGGATATATATAAACCAAAGAACGTCAAAAATACCTCCAGAATTTCTCAATAAATATTGTAGAAAAGGAGTTGGTAAATTTCAAGGTTATTTGAGAATTGTTCCGGAGTTGAGAAATAAGGTGAAGTTTGACACCTTGAACTTAATGAGCACTCTGCAGGATCTGGGCAAGTTTGACCTTATTTTAATACGCAATGTTATGATCTATTTTGATGACGAAACCCGAGAGGCCATTTTGCGAAAACTATCCAAGCACCTTAAACCGTCAGGCTGGCTATTTGTAAGTCATTCAGAATCTCTTCACGGTGTGTCTGGTGACTACTATTCTATAAAACCATCGATCTATCGTTTAGCTGCTTACAGAGATGAACACAGAAATTAGGCCTGTATTGCTGAACCCCGGAAAACTGTATGTCGGGAGAGCTCCAGTGCGCATTCAAACGCTGTTGGGCTCATGTATAGCGCTCACCGCCTGGCATCCAACATTGCTAGTGGGTGGAATGTGCCACTATTTGTTGCCTCGAAGAGCGACATCAAAAAAAAAACGAGGACCTATTTTTGGTGTTGATGCTCTAGATTTGATGCAAAAACACTTAATGAGCTATGACCATCTTAAACAATACGAACTTGGCCTTTTTGGCGGTTCGCATTTACTGAACGAAATAGATATATATGCCATTGGTCGCGAGAATATCGATGTGGCGAAGTATTGGTTGGGCGAAAATCACTTATACTTAACACACGAATCACTGGGTGGGAGTATGGCCCGACGATTAAAACTCGATTTACAGACTGGGGTAATTGATCTGTTCTCCAACTCACTACAACAGGATACCCTATGAGCATCAGCATTATGATTGTAGATGATTCCGCGGTTGTGAGAAAAGTCTTATCGGCTGTTCTTAACGAAGCCCCAGACCTCGACGTTGTCGCTACGGCTTCTGATCCTATTTTTGCAGGTAGATACCTAGAGAAAGAATGGCCCGATGTTATTGTTCTGGATATCGAAATGCCTCGCATGGACGGCTTAACCTTTCTACGCAAGCTCATGGCAGAGCGCCCGACTCCAGTCGTAATTTGCTCCTCACTTGCCACGAAAGGTTGTGAGCTAAGCTTACAAGCCTTGTCAGCCGGTGCCGTCGACATCATCACTAAGCCACAACTCGGCTTGCAGGGTTTTCTACAGGAAACAAAACTTGAATTTTGGCAGGTGATTCGCGCGGCGTCACAGGCGAGATTGACTGTAAAATCCAAGCTAACAGCGGTAACAAAACCAGGTACTAATATCCCGATAAAAACCATCATTAGAATGGGGCATACTACAGATCGAATGGCTGCCATTGGTACGTCGACTGGAGGCACACAAGCGCTCGAGTTCATTCTGACCCAGTTGCCACGGACTTGTCAGGGAATAGCCGTTGTCCAACATATGCCTGAAAAATTCACCGCAACCTTTGCCGAGAGATTGAATAACATGTGTGAAGTAGAGGTCAAAGAAGCGGAAAATGGCGATAGGTTAATTCCGGGTAGAGTATTAATCGCACCCGGAGGCCAGCATCTGGAAATTCTACGCTCTGGCGCCCAATACATAGCCAAAATATTCAGAGGGCCATCGGTAAACCGACACTGCCCGTCTGTGGATGTACTCTTTCGCTCAGTTGCAAAAAACGTTGGTAGAAACGCGACTGGTGTTATTATGACAGGCATGGGTGACGATGGGGCTCAAGGGCTACTGGCTATGCGTCAGGCCGGCTCGCCGACCATCGCCCAGGACGAAAAGTCCTCGGTTGTGTTTGGTATGCCGAAAGAAGCGATCAGCCTAGGGGCCGCAGGAAAAGTTGCGAGCTTAGACTCTATTCCCGATTTACTGATTCAATAGGGTATAAATGAAAAATACCGCACTGACAGTTTTAGTCGTAGACGACAGCGTCGTTCAGGCAAACCACGCAGCTAATTTGTGTCAGGAAACCGGAGCTTCTGTTTTTTCGGCACATAACGGACTGGAGGCCATTGAGGCCTTGCGTCGTAAAACTATTGACGTGGCTCTCATTGATTTAGAAATGCCTATAATGGATGGGGTTGAACTCATTAATCAAATTGCGTCAGAAAAACTGACTCAACATATTATAATATTAAGCTCTAAAGACGAATCGTTGATTTCTAGCGTTGGCACAATGGCAGAAGCAAAAGGGTTAACCGTACTGGCCACGGTTTCAAAACCTATTACTGCCGACCAGGTTGTTTGTTGCTTTGATGGCATTCATGAAGCGAGTTTTGCAAGAATAAACGTTAAAAGCCAATTTAGGGACGACTACGAGCCTAGTATTGACGAGATATCTACCGGTATTGTTGAGAATCAGTTTTTTCTGCATTATCAGCCAAAACTCACATCAAAAGGTCTACTCTTTAAAGGCGTAGAGGCTTTGGCTCGATGGAATCATCCCGATCGAGGACAAATTCCACCCGACATTTTTATCGCCGCAGCAGAGAAATACGAACTAATAGGCACCTTAACCACATCCATATTTGAACAAGCATTAAAACAGAAAAAAGAATGGCGCAATAAGGGACTGAACCTCAATTTGGCACTAAACTTGTCCCCATTATCGCTTAGGCGCTCAAATTTTGCCGATCTACTGGTTGATTTCGTAGAAAGCCGCGAGGTCAAGACATCCGAGGTCACATTGGAGGTAACGGAAAACATACTCTTTTGCGACCTTGCAAAATCCTTGGGGATATTGGCGCGATTAAGGCTAAAGGGTTTTAATATCTCCATTGACGATTACGGAACTGGATTCTCAAATGCAGAGCAACTGTCTAATATACCCGCTACAGAGCTCAAGCTCGACAAAAGCATCATCAATGGTATTTCAAGCAGGCCCAAAATTAGATCTATAGTGGAAAATACACTCAGGTTGGCCAGCGATTTGAATTTGAAAACCGTCGCAGAGGGCGTAGAGACAGAAGCGGATTTTGCAGTCTTACTTGATTTAGGTGTTCATGAGCTGCAGGGTTATTACTTTTCAAAACCACTGAGTTCCGAGCTAATTGTTCCCTGGACTCAATCAGAACTCCGTCACTTCCGTAAAAATATATAAGCAGAGACTTCGCCTTTCGATCGTTTGACGGCTCATAGGGGTCACTCCAATTTAGTGGGTGGATGTTTCTATTGGTAGAAGTTCAGGAGTCTACGTCCCAAGCTACGACGTTAACTTTGTTATAACTTGTATAAGCCGTTGGCGTCGGGCAGGCTTGATTGTAGGGCGCGCCGTATTGGCGAACCTGCCACTGTTTTCCATCGCACTAATAGTGTTTTTCAGCGCTCAGTCACAGCTAAGCCAATCCCGGCCCCTAGTAATACACTACCCGCCCCCACATTCAAACGCCTCACAATAAGAGGTTTAGATCTCAGCCAGCTAGAAAGACTGTGCGCGCCGCAGCCCATTATGGAAAAAACGATGACGGTGAGAACGGAGAACCAACTTCCCAGTAGGGCCATCTCGAGTGCCGCGTTTTGCACCTCGTCGCTGATAAATTGAGGAATAAAAGCCAGCATAAACATACTGATTTTGGGGCTTAAGCTCGCGGTCAGAAACCCCGAAACAAACACCTTTGTGAGTGTTACAGGTTCGGTTTGATTGAAGCTGATTAATGAATCTGAGCGGATGGCCTGATAGCCCAGCCAAATTAGGTAGAGAGCACCAATAATTTTTACCGCTGTAAACGCTATGCTTGAAGCCAATAAAAGGGTTGTGAAGCCAAGCGCGGCCAATAAAACATGAAGCTGAATGCCAAGTCCGGAGGCAAGAGATGACACGATGGCCGCCGCGTTTCCCTGAGATAAGCCTCTGGCTACTGATAAAACGTTTCCTGGGCCTGGCGTTAAAATAAACAAAAGGCTTGTAAGGGTAAATAAGGCAAAGTTATCCATTCGGGATTTCCTATAAAATTTTGTGATAAAAAAGTGCAAATTAGGTTTATTCTCACTCTCCTGGGTATGATACGTTATCATCCTGCAATGAAAACATTGTTCCCAATTGGTCTACAATTTTGCTATATACGTAGACCATTGTTCTAAACTTAGTGGTTTTTAGAGGACCTATAATGAAATTGGATAATTTTGATGGTGCCATTCTCGATGAGCTTCAAAATAGCGGGCGGCTGTCTTATGCAGAATTGGGAGAGCGTATTGGTTTGTCCAAGACTCCGTGTTGGAAGCGTGTGCAAAAGTTGGAGCAGGAAGAGGTCATTACCGGATACCGAGCAGAGATAAACCCTAGGAAAATAGGTTTGGGCCTCCATGTTTTTTTGCACATAACCATCAAACACACCCTTGCGGAGGAATTTGAAGCGGCTATTAACGACTTTGATCAGATTCTTGACTGCTACGCCATCACTGGAGATTCAGACTATATGGTCTCGGTGATTGCATCGGACATCGATCAGTTTGATGAACTCATTCGCTATCGTTTTCCTCAATTACCTGGCGTTGAGCGAGTCTCGACTACAATGTGTTTGCGGACGATTAAAAGCGGTGGAAAAATTCCGATTCGAGTCGCTGGAATAGGAGCGTAACGAGTATTAGTGAGTGCATCGCTTGGGAAGCTCTCTATTGTAGCCACTGATTTAAATCAAGCTATGCTGGACTATGGCGCTTCGCTCCAGGCGCGATCGAAAACCAAATCCAAGACACAAACTTAGCTGCTTAGAACAGCTTGCTGGACAATCCGCGCAGGAAGCTAGCGGGGCCGTGCGTTAGAGGGCGTTTAAGGTGTTTTGTTGGCTCTTCATCTGAAGAGATACAAAAAAATTGAATTATTTTTTGAGGTGTATCAATTCTGTGGTGTTTTAATATTGACTCTGCCCAATTACCGGCATTGGACATTACTTAAAAAACAATAACGGAGAGACACAATGAAGCCATACGATATACTCCAAAAGCCTCTATCCCTTGCTATATTTGCCATCAGTGCCGGCCTGACCGCCACTACACAGGCGAACTTTGAACTTGAAGAGGTGATTGTTACCGCTCAGCACCGAGCCGAAAATGTACAAGACGTGCCTATTGCCGTGAGTACTATTGGCGCGGATGAATTAGCAAAAGCGGATATCTTCGACGCTGGGTCTATCGCCGCTCGAGTACCAGGTTTAAGCTACTCTGAGTTTTCTCCAGGTCAGGGCCTACCTTCTATGCGCGGTATCAGCTCCGCCGACGACGGTGCGGGTTTAGATAATTCTGTATCGCTTTTCCTAGATGGCGTGTACATCGGCCGCGGAGCCGCGATCAATTTTGATATGTTTGACCTTGAGCGCCTTGAAGTATTGAGGGGTCCTCAGGGAACTCTATTTGGCCGCAACGCCATCGGTGGCGCCATCAGTGTTGTCTCTACTAAGCCGACCGATGAATTCAGTGCAAAAGTAGGCGCTACCATCGGCAACGAAGGCATTCTTCGCTATCAGGGTTTGGTCAGTGGCCCTCTATCCGACAGTTTGAGCGGTAAAATATCTGTTACTCATCGTGAGCACGATGGTTTTGTTCGAAACGTATTGCTGAATAAAGACCAGCAGGATGAAGACCAATCTTCATTCCGCGGTCAGCTGCGCTGGGACTTAGAGTCTTCGGAATGGCTTTTATCAGCGGACTACATGAACGACGATCGCGAAGACATGGGTCGCACACCTATCGTTGACCGAGCGCCTTTAACGGCGATTATGGCGGCCAATGGTGGTGGCGGTGCTCGCCAAACCTCTGCACCTGCCGACGGTTATTCTGAGCGTCAAACCAACGGCATCAGCCTGCAGGGCGATGTCGAATACGACAAGGGTATTCTGACTTCTATTACTTCATTCCGTCACGCTGAAACTGATTGGGCAATGGCTTCTCTGGGTGCTCCCGTGGGCGTTTTGGGTCTGCCATTTGATGAAGTGATGGACACCATTGTGGAGGACATCGATACGGTTTCTCAGGAATTCCGTTGGACATCTACTCTGGATGGCAACTTCAATTACACGGCGGGATTTTACTACCTGACCGAAGAAACCAGCCGTGATGAGCAGTTTAGAGTAACAGCCCCTAGTGTCGGTGGCGGTGCCACGCCTTTTGAAGTAACTACCTTGAGTGATGGTTCTATTGTTGGTAATGAGATTTCCATTACTGAAAATGAAACCACCAGTTACGCTTTTTACGGTCAAGGTACTTGGGAATTCAGTGATGAGTGGAGCCTAACTTTAGGTGCTCGCTATACCTTGGATGAAAAGGACTATAAAGCAACGGCTATTAACTGCGGCAAGATTGCGGGCACAGAATTTGAAGGTTATGCCGATTGTGCTTCAGCCAATGGCCCCGGTGGTATTGGCGGAAGTCTGGCCATCATCAACGAAACTTTTCGTGTAGCACCCAGTGATGACTGGAGCGATTTCTCGCCGAAGATATCGGTAGAGTATCACCCCAATGATGACATGATGATTTTCGCCAGCGCTTCTAAAGGTTTCAAAAGTGGCGGTTTTGCCGGTTCTCAAGGTGTTCAATCCGCGGCGTCTACGCCCGTTGATCCTGAAACTGCGTGGAACTATGAGCTGGGTATTAAAAGTGATTTGATGGACAACACTTTACGGTTGAATGCGACAGCGTTTTACACCGACTATGAAGACCTACAAATCGTTCGTTTTGGTCGCGTAAATGAGTCAGATCCATTTGGTACTTTTTTAACCACCAACGTAGGTGAAGCTGAAATCACCGGTGTTGAAGTTGAGTTTGTCTGGATGCTGACTGAGAACTTTGAAATCTCTGGTAACCACGCCTACTTAGATACTGAAGCGAACGACTTTGTTATTAATGGTGTTGATTTGTCAGGTACTCATCTGAGACAAGCGCCACGTAATTCCAGCAGCATTCTGTTGAATTACAACTTCGTCATCGACTCAGGTAGCTTAGATTTCCGTCTTGGATACAGCCACACTGACCGCCAGATTACCGATTATCTGGATCAACGTACTGCCATTGACGAAGTGGGTTTGTTTGACGGCCGCATCGGCTGGCGTTCGAACGATGAGAATTGGGACGTGTCTTTGTGGGGCAAAAACCTCAAAGACGTTGACTACATTGCTCACAGTTACACCGTAGGACCAGGCATTATTGGTTCTTGGGGCGCACCACGCACTGTAGGTTTATCAGTAAGCTACAGCATGTAATTTGTCTGAAGTATTTTAGCCGCAGGATTTAGGGGGCTGTATAGCGTCCTAAATCCTTCCGGCTATTAAAAATAATAATCAAATAAAAGTAGATGCTGAAACAGATTGACAGCTTTTCTCTGTCACATCTTTTCTTAGGTATGTACTGAGGATTTTTCAATGCTTCCTATCAAACCCAGATACCTTAAGGCACTAACAACATGTACTTTTGCGCTCGCATTTGTATTGTTGGCCACTGGCTGCTCCGCGAAAGCGCCAAGCACAGGCGATGCAGAACTCAGTATTGTTCGCGACGAATACGGCGTTCCGCATATCTTCGCTGAAGACAATTATGGTGTGTACTTTGGCTACGGCTATGCGGTAGCTCAAGATCGCTTGTTTCAAATGGAAATGCTCAAGCGTACTGTGGAGGGGCGGGTAGCAGAGGTATATGGTCAGGCGTATCTCGACTTCGACCGTTTTATACGAGGCTCTTACGACAGTCGTGCGGTGCCTTTGCAAGTGGCAGCACTTGCCGAGAAAGACAGGGAAATATTGCAGGCTTATGCCGACGGTATGAACAGACATTTGGCGGCTATTCGGAAATCACCCGAAACCCTAATGCCAAAGGAATTCTTAGTTCACGATTTCCAGCCGGAAAACTGGACTGCAAACAATGTGGCGATGCTTTTTGCTGGATCTATTGCGCATCGATACTCAGATTTTAATACTGAATTGGATAACTTAAATTTTTTCCATGCATTGCAAGAAATGCACGGCGATAAAAAAGCCTGGCGCATATTTACTGCCACAAAGTGGCTGTTTGATAGCAGTTCTCCCACTACAGTGCCAGACTCAAAAACCTCTGATGTGAAGGAGTCTAAGCAAAATTCAAGCCCCGCTTATCTGCCTCAATTGGCCTCGACCGACAAAGGGCTGCCGCGTATTGCTTACGCCCCCAGTGACAGTGAAGCGCCAGTAGCCACCAGTAGCTCGGCGCCCCTTGTGGCTCAACAGTTCGCGCGAACTGGCACTACTGGAACGCCTGGTTTTGGCTCGGCAAGTAATTTCTGGGCGGTGAATGGCGACAAGGCAGAAGGGGCAAAAGGCATCTTTCTTAACGGTCCGCAGTTTGGCTGGTCAACGCCTTCCTACGTATACAGCGTTGGTTTGCACGGTGGTGATTTTGATCTAGTAGGCAATACTTTACTGGCACTTCCTGCAATGCTGTTTGCCCATAACAATCACATAGGCTGGGGTAGCACCGCTGGGTTTGGCGATCAGGTAGACATTTTTGAAGAACGCTTAAATCCCAAAAATCCGGAGCAGTACTTACATCGTGGTGTTTATCGCGATTTTGATAGTTGGATGGAAACCATCGAAGTTAAGGGCGAAGATTCGGTGCAGATTAAGGCGCGTCGAAGCGTTCATGGAATGGTTCAGTCCTTTGATCCTTCGGTGGGTATCGCCTACACCAAAGCCCGGGCTTGGGAAGGAAAAGAAGTAGATTCACTTTTGGCTTGGGTTGATCTGTCCAAGCAAAAAGATATTGAAAAGCTTCAGCCTACTCTGAATCGAGTAGCCACTAATATTAACCTTTACCTTATTGATAAAATGGGTAACTTACTTTACCGCCATGGCGGTCACTACCCCGTGCGCAGTTCTCAGCATGATACTCGCTTACCGGTACCCGGCAACGGCGATTTTGATTGGCAGGGGATTCGTCCCGGCAGTGATAGCCCTACAGTGTACAATCCCAAGCAGCAGTATTTAATGAACTGGAATAATCGTCCAGCACGAGGCTGGCAAAGCCCAGATTTGTGGTGGGTAACTTGGTACCGAAGCGATCGCGCCGACGTTTTGGTTAAGGAGCTGGAATCAAAACCAGCCTTCACCCCTGAGCAACTTTGGGACATAAACAGTCGCAGCTCATACGCAGATATTTATCGCTCTTATTTTTTGCCTTTCCTCAAACAAGCCGTGGACTCTCACTTGTCCATGTCGGAAATTGATGCAAGTGCCTGGGAGGTTCTGTCGAATTGGGATGGCTCCTGGGTTGATCGTGATGAGGATGGAAAATTTGACAGCGCAGGCTCGGTAATTTTCGAGTCTTGGCTTTCACAGCTACTAAAAGACGTTATTTTGGATGATGTTGGAGAAAAGTATTTCAGCCGTTTTGCGCCCACGGGCGAGCCAACATCGGCAACGGTAGCTGGAGTGAACTTGCAGCCTGGAACCAAAGCGCTGATCCGTAATTTGGATGCCTTGAAAAATAATAGTTCCCTGAGTTACGATTTTTTCAATGGCAAGAGCCCAGATGAAGTTTTGTTGGTATCGTTTCATAAAACCGTTGCGGCCTTGGCTGAATCTCAAGGTAAAGACCTGAGCACTTGGAGCAGTAAGCCACATCCCTTGAATTTCGTGACTAAGAATTTTCGCGGTATTCCACAAACCTTAGACAGCGTTCAATACAGCTTGCCGGTGATTCAAAATCGCGGGTCTGAGAACAATTTGTTTGTTGCCAAGGGCACTCATATTGAGGCTTGGGATTCTGTGGCCAGCGGCCAGAGTGGGTTTATTTCCCCTGCGGGAAAACCAAGCAAGCATCACCGCGATCAATTGGCCCAGTACCAAGGTTTTGGTAAGAAGAAGTTGGCCTTTAGTCGCGATGAGCTTAATGCGCTGAGCGAAGAGCTTCTAAACGTTAGAAGAGGGGGCGGAGAATAAAGCTGAGGCTCTGGCCAATCGGGCCTCAATTTTATCAAAAATAATTAGGGCATGAGCGCTTGTGGGCAAACAAACGCAAGCCCTTTGCCAGTATTACAAAGACCAAACAGGCGCTTCCCACCCAAAAGTTTTCAAGCCAGTGGGGCGACAGCAACAAGATAAAACCTTTGCCCTTTACCAGAGACGAAAAACTCGACACTAAAAACGGGCAGATAAATAACCTCGATACTCCCCAAAAATCCCCGCGAAAGCGTGCCAATGTGCCCGGCCCCGTGCTGAGAAACAAGGCGTAACCCACCACTAAGCTAATGCCCAGGGAGTTTAACCAAATCTCTGTTGCAGGGTTAAAGTTAAATGTCAGCATGCCCAGATACCAGATGAGGTAACACCAGAGGGCGAGTTTGCCGTTTGGCAGTGCCGAGAAATACGCTAATAACATAATCGTCCGTCCTTCGTTCAAGCGCTTTGTATGTCAGCCGCTCAGCGTGAAGCCAATGAATTTTCCGCGCAGTGTAGCCGCTTTGCACTGCTGACAGAATGCGTGATAATGTATAAATACTTGTGAATTGAATTCACCAATGTCGTTTTGCTGCGTAATTATCAGGGCTCTGCTTGAGGCCTCGGTAGAGGCTTTAGCTAAGAATGCGGCTAAGAGATTGACTGAATTTAGTGTTGAAGACGCCGAGTAAGGGGAGCAATGGAAAAACTAACGGAAATGAGCGTATTTGCTGAAGTTGCGCGTTGCGGCAGCTTTTCAGCGGCAGCCAGGCAGTTGCAGCAATCTCCTTCGGCAATCAGTAAGCTCATCACTCGGCTAGAGAAGCGTCTAGGAGCACGGCTGTTCAACCGTACTACCCGGCAAATTAGTCTCACAGAGGGAGGCGAGGTCTATTTGCGGCGCTGCCTTAGCATTCTTGATGACATCGAAGATGCCGAAGAAGTCTTGGGGGCTTACGGGCGTGAACCTAAAGGGCGCCTTACCATCAACAGTACCGCAGGCTTTGCCCAACACTGTTTGCTGCCCTTATTACCACTGTTTCAGCAGTGCTATCCACATTTGAGTATCGACCTGCAAGTGAGTGGCGACACCATTGATCTGGTGGCCAAGGGAGTGGACGTAGCGGTTCGGATGGGTGACTTGAATGACACCAGCCTAGTGGCCCGAAAACTCTGGGAAAGCCCCAGAATTATCTGCGCCAGCCCTTCATACCTTGAGCAGTATGGCACCCCTCAGTGTGCCGAAGACCTACGCCAGCACAACTGTTTGCGCCTGAGCACCGCCCCAGTGTTTAACAAATGGGCATTAACTGACTCAGGAGCTCGGCAGGTAGTTGATGTAAGTGGTGACTTTATCACCGATAAAGTCGATGTTTTACATATGCACGCGCTGCAGGGAGGGGGCCTAGTACGGCTGGCGAAGTTTGTGGTGGAAGAAGACATTGACGCCGGTCGATTGGTTCCTGTGCTAGCAGGCAGCAATCAAGAAGTGCAGGGGGTTCATGCCGTGTATGTGCATCGCCAACATCTGCCATCCAAAATACGAGTATTTGTTGATTTTTTACTGAAGAATTTGCCTTAAGGTATGAGCCGAATAAGGCGTTAAATCAATCAGGCCTCCTTGAAGCCAAAATACTCGCTTTTCCGCCACAGATAAGTGCTTACGCAAGCTCCCACAGAGAGCAGCAAAAGGTCTACCCAAGGTGCTGTAGTCAGTAGTGATGAGGCACCTAAGCTTAACCAGAGCATTAGCATGATTTTTTGAAAGGCTTTTTTGGGGATGGCTATACCGGCTTGCCAGCCACGGATGCATTGACCAAAAATCTTGTGATTGAGCAGCCATTGATAACAGCGATCATTGGAGCGTGAAAAACACCAGGCGGCACACAATACAAACACAGTGGTGGGCATAACAGGCAGTAGAGCGCCGATTACGGCTAATACTATACAGAGTCCGCCCAATAAATTAAGGGCTATTTTTTTTGTGGCGGATTGGGCATTGTCGCTTTTAGACTGCTTTTTTGTAGAGATATTCATCTATCCATTTATTCCATCGCTACCAATCAACGAGTGCGGCTTAGTTATATTGTCGGCCGCCTTTAGATTAAGTGTAGCGGCACTTTGCTCTTATCGACAACATTAAATTCTCGTACCTGCTTTTCATTCGCCCTAGGGATGGCGTTATGTCGTCGCCCACGAGAGGGGTGTGTTAGAAGCTCTTTCCTGAATACCCATGATTTTCGAACTGTAGCACAGCCAAGTGCATATTCCTGTAGAGGCCGTAGGCTCTATTGACATCTGTTCATTTGTGCGCAAGAATGCACGCATGAGCCAGATTGAATCCCTAGAAAATACCCTTGCCCAAATCGACAGCGACTTTGTTAAAGCGCTTGCGGAGCCGGTGCGTATTGAAATTTTAAAATATCTTGTCTTGGCGGGGCCTTCTGATGTCAATAGCCTAGCCGAAAAAATGCCTCAAGACCGCTCAGTGATATCTCGCCATTTATCAATTATGAAAAGTGCGGGCTTACTCAACATGAGGAAAGAGGGGCGCCATGTAATTTACAGTGTTGACGGTGACAGCGCGCTGCAAAAGTCAGAAAAAATTGTAGAAACCATTAAGCAGTGTCTAAAACTGGGCTGCTGCTAAATTTTTCAAACTAAATATGTGCATTCGGGTGCACCTTTGCATATAAAGTTATTAAAAATACCTGGAGATCTAATGCCTAGATACGATGAAGTTATTGTTGTCCTTTTATTTGTCAGCTTTTTGATTTGGGATCATTTCTCTGGCGTTTATAAAAGGAATAAACGGGCGCCTGGAGAGTGGTTGGTGGACGCCATTAGTTTGCCCGCATTGGCAATCATCAAACCCATCGTGATGGCCGCTGGATTCGGCTTGGGTGCATTGCTTCTCCCTGGTGCAAGTGATGGCTTAGACCAGCTGCCTTTTTGGTTGGGATGTTTAGTGGTGTTTATTCCCGATGATTTTGGCCACTACTGGATTCATCGACTAGCCCACAATCGCCCCTCTTTTTGGCCCTTCCATAGAACCCACCATACAAGTACGGGCTACCAAACCTCCGTCGCATTTCGAGAAAATTGCTTGTGGTGGGTGGTGCAGCCAGGCTTCTGGTGGCAAGGCCTAATGATTTATTTGGGGTTATTTGAGGAGGTGCTGCTGGTTACGACTATCATTGGTGTACACAATATTTTCTTGCATAACAGTTCCACCAAAGACCGTGTGTTATATACCAATAGATTCACGCGAGGGCCAATGAAGATGTTCGAATACATCGTTAATACCCCAGGGCTGCACAGGGCGCATCATGGTCTAGGAAAAAACAGTGTGCCCTTTGGTAATTATGGTCAAACTCTTTTTATCTGGGACGTTATTTTTGGTACCGCCATTTTTAACAAGGGTCTGATTCCCGAATATTATGCGGTCTCAAACCCAGAGATTATGAAGCAGCCGTGGTATTACCATCTATGGTGGCCACTGGTCAAAAAACGAATCGAAACAGACCCGTCATTGGAGGTGAGTGTTGAAAACTAAAACAATTAAACCCGCTGCATCTGGAGGTTTGTTGGACCGTCGTTCTTTTTTACTCAGTGGTATTGCGCTTTCCAGTGCTTATTCGCTCAAGGCTCTTTCGGCCTCCAAAGCAGGGGAGGGGCGCATCGATACAGACATGCCAGTGTGGGCAAAGACACCAGGGCACAATGATGTTGAATACGGCTTGCCCTCAGAACACGAAAAGCACATTAAGCGAATTCAAGCGAAAAACACGCCTGAAACTTCAACTTTTTCAATGTGGCATACGCCTATAGAAAATCAGCGCGGTATTATTACACCCAATGGTCTGCATTTTAGTGTGAACCACAATGGCATTCCGGAAATTGACCCGCAACAACATACCTTGCGCATTCACGGTTTGGTGGGCAGGCCACTCAAGTTTGATATGGAAAGCCTGCTGCGCTACCCAATGGTATCGGCCATTCATTTTTTGGAATGCGCAGGTAATACAGCCCCTAATGCCGTGTCATTAACGGCGCTCGATCAGGATTGCCAAGAATTGTATGGGCAAATTTCTGGCGCAGAGTGGAGTGGCATACCGCTTAAATATTTGCTCAAAGAAGCCGGCATTAAACCAGAGGCCAAGTGGGTTATTGTTGAGGGCGCTGATGGCGGCTCTCACGCTAGGAGTATTCCTCTAGAAAAACTCATGGATGATGCCATTGTGGCCCTATACCAGAATGGCGAACGACTGCGTCCCTCTCAAGGGTATCCTATGCGCTTACTTTTGCCCGGTTGGGAAGGCAATACCAATGTCAAATGGCTCACGCGCCTTGAGGTGACTGATACCCCCGCCTATACAAAAGACGAGTCTGGGCTTTACAGTGACATATTGGACAGCGGTGAAATTCAACGTTTCTCGTTCACCATGGATGTTAAGTCGGTAATCACTCACCCCTCCGGTAAACAGACTCTGCCTGATAAAAAAGGCTTCTATGAAATTTCTGGCTTGGCCTGGTCTGGGCATGGAAAAATAAAACACGTTGAAGTGTCCGCAGACGAAGGAAAGACATGGGCGAAGGCTCATCTCGAGGGCTTGGTTCTGTCAAAGTCCCTAACTCGATTTACCATTCCGTGGCGTTGGGACGGTTCCGCAACAACCTTACTCAGTCGAGCGACAGACGAGCATGGTCGAGTTCAACCGACTCGGGACCAGTGGCGAAAGAAGTATGCCAGCTATTCGTTCAATCACTACAATGGTATTCAGGCTTGGCACATCAATAGCGACGGCCGGGTGGAAAACCGTTATGTTTAATAAATGGCGGGCCCAAGCCAGTATCGTCCTACTGCTATTGCTGAGTGTTTTTTCCCTGCCAGCATTTACAGAAGAATCCATCACTGATTTAGGGCTCCCCTTAAGTTCTTTAGAGATTAGCAAACATGCCATCACCATTTTCCCAGATGGCAGTAACTTGCCTGAAGGTCAGGGTAGTGTTCTAGAAGGTAAGGCCCTGTACCAAAGTAAATGCATGATGTGTCATGGTGAGAAAGGTATTGAAGGCCCCGCAGCTCGTCTCGCGGGTAGTGATGGCTGGTTTAGTTTTTCAGACCCCTTAAGAATATTGAGAATTGACAAAAACCCAGTTTTGCTCATTTCCGTGGGCGGTTTATGGCCTCATGCCACCACAATCTTCGATTATACAAGGCGTGCGATGCCGCATTTCGCGCCCAAAAGTTTGGCCGACAACGAAGTATACGCATTAACCGCCTACATTCTTTACCTTAATGGCTTAGTCCACAAAGACCTCATTCTAAACAAACAAAACTTAGTCAAAGTCTCCATGCCAGGAAAAGAGCGCAGCGTCGTAGCCTGGCCAGAATAAATTGGGGTCAAGTCTTGCCTTTTGCCTCGAGCAGTAAAAGTGGGGGAATTCCTTGCGGGTCTTGAGTTCGGTGCGGCAACCCTTTAGGCTTCATAGTTAATGCGCGGCACTATAACCTGGATTATATGGAAATTATTATGACTCGCCTGAAAAATTATACCTTGTTTAGTTCAGTATTTTTTGGGCTGGCGACTATTGTTCTGGGAGCTATTTTACTGGCTATATTTCCCTCGACAGCTGAACTGTCCGAGGGGTTTCAAACACCGGTTATAGCCTTTGAATTTGCCAAAAGTGAATCTGACCTGTCATTTTTATCTGGGAATAGTGAACTTAGTCAATTAAACAGAGAGAAAATGGACGCGGGCCATAGTGGCTGGGATATGGTTTTCCCATTTGCCTATGGTGGCTTCATCGCTTTATTGTTGCTACGAATTAAGGGGCAGGGCCGTGGTTTTATTTGGCTGGGGGTTGTATTCGCGGTTTTAATTATTCCATTTGATATTAATGAAAACCTAACGTTACTGCAGATTACCTCAGCATTGGCAGATTCAGCTTCAACCGAGGGGCTTCTATTGGCTTTGTATGTGGCTACTTGGCTTAAGTGGGGCGCAATTGGCGCTAGCATCGCCATACTAGCGGCCGGATATTCGATAAATAAAAATTACTGGTCGGCCACTGTGTCTATAGTGGCAGCCTTGGGCATCGCGACCTGCTGGGTGTTCAATTCTGAACCCGTTCTCGCCGAGACAATGTCTAAACTGATATTTCTATTTTTTGTCTTTTTCAGCATAGAAACAGGCATGCAAGCTTGGCGCTTAACTCAAGTAAAAACTTGATGCCTGCTTTCCCACTTGAAGTGGCATCAAGCCGCCTCAGCCTCTGTCACAATACTCAGCTTGCCCTGATCAAGGCCTAGCGTGAAATGCCCTTCGCTCAACGCGCCCGACAGTAGTTGCCGAGATAGAGGGCGGGTAACTAGACGGTTGAACACAGCGTTGAGTGGCCTAGCTCCATAGCGTTCATCATAGCCTCGGGAGGCAATGGTCTCCATCAGTTCTTCGCCCAATGTTAAGGTAATATGCTTGTTCTTGAGACGTTCATTCAACAAGCGTAATTGTTGTTGAATTAAACTACTCATCACGGTTTTATCCAGTGCATTGTATTCAAGTGCGCCGTCTAAACGCCCCAGTACTTCAGGTTTAAAATCATGCTCTATGTTCCTGGAATTAGTCGTCAGCAAAATAATGGTGTTTTTGAAACTAATGGTTCGACCTTTGTTGTCTGTTAGGCGACCATCATCGAGTATTTGCAGTAATATGTCAGAAAAATCTGGGTGCGCTTTTTCAATTTCATCAAATAGAATTACCGAGTAAGGTTTTCGCCTAATGGCTTCGGTTAATACACCTCCGTCTTCGTAACCTACATATCCGGCGGGTGCGCCTATCAACTTGGCCACACTGTGTTTCTCGGAAAACTCCGACAGATCCATGCGGACAAAATTAGCTTCGCTATTAAAGAGAAATTGGCTTATGGCTTTAGCCGTTTCAGTTTTGCCTACGCCGCTGGGGCCTTTTAGCAGAAAGCTGGCCATCGGTTTACTCTCGTCGTTCAAGCCTGCATGTGCGGCGATGAGCGTTTCACTGATTTCGTGAATAGCATCTTCCTGGCCAAATACGCGAGCGTTAAGCTGATCTTCTATCTCTAGAATTGCTTGTTGTTTTGAGCGAAGAATTTTTTCAATTGGAATACCTGTATGCCGAGAAATAACCGTAGCGACATTTCGTTCATTGAGCTCCCAAGTATTGTGGCAGTCTTCAATGGCCGACTCTGTCTCAGGGATAAGGCCATATTGTAGTTTAGATGCCTTTTCATATTCTTGGTCTCGTTTCGCCTGATCGTATTCGAAGCGATAAATTTCCAGTTGGTTCTTTAACTCGCTACTTCTTTTCAGCGACAGCACTTCTTGTTCCCAAGCCTGTTTACCCTGTTCAAACTGTTTTTCCATAGCCTCAATTTCGGCGAGGGTTTCGCGGTTGTTTTTGTCCATTTGTGCATAGATTTTTTTCGAACGAATCTCTCCCTCTAATTCCGCTAGTTTACTAGGCATTGCCTCGGCGCTTAGTTTCATGGCCGAGCTGGCTTCGTCGATGAGGTCAATAGCCTTGTCGGGTAAGTTCCTATCGCTTATGTACTGAACACTAAGTACAACTGATTGATAAATAGCTTCATCGCTGATTTTCACGCCGTGGTGAATTTCCAACTTCTCCCGAACACCCATCAAGATTTCTACGGCATCTTCTACGCTGGGTTCGTCAACCGGAACTGAACAAAAACGCCGCTCCAGTGCCGAATCGTTCAAAATATAGCGCTGATACTCGTCGTGAGTGGTCGCGCCAATGCAGTGCAATTCACCTCGGGCGAGGGCAGGTTTAAGCAAGTTGGCCGCATCCATCGCCCCATCGGTTTTACCGGCCCCTACAATTTGGTGGATTTCATCAATAAATAAAACCGCTTCGCCCGACTGCGCCTTGATGAATTCGAGCAGTGCTTTCATTCGCTCTTCGAAATCGCCTCGATATTTGGTGCCGGCCATCAGGCTGCCCATGTCGAGGCTGTAAACGGTCTTGCCCTGAAGAACATCTGGAACCTCACCCTTATAAATAGCGTCGGCCAAACCTTCAACTATAGCGGTTTTTCCCACTCCGGCGGGGCCAACCAGTACTGGATTGTTTTTTCCCCTCCGTCCCAAAATTTCCATCACCGCTCTTATTTCTCTTGTTCGGCCAATCACCGGATCTAGTTTTCCCTTGGCGGCCATGTCGTTTAGGTTGACCAGAAAGTCGGGCGCTTCTGTGGTTTCTTCGCTTTCGGCCTGTTGGAATGCACTCCAATCAATGGGCAGTTCAGGGATAAGCTCAGGTAGATATTTGATAAGGTCACTTTCGTTGATTTCTTTGCGCCCACTTTGGATCGCTCGGGCGCTGGCGCGGGTCATCCACTCGCTAAAGGCCGCATTGGCACGGATTTGCTCCAAGGCTACTTTATTCGAAGAAGAGGGCAGTGCGTCTAGTAAATTCTTGATGTTGCTTTGTTCTTTGTTAAGCGCGCGGGAACAATAACTGGCAGGGTTACTTACTAAGCCCCACAATAAGTGGACCGGGCTTAATTCGGTATTTTTTCTAAGCAGGGCTTCATTTTGGGCGATATCTACCGCGCCCATAACGATCGAGTCAAAATTATTCATCATTGTCTCCAACTGAAGTCTTTAAAACCCATGTTTTGCCAAATATTAACGGGCTATGGATGGCGAGATGTGGGAATCTTGCAGTAAGTTATGGCCAAGATTATGGTGAACTCTTGGTGATTTTTTCTCTTGATCTTTATCAATATTAGTTGTTTTATCGGGTGCAAAGTTACAGGGTAAGAAATTCCGGTATTTACAGGTAAAATGTTGATTGAAGTCAGCTCCTTACTGCTCCAGTCTTGTAGCATGGTAAGTGTTGATACATCATTGGGTGCGTCAATTATTGAGGATATTACATTCAGCTCATCTTCGAGGCGCTCTGCATTGATAGCATCTATTAAGCCCGCCACGCTCAATCGTCGTATTGGTTTGTTTCTGCTGTTGTTTTACGGCTTGGGTAATATTCTTGGTGCGGGTATTTATGTGCTCATAGGAAAGGTGGCGGGCGAAGCTGGTTACGGCACTGCCATCGCTTTTGGTATTGCCTCAGCCGCCGCCGGTTTCACCGTATTCAGCTACGCAGAGCTGTCAGCAAGATACCCCGTGAGCGCCGGGGAAGCGGTTTACCTGTATGAAGGCTTTCAGCTGAAATCTTTGTCGATCATCGTTGGCATATTATTAGCTTTATCAGGCATAGCGTCTACGGCCACTATTAGTCACGGTTTTGCGGGTTATTTTCAGCTATTTTGGGTACTGCCCGAATGGTTGTTAATTAGCACCTTGATTATTACCTTAGGGCTTATTTCGCTTTGGGGAATTGGTGAGTCGGTAAAACTGGCAGCAGTGCTGACGGTCATTGAGATTGTTGGTTTGCTTTTAATTGTGTGGGTTGGTATAGAGCACATCGATGGCAGGCAGCTCGAAAGTGTTGTGAAACCGGCAGTAGCATCAGGCCACGGCATTACCTTTCCGGGTTTGATGTTAGGTGCTTTTCTTGCGTTTTACGCTTTCATTGGTTTTGAAGACATGGTTAACATTGCCGAGGAAGTGGAGCGGCCACAGCGTAATCTACCTCTGGCGGCTATCTTGGCATTGTTGGTAGCAAGTGTGCTGTATGGAATTACCAGTTGGGTAGCCACCGCTGTGGTTTCGCCTGCGGAGTTGGCGCAAAGTGATGCTCCCTTGGCTTTAGTCTATGAACGCGCCACTGGCAATGCGCCCGTTGCTATTACCATCATAAGTTCATTTGCGGTGATAAATGGTGCGCTCATTCAGTTAATAATGGGGTCAAGAATCCTGTATGGCATGGCTCGACGGTCTTGGATGCCCGCTGTATTTGGCGAAATTAATCGACGTACTCGTACCCCAGTGTTGGCCACTTTAGTGGTAATCGCACTGAGCTTAGTATTTGCTTTAGCGCTGCCCTTAATTCAATTGGCGGAGCTCACCAGTTTTATGGTGCTAACCGTATTTGTATTGGTGAATGCCTCTCTAATTCGTATCAAGGCGACAATTCCGGCCCCTGAAGGCGTAAAACTGTTTCCTCTTTGGGTGCCATACTGCGGCTTGTTCGTTAGCTTGGGCTTTATCGCTTCAAAAACAATTCTCATGCTGTAACTGTGTGCTAGTAAGTCTTTTCCGTTGGCCGAAAGTGTTTGGCGACACGACGGTTTTTAACGTCCAGAAACTTGAGTTCAATTGACATCAATCAATGTCAGTTTGGGCGATTCCGCCACAATTGGTCTCATGGGGTATTATTTTTCTAGGGTTTTCCACGATGAATATTACAGTTGCTATAAGCCGTACAATCCCTGATCTATTCCATCTGCCAAACAGTCATCGCTTTAAGCGCGTGCTACAGGGTTTATTATTATCAATTGGCTCACCGCTAGGGTGGCTTATAATCAGCGTTGTCGAAGGCACCCCGGTGCTGCAGGCGCTAGGGGGAAACGTCGGGCTATACCTATATCTCAGCATTTCTACAGCCGCAGTGTTTATGTTTTTGGGGGCCTACATTGGTGCGAATGAAGAGCGATTAATGTCACAAGCTTTGGTGGATCAGCTAACGGGAATTTACAATAATCGTTATTTTCATGAGCATTTACACATAGAGTATTCCAGAGCTCGTCGTCGCAACGAAGCGCTATCACTAATACTGATTGACCTAGATCATTTCAAACGTATAAACGACAATTATGGTCATGTGGTAGGAGACAAATTACTTCGGAGAGTCGCGCAGGCTATGAAGCACTGCAGTCGCGAATGGGAGACTGTTGCCCGCGTGGGCGGCGAAGAATTTTGCGTTATTTTGGCTACCAGTAACCAGCAGCAGGCCTTCACTGCGGCTGAGCGTTTTCGCCAAGTCGTCAGCCAGGCGGTGGTGAATAGTGAAGAAGGCAAAGATGTGCGAATCACTGCGTCGGCGGGCATAGCAACCTCAGATGACGTAGTGGGAAATGAATGGGACCTTTATGCCGCGGCAGACAAGGCGATGTATCAAGCAAAAGAATCAGGTCGAAATAGATGTTGTGCGTATGAAATTACTGAAGTTTTTGCTCATTAGCTTTGGTTGAAACTTACTAAATCTAATAGAGCTGAGGATCCAGGGCGCTTGGAGTAGGGTGAGATGAACGACACGGTCAACAAAATAATAGAACGTATTCACGAGCTAGAAGATGAGCTGCAAGACGAGTTACACCGCAAGGGAGAGGCGTTGCGTTTTCGAATTCATGATGGCACAGTAACTTTTGAGCGAGAAATGTTGTTGCGCCACCGGGCACTTAAGACAGGTCTGTTAAGCTACCTTCGTGATGCCAGATGGTTAGTGATTGCAACGGCGCCTTTTATTTACGCGCTTATAGTTCCGTTCGTTCTGCTTGACCTATTTGTATCCATATATCAGGCTATTTGTTTTCCTATCTATCAAATACCAAAGGTAAAAAGGCGTGAATATTTGGTGTTTGACCGAGTAAGGCTAAATTATCTCAATGGCATTGAGAAATTCAATTGTGCCTACTGTAGCTACGGCAATGGCATCGTGGCCTATGTTCGAGAAGTGGCCGCGCGAACAGAGCAATATTGGTGCCCAATAAAACATGCGCGCAAGAATAAGGGGGCTCACAAGCGCTATCGATTGTTTACCGATTTTGGTGATGGCGAGCAATACCGGCAGAAACTCAAAAGTATTAAGGGGAAGTTTGAGGTTGACGAAGCCTAAATTCAGCGTATACAGCGCAGTGATCAGACAGGCGTTCCCACGGTTCCCCCCTTAAGACTTCACTGGTTAGCAGGTCTAAGCCACGAAAATACATTCGGTCCATTGCTAGAAAGGGTAGAAAAGCAGGGAAAGTTGCTTGGGGTTTTCCGTGTGTCTCGGACAACGCGTCCGTTAAACCTAAGGCGCTTGCTAGAAATGGCCCTGCTTTGTTTTGCCAATCGTTAAAATCGCCCGCAACAATAATTGCTTCATCATCCGCCACCAAATGGCGAATTATATTAACCATTTGTTTGAGTTGTGCGTTTCTTTCAAAGCTCAATAGGCCGCAGTGAACGCAGAAGATGTGTAACTTTCCTAGAATTTTTGCGTGCAGCATGCCCCGCGAGGAAAAGGGTAAGATGCTCAGGTCTGTGTTGTTCCAGTCCGACAAGACATGATGACTAAGAATCGCATTGCCATGGTGGCCATGATCGTAGACGGAATTTTTACCATAGGCGTAATGTGGCCAAACGGAGTCGGCGAGGAATTCAAATTGTGTTTCAGTAGACCAGTTTTTCACCGTTCCAGCCTTGCTGATGTTTTCGCCAACCACCTCTTGTAGGAATACGAGGTCGGCGTTAACCAAGCGTATTGCCCGACGAATATCTTTAAGCAGAAAACGCCTGTTCGCAGCACTAAAACCTTTATGAATATTGTATGAACAGGCGCGCAGGATAATATTTTCTTCGGTATTGTTGAGTCTTGTGGTGTTCACAGATTCTCGCATAAAATAGTCTCCGTACGAAATGTACCCCTCTGCGGCTATCAGTCTTATTTCACAACCAATACCGTAGCAATCGTGGCAGCCATGCAATGTAAGCAGCCCAACCTTGGTTTTCTAGCCGTTCTGCTGTGACCTTAGTTGCCTTATTGCAATCGATAATAAATTGCTTCTCTAGGGTGGTTTGCGATTTTTTGGAACTCAAGGTGACGTCCAGCTCCAGGTCATGCAAAAAACTTCGGTGGTTAAAGTTGGTGCTGCCAAGTAAATAGAAATCATCGATAATCAAAGCCTTGGCATGTAAAAATATCGTGGGAAACTCAGAAATGCTTACTCCCGCGACAATTAGCTCCCTGTAATAGCTTGCAGTTAGAGAGCGAAAAAGGAAAACGTCCGATCGCGATGGCACTAAAAGTCGCACCTCAACTCCGCGGCGGCAGGCTTTCTTAATGGAGTTAATAAAGGTAGAGGATGGGGCGAAATAGGCATTTGTGATCCAAATGCGGTGTTGTGCGTGTTCCATTTTTCGTGTGATAAAGCGGTATTTTCTGCGTCGAGTAAAGGGTGATAAGTTACTGAAAATAAGGCGAAGTTTATTCTTGGCAAGCAGGCGATTTTTTGCCTGCCAAATGGTCTCAAATGTTAGTTTGGCTTCCACGACACGCTTGTCGCTGATGCGTATGCCAAAATCGCGCCAGCCCTCACCGCCATCTGCAACGCTGAGATGTTGGCGGCAGATGTTCAAACTGCCAGTCCACAGAGTGTTATTGTCAACAATGCAAAGTTTGCGATGATCACGTTGGTTAATTGCTTTGGCAAAAAACACCAAACGCCCAATTAGGCTGCCCTGCTTAATAGCCCAGCGATAATGATTTATCTGCCAAGGAAGGGGGTGATAAATTCGGCTGACAATGCCCTGTGAGCTTAAAAGGGAGGTAATCAATTTCCCGTCTTTAGCCGAACCAATACCGTCGATTAGCACTCGTACGGCGACTCCACGGCCTGTTGCCGCTACTAGGGCGTCAACGAACCTTCGGCCGACGCTGTCATATTTAAATATATATGATTCTAATTCTATGGATGTTTTGGCATTTTCAATGCCAAGCAGAAGATTGTTGAAATAGTCGCTTCCTTTGGAAAACAGCAATTCCGTTTCAGCGTAGGAGTTCCTAAGCTGTGCGGGATTGTCGTCAGATTCTTTGCTGGTATTGTTCAAAGTCAGCATCACTCATATATAACAGTAATTAGAGTCTTTCAGTTGACATGGGTCAACCCTGATTAAAGCACAGGTATTATGATGTTTTGAACACTACTTAAGTTTTTTAAGGAACCTTATTATGAGTGCGTACAAGAAAGTTATCGTGGCAATAGATCTGGAAGGCGGCGCGGGCGATGTTCTGGCGCAGGCTACCACGCTTTTAGAGGGAACCGATGCCGATGTTACTGTGCTGAATGTCCCCTACGATGTAGTGCAAATGTATGGCGCCTCAATGGGTGCGGGTATTTACAGTACGGCCAACTTAGATTTAGACAACGATCAAATTCGGAAATCTATAGAGGAAAAAATACAGGCTTTGGTGGATGAGTATCACGTGCCAAAATGTGAAGTGGTAGTGAACTTTGGTCGCCCCGTCGATCTTATTCTTAAACACGCTGAAGCGCAAAATGCGGATTTAATTTTGATGGGAAGCCACGGTCGACACGGCTTAGGTTTGTTGCTGGGGTCCACCGCCAACGGAGTGCTCCACAGAGCCAAGTGCGACGTATTAGCGGTTCGAGTGGGCGATAAATCTTAAACTTAAAACCTGGCTGATTAAATGAAAAAATTGCCACACACATATTCGGTAACCGTTAATGGTTTTCCGAAAAATAACTTAAGCGTTTACGCCGCTGGCTTGACGTCTTTGGAGCTCGCACCACCGGTCCAGTTCGACGGTCCTGGCGACCAGTGGTCGCCAGAAGAGCTGTTAATGGCGTCAGTATCAAGTTGCTTGGTTTTATCATTCCGAGCTATTGCTAAGGCTTCTAAGTTCGAGTGGTTATCTATTGTTTGTGAATCTAGCGGCGAATTGAATAAAGTCGATAAGAAAACCAAATTCACCAGTCTTGTAAGCAAAGCGAGGCTGGTTGTTCCGCTCGGTGCAAACCCTGAAGTAGGTGAGAAGTTGCTAAATAAAGCAGAGCAAACATGTTTTATAAGCAACTCACTATCATGTAAGACACGCATTGAATGCGAAATAATCCAGCAGTAGTAAGCGGGGTCAAGTCTTGTTTTTTGCCTGAGTGTTATTCCTGCGGGCAAACGCAAAAGGCAAGACTTGACCCCGCTTGTTCAAAAGGCAAGACTTGACCCCGCTTGCTATAGATCCAACATTTCGCGAGCCATTTCAGCAGAGGCAATATCGTAGTTAAGGTCAGTGATAATTCGACAAGCTTTACTACAAAGTTCGGCGTTACTCTTAGCCAGCACGCCTTTTTCTAGAAACAAGTTGTCTTCCATGCCTACGCGAATGTGACCACCCATCAGCACCGACTGGGCAACCATTGGGAACTCGGTCCGACCGATACCGAAAGCCGTCCAGAGGGCATTGTTTGGTAATAAGCTTTTACCTAACTGAATTGTTTCCAGTGTGGCCGGCCAGCTGTACTTCACGCCCATGACAAAAGAGTACATCACTGGTTTGTCGATTCCCAAATTCGCCACGTGTTCGTTGGCCAGTACCATATCGCCGGCATTAAAAATTTCTATTTCCGGTTTCACTCCAGCTTCAAGCATGGCTTCTGCCATAATACGAGTATTAGGCCGAGTGTTCATAACGATCATGTCACCAGAGTTCATAGTGTTCAAATCCAAGGTGCAAATCTCTGGTTTAAGTTCCAGCACATGCTGGATACGCTGCATAGGGGGCAGCAGTTGAGTTTCTGGAGCCGCGATCTTGGGGTCATCTTTATCGGGCACATACCGCCCACCCTGACCGGTGGTGAGGTTAATAATTAGTGACTTGTTCTGCGTTCGTATACGCTCTATTACTTCGCCATAGTGGTCGATTTCCATAGAAGGAGACCCATCTGGGTATCTAACATGCAGATGCACAATGGCCGCACCTGCCTCAGCCGCCCCTAGAGAGGCGTCGGCAATTTGCTTTGGTGTGATGGGCAAATAAGGCGATTGATCCGGTTTCGTTAAGTTGCCGGTAACAGCGCAAGTGAGGATTACATTTCGCATGTGAGTGTTCTCTTGTAACTTCTCTTAAGTGAATATTTTTAGCATTGATGTTTACTACAGGTGACGTCCAGCGTCTACATAGACGGTGGTACCTGTGGTTGCCGTGAGTAGCCGCGCCGCACAAATTACAGCGGTGGCCACTTCCTCCAAGCTAGCGAGCCTCTTCAGCGCGCTGGCATTAATGGTGGCGTCGATAAAGTCGTCATTGCGATTGCGTGCAAAGTTTGTGTCTAGTGCACTGGGTGATATATTTACCACTCGCACTTTTGGCGCCAGCGCTCTGGCGATGGCTTTAGAAGCGGTATCAATTGCGGCTTTGGAAGCGGCGTAGGCGATGTTACTGCCACCGCCTGTAGTTGCGGTAATGGAAGATAGGTTGATGAGTGCCGGGTCATTGCCCAGTTTCAAGAGTTCGGCCATTTCCCGCATAACAATAAGCGGCCCTCGAGCATTCACGCCCATAACTTCGTCAATAATCTCGTCGCTGAGCAGGTCCAAGCGCTTGGGTGGCAACTGGTATGAGTAACCGGCCGTGTTCACCAGCACATCAACGCGCCCATACTGATCTTTAAGAGTTCTGCGAAACGCGCGAATGGAATTGGCGTCGCTGATGTCAATAGCAAAGCTGTCACTAACGCCCTCCGGAATTTTCTCGCTGGCAATTGAGCGCGCACCCACAATGACTTGAGCGCCCAGCTCAACAGCTTGCTGAACCACCAGCCCCCCGATACCCCCTGTGCCACCAATCACTACCACGATGGCGTCTTCAAAGCCCGCGCGAAGCTGATTAACGATAGTGCTATTTTTTGTCACGAAATTCTCCTGCGTCTCTTTTTTATGAAATATATTACTGCTGTTTGATGCCGCCATCCGCAGCGGCATAGGCGATGTGATTGAACTGACTCCCGAATGGGATATAGCCATTGTTTTCCAAGTAATTAAAATTAAGCTCCATGCCAATGCCAGGCCTTTCTGAGATTTCGATAAAGCCGTCTTTTACTTGATTGATGTGTTTAACCACATCGGTCCACGGTGATTCAGTTTCTCGGACGTAGCCTTGTACGTCCCAGTTCTGAGTGCATGCTGCCAGTTGTACGTGGCAAGCAGTGATGACCGGGCTTGTAAAGTTGTGGGGTAGAATTCGCTGATGACGCGACTCGGCAATTGCGGCGATTTTTTTCATTTGGGTAAAACCTCCTGCCAAGCCCACGTCTGGGCGAAGAATGGAAATGTGTGAGCAATCTGAGTACTCGCGAAATTCCCAAATGTTGATGTTGCGTTCAGCTAATGCGACGGGTGATGGCATGTTTTCAGCGACAAACTTGTTGACCGAAACGCTGAAGGGTTGCACGGGATCTTCAATAAAATATAAGCGCTGGGTGCGAACCAGCTCCGCAAATTGGATTGCCTGATCGGGCGCTAAGTTGCGGTGCACCTCCACTGCTAGGTCCACATCCCAGCCTATGGCGTCGCGCACAGCTTTAACCGTGTTCGATGTGCTTTCCAGAATACGAGCGCTGCTGTTTAAGTTCCAGTCTTCGATAAAGGGCTTTATTTTTATGGCTGTGAAGCCGTCTTCTTTTGCTTGGATAGACTTAGCTAATAGTTCTTCTGCAGTGGGCGCTTGCACCAGAACAATTGCTCGCACTTTGTCTCTGACCCGGCCTCCCAAAAGTTGCCATACAGGAACATCTAGAGCTTTACCCTTTATATCCCAGAGCGCTTGGTCGATGGCTGCCATGGCGCTGGTCGAAGCGGCGTCTATCATGCAGTGTTTTTTCAATACTCTTTGATAGAGAAATTCTGGTCGGTAGGGGTCTTGACCAATGTAGGCTTCTTTAAGGTCTTCTATGATAGGGGCGATAGCGGTTGGGTGAAGAAAATAGGTGGATTCTCCAATGCCCATAATGCCAGTGTCGGTGGTAACGGTGACAAAAGTCCAGTGGCCGCAAACATATGTGTGAATACTTTCTATTCGGGTAGGTTTTAACATGATGTTCTCCTAACGCTCAGGCAAGGCCTGAAGTTCTTTTTGATGGCGATCAACGAAGGCAGCGGTGGTGTCTATCAGCGCCTTATAGCTGTCATCGTTTAGAGCGATATTCAAGGCAATCAATCCGCGCGCGGCAATCCAGATGCCCTCATTCAATAAAAATCGGTGATAGAGCTTAGCGATTTCCGCGGATAATGGGTTGCGATTTTTCTGCAGTAGCGGTTCGCGAGTAAGGTGCAGGTTCATGACCGACCCTGTGCCGATGAACATTAAAGGCACTTCCGCTTCTCGGAATAACAGGTTCAACTGTTCGCGAAGTTGATCTCCTCGATCGTTGAGGGAATTCATCACCTCCAAGGTTAAAACTTCGTTCAAGGCTGCAGCGCCCACGTGCATTGAAAAAACGTTGTTATTAAATGAGCCGCCATGGGCGGTGTATCCGGGGTGTTGGGCGTCGTAAATTTCCATGAACTCACGTTTGCCGCCAAAAGCACCGATGGTAAAGCCGCCGCCAATAAATTTACCTAGGCAGGTCATATCGGCTTCAATGCCATACTGCCCCTGCAAGCCGCTGTACCCCAGTCGGGCTGTCATAACTTCATCAATGACCAGAGGTATGTTCAATTCCCGGGTCATCTTACGAACGCTTTTCGCAAATATTTCGGTCGCCGGAATGCAGCCGCCGGCATTGACCATGAGCTCCATAACCACCGCGCCAATTTCACTTCCTTGCTCGAATAATGCCTGTTCGAATGCTAAGGGGTCGTTGTAGGGCACCACGATTATCTCAAAAGGCGCATTGATGGGAATGTTTTCGTGGCAATAATTCATTACACCACCGTGGTAGCCGCCTTCAAACACAATAACTTTTGGTTTTTGGCTGTGCGCCAGCGCAGTTAAAAGTGCATAGAGGTTCGCCTCCGTACCAGAGTTGGTAAAGCGAAGCTGATCGATGCCCTTGAAGCGATCTATGAGAGCATTGGCCAATTTGTGTTCGGCAGGAATACAGCCGCCGTAGTTGCAACCTCGGCCGAGTACATCTTGCGCTTCCTGCCGTAAACGCGGGTGCGAGTGACCGTAAATGGCTACCGTAAAATCACTGAGGAAATCCAGATAGGTATTCCCGTCTACGTCTGTCAGCTTGCAGCCTTCGCCGTGATTAAAGTAGGGCGGGTAGGGCGGGAAGAACAGATTGTTGCGGGTATTTCCCGCTGGAAGCGAAGCCTTTGCCTGCTCAAACACTTCGCGGCTCTTGGGTGTGTTTTCTAAGTAGGTTTCCTGTAGTCGTTCGATTTCCTGCTGAATAAAGTGGCTCATGGCACTCCTCGTAGTGTGTTTTCAAGATACCCCGGGGAAATTTCGCTGGATACTTCGGGTAGGCGGTTTAATGTGCCCAAATATTACCGACCGGGAACCGCGCTTGCAACGATTAATTGACCTCGAGGTCATGTCAGTTGTTATTTAGGTGATGAATTTAGCTATAAAACATGAGGTTTAGTGATATTTTTAAAGTTTATAATTTCCGCTTGTTTATTTTTCCAAGTTAAGTGACCATCAGGTCATGATTGTTCGTAGCTGTTTACCTCCAGAATGTATGGGCAGTACCTGCCGATTGTTTCGTTGGTCAGCATTTCCTAATATCCACATAGAGAGTTGAAATTATAATGAGACGACTTGACGACCCCTATCACCGAATATCGCCTGAGCTAGATAGCGGCTATCTACAAGTCGCGGACGGTCATCGCTTGTACTGGGAGGAATCGGGAAACCCTGAGCGCTTGCCGATAGTCCTCGTGCATGGTGGGCCTGGCGGCAGTAACGCAGCGGGTTATAGGGCGTTCATAGACTCTGAACGTTTTCGAATTATTCAGTTTGATCAGCGGGGCTGCGGCCGTTCAGAACCCAAGGGGCTTTTGGCAAGCAATTCGTTGCAGAGTACTTTGGCGGATATGGAATTACTGCGACAACACTTTGACATTGAACGTTGGATTGTCGCGGGGGGCTCTTGGGGCAGCACAGTGGCTTTGGCTTATGGTGAAGCCTACCCGCAGCGCTGCCTTGGTTTGCTATTAGTTTCCCTGTGGCTCTGCAGAAAGCAAGATATCCACTGGTGGTACCAAGGTCTTGAAACCTTTTTCCCTGAGCTGTGGGAGCAGTTCGCAGCAAAAGTCCCCGCCTCTGAACGCCATAACCTATGTAGCGCTTACAGTCGGGGAATTCTACAAGGCGAGGACCAGGTACTGGCAGACAAATTGGCGACACAGCTCTTTCTCTACGAGGAGGGGTTTATGCGATTTGATGCGCCTTTGGCGCCTCCAGATCTTGCTAATGCAGCGACCTATGGGCGAATTTTTTCCCACTTTTCCAGCCAGGGCTTTTTCTTGAGGGAAAATCAGCTTCTCGAAGAAGCGCACCGGATCGCTGATCTTCCGGTGGTGTTGATTTCAGGGCGTTATGACATGTGTACGCCGCCAAATAATGCCTATGCCTTACGCCAGCAGCTCCACAATGCTGAACTCATTATCGTCCCAGGAGCGGGTCATAATCCGACCGAGCTGGCGCTCGCGCGTGTGCTTGTGCAGGGCTGTTCAAAGCTCATTGCCAGAATGGATCTCTCGAATTGTGAGGTTTAGGGCTTCTTTTTGCTTGACTTACATGACCCTGAGGTCATAAGCTGTTTGAAGTGTCGCATACCGACGCATGAGCATTCGATTAATCCGACGTTTGTCGTTAACCAGAGATACTTGTATGAACGTATTCCGAACTGACCTTTTTAAAGACAAAGTTGCTTTCGTATCTGGAGGCACCAGTGGTATCAATTTAGAGATCGCCAAACACTATGCTCGTTTAGGCGCGAAGGTGGCGGTGATGAGCCGCTCTCAGGAAAAAGTGGATAAAGCCATTGCAGAGATCCAGGCAGAGGGTGGAGTCGCCGTTGGATACGCTGCAGACGTACGCGACTTCGATGCAGTGTTGAATGCCGTGGAAGCGACGGTGGATTCGCTGGGTAAGCTGGATATTGTGATTTCGGGTGCGGCCGGCAATTTCATGTGCCCTGCAGAAGCCTTGTCACCTAATGGTTTCAAAACCGTCGTAGATATCGACCTAAATGGTACTTTTAACATACTGCGTGCCAGCTACGATTACGCCAACGCCGGGTGCAGCATGATTAGTATATCCGCGCCTCAATCCACGGGCGCATATTGGGGGCAAGCTCATGTTTCTGCAGCCAAGGCTGGCATCGATATGCTGACTCGCTCTCTCGCAGCGGAGTGGGGCCCGAAAAACATTCGCGTCAATGCCATTGTGCCGGGCCCCATTGAAGGCACCGAGGGAATGGAGCGCTTGTCCCCGACACCTGAGATGGTCGCTATGGTCAAAAACAGCGTGGCCCTACGTTGTTACGGGAGCAAGCAGAATATCGCGGACATGGCTACTTTTTTGGCATCCGAAGCGGCGAGCTATGTTACCGGTGCGGTTATGTACTGTGATGGTGGGCAAGTTCTGGCGGGTGGCGGTGTCACTCACGCCTATGCAGAGCAACAGGCCAAGGCACAATAATTGAGAAGGTTTTTATGAACGATAAAGTTAAAAAATTTGTGGATGTATTCCTTTCGGCTACGGCCGCCAAGGACCTTGGAGAGCTAGACAAATTGTTGGCAGAAGAGGTTGAACTTTACACCCCTCGTTTTTTTAAACCCATTACAGACCGTGAGCACTTTAAGGCGGTATTAACCGGTTTTCTTACCCTGGTACAAGATCTCAACTACAGCGAACAGCGGCACTGGGTCAACGGCAATGACTTAGTATTTGAATTTCGCGGTAGAGTAGGGAAGTTCGAATTACACGGTGTTGATATTTTCACTTTGAATGATGAAGGAAAAATAAAAACACTCAGTGTGATGATTCGTCCGCCGAGTGCTCTACAGGAGTTGGGTGCGGTGGAAGATCAGTTCATTCACGATCTTTTGAGCCCCGCGAGCGTTTAGAAAATTTAACAAACTAGTTCTCTCGTCTTCGTGTCTACCTGCAGTAAGCGCTACTGCAGGTAGGCACTTTTTTTTATCTAAAATGTAGCGAATATATATGAAAGAGTCAGAGTTAAAAGTCGTGGTTCTTGAAGGGAATAGTTTTCGTGAGCGCGGCCGTATCCATGGCGAGGTGCTTCGAGACATGATTTTGGACCATCAAAGTCGCTGGCAAGAAGATCTTTACGCGAGCACTGGTATGGCGCCTGACCACTACTTGGATAGGCTGTTAGCCGAAACCAACTTCATGCCCGCAATCAAGCGTTGGACGCCTCAGCTGTTGGAGGAAGTTAAGGGTATAGCGGAAGGGGCGGGTGTCGATTTTCGTTATATACTAGCCCGCCAGCTCAGTGATGAAGAGCCTTGGTATCGCTTGGAAAAAAGTTTGGCTATGAGTGGCGGTAGAGGTTGTACCTCAATTGGCGCGGATGCGGCCGGTGGCACGCCGGCACTAGTCGCCCAAAACATGGATTGCCCCGCTTGGTATCAGGGGCATCAAATTCTATTTCACCACAAAGGGCCAGACCTCCCCGCAGAAGTATTTAGTTTTGCTCTTGCTGGAAAAATAAATCTGTGCGGACTAAACAGCAAAGGTTTGGCCATTTGTTGTAACACACTAAGTCAGCTCAACTATTCTCGTGACGGCCTACCTGAAGATTTTGTGGTGCGAGGATTTTTGCATCAAGAGAGTCTAGCAGAGGGCTTGGAATTTCTGCGCGCGATAAAACACGCTTCAGGTCAAAATTACACGGTTTCTGAGCCTGGAAGTCGCGCCATAAATTTAGAAGTATCGGCCAATAAAGTTGTGGAATTTCGCCCTTGGGCCGAGGCTGATCGGGTCTATCACACCAATCACCCCCTAATTAACGATGATCAAGGAATTTTGAACGCGCACTTGAGCGCCGGTAAATTAGTGCCGGGAAGTACCAGCACGCTACCGCGCTTTAAGGAATTGCAAAAGCGTTTCGGAAGCCCGCAAAACATAGTTACTGTAGAGACGATGAAAGCCGCGTTCAGCAATCATGAGGGTAGTATTTGTCGGCATCCAGTTGATGGTGAGGGGAGTGCCGCGGGTGTCATTACATTGGGGTGTCTTATTATGGAGTTGAGTGAAGAACCTTCTTTGCACATTGCTCCGGGGCCTCCTTGTGAAACACCTTTTGTGACTTATCGGTTCAATTAGTATTGGTTTTTAATTAGCTCCCTTTATTGCCCTAAAACCTTAGGGCAATAAACCTATTAGCCAACAGAAAACATTCGAAGTAAGCGGAGTGTTGCTCTAGCGTAGCATCCATGGAGTTTCTTCCATGCCGTAGGTCATCGCCCGCCAAATAAGCATAAAACACTCAGCAGCACTGTTGTGGGTCGCAGAAAAACTACGTTCTCCTGTTTTTTCCACTCCGGGTACAACGCATGCATTATCGGCGAATTCTCGCTTGTAGCTTTCGACTTCCATAGTGACGGGCCCGTCATAAGCTAACGTAGACAGCTTGCCCTGTTTGAAATTGGTGACCGCTAATTTAGCCGCGGCGCGTATGTCAGCATGGCTTTTTATCGGTGTTTTGCAAATAGCAGCTGAGAAACCAATGGAAGTTTTAGTAGAGCAAAAGGTAAAACCTGGAGGGAGTGTAGCCTCTGCTTCACTCTCCAATTCACTATTTCCCGTTATCAAAGCGACGGGAACGCCATAGCTTCCACAAACCGCGGCATTGATTGCCGCTTCGCCGACGATTTCTCCATTGATGCGAAAGTTGCAAACATGCAGGCTGAGCAGCGTATGGCACAATAAGCCATTGGGTGTACCGGCTTTGCTGTGGTAACCGTTGAGAAATACCATGTCATGACTCTCGTCGACACCTTCACTCTGACACAGTAAACGGTTATTACGACCCGCCGAACCAGTGACCAATTGCGCGGCGGGGTTTAATGTTTCCAGAAGAATATTACGCATGGTTCCATGTCCATCACAGACAAGAAACTCCGCACTGGGCTCAACCTCAAGCGCCCCCTCAATGGCGGCATTGATGTCTTCAGTCATCAATCGGCAGCCTTGCGCATAGTTTGGTTCACCTGGGAATATTTGGTCTCGATGGACGATTCCGGTAATGCCTTCAATGTCAGCAGAAATAAAAATCTTCACAATATTAATTCCTTATCTTAATTACTGTTGGGTTGATAGATAAACCAAGCTTTGCTTATTAGGGTGCCTTCTACTTCATATATGGCGAGGGCACGAATAGTGCCTAGTTCAAGAGTATGGGCATCAGGAATGCCCGTAACGATTTCGTCATCAATGACAAATTTTCCCATGACTACCCTGGACGCTATCGTCGCTTTGGCATTGGGTCTGTCTGTAAATCGTTTACTGTACTGTTCACGCAGTTGCGCCTTACCTTGGCAAAAGCTCTCATTGGGAAAAATAAACAGTGACAGATTGTCGTGGTAACTTTCGGCAAAGGCGTCGATATCACCGGCGTTATAGGCCTCAACTTGGGCTTGTACGACCTTGACTATTTTGTTGGACACAGTGGCCCTCCGTAAGAATTGCTTAGGGTTTGACTAGCAAGGTCTCGCTGGCGAATATCGCTATGATTGCGACGCAATCGATTGAGTAGGGCAAGCTTTCACGCTGCAGAGTAGCTTGTTAAGTCTTTGCTTGTTTTGTTCCACTGCTAGTTGAAAAAATAAAAAAGCAGTCATAAAAACCACTATTTCCACATCAACGTTGTCAACTTGCCGCTATATGCAAGCTCATTAAAAGATTATCTTTTAGAGAAAACTAAAGCAAGAAATAAATGACCTTCGGGTCATGTTATTTTTGGGGTGACTTACTTCTTGACCTTGAATGCGTATATAAGTCCGCTTGCCTTGCCGGTGGTGCTAGAATTACATATCGAAGTGCATATTAATCGGTGGAAATTGGCTGATCCAGCTAGCAATGATATTGAGAGGATGAATTTTTGTTGACTGACGTGACCTTAAGGTCATATCATGTGCTCATAGCTTATATCCCACTTTCTTTTAAGCCGACATGAGAGCCCTATGGATTTTACTGTTATCACTGCTGATTTAGCGTTTCCCGAAGGGCCTATTGCCTTGAGCGACGGCACGGTGATTGTTGTTGAAATAGCCGGGAAGAAGCTAACGCGCGTGATGCCTGATGGTGCTCACCAAGAAATAGCGCAGCTGGATGGCGGCCCCAATGGAGCGGCTATGGGCCCGGACAATTGGTGCTACGTGTGTAACAGCGGTGGTTGGGAATATGAAATTGAAGATGGTAAGCGCCAGGTTGTCGGGCAAAGCTCAAATAATGGTTGGATAGAACGCGTCCATATTGATACGGGAGAAGTGCAGCGCTTATACGAGTCGGCGGGCGAGATACCACTGCGGGCACCGAATGATATCGTTTTCGATCAGCAGGGCGGCTTCTGGTTTACCGATCACGGTAAAACTCTCGGACGCACGCGAGATATAAGCGGCATATTTTATGCGGCGGCCGACGGCTCGCACATTGAAGAAATTGTCTTCCCAATGCTTACGCCCAATGGAATTGGCTTGTCTGCCGATGAAAAGACCCTATATGTTGCGGAGACACAGACCCGGTGCCTTTGGGGCTTTGATATTGCGAAAGCTGGTGTCATAAAGCCGCGTCCAAAGCCTTCGAAAAACGGTGGCTGGCTAGTCGCGGGTCTGGAAGACGATTATATGCTCGACTCCTTAGCTGTGGACAGTGCAGGGAATATTTGTGTTGCGGCTGTTCGGAGGGGGGGCATTGTTGAGATCTCTGCCGATGGCAAAACACGTAATCACTACCCTCTACCTGATTTTTTCACCACTAATATTTGTTTTGGTGGGAAGGATCTTAAAACGGCCTTCGTAACACTTTCTAGCACGGGTCAACTGGTTTCCTTTGAATGGCCCAGACCAGGCCTGCCGCTAAATTTTGTGAATAAGTGAAAGTATTCAACAATGAGTGTTTTCAACAGTAATGAGTATAAAAAATACGGCGGTTTTTCTCATGTTTTATTGAGGCGCCAGATAACGGAGATATTGAGGATGGAAATACGGCTATGAAAAAAGCGAATAAAGTAATTGTTACAAGTGCTACCACTGGTGCGATGCACTTGCCCTGTATGTCTCCGTATCTGCCGATAACGCCAGAGCAGATTATTAACGACTCAATTGGCGCCGTTGAGGCGGGCGCGTCTATTATTCATTTGCACGCTCGCAATCCTGCTGACGGCATGCCAATCACCGACCCGGCGATGTATCGCGAGTACGCGACAGAAATTTCTGATAAAACCAACGCGATTATTAATATTACAACCGGGCAGCCTGACTTTAGCGCAACAACGTGGCCAGAGCAGCTAGAGTCACGCCTCAATGCCCCTAAAGTACTTTCTCCAGAAGTGTGCTCATTTAACATGGGACCGATGAACCCCGGTACTTGGATGATGGCGAATAAATTGCAAGAAGTGCTTACTCCCGGAGGCTGGGAGGAGGTCATGATGCATTTTAGTAAGGACGTTACCATTCAAAATACGGGTCAATCTATGGAGCGCTTTGCCAAAGAATTGGGTCAGGAGCGAGGTGTCCGCTTTGAGTATGAGTGCTTCGACATCGGGCATCTCTATATGTTGAGTGCGATTGCCGATATGGGTTGGATTAAGCCGCCCTTCTTTATTCAGTCTATTTTTGGTTTTCCTGGTGGTTTGGGCACTGACCTAAGTCATGTGATGCATATGAAAGACACGGCGGATCGTTTGTTTGGCGACGATTATTACTGGTCGGTATTAGCAGCCGGAAAAGATCAAATAAAAGTCTGCACACAATCGGCGCTATTGGGCGGCAATGTCCGAGTGGGGCTTGAAGATAGCTTGTGGTACGGAAAAGGACAGCTCGCAAAGAGCAGTGGTGAGCAAGTGGGGCGTATTGTTCGAATTATGAATGAGTTGGGTCTAGAGGTGGCAACACCAGATGAAGCGAGACACATACTCGAGACCAAAGGTCGCGCGGAAACGAACTACTAGGAAATACTGAAGATGAATGCAAACCTTTTATTTGCACCGAAGTCTGCGGCTCTTTTTGAGCGCGCGAAAAAAGTCATGCCATCGGGCTATACCCGTCACATGGCAGTGGCAAAGCCACACCCAATCTATGCAACTGAGGCCGACGGATGTTGGATTACTGATGCGGAAGGTATTAAACGAATTGACTACGTTAATAATTTTAGCGCCCTCATTCATGGCCACAACAAAAAGGAAATTGTTGAAGCGATAGCAAAGCAAGCCGGCAGCTTGATATCGTCCATTCTCCCTAGTGAATCAGAGATAAAATTAGCCGAGCTGATTACCGAGCGCATCCCTAGCTGTGAGGAGGTGCGGTTTACGAATTCGGGCACCGAAGCCGTCATGATCGCAATTAAAGCGGGGCGGGCATTCACAGGCAAAAGCAAAATTGCCAAAATGGAAGGGGGCTATCATGGCCAGTTCGATTTAACCGAGACCAGCTTTCAGCCTAACCCTGGAAACTGGGGCGATGAGTCCGCTCCTAACTCTGTTGCGAGTTCTTTTGGTACACCGCAAAGTGTGCTCGATGAAGTGCTTGTTTTACCCCTGAACAACATCGAGGCGGCAAGATCACTTTTACGGAAGCATGCAGATGAATTAGGCACAGTAATTATCGATCCACTGAGACTCCAGGTGGGGCTCGTAGAGCCTGAAACGACCTATTTGGAAATGTTAAGAGAAGAGACCGAAGCATTGGGTATGGTGCTTATTTTTGACGAAGTCTTTTCCCTACGCTGTAGTTATAGCGGCACTCAGGGCCTGCGCGGTATTACTCCAGACTTAACCACCATGGGAAAGATAATCGGCGGGGGGTTACCTATCGGTGCTGTAGGCGGAAAGAAGAAATTTATGTCTGTTTTTTCTATCAGTGACGGCGACCCCAAGGTAAAGCACAGCGGAACGTTTACCGCCAACCCTATGTCTATGGTAGCTGGATACACAGGGATGTCCTTGCTGACACCGGCAGCGTTTGATTCTCTAGACCGCATAAGCCTGAGTTTGCGGGAAGGTCTCAATAAAATAATCGTGGACTTGGGTGTGGCGGGGCATGTACAAGGTATCTCGTCGCTCAATGCACTTATTCTGTGCGATAAGCCCATTCGAAATTATAGAGAGCTAGTATCTGCGGTAATGGACGGTTTTCTCGATCGGCTTGGCGTCTATCAGGCGCTGCTTATGGACGAGGGATTGCTGACTATGAGAGGCGGGTTTATTTTGTCTACGGCCATGACACAGTCGGACATTGATTTTACGCTTGAGGGCGTTCGCAATGCACTGATCAAAATGAAGGCAATGTAAACGATAAATTCACTTAAGAGCTGCATTTTAACAAAAATAAGTAAATTGACATGAGGGGTGTATTTTGATGATTAAACGATGGGTGGAGCGTAGTCCGTTTTGGGCATTTTATTGGATCGCAATTTCTATTCCGGTCATTCTGTTTAGCTATCTGATAATCTTGGAAGTGTATTATCAATCGGTTAATGGGGCAGATTTTTCATTCTTTAGCAATGTATTTTCGATCAGAGATCAGCTGGCAAGCCGATATCCCGTTTTATTCCACAACGGCGACAGCGTCGTTCTCTATCTTTCGTGGTATGTGATCATGCCACTGGGCTTGCCGATGATCTGTTTCCCGCTCGCTCCTACGCTGGCGGCGCTAACAGTTACCGCCGTGAGTCGGGGAAGAGAGGGGCTTAAATTTCTACTCAGCCTTTACAAGCCTGTTCGTGGGAATCTTAGCCTTCGAAATGGCGTAAAGATATACCTGACTATGCTGACATTTTTAGTGGCAATGATTTCGCTAGCCTGTCTGCGCGAGTATTTCTGGGGTGAGCCTGAACGAGTCAGCGCTGCTTTAAACCAGATTGGGTTTATTGACTGGAAAATATTGTCGGTGACATTATTCATGGCATTGTTTTTCAACCAAGGCGGGCTGTTGGAAGAGTTGGGGTGGCGTGGGTATGCTCTACCACTAATGATTGAGCGTTGGGGGAGTCCGCTGCTGGCGACGCTTCTGCTAGGAGTGGCCTGGGCGTTGTGGCATCTTCCGCGAGAAATACCGACACTTCTTTCGGGCCAAATTGACGTCTTGAACCTTCTGTCTCAGCAGGGCTGGTTTATCCTACTGTGTTGCAGTATGAGCGTAATTGCTACTTACTTCGTCAATATCACTGGTGGCAGTGTTTTGCCAGCCATTATGATTCATGGCGTGCTTAACTTGGTTGGCGGAATGTTTGGTAGAGATCAGGTCGGGGTAAGAGGCGTCTTTACACAAGATGTACCACTAATGTGGATGTGTGCGGCTCTTGTTCTATTGCTTGTGGTAGGTAAAGATTTAGGTTGGCAGCGACGTAAGTCCATACTGGGGCAAGGTTAGCAAAACATGGAGAATAAATTCAATGAAGTTTAGCAGCAGTGTGAATTTTCTTTTTGGCGAGTTGCCCTTTCTTGAGCGTTTTCAGGCGGCTGCGAATGCAGGCTTTAACGGCGTAGAAATACAGTTTTTGGAAGCCAGTTGTGGTGAATGTGCCGCGGCCGCCGCCGCTGCAGATATCTCTGTTGTATTGTTAAATGTCGATATGGGAGATTTACTCAGTGGCGGAGCAGGTTTGTCGGGTGTCCCAGGTAGGGAGGAGGCTTTTCTGGACGCGGTAAACCAGGCAATTTCCGCGGCCAAGGAGATGCAGGCTCGCTATATACATCTGGGGCCAAGCAGGGTCCCCGCGGAGCAAAGTCGAGCGCTGTGTCTAGAAGTCTTTAAACGCAACTTGGATACCATATTAGAGTCCGGCCTTATGAAAGGCTCTAAAGCCAAACTGCTAATTGAGCCGATGAACGGCATCGACATGCCTGATGCGCTCTTTACAGATGTGTCTGAGGTAGCAGAACTTATTCGCGAGCGATGTTCCCCTCATGTGGGTATGCAGTTTGATATTTATCACGTTAGCAAAAATGGTGGAGATGTAGCCGAGCTGTTTGCTAACAACTTTGATGTGATTGAACATGTCCAGTTTTCCGATTTACCAAACCGCACTGAACCGGGTTCCGGCAGCTTAGATTTTAATGAGATCTTCTCGGCTTTGACAGCCAGCGGTTATCAGGGGTGGTTCGGTGCTGAGTACTTTCCCTCCAAGCCCACATTAGAAACTCTAGACTGGCTCCAGGAAGCGAGAATCACAGCGTGAGAGAAGAGTTGACGAAAGCACTCGATGCACTAGTCGATGATCTGTTGCAGCAGACGCCTCATGTTTCCCATAGTGCTGTTGTTTGTATCGAATCACCAAAACATCAATTTCGCTATGCAAAAGCTCTTGGGCAGGCGCGACCCGATAGCGGTGAAGCCATGACGCTTGAACACGGATTTCACTGGGCGAGCATCGGTAAAACCCTGACAGCTACACTGATCCTACAGCTTTGGGAAGAGGGGGCCTTTGGCGATGAGGGGCTAGATCGTCCCTTGGGTGAATTGGCGGTATTGCCGGAATCTTTGCTCGCCCGCCTGCAACTTCACGGTGGCACAGTCTATGGGCACAAGATAAGCCTGCGCCAAATTCTTTGCCATACCAGTGGTATGAAGGATGCGATGCAAGATGGTATTAAGCTCACGGGAGCCGAGGCGGGAGGGCTTGCAGCAGACTCATTGCTAGGGCAATTGTTTTTCGATAAGGCGATTTGCCAAAAATTTCCAAGCCCTATGCTTCCTTGGGATAAATCCGCGAGCGCCGACGCTCGCTATGCTGGAATTATTAATTTTTATTGCTTTGATGATCAATACGCGAAAACGGCACTTTTCGAGCCCGGTAAAGGGTTTCATTATACGGATACAGGCTATGTGTTGTTGGCGCTTATTGTTGAGGCGGTAAGGGGAAAACCCTTGCACGAAGTGCTGAAGGAACACATTTTCGACCCTCTATTCTTGAGTGATATTTATCTCGCGTATCGCTCGGATCCAGAACTGGAGGCCTGCAGGCAGCCAGAATCGGAAATCTATTTTGGTGAAGCGCCTTGTTTGTCCACGGGTATGGATTTGTCCTTTGACTGGGGCGGCGGTGGAATTGTATCAGCGGCCCCCACTATGGTGCTTTTTATTAAGGCTCTAATGGCGGGTGAGCTATTTAAGCAATCTCGGACCCTAGAGGAAATGCTCGCCTGGCAGTGCCCTGAGGGGCTTAAGCGACCTCGCACCGCTGCGGGGCTCGGAATTTTTAAAACTGAGTACCCATCAGGCGAGCTATGGGGGCATTCCGGTGCTTGGGGCGCCAATATGTACTGGGACCCTGACAGCGATATCTATCTAGGTGGAACCATCAACCAAGTGATGGGCAACGCTAATTGGCATTGGCGTTTTTTCGAATTACTCAAGCAATCCTTCGCTCAGTAGCGATGACAGTTTAAGGCCGGAAATTTGAGCGGTGTTGTCCCATGTTGAAGTCACAGCAAGAGAGTTATAAATGAAAAGTTCTTTGACTAATAGGCAAGTGATGTCTTTTGCGGCGCCCAGCATTGCGGTTGCTTGGTTGATCCCGCCTATGTATGCGATTCTGTCTGACTTTTATTTGCGTTATACGGCCGTGACCGCGGCCGGTATTGGCACGGCTATGCTCTTGTCGAAGATAGTGGATGCCATCACAGATCCACCCGTAGGGTATTTTTCAGATAGTACAACAACCCGCTGGGGTGGGCGAAAACCCTGGCTGGCTGCAGGGGCAATTCTCGCAGCTGTAACTTTCATCTTTTTCTTTAATCCTCCAGCAGATGCAGGAAATCTATATTTTGCTACAGGGATAACTTTTTACTACATCGCGTATACTTTTATTCAAATTCCCACGAAATCTTGGTTGGGCGAACTCACACCAGACTACGCGGAGAGATCTAAAGTTTGGTCTATGTACACCATCGGCCTGTTACTCGGTGGCGTATTGATAATGGCACTGCCTATTTTGCTGTCGTCTTCATTTTTACCCATATTCGATAGCGCAGAATTTGATGGCGATATGGTTTCATTTATAGGCTGGGTTGGCGCAGTAGCCATTCTGCTTCTGGTGTCTGTTTCTTTGCTGGGTTCGCCAAAGGGCGTCCGTAATGTTGGTGGCGCACCAAACTACAAAGAGTTTTTTAGTATCTTGAAATCTAATGGTCCCTTTCAGGTGTTTCTATTGGGTTATAGTGCTAGTGCGATAGGTTTTGGGGTTTTCTATTCCGTTATTATTGTAGCCTTGACGAGCTACTATGGTTTTGCAGAAAAAATTCCTGTGTTCATGTTGGTGGTCATTAGTGCGCAAGTTTTGACTATCCCCCTGTTGGAAAGGCTGGCGCGCCGATACCCCAAGCACACGGTTCACGGGGTTTCTTGGATCTTACATGTTCTGATCGCCCCTTTGATTTTTTTCTTTGAGCCCAACACCAGCAATTTCATTCCTTTTGTGCTTGTGGCTAGCCTGCTCAGTATTATGCAAGGGGCACATATGTTATTTCCCGCCTCAATTATCACGGACATCGTCGATTACGACACCTTAAAGACCGGCATGAGTCGCTCTGGAAATTATATGGCCGTGTTTACCTTTGTGGAAAAAGCCGTTCATGCTGTGGGTTTTGCCATTGGTTTCTACATCTTGGCAGCCTTTGAATATGATGCTAAAAGCACAGTGCACAGTAGTGGTGAAAGTTGGGGGTTGATGCTTGCGATCGTTGTAGTGCCAAGCATTTTCTTCGCTATTTCCGCGTATTTCTGGCTTCGCTTTCCTATTGATGCACGACGTCATGGGATTATCCGAAAGCGCATTGAATCCCGTTCCTCTAGACCATCAGCTAGACCACCAGCCACTGTATAGAGCAACGCTCTTGGATAAGTATATGAAAGACCTGAAAATTGGTTTTGTGGGGCTAGGCCTAATGGGCAGGCCCATGGTTTCTCGTTTGTTAGCGGAAAATTACTCCGTTGTCGTCTGGAATCGTACGCCGGAAAAGGCCCAGACTTTAGTGGGGGAGGGGGCTAAACTTGCGTCTGATATTGCCGATTTAGTCTGTAATGTTGATGTGGTCATGACGTGCTTGAGTGATACGGCTGCCGTTGAAGACCTAGTTTTCGGAGTTCAGGGTATTGCCCAATTCGGGGCGCCGGAAAAAACCCTGATCGACTTTTCCAGTATTGATCCTTTGGCGAGTAAAGAGTTCGCCTTACGCCTACAACAGCAATGTGAGATGCAGTGGATTGATGCCCCGGTATCGGGGGGAACGGCGGGCGCGAAAGCCGGCACCCTCATTATCATGGCCGGTGGCAATGTCGATCGCCTCGAGAGCGTCCGCGAGGTATTTGACCCTCTTTGTTCGCGGCTAACCTATATGGGGGGGGCGGGAGCGGGCCAGATGACTAAGCTGTGCAATCAGATGGTTGTGGCATGCAACTCTCTGGTGATTGCCGAGATGATGGCACTTGGGCGCTCGGCAGGTGTTGATGTAGGGTGCTTGCCAGAGGCCTTGGCGGGGGGATTTGCCGACTCCATTCCGTTTCAGATCCTTGCTCCACAGATGGCCGCACATGACTTTACGCTAAAATGGAAAGTCGCTACGCTGCTCAAGGACATTGATGGGGCGGTACAAATGGCGGAAAAACTACAGAGTGAAACCCCTATGAGCCGCAAAGGCAGCGATTTATTGCGGGCCTGCGCGGAAGCAGGCAATAGCGATAGGGACCTATCTTCTTTGATTACAATGTATGAACCAAGTGCTTGATTGACCTTCAAGCCCGCACTGTTTAAAGTGTGACCCTAAAGTCAGGTTGACTCCCCACAAAACTCTTGAATTATTTGACTATGTTTAAACCCATTCGATATGCCACGTACCTTGAAGCTGAGGCTCAGGAAATCACTGCTGTGCGCAGTGGTAAGAAAACACGTTTGCGCTTAATGGCGGCTATGGCGAGGCTGTTGCAGTCCGTTTCTTATAACGATGTGAAGGTCATCGACATCTGTAAAGAGGCGGGCTCGGCAAAAGGAACCTTCTTTATCTATTTTAAAACCAAGGAGGAAATTGTCGATGAGTTACTGCATGAATATATCGAGTTCGAACATAGAACCATGCCTGTTTTGGATGCCGGAATGGAACGCTGGCTAGCGGTTAAAACCATTGTGGAATGGTATGAACTGACGTTTTCGGTCAACCACGGTCTCATCAACTATATGGTGCAACTCAGCAGCTTGGATAAGTCTTACTATCAGTTATGGAGAACGAGAAACCAGCGTTTGATCGATAGGTGGATGCCATTGATCGAAGAGACTTTAAACTTACCGAGTGCGGCAAGAGATCTGCTGGATCTAGCCGTTCACTCTGTAGGATCAATTATGGACCAAAGCTTATTTTCACGTTACGGCGTTGGAGCTGATCACAGCGATGTCGATGTCCAAAGCCCTGATATGTTGATCGAATTGCACAGCTTGCTTATGTTTCGGGCAATTTATGGCTGTGATCCTGGTGATTCTAGTATCAAGTATGTTGCTGCCTTGCTGAAGAAAAATTTAGGAAGTGAAAATAAAAAAGACCGCTAAAGCGGCCTTTAAAAAGAGCTGGATAAGCAAGCAAGAGTTTAGAACTCTACCGAGGCGTTAATGCCAAAAGTTCGTGGACGGCTCGAGAGAAACTCCCCTCGGGAATGGCTGTAAACACCAGCGCTTTCATCGCCAATATTGTTTACAAACAACTTAACTTGCCAGCCTTCATCAGAGATGGCAGCCAGACTTACAGTCCCTAAGCCATATGCTTCAGACCTTTCAAGAGCAACCTCCGCGGGGTCTTTAAAGGCTTCTGCCGTGTAGCTGTAGTTTGCGCGCAGAACACCTTCAACTCCCTGCACGATACCAAAGCTGTAAGACCCACCTATGTTGTAGGTGTAGTTAGGAATCCCAGCGAGATTACCACCTTTTTCAAAGGACGTTGAGCCATCGGGAAAGACCACATCGTCATCCAGTTTAGCGTCGGTGTAGGCCGCACTGAAGTTTAACTCTAGGGCGCTGGAGACGATCGCGACTGCTTCGATTTCAATACCTTGGCTAAGTGCGCTTTCAGCGTTAATGATTGTGGGAAACCCTAAACCTGTAGGATCATAGTGCACTTGAACATCTTCCCAGTTCATTAAGAAGAGAGCACCATTGAGCGTAACTCGGCCTTCATACCAGCTGGTCTTAGCCCCTATTTCGTAGTTAATTAAGGTGTCAGGGTCGTAGGACCTTGGCAGGGTTCCTATAGGCATTCCTGTCAAGCCTTCGTTTGCCAGAGAGAAAGTATTGGCCCCGCCAGCACGAAATCCTTTCGAGACAGTGCCATAAACCATATGTTCGTCGCTTACTTGGTAACTGAGGTTCAGTTTCCAAGTGTTTTCATAAATGGTTGTTTGATCTTCTGTGCGAATTGGTAGGCCAAGCGCATTAACAGCATTGATCGCACTGGTGGCTGCAAGTGGTACATTACCCCCCGTAGCTGCCATCGTGCCGCCAAAGACACCGCCGAAAGTTGCCGCTTGAATAAAGTAACCGCCATTTTCTGAAGTGGACTCGCGTTTCTCTTCGAAGTAGCGAGCACCAATGCTTGCGATCAGTTTGTCGGTGATTACATAGTTGATCTCGCCAAAGACGGCACGTTGTTCAAAGTTGGTATCTTCCTCGGAAAAAAGTGGATAGACATTTTGCGAATAGCTGCCAAATGCTCCACCGGCGCCCAAGTCTACGGTAGGCCTGAGAATATCGCTGATATCAGGTGTGGAAAAGCCAAAATCACCGACTTGGTTTTGTCGGTCTTTGTAGAAAACACCGGCCTGCCAGCTAAGCGCATCTTCACCGGCATAGGAGACGCGGAATTCCTGAGTGAAAATCTCCTCTTTCGAACTTCGCAGATTACCGACGCCGGTTAAGGGCGTTGGGTCTGTCACGAAGGTAGGATCGCTAGAGATTGAACTCGCTATGCCCACTAGCCCTGCGAGGTCTCTTGCAATGGCAGTTTCTCGATCAAAGTAAGAAGTAGAGGAGACGAATTGATGGTGCTCGCGATTGTAGGTAAGCGTCATATTATATTGACCGTATTGGTCAGTACCGGGCTCTGCAACAGAGATGGATGTTTCCCGCGCTCGATAGCTTCCAGCAAGGGTGCCTGCTGGGTTGGAAGTGTCTTCTGAGTACGCAGCACTGCGCCCGTCAAGTTCTACATCTTGGTAGATTGCCGCTAAATCAAGGGTAAGGTTCTCACTGGCTAACCAGCGTAGACTTAAGCGCCCACCCGCGAGCTCTTCACTGTTTACATCCTCTTTACCGATATTAGGGGCATCGACAAAACCCGCGCTATCGCGATGCTGGAGAACCGCGCGAGCGGCTAAGACACCTTCGATAATTGGAAGGTTGAGCATAATGTTCGTAGAGCTGCTGTTGCCGCCATCGGTGGTGCTTGAGGCCGTGCCATCTATTTTTGCCGCAAAAACTTTTGTATCTGGTTTGTTCATAATCACTTTGATGGTGCCGCCAAGAGACCCTTCGCCGTAAAGCGTGCCTTGAGGGCCGCGGAGAACCTCGATGCGCTGAACATCAAAACTCTTGATCGATGGCTGGCCGTTGCCTTGAATTCCGGAGATGGGCATGTCATCAATGTAGATGGCGACAGGGGATGAGCTTCCACCCAATGGTGAGATCCCCCGCAATGTGATGCTACTTTCTACAGAGGATTGCGCGTGTAACTCAAACCCCGGCACTCGAGCAGCGAAATCCTGAAAATCATCTATGCCTTGCTCTGCCAGCATGTCACCGGTGAGTGCTGTAAGGCTCAATGGCACCTCTTGCAGACTTTGTTCACGGCGTTGAGCGGTGACAATGATTTCTTCCAAGAGATTGTCTTCATCCTGCGCATAGACTGGCGCGATATTTGTTTGTGTCAGCACCAGTAGGCTTATTGCCATTGCAAGTTTGTGAGGCTTACCTGGTTTGAATAGTGGCTTACTTTTCATCACTCTCCTCCGAATTATCATTATTAAGTGAGGCTAGCTCTGTACTCACAATGCTGCCTAGCATCTCAGCTGTTATGACCTCGGGGTCAGTTTAAGATTGAATTCCGTCTAGTGTCAAGTATCAAAAATCATTAAAGCGCTACTTTATCGCAAATATTGGTTGAAATCTCAGAGAATCAACCTGATTGCGAGCAGCGAAAGACTGCTCATGTGTAGGGTATGGCTGGATCTGCCCTAGTAAGCGTACATCAGTGAGCTCCGAAGCTAACTTGTATTTAATAAAAGTATCGCTTAATATGACCCAGAGGTCATAAGGTATCCCTCAGCTGCAAGCCTGCAGAAAACTTGGTACTTACAAAGGGTTACATAATGTCTGAAGTCGCAAGCACAAATCTTCAATTCGATGAGGCCGCCGTAGAGCTACAGGAGTGGTTAGAATCATTAGACTATGTCATCAAGTCACAAGGTGGCGAGCGCGCTAAAGACTTGTTGCGACAGCTGCAAAATCAACTGCTGCAAAGCGGCGTCAAGCTCGATGAGGCGACACTGAATACTGCTTACCGCAATACCATTGATCTCGCGGCCGAGCCGGCCTATCCCGGTAATCTGGCGATAGAAAAAAAGATCGAAAACTTGATTCGCTGGAATGCTATGGCGATGGTCCTGCAAGCGGTAGATAGCGGCAGTGGGGTGGGTGGGCATATTGCTACCTATGCTTCAGCCGCAACGATGCTAGAGGTGGGATTTAACCATTTATTTCGGAACAAAGACGAGAGCTATGGTGGCGACCAAGTTAATGTCCAGGCGCACGCTGCGCCGGGGATTTACGCGCGCTCTTTTTTGGAAGGGCGCTTGAGTGAAGCCCAATTGAAAAATTTTCGGCGACAATTGCAAGCGGGCGGGGGACTGCCCTCCTATCCTCATCCGCGTCAGTTATCTGAGTTTTGGCAATCGCCCACCGCGTCCATGGGGCTGTCGACACCGAGTGCAATTTATCAAGCTCGTTTTGCCAAGTACCTAGAAGCTCGTGGATTAAAACCCTCAAATGGTGGAAAAATCTGGAATTTCATTGGCGATGGAGAATCAGACGAGCCCGAGGTCTTGGGGACTATCAACATCGCCTCACGGGAAAAATTAGACAACTTAGTATTAGTGGTTAATTGTAATTTGCAACGTTTGGATGGACCGGTTCGAGGCAACGGCAAAGTAATTCAAGAATTGGAGCGAAGCTTTCGCGGGGCAGACTGGCAGGTAATAAAAGTTATTTGGGGCAGCGGCTGGGACAGTTTACTGGCACGTGATACCGAAGGCGTATTGCAGCAGCGCATGGATGAAGCCCTAGACGGCGATTATCAGATGTATTCTGTTTCCGATGGCGGAGTGCAGCGGGAACACTGGGTTGAAAGGGCGTCCGAGTCAGCGGCCTCTTTACAGCTAAGGGCGTTGATGAAAGGCGTTACCAATGAAGAGCTTCGCGAAATTAAACGTGGAGGCCAAGACCCAAAGAAGATTCACGCCGCTTTTGCCCAAGCAGCCAAAACAAGCGGTAAACCCACAGTGATCCTCGTTAAGACGGTCAAGGGCGACGATATGGGAGAGGGTACACAGGGACGTAATACGGCTCATCAGAAGAAACAATTGTCTCGAGAGGAGCGAATTGCCTGCGGCCGGCGCTATGGCATTCCATTGAGTGATGATCAATTGGCTGCGGCGGAGCTATACAAGCCAAAAATTGATAGCGAAGAAATTCAGTATCTACAGAAACAGCGAGAGCGGCTGGGAGGTTTCCTGCCACAGCGTCAGGTGCAATGCACTGCGGTTACACCGCCCTCCAGAAGTTTGTTTGCCGAGCTGTTCGCCGGTACGGGGGAGCGACCAATCTCGACCACCATGGCGATGGTGCGCTTGCTGGCTAAGCTGCTCAAAGACAAGGAGCTTGGTCGTTTTGTAGTGCCTATTGTACCTGACGAAGCGCGTACTTTTGGTATGGAAGCCTTGTTCCGTGAGGCGGGTATCTATTCCCCTGAAGGCCAAAAATACCAACCCGTGGATGTTGATAGTTTGTTGCCCTACAAAGAAGCGGCCGATGGTCAGATTTTGCAAGAGGGAATTTGTGAGGCGGGCGCCATGGCATCATTTATGGCTGCAGGCACGGCCTATGCCACTCACGGGGTGCCGACAATTCCCTTCTATATTTTCTATTCTATGTTTGGCTTCCAGCGAGTGGGCGACATGATATGGGCTTGCGCGGACAGTATGGCACGTGGTTTTTTGCTGGGAGGGACCGCAGGACGCACCACGCTCAACGGTGAAGGTTTACAGCATCAGGATGGGCACTCTCTTTTGTTGGCCGCAAGCGTGCCCAACCTGCGTAGTTACGACCCTGCCTTCGCTTACGAATTGGCCGTGATAGTGCGAGATGGTATCCGAGCGATGTATCAAGATGGGGAAAAAGTTTTCTATTACCTCACGGTTTACAACGAAAATTACCCAATGCCGGCAATGGCAGAAGGAGTTGAAGGAGGCATCCTCAAAGGCCTATACCGTTTTCAGCAGTATGAACTAGCCGATAAGGACGCGCTCAAGGTTAATCTACTTGGCAGTGGCCCCATTATGCAGCAGGTGATTCGCGCGCAATCACTGCTGGCTGAATATGGTGTTGCGGTGGATATATGGAGTGTGACTAGTTATACCGAGTTGTCACGGGACGCTCAGACAGTGGACCGTTGGAATCGTTTGAATCCGGAAGAGGTAGTAAAAAAATCCCACCTTGCTCAGTCATTTAGTGATGAGCCTAGAGTGACAGTGGCGGCGTCAGATTATATGAAAGCATTGCCAGATTCTATTGCCCGCTGGGTGCCAGGTGAATACATCACTCTCGGGACGGACGGTTTTGGGATTTGTGATTCCCGCGAGGCATTGCGTGAGCATTTTGAAGTCGATGCCGAGCATATCGCCTACAGCGCACTTTATGGTTTGTACAAGACCGGAAAATTTACGAGCGAACAATTAGCCTTGGCTAAGGCCGATTGGGCCATATTCGCAGATAAAAGACCACCGGTAGAAGATTATTAGGGGAAAGTAATGTCAAATTACATTGTACTGCCGGAGCTTGGAGAAGGCATCGACGAAGGAACTATTACCAATATTGTGGTGGGAGTGGGCGACCAGGTTGAAGAAGGGCAAACCCTGCTGGAGGTGGAAACCGATAAGGTGGTGTTGGAAGTTCCTGCTAAAAACTCCGGTATCGTGGGGGAACTTTTTATTTCTGAGGGGCAAAGTGTAAGTCCCGGTGTTCGCTTACTCAGTTTGCAAGAAGGGGTACTTGCTGGCGATGATAAAAATAAAGTTATCATTGAAACCGAGAGAACTGCGGAGCCTGAATTGATTAAATCTCGGCCAGAGGAACTAATTCCCGATACCAATTCTGGCGCGGTGGAATTTAAAATTGAGGAGCGTAGAACAGGTAATCCTGGGTCAACAATTCCGGCCGCTCCAAGTGCGAGGCGCCTCGCCCGGGAAATTGGTGTGGACATTCTTCAGGTGGCGGGCAGCGGTTTAAAGGGACGAATCACCAAGTCGGATGTTAAAACCTTCGCCAAGCAGCAGCGCTTGCATGACTCTTCGGAAAGCGATGTTAGTACTAGTGTCGTGGATACTGTTTCAATGAGAGCTTTGCCTAAGCTTGAAACGTTTGGGCCCAATAAACGTGAAGCCCTGAGCCGGGTGGAACAGACAACGGCCCACAATATGAATCATGCTTGGGCTCAAGTACCTCACGCATGGTTACAGGAAAAAATAGATATTACCGAGCTAGAAGCGAGTCGTCAGAAACACAAGGCCCAAGTGAAAAGCTCGGGAGGAGCACTTACATTGACGGCGATTATGGTGAAAGCCGTGGCGCGAGCATTGCAGCGATACCCTCGTTTTAATGCAGCACTTGATAGCGCTCGCAACGAACTGGTATATCGGGATTATTACCATGTGGGCGTCGCGGTAGATACGCCTGCGGGGCTGGTGGTGCCGAAGGTTGAGAATGCGAATGACAAAAGCCTCTCGGATATTGCGCTAAACCTTAGTGAACTATCGACCAGAGCGCGAGATCGAAAATTAAGCGCAAAAGACTTGTCCGGCGCAGGATTTACTATTTCAAATTTGGGTGGTATTGGCGTGAGCGGAATTTTTCCGATTGTTAATTGGCCTCAAGTTGCCATCTTAGGCCTTGCGACCAGTCAAATAGAGCCCCGCTTCATTGAGGGCGAGTTTTCACCGCGTTTGGTGATGCCGCTCACCCTAGGCTTTGACCATCGAGTGATAAACGGTGCGGACGGCGCCCATTTTTTGCAGTACATAAAATCCCTATTAGAAGACCCTTTTAGGCTATTGCTTTGAGAGCAAGCTATTGCGCTCGCCTTTTAACTCCCTTTTAAACAGAGAATATATTATGACCCAAGCAAGCCAAGCTAAGCTGGAAGAGACAGAGCTGTTTCGCGACTCGGTGCTACGTGCTCTAGAACAAGAGATAGCGCCAAGCTTTGAAGCCTGGGAGAAAGCAGGTCAAGTACCGCGCGAACTTTGGAATACATTGGGTAGCGCAGGCATGCTGTGCGTAGACTTTCCTGAGCAGTATGGTGGTGCCGGAGCGGGTTTTGGCGTTGCCCAAATGATTGTCGAAGAGTTGTCTCGCCTAGGCTATGGCGGTATTGCTTCTGGTTACAATATACATGCGAATATCGTAGCTCCCTATATCCTTCACCTCGGGAGTGAACAGCAGAAGCAATACTGGCTGCCGCAAATGGTTAGCGGTGAGGTCGTAGGCTGCATGGGTATGACTGAACCGGGTGCTGGCAGTGATCTTGCCTCCTTGCGAACCGCGGCTGTTCGGGACGGTGATGACTACATTATCAATGGTTCCAAAACATTTATTACCAACGGAATCAACGCGGATCTGGCAATTGTTGCTGCCAAAACGGATACAAAAGCCGGGGCGAAAGGAGTTTCTCTTTTCTTAGTAGATGCTCATTTGCCGGGTTTTTCCCGAGGAAAAGCAATTGAAAAAATTGGCCAGCACAGCAGTGATACTGCTGAGTTATTTTTTGAAGACTTACGTGTGCCTGCTAGTGCCTTGCTGGGTGAAGAGGGCATGGGTTTTATGCATATGATGCAAGAACTCTGTCGCGAACGTCTTGGGTGTGCGGTGCAGGCGGTGGGGCAAGCTCAAGGCGCCATGGAAATCACGGTGAACTATGTGAAAGATCGACGCGCTTTCGGTCAGAGTCTCGGCGAATTCCAAAACACTCGCTTCAAGCTGGCGGGGGTTCGCGCTGAGATCGAAACCTGCCGAGCTTACGCAAATCAATGTATTGAGAAATACCTGGCTGGAACCATGAGCTCAGAAGAAGCAGCTATAGTGAAGTTGAGCTGCACTGAAATGCAGTGTCGTGTGGTCAACGAATGCTTGCAGCTGTTTGGCGGATACGGATATACCGCTGAGTATCCAATTTCCCGCTTCTATGTAGATGCCCGCGTTCAGACTATTTACGGGGGCACCTCCGAAATTATGAAAGAACTTATTGCTCGGTCAGTGCTGGGTAAATAGTCACTCTTTAAATTTTTCCCAGAACGTCCGCGGCGTCCAGTAGTTCTTCAATCAGTGCATCGTGGGCTTCATCGAAACCCTCGGCGATTTCATCATCGCCATTGCCCATCAATACCAGGCCGACATTTTTTTTAGGGTCGAAAAGCATATAGCTGTACGCACCGGGGTCTGACCCTGAGTGTCCGATAACACTACGGCCACCGCGAGTCTTTGTTGTCATCCAGAATACGCCGACACTCAATTCCTCGTCTTGTCCGGAGTCAATCATGGGTTCCAGTAGAGTCGCTACTGATGCTTTTTCTAACACGCGTACCGCTTCTTGCTGGCCGCCACTGGCGGGCAGTTCACCTTGTTCCATAATGCTTAGTAGCAGATTGCCAAGGTCATTGGCACTGCTGCGCAGGCCGCCATCTGGCCAAGTAGAAAGCTCGTACACTGGCAATTCGGCCATCACTTCACTTTCATCGTCCCAAACGTGCGGTGTGGCTATATTGTTTTCGGCTAGTTCACTGCGCGTCCAGCTTGTATTGTTCATTCCTAGCGGGGTAAAAATGTGCATGTTCGCGAAATTGGCCAAAGTGGTTCCACTTGCCGACTCGATGGTGTAACCGGCCAAGGCCGACGCGATATTACTGTATTTAAAGAGAGAGCCTGGTTCAGTGGTTAAAAAGTTGTCTGAACTCGAATAATATGTGCCCGACTCTGATAGATAACTATTGAGGAAACCCGCAAGGTCAGCCGGCGCACTTTCGTCACAGTTGCCGTCAATCAGGGCGTTGGCCAAGCTGTAGTGCTCGCCTGTTGCCTCACCAACGAAGTATGCGCATTCGTAGGCCTCTGAGTCGACGATAGTGCTGGTATGGGTAACCAAATGCCGCAGTAGCAGAGGATAAGTGTGAGGCAGCGATAGGCTTACTCTTGAGTCATTGGCCAGCAAAGTCTGCACATGATCATCGAGAGCCAGAAGCCCCTGTTCCTGTGCGCGCATTAATGCCACACCAGTAACGGCCTTACTCACGGAGCCTAGCCAGAACGATGTGTCTGCCGTTACGGCATTCCCCAATGTTAGTTTAGTGGTGCCAAAACCCTTAGAGTAGACCACTCGATGGTCTGCAACGAGTGCCAGGGATACGCCGGGCAGCTGAAACTCTGCCATGACTTTTTCCACCGTCGTACGAATTTCCTTTTCCTGGCTTTCGATTATGTTGTCTTCCACCAACTGCATAATCTTGCTACCACTGCCGCCACAACCGACTAATAAAAACGTGGATGCCAGCGTAACTGCAAGCGCCTGTGCTAGTGATGTCATTGTATTTCCCTCAATATTGCCTCGTTAATAATCGGCGCTACTCTATTGGTAGAGGGTGAATAGAAACTTAACGAAACATTAACGGAAGATTAACTGAGAGAATTTGTAGGTTTTTTAGCTGGCGAGCTTGGTCACAGGGATACGTGGTGCTAACGATTGACGATCGCCATCCCCGTGTCAGGAGCGATTAAAGACAGGCAGTGCGCGAGTAATGTTTTGCCGATGTAGACATGCTTTTTTCCTTTGCGGATGCCACGCAATGTCTTATTGGCCGCCTCTTCTGATTTCATAGCTTGCATGTTCTTAGGGAGTTCAGACTGATGGAATTGAGTGTCAACCAGTGGCAGAGACACTTCACAAACCTCCACCGATGACTCCTTGAGCGCCCAAGCCAAACTCAATGTGAATGAGTGTAGGGCCGACTTGGCAGCACAATAAAAGGCCTGCTTCGCCTTTGGCAAATACACTAGTCCTGTTGTCATATTAACAATGCAAGCGTTAGCTTGTGAACGTAGATGAGGTAAGAACTCAATGCACAGTTCGGCCGGTGCGGAAAAATTCAGCGACATATCGTGAGTCTTCGCCGCATTAAGGTCTTCAGGACCCGCTAGGTCTGTAGTTCGTTTGGCGCCAGCATTGTTGATCACTACGTTCAGATGCGGGAAAAACTCCACTAGTCGTTTCACCAACGCCTGACGTTGTGCCGTATCACTGACATCACAAACTTCCGTATGCAAACCATTACATAAATTTTTGGCATACTCGAGCTTGCGCTGATTGCGGCTACAAATGATAACGGTGTTGTTTGGCTCAAGCGCTCGTGCCAGCGCTAGTCCAATGCCCTCACTGCCGCCAGTGATAAGAATAGTATCTCCAATCAATTTCATTACGGTTCTCTCGCTTAGATGAAAGACCTTATTTTCTTATGAATTGAATCTAGAGACATTAACCTAAGTTAATCTCAGCCTGTTTCGTATGCGTGACAGCGCGACTTCGCTTATACCCAAATAGGAGGCTATGTGGTAATTGGGTATTTGATCGACGATTGGCGCACATTCCCGTAAAAATTTTTCATACCGTTCGGTCGCTGTCAACAGTAAAAAATCAGCTTCGCGCGCCTCTTTTTTGATCGACAGTTGTTCCAGTAAACGTATGGTAAGTGTATTCCAATCTTTATGCTGTTCTGCGAGCAAAAGCATAGACTTATACGATAGACAGAGGCATTCACAGTTCGCTAAGGCCTGCACATAGAACGCGGAAGCTTGACCCGTTGTCAATGAAGTGATGCTGCTCACCACATTGCCCGTAGCGGCAAAAGACTTGTTAAATTCTTTACCATTGGAGTGTAAATAGTAAAATCTCGCCAGTCCGGATGTTAAAAAGTAGAGCTGGCTCACTGCCTGCCCAGCTTCGATAATGCATTCGCCACGACTGAATTTTTGATAGGAGAGTAGCGGGCTGACACTATCCCAAGATTTATCAGACAGCGCCTGAAGCTTCCCTAAAGAGGTGCGTAAATCAGTTAAGTTTGAGCTCGATGGAGGTGTCGCCATGATGTTCTTTTCTGCCAGCATAAGGGCCTTAAGTTAAGCACAAAAAGAGGCTTGACGTATAGGAAGTTGGCGATCATAGCGCCAGAAACATCAGGTATCTATATTGCCTTTTGAGTCAATCATTAGATAGCTCAGCCCCATTTCTTTCAGCCAAGCCTGTCCCTTATTGGATCCCATTAGAAATGCGATGGTACTCGCCGCTCCTGCCACTATCGCTTGGTCCGCCATTACGCTGACTGATTGGCATTGATTAGCAGGCATACCTGTCTCAGGATTGATTATGTGACAGTAGCGATGACCATCTTTGATAAAGTAACGCTCGTAGTCCCCGCTACTCGTCAGTGCCCCTGAGGCGAGAGGTATCATGGCGACGGGCTCGTCTTTTTGGCGTGGATGCCTGATGCCGATCAACCAAGGCGCGCCGTCGGGATGAGGGCCTATGGCGGCAATATCGCCACCGAGGTCAATGATGCCTGAGGTGATGCCCATGGTTTTGAACAAGGAAGCTGCGGCGTCGACGGCATACTCTTTCACGCAACCGCCAAAGTCCAATTCCATTCCGCCTTGATTGAAGCTTAAGGTCGGCCTGTTCCAGGTTATTTTCGACCAGCCAACGAAGCCTAAGGCCTCCATTATCTTGGCGGAAGAGGGCACGGTTCGGGATTTGAAATTCCATAGGTTTCGAAAGTACCCTGAACTCAAGTCAAATAGCCCCTCGCTGAGTTGATAGCACTGATCGGCAAAATCAATGATGCCAGAAGTTTCATCATCTACAACGATACTGCCGCCATCTTTAGCCACTGAGTTGATCATTGCCGTGACGCTGTCATTTAAGTAGCGTGAGTATTTTTTTTCCAAACGAATAACTTCGTTTTCAGCCGCGAGGTAGCATTCATTAAATTCTGTTTGACTGCGGCAATATAATTGGAACTCACAAGGGCTGCCCATGGCCTTAAAGGCATATGTAAAAAGTTCCATCGTCTTACGCGAACCTCATAGCTCTAGAAGAATTCCATTTCGAATTTCAGCGTTAGAAGACTGAAGTCAACGAGGCCGGGAGCTTCAGTAGGGGATTTTGAATAACTGTACTCGGCGGCCGAGCGATATTTCTTGTATCCCAGCCCAAGTGCGTAGCTACCGAATTTCTTTCGAACTTCCAAGCCTAGGCTACGTGCGCCATAGGCGGATAGCCTGTAGTCGTTCGAGTGCGATGTATTCGTGCTAGATTCAGAAAATGTATTGTCGAAAAAATTTGCCTGAGATTGAGAGTAAACACGAATAGAGGGAATGATGGCCCAATCACGGGGCAAATTCTGGTGCCATTGAAGATCTAATGTGTGCGAGTTGACGCCCCAGCTGTCAGAGAACCAACGATATTTCACTTTCACAGCCGCATTGGCTGCATCAACAAAATGGCGCATGTCAGTTGTCCAAGACACCGCGTGCCGAGTGTCAGGGCGACTATCGGGTAAAATATTATTCTCCACGAAGACCACCTTATAAGGATCGGAGAGAAATCCCCATTGCCTTTCATAGTTGAGGCTGGTTTGCACGATAGTAGAAGCGTTAATCACCTGAGTCAACGTCACGCCAAACTCCTGAAGATATTTGTCCGCCGTTTGTACTCTATCTAAAAATTGTTCCGAATCAGATGGGCGAAGCTTGTCTCGTGAATAGGCAAAGGCCAGAGCAAATTCTGTTAAACCCTTATTGAGCTCTTTGTGTAGGCTAATGCCGAGATTTTTCGCTCTATAGTCATCCTCATCCGACAGGCCAGTATTGACCTGCAGTGCAAAAGATTCCCAAAAGTGTTTGTAACTAAGGGCTGTATCTGTTCGTTGATCAGCAATGGTGGCGCCGCTCATGATCTGCACGGCTTCGCCGTCTAAACCCGGCAGGGTGAACCAAGGGGACGCGCCTGACATTTTCTCATAGGCTAGGTTAAGAGTGAATTCGCCGCGTTCGCCCATGGGTGTTAAAAGATAGAACTGGCCAATGTCTACGTCGTAGCGACCTCGGTTGGCACTCAGTGTTTTTTCTTCTTGTATGTCGTCTTCTTGATAGCTACCGGCGTGCACTTTGATCTTGGACGTTGTTGTTGGGCCTGCCGCTGATAAATGCTGGGAAATGGCGGGCAGCGCCAATGCCGAGGCTGTGAGTAAGGCCAATTTAGAGGGGTGAAGATTTTTTTTCATTCTCAATCCTGTGCTAAATGTATTCGAAACAAGTTTTATGCCGTGTTAATTGCAACCGCATCCGCCTCCGCTCACACTGCCACCTCCGTGTGCGGCTTCCTTACTATTGTATACTTGTTTGTCTAACTGCTCGCCGAGGGCATCGTCGTTGAATGTCATTTCGGGTTTAGCCAGTTTGTCTCGTTGCCAGGGTTTCACCTCGGCACAAGCACTGATCAAGCTTGCAAATACTAACAGTGCAATCAGTTTCATCTGCGTCCCCATTTCCTAAACGAATCTCTCGTCTAATATTACGGTGACTAATCGGGCTTTGTACAGTCATTAAATGTTGCTGAAATACATCTTGGCTTAGTGGGGCCGCAGCACTGAGTTGGAGTATGGAAAGCGCTTTGGCGTCAGCATTTCGTGTTTTTAATACAGAATAGGCCGTGCATTGCTATCCCTTTCTTTATGGGTATACTCAAGTGAGTGTTAATGTTCATGCACGTTCTTCTGTTCTTCTGTTTTATGAGTAATCTTTAATGGTCTTATTTTACAAGTTACAGCACTCCGTCCGGCATCTATGTTGGTTTTTCCTATTAATACTGGCCTATTGTGTACCTGCCACGGCCGCAGCCGCTACCTACGAAGATCAAGTGCAGAAAATGTATGTGGCTTACTATGGTCGCCCGGGTGACCCAGGGGGCCTGAACTGGTGGGCGGGTAAGCTCGAAGTGGCCGGAGGCGACCTCAGCGAAATTATTGACAGTTTTGGCAGTTCTTCAGAATATGTTGATCGTTTCGGCAATATGGAAAATAGCGCCCTCATCAATAATATTTTTGTCCAATTACTTGGGCGTGATGCCGATACCGAAGGCTTGAATTGGTATCTAGGAAAGTTGGAATCTGGTGACCCAGATTGGAGTTTGGCGTCCATCGCTCTGCGAATTACCGACGGTGTTCAAGAGGGCACCGATGACAATTTGGTTGTGGTCAATAGAATGGCCGTTGCCAATGCCTTTACTCTGGCGGTTGAAAACGGCGATCAATCTTACGACGGCGACAGTGACATCCTGTCAGCCTCTCAATTGCTGGCTGGCGTGGACAGTGATGAAGCCACCCTTACTCTTGCGCTCTCGGCGATCAGCGGGTCTGCCTTTAGCTACTATAGCGATAATGTTAATCAAGATATCGTGGTTAACATGTGCAGTGCCTGTCATATAGAGGGGGGCGTGGCTGCAGTATCAGATATCGTCTATCCCGGTGGCCTTGAGGCCAATTACGGGGTTTTGAGCGCTTACATCTTGCTTGACGAAGGTAACGGCGCAGTGATCCTCGATAAGGTCCGGGGTGTTGGGCACGGTGGTGGCGTTCAGTTGCCCTCTACAAGCGATGGCTATCAAAAACTCAGCACCTTCATAGACCTTGTGAACAATTGCAGTGACGGCTGTGTCAGCGCCAATAAAGACGGCCTTTTCAATGGTGTTGTCTTGGCGTCTGCTGAGCAAACCCTGCGTCGCGCCGCTTTGATTGTTGCCGAGCGACTGCCCACAAGTGCCGAAATTACTCAGGCCAACAGTGGCGACGAGGGTCTGCGAACAGCCCTTCGGGGTTTGATGGCAGGGGAGGGCTTTCATCAGTTCCTAATTTCAGGCGCTGATGACCGTTTATTTACCGAAACCCTGTGGCGCAACGGCTCCTTCGACGTGATTGATGCGGGGGCCGACCTCTACCCAATTATGGCCAATCGAGAAAACGATTTAATGCGCGCCGGTGACGCTGAAGCTTATTACCTTTGGCGTCGAGAATTTACCGTAGGCTTTGCTCGCGCGCCCTTAGAGTTAATTGCCTACGTGGTTGAAAATGACCGGCCTTATACTGAAATATTAACCGCAAACTACACCATGGTGAATCGCGGCTCTGCTGAAATTGTAGGGGCGGACTCGCTCACCTTTCCCGAGGGTGCGGCCTACAATACTTTCCAAAAAGCCGTTAATAATGGGCATGTTATACGGGACGAACAATATCAAGCCTCAGAGCTTGAACAACTGGAGATCGGTTCTAGTATCCGAGTGTTATCACACAGTGGCACCGTTAATTATCCCCACGCTGGCATCTTGTCTGAACCTGCTTTCCTCGCCCGCTACCCCACCACCGAAACCAACCGCAACAGAGCACGTTCTCGCTGGACAAATTACCACTTCCTAGGCTTTGACATTGAGAAATCGGCCCAGCGCACAACCGATCCAGTGGCCTTGGCCGACACTAATAACCCGACACTAAACAACCCTAATTGCACGGTCTGTCACGTAGAAGTGGACCCAGTCGCTGGCGCTTTTCAACATTTTGGTAATGAGGGTTGGTATAACGACAGTTGGCCCGGCACAGACTCCTTACCGGGCGCCTATAAAGAAGATGCAAACAGTGGGTATCAAGAGGGTGATACTTGGTTCAGAGATATGCGCAGCCCAGGCCTAGGAGAGCAAATTGCTCCGACCACAGGGTCGAGTATTCAATGGTTGGCACAACATATTGTTAGCGATCCTCGTTTTGCCACGGCCGCGGTAAAGTTTTGGTGGCCGGCTTTAATGGGGGCCGCACCCTACAACGCACCAGAGGTTAGTAGTGATGTTGGTTTTACAGAACAGCTGGCTCGATTTGAACAACAGCAAGGTGATATTGCTGCACTCGGAGATACTTTCGTATCGGGTTTTGATGGTGGTTCAGCCTTTAATTTGAAAGATCTATTGGTAGAAATGATGATGTCTGCCTGGTTTCGAGGGGAGGGCAGCACCGAAAACATAGACAGCAGCCGGGCTATTGAACTGGCAAACGTAGGGGTAAAGCGATTACTTACACCTCGCGAGCTGGATGAAAAAACCTATCAAATTCTGGGGCTCCGATGGGAGGAGGGTAATCAAGACCCTTGGGAGCCCGACAATACTTATACTGCATTGTCTTCGAGGTATAGCGCTTACTATGGAGGCATAGACGGCAAGGGCACTCTGGTGCGAGCGCGCCAAATCACTCCTATCATGGCGAATATTGCAGAAGCGAATGCCCTGTGGATGGCGTGTGGAGCCATTATCAAAGACATCAATTTACCGGAAAATGAGCGAAGGTTATTGGCGGGAATCGACAGAAACATGACCCCCAATAGTCATGAGAGTGATATTCGGGCGGCCTTGGTTGGTCTCCACGCACTGATGTGGGGCGAAAGCGTTGCAAGCAATAGCGCCGAGTTAAACCAAAGCTACTCATTGCTCACAGAGTTGTGGGAATACCGTGTAGCAAATGACACCCACTCTTGGGCCTGGAACGATGAGAGTGATTTTTGTTCTCTACCAGACGGCTGGTGGGAGCTAAACGGCGACAATGCGGGTGAATTAGCCGAGGACCCTACAAAGATGCTGGGTACCTGGATAGCAATGTTGGTATTTTTCATGACCGACTTTAACTTCTTACACGAGTAAATCATGATTAAAAGACGTCGACTATTACAGTTAGCATCACTGCTGAGCGCGGGTGCTGCAATGCCAAAGCTTTACGCAGCGAGCCAATACAATGGCCGGTTGCTCATCACCTTACAGGCATCGGGGGGCTGGGACGTTTCAAGCTTTTGTGATCCGAAAGTAAACATCCCCGGCGAGTTGGAAATTACTCGCTGGTCAAACAGTGGAGAAATTCAAACCGCCGGTAATATCCAATACGCACCCTATGCCAACAATCAGGCTTTTTTCGACAAATACCACAACGACACTCTAATTATTAATGGCGTTGACGCTCAAACCAATGCGCACTCCGTGGGCGAATTGCATAATTGGAGTGGTCGAAATTCCAGTGGATACCCCACATTGTCAGCACTTTTTGCGGCCAGTCAGGCGCCAGAAATGCCTATGTCTTATCTCTCCTTTGGCGGTTTTAATGCAACGGGGGGCATCATTCGTTCAAGCCGCATTGAGGGCGCTGACCGCAATGCGCTGACAACCGTGTTGCGACCTAATCAGGTGCCTTGGGAAGCGGCAGAGCACCCGCTGCAAGTAAAAGCGCAAATGACGATGATACGCGCGGCTCAAGAGGCGCGCTTACAAAGCATCATCGTAGATGACACCCAGTTGCCACTTAGGCAATTGAACGCCTCAGCCTATAGTGAGTCTTTGCGTAGCAAAGACGATTTATTTGCCTTTGCTGATATTATTCCCGATGAATCGGCATTCCCTTCTGATACGGATCTTGGCAGGTTCGCAGGTGTTAGCACTCTACAAAAGCAAATGATGTTTGCCTTACTCGCCTTCAAGTCTGGTACAGCTTGTAGTGCCGACTTGGTACAGTTTGGCTTTGATACTCACGCTGATCATGACAGCAACCACGAGCCGCTGATGGCTCACACGACTGACAGTTTGGACTATCTATGGAGCTATGCCGATGAATTAGGCATCGCTGATCGCCTTACTGTTGTAGTGGCTTCCGATTTTAGCCGCACCCCATTTTACAACGGCTTCGAAGGCAAAGATCATTGGCCCATTGGCAGCGTTATGGTTATGGAGAGAAACGCTGCTTGGGGCAACCAGGTGGTGGGTGCAACAGACGGAGCGCAAAACGCCCTGGAGATAAACCCAAGCACGCTAATGCAAGACAACAGTAGCGGCACGATTATATATCCCAAGCACGTTCACAAAGCACTGCGCAATTACTTTGGCATAAATAACAGCGCAGCAAGCCAATTATTCCCACTGAGTAATACCGAAACCTTCAACTTCTTCGGATAAGAAAAACGGGGTCAAGTCTTGCCTTTTGCCTTTCCACCCAAGTCTATGATACTTCTATTAGGCAAAAGGCAAGACTTGACCCCGATTCAGTTTCATTACAAGGAGGTAATAAATGTCAGCGAAAATTCTAGTGGGCCCACTTTTAGGGCTGGAATCAGAAAGTTGTTACAGCGTGTGTTTTTCGAGTGCGGCCTCCGTTAGTGAGGCTGCAGTTGTTGTTACAGATTCTATCACCGGTGATGAGCAAATAATCTCCGCGAGTTCAGTGGGCAAAGTAGCGTCGGGTTGTGTTTGGCGCGCCACTATTGCCATACAAGCCCAGAATCGTGCCACCGAGCTCAGCTACCGCGTTTTATTGGGTGGAACCTCAGCTAGCAATAGCGCAGACACCAGTCAATGGTCATTCTCCGTGCCGGTTTTGGGAAGTAAGCCCAACATGGCCTATGGGTCCTGCAATGGCTTTTCGTCTCTCGATATTATGACCAAAACCGAACGCCCTTATGCGCTTTGGGAATCTTTACAAGCCAATCATGAAAGCTCACCCTACGCGGCCTTGTTGATGGGCGGTGATCAGGTCTATGCCGACAGTATTTGGGGGGCGGTACCAGAACTGCGTAAGTGGAATGAATTGCCCCTCGATGAAAAAAAGCGGCGCAAAGCATCAACATTGATGGTAGCCCAAATAGACCGCTTCTATGACCAACTCTACCGTGATCGCTGGAGCAATCCGGCAATGAACATGATGATGGCCAGTATTCCTTCGGTGATGATGTGGGATGATCATGACATCTTTGATGGTTGGGGCAGTTTCCCCGAGAGCTTACAGAGCTGTGCAGTATTTCAGGCGATTTTTGAGCGCGCTCGGCATTATTTTTTACTGTTTCAAATACGCAGCCTTGAAAATACAGCGCTAATGGATGCTGAAAAGTCCTTTTACAGCCAAGGTGTCCCCTTTCATGGTTATCACATTCTCGCTTTAGACAATCGCTCTGAACGCACTCGCGAGCAAGTGATGGGGAGCGATCATTGGAACTGTTTGAATAGCTATTTGGAAGACAAGGTGGATTCTGGTGATTTGCTTCTCATGTCGGCAGTACCCGTGGTATATCGCGACTTTACCATGACCGAAACGGCTTTTGATTATACCCCTTGGGAGGAAGAACTGACGGATGATCTGAAGGATCACTGGCGAGCCAAGGGGCACGAGGGCGAGCGCGCTCGCCTAATTATGCGTTTGTTGCAGAATGCTCGACGGCGGCCCAACAATCGCACGCTCATATTATCGGGGGATGTGCACATTGGATGTGCCGGTGTAATTCTTGACCGTCGAGATCCTGTGCAGCGTTTTAAAATCCATCAAGTGGTGTCGTCTGGTATTGTGCACCCGGCGCCCAGTCGAGTGCAGTGGTTGGGTATCATGGCTGTAACCAATGACAAGTCTGAATATCTTACCGAAGACCGAAGTATAAAAGTCAGTTTGCTAAAACCCTTTGGCAGCAAGCAATACATTCGCACTCGCAATTTTGTGACACTGAGCGACGGCAATGACGGCAAGCTTTGGGTAAACTGGATCACCGAAAATGGCGATCGCCCATACTATCCTTTGGATAGGTAGTAGGGTTACCTATTGGATAGAGCGGTACATTCGGTGCTGTCTCTACCGGTGTTTATGCAGTTTTCTTACTTGTTCAGGGTGGAATTCCACTAAGCTAGTGGGCAAGAGTGTGTAAGTCAAATGGCATAGTTTCAAAATATACCTTGCCTTCTTCAAGTATCGAATAGTCAAAAATGTCATTTACAGTCCCATTCAATGGCGGACCAGAATATTCCAGCATTTTCGCCAACGCGAATACCTATCGAGCTTGACAATCTCCCAGATAAGTTGGTTTTTCTGTCCTCTCTGCTGAAGCCTGTATGTTGAGGTTTAACTAGGGGGCTGGTTCAGCGTTAGGCTAGACTGCCGATAGTGACGATTTTTTACCAATAAATGCGGAATTGGTCCAAGCTAAGCCGCAGCTTGAGCTGTTCTAATAGTCAGGTGAACAAGAGAGTATAAAGAATGCCGGAAACATTTTTGAAAACTCATCGCAAGGGCCTGTTTCTTGCGGTAGGGTTTGCACTATATATAAAGTTCTTTCTGTTGCCCACGGCTACTCTATTTTATGAAGCCTATCATTTGCTCAAAATCGAACTACTTTATGTTGGCTATCAGGTTTTTAAGGTGGCGGCTTATACCATGTCAGTTTGGCAATATCGTCACATAGTATTACTGGCTGCGGCCATATTCGTTTTTCTTGTCTACCTGCTCATTAGAAAAATTAAATACCACAATAATCTTCTGAAACAAGGTGATGGATTATGAAACGTCGTGATTTTTTAGAGTGCGCGGCCCTTCTGATCGGTGGTGTGGGGGTCAGTCAGTCGGGCTTCAGTTTAAGCCATGAGCAAAAACACTACTTGGCTTCGGCGCCAAGCTACATTGAACGTCCGATAGATTATTTTTCCGTAACGCAGCGTACGCTGATTAACCGTCTTATAGAAATTATTATACCGGAAACTGACACTCCAGGGGCCACTGAAGCCGGCGTGGGAAAATTTATCGAATTGATACTTGTGGATTGGCTTAATGACGAAGAGCGATTGGTGTTTATGGCGGGGCTAGAGTCGGTGTCGGACATGGCAAAAAATCACTTCGATAAGGATGCGCTGGATCTTTCCAGTGACGAACTTCTAAAGATATTAAGCTCCCTGGAGTTGGACGCAGAAGAGCACCCCTGGTATGACTTGGGAAATCAGGGCGGAGCTTTTCTCGAAGGCCACCCGGCCCCGTTTATCTGCCAGCTAAAAGAACTTACTATTTATGGTTTTTTCACTTCTAAAGTTGGTAGTACCCAAGTTCTTAGATACATGCCTATGCCAATGAGCTTTGATGGTGATGTTCCGTTGAAAGAAGGCGATAGCACTTGGGCGGGAAGGCAAACATGATTTGAATCTTCGACGATAAATAAGTGAATAATATATGTTGAGTAGGGGTGAGTAGATTGAATCGCGCAAGAGAATTTGATGCAATTGTTGTTGGCTCTGGTATATCAGGTGGCTGGGCCGCCAAAGAGCTGACAGAAAAAGGTTTGAAGGTATTGGTTTTAGAACGTGGTGAAGATCTTCAGCACGGCATCGATTATTTGGGCGAGCACGCCCCCGATTGGAACTTGCCCTTTAATGGTATGAAAAACCGTGAAGAGGAAGCCGAAGAGTATCCTATACAAAGTCAAAATTATGCCTTCAGTGAAGCCAATAAAACGTTTTTCAATAATGACAAAGACAACCCTTATGTTCGCCATGAACACAAACCCTTTAACTGGATTCGCGCGGATGTAGTGGGTGGCCGATCCTTGCTCTGGGGGCGTCAAAGCTATCGTTGGTCTGAGCAAGATTTTGCCGCCAATGGTGTAGACAAAACCGCGATACCCTGGCCTGTAACTTACGAGGAAATTGCGCCTTGGTACAGTTATGTGGAACAGTTTGTGGGCATCAGCGGTCAAGCGGAAGGCCTTAAAGAACTGCCTGATAGCGAATTTTTACCGCCAATGAAGTTGCACGCTATTGAGAAAACCATCAAGCGGCGCTTAGAAGAAAAAGCGCCAGACGTCACTATGACTATAGGCCGTGTAGCGGTTCTAACGGAGAACCACAAGGGTCGTAGTGCGTGTCACTATTGTGGCCCATGCCATCGCGGCTGCTCCACCGGCAGCTACTTCAGCTCGCAGAGCTCCACTTTGCCAGCGGCTCGGGCAACGGGAAATTTGACCTTAAGAGCTAACTCCCTTGTGGAAAAGCTCATCTATGATGACAAAACGCGTAAAGTATCTGCGGTACAGGTCATCGATACGAAAACGGGGGAGCGCCTATCGTTCCGAGCTAAAATATTTTTCCTCTGTGCGTCCACTATTGCATCCACCCAGATATTACTAAATTCTACCAGCGCGTATTTTCCCAAGGGTCTGGCGAATCGAAGTGGTACTGTTGGTCAGTATTTGATGGACCATGCTACAGGATTTGGTGGGGTGGGAGTTTTCCTTGACGATATGGATACTTACTATTACGGCAATCGCCCCAATGGCACTTATATTCCACGTTTTCGAAATTTACCGGGGGAAGAAAGTGATACTGGTTTTATCCGTGGTTACGGCTTTCAGACCGTGGCGCTTCGTACTAATTGGTCGACCAACGTAACACGCCGTGGTTTTGGTGTGGAATTAAAAGATAGCTTACGCAAACCTGGGCAGTCGCTGTTTGTATTACAAGCCTTTATGGAGTGCTTACCTAATTCGAACAACCGCGTCACCTTGAGCCCTGACAAGGTGGATCGCTTTGGCATTCCCCAAGTATCTGTGGAGTTTTCGTGGTCAGAAAATGAACGAAAAATGATGGTGGATATGAAGGTCCAAGCGGAGCGCCTCCTCAAGGCGGCCGGTGCGGTTTATATCATTGACAATTTCGATGAGGGAGAGCCCATTGGTGGCATGGGAATCCATGAGATGGGCACCGCCCGTATGGGTGATGATCCCGCTCGTTCAGTTCTAAATAAATACAATCAGGCCCACGACGTGGCCAATCTATTTATTACTGATGGTTCTTTCATGACTTCATCTTCTTGTGTGAACCCTTCGTTAACGTATATGGCCTTTACGGCCCGTGCCTGTGATTACGCCGTTAAACAATTAGCGGTCGGTAGGCTTTAACTAATTGAGCCTATTATGATAAAAAATATCGCTATAACTCTATCCCTGCTTCTAGTAATAGTACTTGTTGCGGGATACCTTTACGTCACTAAAAATGGTCTAGTTCCTCGGCATGCTTATGAAACTGTAGCTCCAGAGTTGCCTGAATTCTCCCGCCCAACAATATTGATTTTTAATAAAACTAACGGTTTTATTCATCACGAAACCATACCGGTCAGTGATGGTATGCTAACGGGCTTGGCTGAGCAGTTAGGCTGGGATGTATACATCACTAATAACGCCGCGGTTCATAACTCTACAGATTTACAAAAGTTTAAGATGGTGATTTGGAATAATACATCTGGGGATGTTCTCACAGAAATACAGCGCCGTGATTTTAAAAGTTGGTTGGAGGGGGGAGGGGCTTGGCTCGGTTTGCACGCTGCGGGTGGTGATACAGAATACCCTTGGAATTGGTACGTTGACGTACTCTTGGGCGCGCAGTTCATAGGCCACACCATGGAGCCCCAGTTCCAAGACGCCGACTTATACCCCACGGGCGAAGCGAGGGAATTGACCGGACATTTACCCGCACCTTGGAATGTAAAGCAGGAAGAATGGTACGCTTTTGATCAAAGCCCAAGAGGAAAGGGCTACGAGATACTACTGACCATTGACGAGGGCTCTTACATTACGAAAGGAAAAACGAAGTATGATTTTGTTGACTCAATGAAGGGTGAACACCCATTGGTGTGGCGTCACGAGCTTGGTAAGGGAAAGGTATTTTATTCAGCGATTGGTCATAGGCCAGCTACCTATAACGTACCCGAGTATCGAGAACTCATTCGCAAAGCAATGTCCTGGGCGGCAGAATAATACGCTAAATATCGAAAGGAGCTGGCCAGAATTTGGGCCTGCAATATCAAACTTTTTGTATTCGTTGTCTGCGGTCGGCACTGGGAGAAATGTTGAAGCGTTTTTTGTAGGCGCGAGTGAAATGGCTGTTATCAACGAAGCCTGTTTCTTGTGCAATATTCGACATTTTTGTACTAGAATCAAAGACCATCATGCGGGCATTGTCTAATCGAACTTCCATTATATATTGTAAGGGTGTTTTTGATAGGTGCTTCTTGAAACGTCGCTCTAATGTGCTAATTGATGCGTGACAAGCTTGGGCTAGTTTCTCAACGGAAATGCTCTCTGAATATTTTTTTTGAATATATTCAATGGGTACATTGAGTTCGTGAAACGGTGTAGCTTGTGAATCAGAGAGATCTATTTTTTTGCTAACCCCATAGGAGCCAATAATTTCCCCCTGTAGATTATAAACTGGCCATTTTGATGTTCTAAACCAGCTGGCATTTTTCTCATTGTGAGCGAGAAGTTCCAACTGATCGGTAATCAGGTTGCCTTGTAAGACCTATTGGTCGTCTTCAATATATCGATTGGCTAGATAGGGTGGGGCTAAATCATGGTCTGACAAGCCCACCAACTTACTGGCGGCGTCAAAACCAAATCTTTGGGCGAAGAGATCACTGGTGAATACAAATTGACCGTTCAGGTCTTTAAGCCATGCATGTAGATTTTCAATAGGCATGAGTAGTTGAAACGCTGAACTGGCGACTTCAAGGTTAGGAAAAGTGATTTTTATCGTCATGTCAAACGCTTATTTTTTACCAATAATAGGCGATTCTGTACACGCCAGCAATGCTTGCCTCTAGATCTGATAAAAGTCGCCGTGGTGATAGCTTGAATTCAGTCTTTAATTGTCGGAATAGGCATCGATAATCTGCACAAATTCCTTGCGACTTTTCATGGTGGCAACTAAGGATTCAAGTTCCTCGGCTTTATCGGCATACCGTGACCTTTTTGATAGTCCGACGAAAACTGGGTTTTCTGCAAGGTATTGATAGTTAACAGGCTCGATGTATTTTTGGAAGTTGGGATTCTTACGTATTATATAGTCTCCCTCCATTTTGGTGGCAATGACAAGGTCTACACGCCCAGCGAGCAAACGTCGTAAATTGATCAAGACAGAAGGCGCACTATTGAGGCTGAATGATTCCGTCTCTCGATCGAACTTGGGGAAATATTTGAAACCATGAACCACGCCAATGTTTAGCCCTGCCAAATCTTCAAAGGCATTAACCTGCCAGTTCCGAGATTTTAAGGCGTAAAAAGCCTTGTGGGAGTTGTCTAGATAGCGATATAGGTGCATGTATTCGCGCCGTTCTGGCTTATCAAGTAGACCCAGCATAATGTCTGCGGAGCCGTTTCGCATCATCCTAAGGCATCTGAGGAAGGGCGTATTTGCGGTAAAGGTTATAGGTATACCAAGTCGCTTGGAGATATTTTTCGCGACATCAATCAAAGATCCGTGGGGGACGGCACTATGTTCAGTGAAAATATTATGCGGGGGGGAATGGTCTACACACATCACCATTGGGTATTTGTCACTGGCGTTGGCTTCATTGAATAAGCCCGCGAGTGCACAAATAAATAGGCAGGTTAGCGATGTTGATGTTGGCTTAAACAAATGTAATCTGGTCCTTTTTTGAGAGTATAGGCTATTAGTTGATTTTTAAGTAGATACGGATGCGACTTTTTCGCATTTAGTCAGTTGCCGGTACAAGTACTAAACTGTTGTCAGCATTGGTTTGTTATGGAGGGTCTCATAATTGTTATCAGACGCTGCACAACTGGGGCTGGGGCCTTGTGTTCACTTACAGAAAATCTTTAGCTTCAGCCCTAAAAACATTTGTCTTTGGTCACAGTAATTTCGATGAGCTGAGTGTAGGCATGTAGGAAGAATCTGATATTTAAAAGACTGTTAATCGTGGGCCAACCGACAAACTTGTTAGCGCAGTCGCGATGTGAGGTCGAGGTTCGCAATAGTAGGAGGGAGCGTTCTTTTTGCGATAGAGCTTATGCCAATCAGTGCGGACCCCCGTCACCTGTTAAGTTCTTTTTAAGCAAGTTTTAAGTAATTTTAAGTATTTTCTTTTTCATGAATTTACTATAGCCTCAGATATGTTGTCCGAATGGTCAGGTTGTGCTGGCGCCCAGAGAGGCATCCCGATATTGCCTTAACACAGTGCCGATCGGTCACGCCTTCGCTGCTCGGTTAGCCTATTTTTGAAAAATAAAAATAATTTATTCATAAAAGGGTTTCTTCATGTATCGAAAATTATTATCGCAATCAATCGCCACCGCTACGATTATGTTAGCGGCGCAAAGTCAGGCTGTTTCAGCTCAAGTGTTGATCAATGAGGTGGATGCGGACCAGAACAGTACCGACAGCGCTGAGTTCATCGAACTTTACGACGGCGGCACAGGCAACACAGATCTGTCTGGTCTCTCACTTGTCTTGTATAACGGCAGTGACGACCTAACTTATAAAGCCTTTGACCTGGACGGTCTGAGCACAAATGAAGAGGGTTACTTTGTCCTTTGCGGCAATGCGGCAACTGTCGCCAATTGTGATTTAGATGTGTCTCCCAATACTAACTTGGTCCAAAATGGGCCAGATGCGGTGGTCCTACTCGTGGGCGATGCCGCTGACTATACCAACGATAAGCCACTTCCAAGCGATGGCGATATAGTAGACGCCATTGTTTACGACACTTCCGACGGTGACGATGCTGCGCTATTAGTTTTGTTGAACCCAGGACAACCTCAAGTTAACGAAGGCGGAAATGGCTCACAAACGACCGAGTCTAACCAACGCTGTGACAATGGCGCCGGCGGGTTACGGAATACCGATACCTACATTCAGGCAGCCCCTAGTCCGGGCGCCAGCAATACCTGTCCTCTTCCTGTTGTTGTGACCGAGTGTGGCGATCCAGCCACCCCAATACACGACGTACAAGGCAACGGTGACAGTAGCCCTATGATTGGCCTGCCCGTCAGCATCGAAGCGGTAGTCGTGGGCGATTTCCGCGGCAGCACTGGCTTGCAAGGTTTCTTCCTCCAGGAAGAAGATAGTGATCAGGATGCGGACCCTGCTACGTCAGAAGGACTCTTTGTGTACGAAGGCTACAGCGTAGGCACTCCCATCAGTATGGGCGACCGCGTTCACGTCGCCGGCAGGGTTAAAGAGTTCGGCGGCTTAACCGAACTTGCCGAGATCGCAGGACTTTCAGTCTGCGCCAGTGGCGCCATCGCCACTCCTGCCAGTGTCACTTTTCCTCTGACTGACACCGCGGACTTAGAGCAAGTAGAAGGTATGGCGGTGGAAATCACTAACAATACTTTAACTGTCACCGAGGTATATAGCCTGGGCCGCTACGGCCAATTAGGCTTGGCTTCCGGCGGTCGCTTGATGAACCCCACCCAAGTCGCAATGCCCGGCGACGACGCCAACGCGGTAGGTGACGCCAACGACCTTCGACGCATTGTGCTCGACGATGGCCGCTCAGCTCAAAACCCTGAAGTAGTTCCCTATCCAGCTCCTGAATTGTCGGCCACTAATAGTGTGAGAGTGGGTGATGAAGTGGCTTCATTGGCAGGCGTGTTGGCGTACGGCTCTGGTGCATATCGATTACATCCAACCACCGCTGAACCGGTGTTTATTCCGACTAACCCAAGAACCGCAGCGCCAGATTTAGACAATGACGGTTCGCTCAAAGTGGCTTCGTTCAATGTTCTGAACTATTTCAATGGTGTGAGTGGATTCCCAACCGAACGCGGTGCGGACTCTGCCAGTGAATTTGATCGTCAACGCGACAAAATCATCAACGCTCTGGTGGCGATGGATGCCGACATCGTCGGTCTGGTTGAGATTGAAAACAATGGCTATGGAGAGGACAGTGCTATTCAAGATCTCATCAATGGTCTTGGCGATGCAGGCCTGAACTATAATTTTGTAGATCCAGGGCTCGAAAGTATTGGCACAGACGCCATCGCAGTCGGCTTCATCTACAAACCCGAAACGATTGCCCTCAACGGAGGCGCGGCTATTCTTGACTCAAGCGTGGATCCCGATTTTATCGATACCAAGAACCGTCCTGCGCTGGCACAATCCTTCAGTGAAGTGTTGACGGGTGCCTCTTTGACTATTTCGGTTAACCACCTGAAATCAAAAGGTAGTAGCTGTTATGAGTTCAAGGATTATGACAACCATGATGGTCAAGGCAATTGTAATGGGACCAGAACCAAGGCCGCAACGGCTCTGGTCAACTGGCTTGCCATTGACCCCACGGGTAACAATGATGACAACGTATTGATCATTGGTGACTTGAATGCCTATGCGATGGAAGATCCTATTACCGCAATTCAAGACGGTGGTTATACCAACCTTGTGAAAACCCTGAGCGGCGACAATGCCTACTCTTATGTTTTCTCTGGTGAGTCTGGCAACCTTGACCACGCGCTGTCCAGTGACTCGCTGACATCTAGGGTAACGGGTATCAGTGAATGGCATATCAATGCTGACGAGCCCATTATCCTAGATTACAACGAAGAGTATCAATCTGCTGAACAACAGCTCAAATATTACAGTGCGGGTCCCTATCGCGCCTCAGACCATGATCCTCTGATCATTGAGCTGGGCCTGTTTCCCATCATCGCGGATTTCAACGAAGATGAAACTATCAACAAAACCGACTTTAAATTGTTGCAAGCCCAGCTAAACACATACGTGGATGCTGACAATGAAAAGTTTGATTTGAATGGCGACGGTAGAATTACAGGTCTGGATGTAGCCGCCTGGAAAAATTTGTGGAAGATAGATGGACGCGCCAAATAGTACGGTCGCTTTTGTCTAAAAATAAAACCCCCTGCTCGCGCGAACTGCGAGCAGGGGGTTTTTCGTTTGAACTTCAAACGCTTGCCGAGCAATAGGCTCAATGTTTTCCTGAGATCTCTCCTCTTCTGTCATTAGCCGTATGGTCGCTCGATTCTTAATGCCATAGCCCCGTGATTTTGTAGGGTGTAGGGCTAGATGACTTTTCGTAGTCTGAAAAGATTGGTTCGTTATTGAATTTTGGCTTCGCTGGTGATTATGCGTGAGAGCTAGAAAGCGCGGGTTTTTAACGAAATTGCGCAGTCGAAATAAAAAATTAATTTTTGGAAACAAAAAAGGGTTCACGCTGAAAGCGTAAACCCTTGATTTTTATATGGTACCGGTGGGCGGACTTGAACCGCCACGCCCGAAGGCAACGGATTTTGAATCCGTCGTGTATACCAATTTCACCACACCGGCACTGATTTCCTTCCCGCTCAATGATGAGTCTTGGAAAAGAGGCCGCATTATAACAGCGGTTTTGCCGAGGTCAACGCTTTCCAGTCATCATTAGCATAATCTCCGCTTTTCGATTAAAACATGGTCAAATTGACGGCTTTAGGGTAACCTTGCGCCCCTTAAATTCACTGTGTCGGTAAAGCACAAGCCTATGAAACGTCAGGATTTTTCCTATGAACTGCCCGATGAACTGATCGCTCGCCAGCCGGCGGACGAACGGGCGGGCAGTCGTCTATTACACCTCGATGGCCCCAGCGGGCAAGTCACTCATCGCCAGTTCACCGACTTGCTCGATTTAGTCGAGCCCGGCGACCTCATGGTGTTCAATGATACTCGTGTTATTCCCGCGCGCGTGTTTGGTAAAAAGCCCACTGGTGGCCAAATTGAAGTGCTGGTAGAGCGTGTGCTAGACACTCACCGAGTGCTGGCCCATACACGTGCCTCGAAGTCGCCCAAAATTGGCACTGAGGTTATTTTAGATGACGGCACTGCTATTACCCTGCTGGCTCGCCACGAAACACTGTTTGAATATGAATTTCCAGAGCCGGTACTTGAAGTTTTAGAGCGTATTGGCCATATGCCTCTGCCTCCTTATATAGACCGTCCTGACGCCGACTCTGATCGCGAGCGCTACCAAACGGTGTACAACCGTAAAGCAGGTGCTGTTGCTGCGCCCACTGCGGGCCTGCATTTTGATGATGCATTGATGGCACAGTTAGAAGCGAAGGGTGTCAACAAGAGCTTTGTGACCTTGCATGTGGGCGCGGGTACCTTCCAGCCGGTTCGAGTCGACAATATATATGAGCACCAAATGCACGCTGAAATTATGGAAGTATCGGCGAAGGTATGTGAGCAAGTTAAAGCCACCAAAGCGGCGGGTAAGCGCGTTTTTGCCGTTGGCACTACTAGTGTTCGCTGCTTAGAGACGGCCGCGCAGGGCGGTGAAATAAGGCCTTATCAAGGTGAAACCCAAATATTTATTTATCCCAGTTATGAATATCAGGTAGTGGATGCCTTGGTGACCAATTTTCACCTGCCAGAATCTACGCTATTAATGCTGGTGTCGGCCTTTGCGGGGTATCAGCACACAATGCTGGCCTACCGGCAGGCAGTGGCTGAGAAGTACCGGTTTTTTAGCTATGGCGACGCCATGCTGATTACCCGTAACCCCAATGCGCGCGACGAAAAAGTTGACGCGTCATTATTGGAATCGTAACAAGAGGTAAACCCGCGTGACTCGCGAATGTAAGATGCAGTTCGAATTAGACAAAACCCATGGCAAGGCCCGTCGCGGCCGCATGCGCTTTCCTCGCGGAGTGGTGGAAACCCCTGCCTTTATGCCCGTGGGCACTTACGGCACAGTGAAAGGCATGTTGCCCCGTGACGTAAAAGCCATTGGCGCGGAAATTATCCTGGGCAATACTTTTCATCTATGGCTGCGCCCAGGCACTGAAGTGATCAAAGCCCACGGTGATTTACACGATTTTATGCAGTGGGACGGCCCCATTTTGACCGATTCTGGCGGCTTTCAGGTCTTTTCCTTGGGCAAGCTGCGGAAAATTACCGAAGAGGGCGTTGCCTTTCAATCCCCCATCGACGGCAGCAAAATTTTTCTCGACCCTGAAAAGTCTATGGAAGTGCAGCGCGAGCTGGGCTCAGACATAGTAATGATTTTCGACGAGTGCACGCCTTATCCTGCAACGGAAAAAGAGGCCAGAGACTCCATGGAGCGCTCACTGCGTTGGGCTAAGCGCAGTAAAGACGCGCACGGTGATAATACCTCCGCGCTGTTTGGTATCATCCAAGGCGGTATGTATGAGTCTCTGCGGGACGTGTCGCTGGAAGGCCTGAACGAGATCGAGTTTGACGGCTATGCTATTGGCGGTTTGTCTGTTGGTGAACCGAAAGAAGATATGGCGAGAATTCTGAGCCATTTAGCCCATAAAATGCCCGCTGAAAAGCCGCGCTATTTAATGGGGGTTGGCAAACCCGCTGACTTGGTTGAAGGGGTTCGTCGTGGTGTTGATATGTTCGATTGTGTTATGCCCACCCGCAATGCTCGCAACGGCCACTTGTTTACTTGGGACGGCGTGGTAAAAATCCGCAACGCCAAGCACAAACAAGATACAGGGCCCTTGGATGTAAACTGTGATTGTTATACCTGTCAGAATTTCAGTCGCAGCTACTTGCATCATTTAGACAAGTGCGGTGAAATCTTGGGCTCACAACTCAACACCATTCACAACCTGCGTCACTATCAGGCTTTGATGCAGACGATGCGTGAAGCTTTAACTGAAGGTCGTTTTGACGAATTTGTGGTGGATTTTTACGCCCGCCAAGATTTGCCCGTGCCGCCTTTGGAGGCCGACCCGGCAGAACTATAGGGCTTTGACCGCATAAGGGTAGGGGGCTTGTTATTTCAGGCTTTGTACCCACTTAAAGAGATAAATTACAAAAAGAGAATAGGTGGCCTGTCCACCCTTTTATGGAAATCTTATGAATCGCTACCCACTCTGGAAATATTGCTTAATTCTTGTGCTCGCTATGCTGGGGTTTATTTACTCAAGCCCCAACCTTTACGCGCCCGATCCCGCTGTGCAAATCTCAGGTCAATCCAGCTCTCTGGAAATTGATCAAAAAGCACTCGACAAAGCCAGTGCGGCTTTGAAGTTGGCAGGCATTGAATTTTTTGGTGCTGAAGCCCAGGGAAAGTCAGGCTTGATTCGCTTAACCGAGCGAGGCCAGCAACTGCCGGCGAAAAAAATTATTCAAGAAAGCCTAGGTGATGATTACGTCGTGGCGCTTAACTTAGCACCGACCACTCCTGATTGGTTGGACTCTTTAGGCGCAACCCCCATGAAGCTGGGCCTCGACTTGTCGGGTGGTGTGCATTTCCTCTTGGAAGTGGACACCGCAAGTGCCGTGGTAAAGCGGATGGAAGCCAATGTTACTGAGCTGAAGTCAACTTTGCGCAAAGAAAAGGTGCGTTACAAGTCGGTGAAGGCCGAGCGCGGTGGCAGTGCAATTTTAGCGCGCTTTAAAACTGAAGAATTGCGGGATAAAGCCAAAGCTATTGTCCGCAAAGATTTTGTCAGCCTAGTGCGGGTTGACGTAGACGACGAGAGCACTGGTTTTTCCATGCGTCTCACAATGAGCGAGCAAGCTATACGCGATATTGAAGACTACGCGGTGAGCCAAAACCTCACGACCTTGCGCAATCGTGTGAACGAGCTGGGTGTGTCAGAACCTATTGTTCAGCGTCAGGGCCGCAACCGCGTTGTGGTTGAATTGCCTGGAGTGCAGGATACCGCTGAGGCCAAACGTATTATTGGTAAAACGGCTAACTTAGAGTTTCGCCTTGAAGCGCGCCCAGATGCCTTAAGCTCCACCAAGGAGAAATTTGAGTTTCGCAATGAAGACCAGCAGCGTCGTCGAGGCGGCGCCGTGCTTGAGAAAAAGCTAATTGTGTCAGGTGATCAAGTGTCTGATGCAAAAAGTAGCTTCGACCCTGAAACCAGCATGCCCCAAGTGAATATCACCCTAGATGCAGCCGGCGGAACGAAAATGCATCGCGCCACACGCAATAATATTAAGCGTGGCATGGGCATTTTGTTTATTGAATACAAAACCAAACTTGTTGAAGACGTAAACGAGCTGGGCGAAACGGTACTTGTGCCTTTTCAAACGGTTGAAAAGAAAGTGATCAGCTTGGCCACCATTCAGAGTGCACTACCACGCTCCTTCCGTATCACCGGCCTCGACAATCCCGCGGAAGCCTCTGAATTGGCCTTGCTGTTGCGGGCTGGCGCATTGGCCGCTCCAATGTATTTTGTTGAAGAGCGAACCATTGGCCCTTCACTCGGTGCCGAAAATATCAAACTGGGTGTTTTGTCTGTGCAGGTAGGTCTAGCCTTAGTGCTGGTGTTTATGATCTTGTTCTACAAGGTGTTTGGCTTGTTGGCTAACTTTGCCTTGTGTTTCAACTTGCTGTTATTAACAGGAGCGATGTCTCTACTGGGGGCCACCTTAACGCTACCTGGCATTGCCGGTATCGTTTTGACCGTAGGTATGGCGGTAGACGCCAACGTGCTTATTTTCTCGCGGATTAAAGAAGAGTTGGCCAACGGTTTGCCACCGCAGTCGGCCATTAATGGTGGCTTTGAACAGGCGTTCACAACAATTTTGGACGCTAACCTCACCACACTGATTGTCGCGGTTATTTTGTATGGTATAGGTTCTGGTCCGGTACAGGGTTTCGCAGTGACACTGTCGATTGGTATTTTGACCTCAATGTTCACCGCAATTGTGGGTACCCGAGCGCTGGCTAATTTAGTGTACGGCGGCCGTAAAACAAACAAAATTTGGATCTGATCGCAATAGGATTGACGAGATAACTATCATGACAAAAGAAACAAAAATTATTAATTTCATGGGGAAGCGCAAGCTTGCCGCAATGCTGTCTGTTCTGTTGCTTATTGGTTCTATTGTGTCTTTGGGCATGAATGGCTTGCAGTTTGGCTTGGACTTTACTGGCGGCACACAAATTGAAGTGGGCTACGATAAGCCGGCCAATTTAGAGCAGGTTCGCACCGTCCTGAAAGAGCAGGGCTTGGAAAATTCGGCCGCGGTGTTTTTTGGTTCTGATACTGATGTATTGGTGCGCACCCAGGGTTCTCTGGGAGATGCGGCACTGAAAATGCTGGAGGCGAAAGTGCGGGAACAGTCGCCGAATGCCGAGCTCACTCTTGAAAAGCAGGTGAGTAAAGACAAGGGTAATTTTTCCAGCCAAATTAACATGCTGCAGGCGCCGGACGTGAATCTCAGCGGTTTTTTCCCTGCCGAGGCTTTTGGCGCGGTGAAAGTTGAACAGAATGGTGATGTGATTACCGTTCTGACTCAGAACAGCTTGTCTGAAGCCTTTACTACAACTTTGGTTGGCGAGCTAGCAGCCCGAGCGAATACCCATGTTGAGTTACGTCGCAGCGAATTTGTAGGCCCGCAAGTGGGGGAGGAGCTGCGCGATGACGGTGGTTTAGGCATGCTCTTCGCGCTGGCCGTAGTTATGGTTTATGTGGCATTGCGCTTTCAAATGAAATTTTCTTTTGGCGCGGTGGCGGCCTTAGCGCACGACGTAATTGTTGTGCTGGGCATATTCTCACTACTGAAGTTAGATTTTGACCTCACGGTATTGGCGGCCGTTTTGGCGGTTATCGGCTACTCTTTGAATGACACCATTGTGGTGTCAGATAGGATCCGTGAAAACTTTCGGAAGGTGCGCAAGGCCGACGCTATTGAAGTTATCAATACCTCCTTGAGCCAAACTCTCGGTCGTACCTTGGTTACCTCGTTTACCACCTTGTTAGTATTGATGGCCTTATTTTTTGTGGGTGGCGAACTTATTCACGGCTTTGCAACAGCCTTAATGATTGGTGTTTTGGTGGGTACTTATTCATCAATTTATGTGGCAGCAAACGTCTTGATTGCAATGGATATCTGTAAAGAAGATCTCATGCCCCCCGTCCGTGAAGGTGCCGAGTTTGATGATATGCCCTAGGGCTTTTGACAAACATTAAAGCGTAAAAAAGGCCGCTTATTAGCGGCCTTTTTTATGCGTGCTGTGCCATGAAACTAACTTCAGGCCACTTCACCCAGTTGATCATGGCGCCTCTGCGCTCAAGGTAAATGTGCTCTGTTGCTCTTGAGAAGGGGTGCTGTTGGTGGCGAAAATGATGGTGGTCGGAGTTAGAGCCTAAATACTCCCAGCGATGGTTTTGGCTAAAGCAGATATGGTCGCCGTTGTTAAGCGGGTTGCAGGCGAGTTCTTTCCACATGCCAATCCATTCTTTGTGTCTAGAATCGAGATATTCCACGGCTAGGTCCTTTGAATGCATCTGTTTTTATGCAAGTTATTGTCGTCTTTTAATTAGCTTTGTCAAGAGGTTGCTATAAGTTATTGATATTATTTAATAAAAATTAATTTTCTTACCTGGGCTGGCATGGGAGAGGGGCTATCTATGGTGCATGAATGGTCCTGTGGGACCCGAAGTATGGCTGAATCTTCTTGATAATGGCTTTATTGATAAAGGTGTTGACCTTCCATTAACTGGAAGGTTTATAGTCTCACTCAGTCCCATTAAAACGCCTTAGGAGAACCCCATGAAAATTGGAGAAGCCGCCACCCGCTCGGGCTTGAGTGTAAAAACTATTCGTTACTACGAGTCGATTGGCCTAATTAGCCCTTCCGAACGGGCCGACAACGGCTATCGGGAATACAGCCCTATACAGGTAGATACGCTGCATTTTCTCCAGCGAGCAAGAGCGACCGGTTTCAGTGTGGAAGAGTGCCGGCAATTGCTCGACCTTTATCGCAACGAGGGGCGTCACAGCGCGCATGTTAAAAATCTAGTGCTGGAAAAAGTGGCGCAATTAGATCAACAGCTGCAAGAACTTCAGGCTATGCGAGGAACACTGATGGACATGGCTGACCGCTGCGCCGGTAATGAAGGCCCAAGTTGCGCGATTATTGATCAATTGGCGGATAGTTCTGAGGGGGCGGCGCCATGAATCAGGCAGAGACTAGGTCGTCGTGTTGTAGTGGGGGCACAGAAGCCGTTTCACTTGTGCCAGATGAGTCTCATACCGCGATTGACAGCCCTTGTTGTGCCCCCGCAGGCACGGCTCGCCGTTTTGATTGGCTGCTGTGGTCTTGTGTCGCATTGGTGGCCACCTTCTATGGCGTACATTTACTGATGCCAATGCAGGGGCCCGAAGCTCTACAAATCATGTCTCACTCGATATTTGAGCTCTTGAATACCATGTGGTGGAGTGTGCTGTTTGCGGCTGTTTTTGTTGGGTTGCTTGGGCAAATTCCTCAAGACTTTGTCACCGCCACATTGGGTCGAGGTGGCAGCATGAGTGGTTTGTTTCGCGCTACGGCCGCGGGAGTATTAATGGATCTTTGCAGTCATGGCATTCTCATGGTGGGCATGAAGTTGTACCAAAAGGGCGCGAGCTTGGGGCAGGTGATGGCTTTCTTAATCGCCAGTCCTTGGAATTCCATATCTCTTACCATCATTATGGTTGCGCTTATCGGCTTGTCTTGGACCTTGGTGTTTATCGCACTGTCTATGGTCTTGGCCATCAGCACTGGCTGGATGTTTGAGCGTTTGGTGAAAGCCGGTAAGTTGCCCGCAAGCAGTGCGGAACAGAGTTTTGATGAAGATTTTCAATTCTTTCCAGAAGCTAAGAGGCGTTGGGCAAACCTTAAGATTGATCGTATATTGCTAAAGAGTGTGCTTGACGAAGCCATCAGTGGTTCGCGCATGGTGGTGCGTTGGTTGCTATTTGGTGTGTTGCTGGCTTCATTGATTCGTGCGTTTGTGTCTATCGAAAATTTCCAAGAGTGGTTCGGCCCAGGCCTCGTAGGTTTGCTTGCCACCTTGCTGGCGGCCACCATTATCGAAGTGTGTTCAGAGGGTTCAACCCCTATTGCGGCTGACTTAATGACGCGTGCGAAGGCCCCGGGTAATAGCTTCGCATTTCTAATGACAGGGGTGGCGACAGACTACACTGAGGTTATGGTCATTAGAGATACCATGAGCTCTTGGAAAATCGCTTTGTTCCTGCCGCTGCTGACGGTGCCTCAAGTACTTGTGGTGGCCTTGATATTGAATCAGATGTCAGTCTAATAGCCTTGTCAGGCCTAGAGAATCGCGGGTTAATAGCTATAGAACTTCCACCCTTCGTCCTGTAAAATCCGCGATTCTCTAATTCTTGATGAAAAGACCCAATGGAAATCAATCCAATACGCAATACCCTCAAAGACCTGCAAGAGCGCACTGACGTTCTTAGGGGGTATCTTTGACTACGATCAAAAGTGCGAGCGACTTACCGAAGTAGAGCTGGAGCTGGGTGAAGCCAGTGTTTGGGATAAACCCGAGCGCGCTCAACAATTGGGTCGTGAACGGGCTTCTCTGGAAGCCGTTGTCGACACCATCAACAATCTTGATCAAGGCGTGAGCGACAACCGCGAGTTGCTCGATATGGCGTTTGAAGAAGATGACGAAGACAGTGTGGAGGAGGTGCAGAACGAAATTGCCAGCCTTAACGACCAGCTGTCGATACTTGAATTTCGTCGCATGTTCTCTGGTGAAACCGATATGAACAATGCCTACCTTGGCATTCAATCGGGCTCTGGCGGTACGGAAGCCCAAGATTGGGCCGAAATGGTGCTGCGCATGTACCTTCGCTGGGGTGATGCCAAAGGTTTTAAAACTACTTTGGAAGAAGCCTCGGCGGGTGATGTGGCGGGTATCAAGAGTGCCACCATTCGCTTTGAAGGCGAATATGCCTTTGGTTGGTTGCGTACCGAAACCGGGGTGCACCGTTTGGTGAGAAAATCGCCCTTCGATTCGGGCAGTCGTCGCCACACCTCATTTTGTTCTGTGTTTGTTTCCCCTGAAATTGACGACGATATCGTTATCGATATCAATCCTTCAGATGTGCGCACAGATACTTACCGCGCTTCAGGCGCCGGTGGTCAGCACGTCAACAAAACAGACTCGGCAGTGCGTTTAACCCATGTACCCACGGGTATTGTGGCAGAGTGTCAGAGCGAGCGCTCTCAACACCAAAACCGTGACAATGCCTGGAAAATGTTGCGTGCGCGTCTGTATGAGCAGGAAATGATGAAGCGTAAAGCCGAAATGCAAACCCTTGAAGACAGCAAAGCCGATATTGGCTGGGGCAGTCAAATTCGCTCTTACGTGCTCGATGATCAGCGCATCAAAGACTTGCGCACTCACATACAAACAAGTAATTGCCAAGCCGTATTGGATGGCGACCTCGATCAATTTATTGAAGCCAGCTTAAAAGCCGGCCTGTAATGTCCACTGGAATAAAACTATGAGTAACGAAAAGCAAAACGACCAGCCGCAAGATGAAAACAAGTTAATTGCCGAGCGGCGGTCAAAACTGGACGGCCTTCGCGAACAGGGACAAGCTTTTCCAAATAGCTTCCGGCCCGATAGCAAGGCGCAGGTTTTACAGGACACTTATGGTGAAAAAACCAAAGCTGAGCTTGAAGAAGCCGCGTTGGTATTCTCTGTGGCAGGTCGAATTATTCGCAACCGTGGCGCTTTTATGGAGTTGCAAGACGGCAGTGGTCGCATTCAGCTTTACGTGACAAAAGAAGCTCGTCCATTTGCCAAGAGCTTAGACTTAGGTGACATTGTTGGTGTTACTGGTCAGTTGCATAAATCAGGTAAGGGCGACTTGTATGTGAGCCTAGACGAATATCAGCTGCTGACTAAAGCATTGCGCCCACTGCCTGATAAGCACCACGGTTTGGCTGATCAGGAAACTCGCTATCGTCAACGCTATGTAGATTTGATCGCCAATCCAGAAGTACGTGATACATTTAGGTTGCGGTCCGACGTTATTACCTTTATTCGTAGCTACATGAACGGGCGCGAATTCATGGAAGTTGAAACACCCATGCTGCATGTTATTCCCGGTGGCGCTACCGCGCGGCCTTTTGTAACTCACCACAATGCATTGGATATAGATATGTATTTGCGTGTGGCGCCCGAGCTCCATTTGAAGCGTCTGGTGGTGGGTGGCTTTGAGCGTGTTTATGAAATCAATCGCAACTTCCGCAATGAAGGTTTGTCGACTCGACACAATCCTGAATTCACCATGCTTGAATTTTATCAGGCCTACGCCGACTATCGTGATCTGATGGACCTGACCGAAGACATGCTGCGCAAGCTCACTGAAGAATTGTTGGGCAGCAGCGTTGTGAATTACCAGGGCAATGATTACGATTTCTCAAAGCCTTTCCAGCGTTTGAGTGTGTTTGACTCAATTTTGCAATTTAACCCTGAGTTGACGGCTGAGCATATCAATACTTTGGAGGCGGCCACGAAAGTCGCTGAAGGTCTGCACATTCCGCTGAAGGATTTCTATGGTTTGGGAAAAATTCAAATCGAAATTTTTGAGAAAACTGTAGAGTCTCGTTTAGACCAGCCAACGTTTATTACTGAGTATCCGACCGAGGTATCGCCCTTGGCCAGACGCAATGATGACAATCCTTTTGTCACCGACCGTTTTGAATTTTTTGTTGGCGGCCGAGAGATTGCCAACGGCTTCTCTGAGCTGAATGATGCGGAAGATCAAGCTGAGCGCTTCAAGGCCCAGGTTGCTGAAAAAGATGCGGGTGATGATGAGGCTATGCACTATGACGCCGATTACATTCGCGCCTTGGAGTATGGCCTGCCGCCAACCGCAGGCGAAGGTATTGGCATCGATCGATTGGTCATGCTGTTTGCTGATGCACCGTCAATTCGCGACGTCTTGCTGTTCCCACATATGCGCCCAGAAGCTTAGCGAGAAAAGGAAATTTTGATGAATCCGAACATTGTTGATGTCACTCAGGAAAACGCCCAGCAAGTTTTAGTGGACGCATCCCAAACCCGTCCAGTGGTGGTTGATATATGGGCTGAGGGGCATCCAGATTGTGCAGCCCAGTCTCCAATACTTGAAGCTTTGGCGAATGAGTATAACGGTCAGTTCTTGCTGGCTAAACTGAATGCCGCTGAGAATCAGGGCATTGTTCAGCAGTTGGGTGTGCAAAGCCTGCCAATGGTCATGGTGTTTTCCGGCGGTCAACCTGTTGATGGTTTGGGTGGCCCGCAAGCAGAGCCTGCACTGCGAGAATTACTCGACAAATTTTTACCCAAGCCTTGGGATTTGCTGTTTACTCAGGCTCAAGAGTTGCTGGCTGAAAGTAAGGTGGCCGATGCAGTTTCTCCCCTGCGGGAAGCCTACGAGACTTCCAGTCAGAGAGCTGACATCGCCTTTGTTTTAGCGCATAGCTATTTGGAATTGAATCGTTGTGGTGAAGCCGAAGCGGTTCTTGATGAAGTAAAAATGGCCGACCAAGATTCTCAATATCAGCAATTAATGTCCCAGTTGGAATTGAAGAAGGAAGCGGCAAAATCTCCTGAGATTCAAGCTCTTGAAGCTAAGGTTGCCAGTAGCCCAGATGATAAAGAGTCCCGCTATCAATTGGCGATTCAGTATAGCCAAACAGGCCAGAACCGCGAAGCTTTAGAATTGCTGTTGGGCCTGTTGAAGGGCGAATTGAATTACGCTGATGGCGCGGCGAAGAAAACTTATCAAGACGTTTTAGCGACGCTTGGCAAGGGCGACTCACTGGCGGTGGAGTTTCAGAGAAAGCTATACACCTTACTCTATTGATAGCCGGCCGCCTGTAAGTGAAATAGATGGGCGTAGCGCCCGTCGGCGGCTAACAAACTTTCGTGTGAGCCTTCTTCAATCACAGAGCCTCCATCTACAACGACGATATGATCAGCCATTCTCACAGTTGAAAAACGGTGTGAAATAACAATAGCCATCTTATCTTTTGCATGCAGGCGGAAGTGTTCAAACACAGTCGCTTCCGCTTCGGCGTCCATGGCAGCAGTAGGCTCATCCAGCACCAAAATATCGGCTTGGCTGCGCATAAAAGCCCGTGATAATGCTATTTTTTGCCATTGCCCACCGGAAAGTTCCTGGCCCCCTTTAAACCATCGGCCCAATTGGGTGTTGTAGCCCTCGGGCATTTTTTCAATGAAAGGGGCGGCCATGCCTTTTTCGGCAGCCTCTTGCCAGCGCGTCTCATCTTCAAAAAAATCGACGTCGCCGGCGCCCACATTCTCGCCCACCTGCATTTGAAAGCGCACAAAGTCCTGAAAAATAACGCCGATGCGTTTGCGCAATGTAGACGGCGCCCACTCCTCAATGTCATTGCCGTCCAGTAGAATTCGACCACTCGAGGGCTTATAAATTCTCGCGAGCAGTTTAATCAGGGTGGTTTTACCCGAACCGTTTTCTCCAACCAATGCTAGGCTGTGGCCAGGTTTCAAGTGCAAATCAATTTTGTTCAGCGCTAAGTTTGTGGTGCCGGGATAAGAAAAGCTTACGGCCTCAAATCGAATACCGTCTCCAGGAGTAGAGCCCTCACGAAGATTACCCAGTGCGGGGGCTACGGATTGTTCTAAGTATTCATAGAGATTTGATAAGTAGAGATTATCCTCATACATGCCGCTAATGGCGGCCAGAATGTCACTCACGGCACTTTGCCCTTGCTTAAACAGCAAGAGGTACATGGTCATTTGGCCAAGACTAATGGCCCCTTCTACGGTGGCAAGTACAATCCAAACATAGGCTCCGTAAAAGGCTACTGTGCCAATTAGGCCTAGACCAAAGCCCCAACTATCGCGCCTCAGCGTGAGTGCGCGGTCGGCTTGGTAAAGGCGAGTAAAAATCTCCTTGTAGCGGCCTAGAAGGCGGGGCCCCAATTGAAACAACTGAACTTCTTTGGCGCTGTCTTCGCGGGCTAATACAGTTTCCAAATACATTTGCATGCGTGTTTCCGGTGAGCGCCAGCGGAATAGGCGAAAGGCATCCCCCGAAAATTTTGTTTCTGCTAGAAAAACGGGCAGGGCGCCAAGTACTAACACCAAAAGGGTCCATGGCGAGAACTGCCATAGCAAGACCGCAAAGCTGGTTAGGGCGATTGAGTTACGCACTAAGTCGAAGGTGCGTTTCACCAAACTTAAGGGGCGGGAAGATGCCTCGCGACGAGCGCGAGTGAGCTTGTCGTAGAATTCGGAGTCTTCAAATTGAGCGAGCTCCAATTGCAGAGCTTTTTCCAAGATAATGACGTTAACTCGCTGCCCAAGCTGGGCACGCAATAGAGATTGTACTACCGAGGTCGCTCTTTGCACCGCGGCGAGCAGAGTGATGATGAGCGCTTCAAACATCAGCACTTTGAGCACCTGGTCAGTATCGGCAATACCACCGGCTTCGCGCTCACTCATTGCCATCACAACCCCGTCGACAATGAGTTGGCCTAGATAGGCAGCCATGGCGGGCAGAATGCCGGCCAGCAGGGTGAGCGCAGCCATGGCAAGTGTGAGTTTCTTTGAGGTAGTCCAGACCAGCTCAATAGCGCGTTTGCTGTAGCGGAAGACGCCAAGGAAGCGCAGTACTTGTGTATCGTCCGCGTTGTTCCAGGGTTGTTTTTTGATCAATGAGAGCTCCAAAGCCAGGGGTGAGCTAAAATAAGGTGATGGAGATTATACACACGCTGCCTCAGGCCTGTTGAAACGGCTTAGTTGAGAGCCCCCTTGGAACGTGCCGGTCATAGCCTTCAAACCCAAATTACGGTAAGCTGCACGCCCGCCAAAGGGGCGGTATCCCCCTTTTCATGCCTTACAGAAGACAATCATATGAGTTTTGACTCCCTGGGCCTTTCCGCCCCCATTCTTGCCGCCGTAGCCGAGCAAGGTTACGAAACCCCGTCACCCATTCAGGCGCAAGCCATTCCGGCCGTTATTGAAGGTCGCGATGTTATGGCGGCGGCACAAACCGGCACGGGCAAAACAGCGGGCTTCACTCTGCCTTTGTTGGAGTTGCTGTCAAAAGGTGAGCGAGCGCCGTCTAACCAGGTGCGGGCATTGGTATTAACCCCCACACGGGAACTGGCTGCCCAGGTGGCCGAAAGTGTTGCCACTTACGGCAAAAATTTAAATTTGAATTCTACTGTCGTATTTGGCGGCGTAAAAATTAACCCGCAAATGATGAAACTGCGCCGCGGGGCCGATATTCTTGTGGCAACGCCGGGCCGATTGATGGACCTTTACAATCAAAGAGCGGTTCGTTTTGATAAATTAGAAGTGCTGATATTAGACGAAGCTGATCGTATGCTGGATATGGGTTTTATCCGGGATATTAAAAAAATCATTGCGCTGTTGCCGAAGAAGCGGCAAAACTTGATGTTCTCGGCCACCTTTTCGGACGACATTCGCCAATTGGCAAAGGGCTTGGTTAACGACCCTGTTGAAATTTCTGTGACACCCCGCAACGCTGCCGCGACATCGGTTGAGCAGTTAGTTTGCCCTGTCGACAAAAACCAAAAGCCAGCCTTGCTGGCCAATTTGATTTGGGAAGGGAAGTGGGAGCAGGTGCTGGTATTCTCTCGAACCAAGCACGGCGCAAACAAACTCACTAAGTATTTAGAAAATAACGGCATTAAGGCGGCTGCTATTCACGGCAATAAAAGCCAGGGAGCGCGCACAAAGGCCTTAGCTGATTTTAAAGCGGGCTCGGTTCGTGCACTCGTGGCTACAGATATTGCAGCGCGGGGTTTGGATATTGAACAATTACCTCACGTGGTGAATTTCGATCTGCCTAACGTGTCAGAAGACTATGTTCACCGCATTGGTCGTACCGGCCGGGCAGGTGCAACAGGTGAAGCAGTTTCTTTGGTGAGTTCAGAAGAATTCAAATTACTTCAGGATATTGAGCGCCTGATCAAGAAAATTTTACCACGTAAAATTGTTGAAGGTTTTGAGCCTGTTCACAAGTTACCGGAGTCACGCCTAAGTCAAAAGCCGGCCCGAGGTAATAGACCTAAAAGTCCGCGAATAGGGCATCGCGATGGCCAGCGCTCTGGAGAGAATTCTCGTGGTCACAGGCACGGTGGCCGCTAGTTTGTTAAGCGTGTTTTCTGAGCTTTAACTTCCTGCTTTTTAAAAATGGCATAACTGCTATTGTAATATTAGCGCCCACAATCATACTTGCTCCGGCAATCATGATGGGCGTGATTTCTTCGTCTAGAAAAACAAAACTCAACACCATGGCAATGGGAATGTAAAAATAGTAGGTGGTGCTGGTCACAACTGCGGGTAATTCTGTGCTCGCTTTTACCCAGAGAGTGTGGCCGATCAACGTGCATACAATGCCCATTGTCATCAGTGGCCACCAATCGCCACTGTTGCGAGGCCATTCAATCTGTGGCCAAAGCATAAGAAAGAATAGCCCCGCAAATGCAAATTGTCCCCAGCTGCGAGTCATTGTGGGAATGTGAGCCATTCGCTGATGGATAAGCGGCAGCATGGCATACAGCAGCCCACTTAAAACACCCACAGTGAAGCCCCAGGTCGTTTCATTGCTGAAGTTGAGTTCTGGGGTTACCAGAATGCAGCCAGTGAAGCTGACGGCAACCGCACAACAATCTATGGGGGCCAGCTTGTGTCCCCCAAATGCCCAGCTAATGATTACTAAATGAATGCCGTAAGTGGATAGCGAAATGGCGCCTAGGGCGGCACTGGAGTTTTTGATCGCGTAGAAATAGGTCCACCAATGAGCGGCGAACATTAGCCCCACTAAAGCCATGCCCAGCCAATCTCGAGAACTTAATCCCTTTAGCGTGCCTTTGACTAAGAGTATTGGAGTGAGAAATAACAGGGCTATGCCAATTCGAATGGCACCAATGGTGACTTCATTCGAAGCGACCGACCTGACAAGAACGGGCACCAGTGACATGGCGAAGACAGCCGTAAGGGCTAAGGTAAATAAGCGAAAATTCAAGAGGCTATCCAAAGCTAGTCAAAAGAGCGGGTAAAAAGAATCGTTGTGTTTGGGCCATCATTATAAAGACTTGTTCTCGCTTTGCCATATTTTGTAGCGATTAATAGACGCAATTTTCTTATTGGAAACTGCGGGCCATTACGCTATGACCCGTTGGGTATTACTGGCATAATCACCCGCCCAAAATCCCAATTCCTGACTATCGAGATCGCTTATGCAACCGAAAATTAAGCCCGCTAATCCTAATTTTTCATCTGGCCCTTGCAGCAAACGCCCCGGTTACGATGTGAGCAAACTCGACCTTGATACATTAGGGCGCTCTCATCGCTCCTCCATTGGTAAGGCGGCGCTTGAGCGCGCCTGCGTCGATACAGCGGCTTTACTCGGTTTACCTGAAGGCTATCGTGTGGGTGTTGTGCCGGCCTCAGATACAGGAGCCGTTGAGATGGCGCTGTGGTCTATGCTGGGCGCACGTCCGGTTGATGTCGTATTTTGGGAGTCTTTTGGCCAGGGCTGGCTCACTGACATTAACAAGCAGCTGAAGCTAGACAATGTTACGGCCATTGAAGGTGAATACGGATTGCTTCCAGACTTGAGCAAAACGAACAGCGATCATGACATTGTGTTTACTTGGAACGGTACAACCTCTGGCGTAAAAGTTAAAAATGCCGACTGGATTGCCGATGATCGCGCGGGCCTTACTATTTGTGATGCCACCTCAGCGGTGTTTGCCATGGAGCTGCCCTGGGAAAAGTTAGACGTGGTGACTTTTAGTTGGCAAAAAGTGCTAGGCGGAGAAGGCGCACACGGAATGCTGATTTTGAGCCCTCGCGCAGTGGAGCGTTTAGAGAGCTACACGCCTGCATGGCCACTGCCAAAAATTTTCCGTATGACAAAGGGCGGAAAATTGATTGAAGGTATCTTTAAAGGTGCGACCATTAACACTCCGTCAATGTTAGCGGTAGCTGATTACTTGGATGCGCTCGACTGGGTGAAAGATATGGGTGGCGTTGCTGCCGCTGTTGCCAAATCGGAAGCTAACTTAGCCGTATTGACTCAGTTCGTAGCCGATAACGATTGGATTGATTTTCTCGCCCAAGACCCTGAGACCTGCTCAAACACCAGCGTGTGTTTCACCTTAAAGGCGACGCCTGAACAGGTAAAAGCCATGGTTAAGTTACTTGATCAAGCTGATGCAGCCTATGACATTGGCGCTTATCGTGATGCGCCTGCGGGCCTCCGTATTTGGTGTGGCGCCACTGTTGAGCAGGCTGACCTGGAAGCGCTACTGCCTTGGTTGAGCTGGGCATACGGCGAAGTAACAGCTTAACAAATAGTCATAAGTGCCCAAGCTGGCCAGAGTGGCCGCTTGGTTTAACAAGCAATTATTAAGGGTAAGACATGTTTAATATCAAAACCTATAATGCTATTTCCATAAAAGGTCTAGAAAGGTTCTCTCGCGAACGCTATGAGGTGGCGAGTGAAATTGGCCATCCGCACGCCTTCTTGTTGCGCAGCCAAAAGCTTCATGACGAAGCCATTCCAGAGACTTTGTTGGCGCTTGCTCGTGCAGGTGCCGGTGTAAACAACGTGCCCGTTGAAGACTTCAGTAAGAAAGGCATTGTGGTGTTTAATACTCCGGGCGCAAACGCCAACGCAGTAAAAGAGTTGGTATTGGCTGCACTGCTTTTGGGTTCTCGTGATATCAGTGGCGGCATGGCTTACGTGCAAACGCTCACGGAGATGAGTGACCCTGCAGAAATGTCGAAGTTGCTGGAAAAGGAAAAGAAGCGGTTTGCCGGTAATGAGCTGAAAGGTCGCACCTTGGGTGTGGTAGGTTTAGGCGCAATTGGTTCTATGGTTGCCGAGATGGCTCTCGCCTTAGGCATGAACGTATTAGGTTATGACCCTGCGTTGTCGGTTGATGCAGCATGGCGTTTGCCCAGCCAAGTTGAGCGCAAAGAAAACCTTCAAGCTCTGTTGGCCCACTCAGATTTTGTCAGCTTGCACGTGCCCGCCATTGCCCCCACTCGCCACATGATTAACGATGAGAGTTTGGCAGCGGCAAAAGAAGGCATGGTCTTAGTTAACTTTGCTCGTGATGCCATTGTTGACCCCGAAGCTATTGTTCGAAGCTTAGAAGGTGGAAACTTGGCGCAATACATTTGTGATTTCCCAGAACCTTGCCTGTTAAATCGTAAAGACGTTATTGCAATGCCGCACATTGGTGCGAGCACAGCGGAAGCCGAAGAAAATTGTGCGGTGATGGCGGCAGATCAACTGATGGATTTTCTCGAGAATGGCAACATTAAAAATTCTGTGAATTTCCCGCCGGTTAATATGCCTCGCGCAAACGGTGGCAGCTGCCGCATTACCTTTTGCAACGACAACGTTTCTGGTGTGCTTGGTAATGTACTGTCGCTGCTGGCTGAAAATAAGGTTAACGTTATCGACATGGTGAACAAAAGTCGTGGCGATTTGGCCTATAACATTATTGATGTTGAAAGTTGCCCAATGGACGCGGTGTTAGAAGCTCTCTGTAAAGTTGAGCATGTAATTAATGCCCGAGTATTGAAGTAATTGGTTAAAATTGGTGTGGCCCCTTGCGGCGCCACACCAAGGTCAAATAAATAAAGCCTCTAATTAAAGATCTTTATTTGGGCACATTAAGTATTTCTCACCGGTAGTTTTCAAATTGTATTGCTTGGCAGTGTCGGCGTTCAAAGCCTCGGCCAGCGATAACTCTTGAGTGTAGTGACTTGCAAAAGTTGTTTTCAGTTCACGCGCTACACGTCCTCGTAGTTCATTGCCTTTTTCGGCGCCAACTTTGGCTAAGAACAAAGGTAACAACCAACCACCAACACCCCAGGCCATGCCGTAAGCGCGGTTGAGTACAGTTGGGGATACGTCTAAGCCGCCGTAGAGATAAACTTGCTTATGGTGTGTTGAACCGTAAACGCTGTAGTCAGCGGGAGTGCGGGCTGCAGCCTGTTCCATAGCGGTTAAAATCTGGCTAGCCAATTGTCCGCCGCCTGTGGCGTCAAAAGCAATGGTGGCGCCAGTGGCAAAGATGGCGTCAGTTAGGTCGGCCATAAAGGTTTCGCTGCTGCTGTTGCATATGTACTTGGCACCCAGCGCGCTAAGGATATCAGCTTGCTCCTGTTTGCGAACAATGTTCACCAGCTCAACGCCATCGGCGATACAGATCTTATTGAGCATTTGCCCCAAGTTTGAAGCCGCCGCGGTGTGTACTAGGGCCTTGTGGCCTTCCATCTTCATGGTTTCAACCATGCCTAGCGAGGTCAGGGGGTTAACGAAGCAAGAGGCGCCTTCTTTAGCGGTAGTGCCTTCGAGCAGTGGCATACACATAGCCGCAGGCATTGAGCGAAATTGGGTGTACATTGAACCGCCAAAGATCGCAACGGTTTTGCCCATCAAAGCTTGTGCTTCAGGGTCACTGCCCGCCGCGACAACCACACCAGCGCCTTCATTACCTACTGTAAGCGCTTGGCCAACACGGGCGCCAAAGCGAGCCATTAATGCCGGTGCAACTGGTGCCGACAGGGTGGTGCTCGCGCCTTCGCCTGTTGAGCTTGCAGCACTGATGTCGGCAGGCCCAAATAAGACGCCAAGATCAGATGGATTTATGGGGGCGGCTTCTACGCGAACCACAACTTCATGTTCCTTAGGTGTGGGTACGTCCAGTTCGGCTAGAGCCACTTGAAGTGTTCCGTTTTCTAATAGCGTTGATTGCATTTGCAGGCCGGTGGCCATAGGGTGTCTCCAAAATTTTGTGGGTGAGTTTGCGAACAGAGTAAACTCATTTGCAGGAATGTTCTACGACAAATTGCGGGTGAAAAAAGAAAGTAAAATACTCTGCCGGCCTTCATCACCGCAGTGAATGGCAGGGTATTAGCTGTGTGATTGAAGGCTGTTAGTTTACGCGGAAGCTGGGGCGCATCTGAAAGTGGCTAGCTCTGGTAGCCGTAGATGAGTATTGAGAGCTGACCTCGAGGCCACTGTGATTTTTTCGTAACTCTAAGTTTAATCTTCACCCAAAAACCCACCAGACTGATGTGCCCACAAATTGGCATATACGCCATTTTGAGCCAGCAGTTCCTTGTGGCTGCCTTGTTCAATTATTTGCCCCTCGTCTAAGACAATTAAGCGATCCATTGCGGCAATGGTAGACAGTCGATGAGCAATAGCTATCACGGTTTTACCTGACATGAGTTTATACAAATTTTCCTGAATGCCAGCTTCCACTTCTGAATCTAGCGCAGAGGTCGCTTCGTCGAGAATTAAAATCGGGGCGTCTTTCAGCAAAACCCGTGCAATGGCGACTCGCTGCCGTTGGCCACCCGAGAGTTTCACTCCGCGTTCACCAACCTTGGCATCGTAGCCGTGCTTGCCATCGTCATCACTTAAGGTCTGAATGAATTCGTGCGCTTGAGCCGCACGAGTGGCGTTTAGCATTTGGTCTTCGTTAGCGTTGGGTCGACCAAACAAAATATTTTCCCGCACGGATCGATGAAGCAAAGAGGTGTCTTGCGTTACCACGCCGATATGAGCCCGAAGGCTGTCCTGGTTTACGGCGCAAATGTTTTGGCCATCAATAGTGATCTTGCCTGATTGAATGTCGTAGAAGCGTAATAGCAAATTTACTAGGGAAGACTTGCCAGCACCCGATCGGCCTACAATGCCCACTTTTTCTCCAGAGCCAATGTTCAGATCTAAGCGATTAAATACTTTTTCGCCCTTATTGCTCTGTGTGTCGTATGTGAAATCGACTTGCTCAAAAATGATTTCGCCTTTACTCACATGAAGTGCTTCAGCACCTTCGCTGTCCCTTATGGTATGAGGCAGGGCGATAGTATTTATACCATCTTGCACGGTGCCGATGTTTTCAAAAAGTTTACCAACTTCCCACATTATCCAGTGTGACATTCCAGTCAGTCGGATGGCTAAGCTCATGGCAATAGCAATGGCGCCAGGACTGATAGCGCTATGGGTCCATAGGTAGATGCCGAGCCCACCGGTAACAAATACTAAGAGCATGTTGATAACCCAGAGCGCGGAATTTAGTAGAGTAACTAAGCGCATCTGTGGGTGCACGGTTTCCAGAAATTCGCTCATGCCTTCTTTGACATAATTCGATTCACGGCGGGAGTGTGAAAATAGCTTTAAGGTCATGATATTAGAATAGCTATCTACGATGCGCCCCGTCATCATTGAGCGAGCATCGGCTTGTCGCGTGGAAATACTTTTTAGGCGAGGCAGGAAGTACTTGAGTAGGAGGATATAAACCACCAGCCACACTAGCACCGGCAGTGTCAGCCGAAGGTCGGCACTGGCGACCAAAATAACGGAGGTCACCATATAAATGGTGACAAATAACATTACCTCTAGAAGGGTCATCACGGTTTCTCGCACCGCAAGTGCCGTTTGCATTACCTTGGTGGCAATTCGGCCGCTGAATTCGTTTTGAAAAAAGCTGTAGCTTTGGTCTAGTACGTAACGGTGCGATAGCCAGCGCACCGACATGGGAAAATTGGCCACTAGTGTTTGATGTACTACGAGTGATTGCAGCGTGACCGCTATGGGCATAAACAGCAGCACAAAAATGGACATGCCCAATAACATTGGCCACTGATCAAGAAAAAAAGTGGCGGGGTCGCTGGTGGCTAACCAATCAACAATTTTTCCCAGGATGGCGTAGAGTAAAGCTTCGCCTACTGCTGTGCAGGCGGTGAGAATCCCTAGGAGTACTAAGTGCTTCTCTAGGCCTAAGGTGTAGTGTCGGCAGAACTCATACAGGCCTTTGGGGGGCTGCGCGGGAGATTTCGGAGGAAATGGGTCAATTTGTTGTTCAAAGTAAGAGAACATCTTGGCAAGCTGTGTTGAAAACATTATCGCGTAAGCTCGTGTCTGGTTAAGAGCAGATATTAGCACGCTTCTCCTTTAAATTTGTGACCAGCACCCACATGTAAGGGTTTATGGTAAAAGATTCTCGTTTATACAATAGTATTCGCATTACGGCATTGTTTGTGGCGCTTCTTTGGCTGATCAAGATTGGCGAGTTTTTGTCAGGTGTGTCGCTGCATGCTTTTGGGGTTTATCCCCGCGAGCTAAGCCATCTTAGTGGCATTCTCTCTGCACCCATAATTCACGGTTCATTCAGTCACTTAATTTCCAATAGCTTACCGTTGTTGTTGCTGGGTAGCGCCTTGCTGTATGGCTACCCGCGTGCGCGTTATCTGTCTCTGCTTATTATCTGGCTGGTGTCTGGTCTCGGTGTGTGGTTTTTTGCTCGCGAGAGTTTTCATTTTGGCGCTAGCGGCCTTACCCATGGCATGTTCTTCTTTTTGTTTTTGAGCGGAATATTGCGACGCGACAAGCGTTCTATTGCACTGTTGATGATTGCGTTTTTTATGTACGGCGGCATGCTCTTGTCGGTCTTCCCCAGTGAGCCAGATATTTCCTTTGAGTATCATGGTTTTGGTGCTCTGGGTGGTCTGCTCAGCGCCTATTTGTTTAGGTCCTGGGATCTTCCCCCTGCGCGTCGTTATTCTTGGGACATTGAAACGGAGACAGATGACAATGTGGCCATAGGCGATGCCTGGAAAATTGATGAAAAGGATAAGCCTGAGTACTGAACCCGCTGTCGCTAAGTGTTATCCTCTGTCTCCTTCAAATTGTCACCCTTCAATAAGAGAGTTTTACTATGCCTGGATTGTTACCCGATGTTGATCCCAATGGGCTGCTGGAATATTCGGTGGTGTTTACCGACCGCTCACTAAACCATATGTCTCAGTCCTTTCAAGGGGCAATGAATGATATTTCTACCACTCTGAAGCAGGTTTATGCTGCTCAAGCAGTGGCGGTTGTGCCAGGTGGGGGTACTTACGGGATGGAGGCTGTGGCCCGTCAATTTGCGACGAATCAAAAGTGTTTGATCATTCGCAATGGTTGGTTCAGTTTTCGCTGGAGTCAGATTTTGGAGGCGGGTGATATTGCCTCTGAGTCGATCGTTATGGAAGCCCAGCCAATCAGTGCAGGCTCGGCGGTTTCTTTTGCGCCGGCGGCCATTGAGGACGTTGTGGCGCGAATTAAAGCTGAGAAGCCCAATTTGGTTTTTGCGCCCCATGTAGAGACGGCTTCGGGCATGTTGCTACCTGATGATTATTTGCGTGCGGTGGCCGATGCGGTGCACTCGGTGGGCGGAATGTTTGTTCTGGATTGTATTGCTTCTGGAACACTCTGGGTGGATATGAAAGCCTGCGGCGTTGATATTCTTATTAGTGCGCCTCAGAAGGGCTGGAGTGCTTCGCCTTGTGCTGCTCTGGTGATGCTGGGCGAGACGGCCCGTGAGCGCATTGAGCACACTACAAGCACGAGTTTTGCCTGCGATTTGCGTAAGTGGCTGCAAATTATGGAGGCTTATGAGAACGGTGGGCACGCTTACCATGCAACTATGCCTACTGATGCTCTGATGGTGTTCCGAGATACGATGAAGGAAACTGAGGCCTACGGGTTTGAGAAGGTTCGGGAGGAGGCGCTTGAGCTGGGTGGACGGGTACGTGAGCTGCTGGTTGCCCGCGGTTTTGTGAGTGTGGCGGCACCGGGGTTTCAGGCGCCGGGGGTTGTGGTGAGTTATACGAACGATGGCGGGTTTAAGTCTGGGGCTAAGTTTGTGGCCCAAGGGATGCAAATTGCGGCTGGGGTGCCTCTGCAATGTAATGAACCTGAGGATTTTCAGACGTTTAGGTTGGGGCTGTTTGGGCTGGATAAGTTGCATAATGTTGAGCGGACTTTGGCGCATTTGACGAAGGCTTTGGATGGGATTGCTGAGGGATAGGGTCGAGGCGCTAGTACGCAAAGGATAGACGGTGCTAGTGCGGCTAAGAAAAGCAGTGCCAGCGCGCCAGGATAGGCAGTGCCCGCTCCACCACGCCCGAACGCTCGCTTTACCCCTCTGACCAACCCGCTGCGGAACTCGCAAGGAGACGCTCAGACAGTCCTCGCTCAATGACGTTGGTCAGAGGGGTAAAGCGAGACACGCGTTCTGAATGGGCGCGGCGGAGCAGGCACTGCCTATCCTTAATTCTGTGCTCACCCCCCCCCTTTTTTTAATGTGCCACTTTGATCTTTTGATATGCTGTCTTGGTGCTCGGTCGACTGGAATTTGTATTTTTAATTTGTTGGGGGTTTTATGCGGGGGCTACCTGTTGAGGATTTGACGGTCACTGTTTTGCAGCAGGCGCTTGTCTGGCAAGACGCGGTGGCTAATCGTGAGGCTTTTGGGTCGGCGATTTTGACTCTGCAGACGCCTAGTGATCTTGTGGTGCTGCCGGAGATGTTTACGGCGGGGTTTTCTATGGACTCTGAGAAGGTGGCTGAGGAGGCTGAGGGACCTACTCTTGCCTGGATGCGGGAGATGGCGGCGGTGTCTGGGGCGGTTGTTGTGGGAAGTTATGGGGTTCGAGCACTGCAGGGGGTGGTGAATCGCTTGGTGTGGATGCGGCCTGATGGATCTTTTGAGTTTTATGATAAACGCCATTTGTTTCGCATGGCTGGTGAGCATGAGCGTTATGTGGCGGGGGGTGAGCGGCTTGTGGTGGAGCTTAAGGGCTGGCGCTGCTGCCCTTTGATTTGCTATGACTTGCGCTTTCCTGTCTGGTGCCGCAACCGGGATGATTATGATTTGTTGTTGTTTGTGGCAAATTGGCCGGCGGCGCGGGCGTTTCCTTGGCGTACGCTGCTGTTGGCGCGGGCGATGGAGAATTTGAGTTGTGTGGTGGGGGTGAACCGGGTGGGTGTGGACGGTAATGGTTACGCTTATTCTGGGGACAGTGTTGTTTTGGATGCGCAGGGGCGGGCTCTGGTGGAACCTCTGGATAGGGAGGGGGCGTTTACAGCGGTGTTGAGCGCGCAGGAGCTGCGGCGTTTTCGGGAGAAGTTTCCGGCAAATTTGGACGCGGATGATTTTTCGCTGCTCTAGGCTGGGGCGGTTTGGGTTGTTGTGGTTAATGCAGGGTTCATTTTGTTGGGCTATGCTGGCGAATTGTTGTATTTAATGGGTAGGCTTTTGTCTTTTTTCCTGAATTTTCTTTTGTGCTTTTTACTCATCGGCGGGTCGCTTGACTCGTTGGCGAATGATGCTGTGAGCACGTCTAACGCTGACGCTGAGGCTTCGTCTGAAGTTCGGGAGGGGGAGACTATCTGGCTGGAGAAAAAAATTAAGCCTTCAACACGCTGGCTTGAGGGCTTGGTGAAGCCTATGACAACTTGGATGGAGCAGCGGGTTCAAGAGAAGATTCATGGGCCGGGGCCTGAGAAGCCGACGGTGGTTCAGGTGGTTCCTTCTACGGCTGAGGTTGTGCCCAGTTCGGGAGATTTGATGGATGAGGCGGCTATTGCAAAGTTGGCTCAGGCTTTGGTTCCAGGGCAGGTGCTGCGAATTAAGCTGCTTCAGAAGCAGCCTTTGCAATACCGGGTGAAGCTTATTTCAAATTCGGGTGAAATTCATAAGTTGTATTTAAATGCTCGCAGTGGCGAGCGTATTCCTTTGATAAAACGGCACAAGGAACCTTAAGGCCATGCGAATTTTGTTGGTTGAGGATGATTTGGAAATTCAGCAGCAGCTACAGGCTTTGTTTGAACGGCGGGAGTTTCAGGTGAATGTGGCCAGTGATGGTATGGAGGCTTTGTTTTACGCAGGGGAATATGAAATTGACTTGGCTGTTGTGGACCTCGGTTTGCCAAAAATGGATGGCCTGGAGCTGATTGAGAAGCTTCGGCAGGGGCGGCGAGAATTTCCTATTTTGGTCTTAACTGCGCGAAGTACTTGGAAGTCGAAGGTGGAGGGGCTTGATGCTGGCGCAGATGATTATTTAACGAAGCCTTTTCAGCCTGAGGAGCTTCTCGCTCGGGTAAATGCTCTGTTGCGGCGTGCGCACGGGCGCACTAGCACGCGTTTGGAGCTGGGGCCTTTGGCCCTGGATACCAGAAATCATGTGATTTATTTACACGATCAGGAGATGGATCTGACGGCGTTTGAGTTTAAGGTCTTGGAGCATTTTCTGATGCACCCGGGAAAGATCGTCACCCGCACGATGCTGATCGATCGTTTATACGATGATCAAGAGGACCGCGATAGTAATGTGGTGGAGGTGATTGTTGCACGTCTGCGAAAAAAGCTGGGGGTTCGGGACGATTACCGACCTATTGAGACGCTGCGAGGGCGAGGTTATCGTTTCGTGAGCGGAAATATCTGAGGGTGGTTCAGTCCTCTTTAACACGCCGTCTGTTTTTGTCGGCGAGCATTGTTATCAGTCTGTTTCTAGGGGGAGCGGCACTGCTGTTAGATCGGGCTTTTTCCGCGAGTCTCGAAAATATTGTGCGAGAGAAATTACGATTACACACTTACTCTCTGATTACGGTCGCTGAAAATGAAGACGGCAAAATGGAGCTGCCGGCGGTATTGGCGGAACCTCGGTTTAACTCTGCAGATAAACCGCTGTTGGGAATAGTGACCGGCGGTAAGGGTGAGGAATATTGGCGGAGTGTGTCGGCGAGCACTTTGCGCTTCTCGTTGCCTATCCCTGACGATGGTGAATGGTTGTTCGGGCACGCGGAAGACCGTTTAGGCAATCAATATTATGTGTCGAGTTACAGCACGCTTTGGCCTGATGATCGGGGTGGTAAGTCTGCGTTCATTTTTACGGTTATGGAAGACATGGAATATTATCAAAGTGATCTTCAAGAGTATCGCTCGGCCATGCTTCTGGCACTGTTGTTGGTTGGGGGTGTGCTGTTGGCCTTGCAAGCCATCATTTTGCGCTGGGGTTTAATGCCGGTGCGTACACTGGAGGCCGAGGTGGACGCTATGGGGCAGGGTGAATCCCGTTCGCTGTCGGGTCGTTATCCTTCCGAGTTGCGGGGCCTGGTCAGCAATGTGAATTTATTGATTGATAATGAGCGGCGGCAGCGAGAGAAATATCGCGACCGAATGGCCGATTTGTCACACAGTTTAAAAACCCCTTTGTCGGTATTAAAAGGACTGGAGCAGGATGTTACGGAAGGGCATTTGGCTACGGACCCTCAGGCATTGCTTGGTCGTTTGAATCAGCAGGTGGATAAGATGCGAGGCATCATTGACTATCAGCTGCGGCAGGCCGTCTCGGCAGGGCAAAATATAAGTTTTGTTGCTATTCCTCTTGCGCCGGAGGTGCTCACTACGCTCGACGCGCTAGACAAGGTCTACGCCCACAAGCAGGTTGTTGCTGAGCTGGAGATCGACGACGATATTCAAGTGTTTGCAGATGAAGGCGACTTGGCCGAGATATTGGGTAATGTACTCGACAATGCCTATAAGTATTGCGCACGCAAGGTTATGACTCGGGCGACGGTTGTGGCCTTGGGCAGTGGCCAAGCGAGTGTACGTATAACCATTGAAGACGATGGCGCAGGAGTGCCATTAGCAAAGCGTGGTGAGATCCTTAGGCGCGGGGTGCGCTTAGATTCTACCCATGCGGGGCAGGGCTTTGGTTTGGCCATTGTCGCTGATATCATCGCGAGCTATCAAGGCCTTGTAACGGTAGGCGAGTCGGCTTCCGGTGGCGCGTTGTTTACGCTTGAATTACCCATTCGATAATTTTAAAAGGACCTATTAAAAATGAATTCCAGTTGGGCTTCCTCAGGTATGAAAATTACCCTGAGTCTATTTTTAATCATTAATCTAGCGGCGTGCTCCAGTGTCACAATTCGCCAGGACGAAGCTGACAAAGACAACTCTGAACCCACCTACATGGACAGTAAACCTTTCTACTTTTTTGGTTTAAAAGGAGAGCATAAGGTAGATGTTAATGAAGTGTGTGATGGTGCAGACGTCAGCCAGATGCAAACAGTGATGACTTCCTCAGATTATGTGATTGGCATGATGACTTTGTTCTTCTATGCGCCTAGAACGGCTAAGGTTTGGTGTGAAGATGAATAATTTTAGAACGCTTCGTTTTGCCTTGCTCTTGGGGTTTATGTATCTCGGTTTGGGTTGCAGTACCATTACCTTTGTTCAAGTTGAGCAAGAGGAACCAAAGAATACCGAAACCCGCTGGCATCACACCACCTTAAATGGCATGGTTGAAATTAGTAGGCCCTTGAATACCCAGTCAATTTGCGGTGATAAAGCGTGGACGGAAATAACTACCGAACACACTTTTTATAATTGGTTGGCTCAAGTGATTATTCCCGGAATAGAGTTTTTGGTATTTTATAGCCCCTGGACCACTGAGGTGGCGTGTCACGAGGCTGCAGTTCAGTAAAGTCTCATAAAAAATCGTGTTAATGTTCAGTTAATTTTGCATTCAGTTTTCATTCAGGCCTTGCCCTTATAGTAGCGTCGTACTTACAAACAACGTGAATCTATTGGGGCGGCCATGAAACATTCTTTCTTTATTCTACTCACTCTTCTTGTACTTTTTTCACAGGCTTGCTCTGTTCATGAGACGGCTCCTGTCACTCTGTCTGAGAAGATTGATGCTGAGGATTTTGAAGCTCGTTTATTTGGCCTCTAATAGAAATATCGAAATTAAATTTTCAAATTACTACAATGCGAGAAATTTTTTATGAAAACATCAATATCAACAATGGCACTTTCTTTTCTAGGTAGTTTTGTTGCAATGAATACCCTCGCGAGTGACGCGATTGGGCCGGGTGACAGCGACAGTAAGTGGGTTGTGGGTGGCGCGGTGGGAACTAGTAATAATGCTTATGCCGGAGAAGATAATGAAGGGTTCATATACCCAAATATCGAATATAATGGCGAGCGGTTTTTTGTCAAAGACGGTACCTTTAACTTAGCCTTGGGACAAAAAGGTGAATTCAGTTACGGTTTGCTGCTGACGCCTAGTGGCAGCTTTCTCGGTGATGAGAGTGAATATCGTAAGAACGCCAAGCTAGCAGGTCTGATTGAACGAAAATATACTGTGGAAGGTGGCTATTATGTCAACCACACCACAGACCTTGGGCGCTTTCACTTTACCATGGCCACTGATCTAGGTAACAAATACAACGGTGTCACCGCTTCGGCTAGCTACACCTTTGATTTGCGTATGGGCGATTGGTATGTGAACCCTGTTGTTGGCATGGCTTGGATGGGCGAAGATAAAGCTAATCACCTTTTTGGTGTAAGCCAGGCCGAAGCAACCAGCCTTCGTGAGGCTTATGAGGCCGACTCGGTACTGAATGTATTCGCGGGCGTGCGGGGGCGCTATGAATTAAGCGAGCACTGGGATGTAAATGTTTCAGGCGGCGTAGTGGCCTTGGGCGACGGTATTAAAGACAGCTCAATCGTAGATGAAGACTATCTCTACCACACAAGCGTTGGTGTGAACTATAACTTCTAGTCCTCGTTCACAGCGTCGTTGGGTCCCAATTTTGGGTCCCAACGTTTTGATTTAGGGACCTTGGAGCATTGTGTTGCGCTATCCTTGAGATATACTTGCTAGTTGAGACCTGAACAGTTCATCCACTAGCGAGTATTATGCCAATTTATCTTCACAAATTAGTGCTTTTGCTCTTGCTAGGCATCTCGAGCAGCGCCTTTAGCCTAGATCCCCTCAAAATTGAAATTCGGACGATCGGCTTTCCCCCATACGGAATACTTAATGACCGTGTGGCCAGCGGCATATACTACGATTTGGCTAACAAACTCGCCGCAGCCGTGGGATTGGACGCCAGTAACACCGTCGCACCTTATACAAGAATTAGAAGTGGTCTAAAGTCTGGCCGAGCTGATTTGTCCATAATGTTCAAGTACTCTGAGTTGAACGACTACGTTGTTTACGTCGCACCTCTACCAACTTTGAAAACCGTAGTGGTGGGCTTGAAAGGGTCTTCGTTTGATTCGATACAAAGCCTAGAGAATAAGCGTATAGCTTATCTTCGAGGTGGCAGTTTTAGTGAGCAAATCGACAACAATCCTAACATTCAGAAATATCGCACAACAAACTTCCTACAGGGTGTGAAGATGTTGTTAGGTGGTCGGGTGGACGCCATTATAGGCCCCATGGAGCCAATTTTAGCCGCGGCTGCAAAGAGTAATCTGAGCAACGATTTGTTTGGTACTCCCTTTGTGGTTGCCGAGCGAACGCCGTGGATTCAAATATCTAAAAAGGGTGCCTTAGTGCCCTATGTGGAACTACTAAGAGAAGAGTTTGCGTTAATACAGGCTCGCGGTGATTTGGAATTGCTTCGTCGTCAATACACACAAAATTAATGGAGCTTAAGCTTCAGCGTAGGCCTTGGCGACTTCCTCACTGATTATCTTGACACCTCGTTGAACGGTATCTTCGTCTTGGGCGTAAGAGACACGAATGCATTCGTTTTTGTGGGCCCAGTCATCATCCATGCCGACAAAGAAGTTTTGCCCCGGAACAATTAATACACCCCGCTTTTTTAGGCGTTCGTAGAGTGCTTGGCTGCTGATAGGCAAGCCTTCAAACCACAGCCATAAGAAAATTGCGCCCTCGGGTTTGTGGATATGGTAGGGCAGGTCGCCTAATTGCTTTTGAAACCAGCGCACAGTTTGCTGTGAACGCTCGCGATAAAATGGCGTGACATAGTCTCTAGTGATGGAGAGTATCTCTCCGGTTTTGAATAGTTCTTTTGCCAGTGCTGGCCCCAAATTACCACAGGCCAAACTCACAATAGTGTTGGCGCTGGTATAAGCCTGAATGATCTCTTCCTTGGCGACAACAATACCCGTGCGGGCACCTGGAAGGCCAAGTTTCGATAAGCTCAGAGCAAGAATGGTGTTTTCATTCCAGTGAGGTTTGGCGTCGTTAAACAAAATGTTGGGAAACGGCAGGCCGTAAGCGCCGTCAATAATCAGCGGAATGCCTTTCTTTTGTGCCAATTCATCAAGATGAGCGATTTCATCGTCGGTTAACACGTTACCCGTTGGGTTGGTGGGGCGGGAGACGCAAAGCGCGGCGGTTTGTTCGTTAATGCTCAGCTGAGAAAAGTCTATGTGATATTTAAATAGGTGATTGTCGAACAGCTCAATACTGGGCCGAGTAGCGGTAAAAAAGTTATCTGTTAGCCCAATGTCGCCATACCCTAGGTATTCAGGCGCTAGAGGCAAATGAATGGAGCGGTGGCTGCCATCTGGCATGGCTCCAGCCAGCATATTATAGAGGACAAAAAACGCCGATTGGCTGCCGTTTGAAATCGCAATGTTATTAGCGCTGAGCTTCCAGCCAAATTGTTTCTTCAGAAAATCGGCAATTTGTGTGCGAAATTCAGCATCACCCTGCGGTGATTGGTAGATGCCAAACAAACTGTGGCGCTGACTGGAATCGGCCATTATATGTTCTAGGCGTTTTTGGAAGATGGCCTCCACCTCAGGTAGCCGCCCAGGGTTGCCGCCCCCCATAAAAATCATGTCAGGGTTTTCATTCAGGGCAGTGCCCAGATCATCCATCAATTCAACTATGCCAGATTCACCCGCAAACTTTTTCCCGAAGGCTGACAGCTTCACAATCACCTCATTGCACAATCAAGTAAAGAAGAGCCGCTATTATAACCACGAACGTGAATTTGGGGAGATGATTTTACAAAAATGAGCGCTAGGAGTGAGATTGACCATTTGTGGGGGGCAGTGCTTTCTAGTAGTGTGGCGTGTTCAATATGGGAATTTGGAGTGTTTTATGGCGGCGATGTCGAAGATCGCTAGGCGTAAAACCGTGGGTTTACTAGGGGGCGATCTAGCCCTTAACGCGGAACAAGTGGCGGGAGGCTATGTATTTGAGCGTTTAAAAGGGGGCGTTTGATTCGTTCCCGCCGCTGGGTTTACACTAGCGCGCAAACTTACTTGAAAATTATATTTACATTAAACAGTAGACAAAACTATGCGGCTTATATCTTGGAACGTGAACGGTGTTCGCGCGGTAATGAAAAAAGATTTCTTGGGTTCACTCGAAGTTATGCAGCCCGATGTTTTGTGCCTGCAGGAAACCAAGGCTCAAGATGAACAGGTGCTTGAGGCTTTAGCCGAAGTGGATGGGTACCATATTTACACAAACTCAGCGGTGAAGAAAGGTTATTCAAGTACCGCGGTATTGAGTAAAAAGAAGGCCATGTCGGTGCGGCTTGATATGGGCATTGAAGAGCACGATCAGGAAGGGCGTGTGATTGCCGTAGAATTTGCAAAGTACTTCGTGGTTACCGTATACACCCCTAATTCTGGTAGCGAATTAAAAAGGCTTGAATATCGCCAGCAATGGGATAAAGACTTCCTGAATTATTTAAAAGAGTTAGAAAGTGAAAAGCCTGTGGTGATATGTGGTGACCTGAATGTAGCCCATAAAGACATTGATTTGGCGCGACCTAAACCAAATTATAATAAAAGCGCGGGTTTTACTCAGAGAGAAATCGATGGTTTGGATAATCTGGTGGCTTCGGGCTTTGTAGATACCTTTCGCCATGTTAATCCAGATACAGTTAAATACAGTTGGTGGAGCTATCGTGCTGGCGCGCGGCAAAAAAACGTAGGTTGGCGTCTCGATTATTTCTTGGCTTCTGAAACCTTGCTGCCTGCGATTAAGAGCGTCGATATACTCAACGATGTCTTGGGGTCTGATCACTGCCCAGTACTTTTAGAACTCTCCTAGGCTTCGGCCTAGGAGTTGGCAAAATATTTAGGCTTTCTTTAAATAACAACTCAGCAGCACAATTTTAACGCCATTCACTCGGCCTTCAATATGTTCTGGGTTGTTAGTCAAAGAGATATTGCGTACGGCCGTACCGCGCTTAGCGGTAAAGCCCGCGCCCTTAACGGCGAGATCTTTAATCAATGTAACATTGTCGCCTGCGTGAAGTTGAGCACCATTGCTGTCGCGGGTGGGTTCTTGGTCGTCATCTTCATCGCTGATACCTGTCTCGGCCCAGGTTTTCACGTCGTCTTCTAGGTACATCATGTCGAGCTGGTCTTGTGCCCAAGTCTCACCAGTTTTTGCCAATGCGTTTAGCTGGCGCCAAGCCATTACTTGGACCGCTGCGACAGGGCTCCACATACTGTCGTTTAAACAGCGCCAGTGGTTGGCGTCTACCGTAGAAGTTTGCGCAATTTGACCGCTGCAGGTTTCACAAATCATCACGCATTGATCAGCACTGCCGTCGCTGGGGCTCACTTCTAATGGAGACAGTGGCGTGTCTTGTGCACACAGTTCGCATTTGGCATCGCAGCGTTGCAGTAGAGTTTGTTCGGTAGACATGATGTTTTCCTTCAGGGGCCCGCTTAAAAAACGCGTATATTGCCTGTTTTCATAGGAAATGTCTGTGAAATTTTAGAGGCGAAGGTTGTTTGTTCATTTATAGCAAACCTGCGAGTCGTTTTGGCTCGCAGGTTTGCTTAATACCCTAGTGCGAATGCCTAGGGGTTTTTGCGATGATGTCTTTGTACTTTGTCATGCCGTGGAATACCGCTCCGGTGTCCATATTTGAAACATTTTCACGGTAAATTTCCTGCCACCATGTTTGGTTTTCAACCATATCAAAGGTCATGGTATCTTTTCGTTCTGCCCACTCGGCAGGGTCGACCAGCGCCATTACTGAGCGCGTATTTAGGTCGATGCGCACAGAGTCCCCTGACTTCAAATACGCCAGACCACCTCCGTCGGCGGCCTCCGGGGAGGCATTGAGAATAGACGGAGAGCCCGAAGTACCACTCTGGCGCCCGTCGCCCAACGTCGGCAGTGAATTGATGTTTTTGTTGAGCAGGTAGGCTGGAGGTTGCATGTTCACTACCTCCGCTGAGCCTGGATAGCCTTTTGGTCCAACCCCTCTAATGACCAAAATACAGTGCTCGTCAATACCTAACTCTGGGTTGTCGATTTCGGCATGATAATGTTCCGGTCCATCAAACACCACCGCTCGCCCTACAAAAGCATTGGGGTCTTCGGGGTTGGACAGATAGCGTGCTTGGAACTCTTCGTTTACGGCTGAAACTTTCATCACCGCTGAATCAAACAGGTTTCCAGACAGCACCATCAAGCCGGCTTCAGGGGCAATAGGGTCTTTGGTGGTTTTAATTACCCTGGAGTCTATCACGCGCGAATTGGCGCAATTCTCGCCAATGCTACGGCCACTTACGGTCATGGCGTCCACATGAATTAAATTGGCTTTTACTAATTCGGCTATAGTTGCTGGTACACCGCCTGCGCGATGGAATTCTTCACTAAGGAATTCTCCAACGGGCTTACAATTCACCAGTTGAGGAATTTTTTGCCCGCAGCGCTGCCAATCTTCTAGGGTGAGCTCTACACCCGCGTGTGCGGCAATAGCGTTGATATGAATGGGGGCATTGGTGGAGCCGCCAATCGCAGAGCACATCACAATGGCATTTTCTAAGGCCTCGCGGGTGATGATTTTTGCGGGTGTTAGATCTTCCCACACCATATCTACAATACGTTTACCTGTGTGGTAGGCCATTTGTGCTCTTTCGCGATAAGGCGCGGGAATAGAAGCGCAGCCAGGTAGCATCATGCCCAGTGATTCTGCGAGGCAATTCATGGAGAGTGCCGTGCCCATTGTATTGCAATGACCTGCGGAGGGGGCCGAACCGGCGGCACGCGCCATAAATTCTTCCGTGGTAATTTCCCCCTTGCTCAACTGTGCGCGGGCTTCCCAAATAACGGTGCCGGAACCCACGCACTGGCCAAGATAATCGCCATTGAGCATGGGGCCACCTGACAGCGCAATAGCGGGCAAATTGGTACTCGCCGCGCCCATAATGAGTGCCGGAGTAGTTTTGTCGCAGCCAGTAGTAAGCACTACGCCATCGAGTGGATAACCGTGTAAAACCTCAATGAGCGAAAGACACTGCAGATTTCTGTCGAGTGCAGCGGTGGGGCGACGGCCTGTTTCTTGTACTGGGTGCACCGGAAATTCCATAGGAATACCACCGGCATCCCGAATGCCCTGTTTAACACGCTCGGCCAATTCAACATGGATGCGGTTGCAAGGTACTAGGTCTGATCCTGTTTGGGCGATGCCAATAATTGGGCGGTCTGATTGCAGCTCTTCCTGGGTGAGGCCGTAATTTAGATAGCGCTCAAGGTAGAGTGCAGTCATACCTGGGTCACTAGGGTTGTTAAACCATTCTCTGCTGCGCAGTGTTTTTTTTATTTTGTCCATTATGGGCTCAGTATTGACGAGTTTTCTTTGGCGTTATGAAACGCATTCAGTATTTTTTTTGCGTCGGCGACTATCGCTTCAGGTGACTTGCCTGCTTTATACAGCGATGAGCCGATGCCAAAGCCTGTGGCTCCCGCGGTCAAATAATCTTGCATGTTGTCATTATTGATTCCGCCAACCGCAAGCATGGGGATGGTGGGTAAAACGGCTCGCATGGCTTTTATAGCCGAAGGTGTTACTAGGTCTGCGGGGAAAAACTTCAGTGCGTCTGCGCCTGCATGCATTGCGCTAAATGCCTCACTTGGCGTACAGCAACCGGGCATGGACACCATGCTTAGTTCTTTCGTTTTACGAATAACATCAAGGTCGCAGTTGGGTGAAAAAACCAATTCTCCGCCCGCCTCAAATACTTGGGTCACTTGATTAACTTGAGTGACAGTACCTGCACCAATAAGGGCCTGGCCGCCAAATTCTTCGGCAATTAAGGCGATGGATTTCAGCGCGTCTGGAGAGGTCAAAGGCACTTCAATAATGGTGTAACCGCACTCGATGAGCTGACCGGTAATGGCGACAACTTCTTCAGGTGATACACCTCGTAAAATTGCGACGAGGGGGGTGTCGGACAAATATTTATCTAGCATGTTGATCTCATTGCTTGTTCGAAATTGGCTGGTTCAAAACTTGAGTGTTCAAATGGGGTTGGGCAATGCGCAAGATACCTTGAATGATGGCGTCGGCAGCGTCGAGGGACTGCGCTTTGAATCCAAATTCACTCGCCGCGATTTGATAGAGCGCTTGCAGGTGCGAGTTGCCAATCAAGCAGAGTGTTGATTCATTTGGGTACAAGGTTTTTGCGCCTTGGAATTCATGACCAATGGCGATACCCGATAAGTATGCGCTTAATGAGCCGCCCGACCAGGTGCCTGTCAACAAACGCGCTCGCGCAGAGAAAATGTGGTGAAGAAAACCGCCGGCTTGCTGGCTGTAAGTTAGACCTTCACGGAACGAGGCTTGGTCAAACTCGTCACCGTTCATAATGGCTCCTATAGAGCTAAACTCTCCGAGCAAGGAAAACATTTCGCCGGTAAAAAAGGTGGAGAAAGTGGTGATTTCTTGCTGATGTGTCTGCGCCCATTTACTGTGAGTTCCAGGTAAACATATTAAGGCATTGTTATCTGGCAAGCCATGTAGAGCCGTGAGGGCTCCGATAATCTGAACTTCTTCGCCGCGCATAACATCGGCTGAACCACTGGGGCTATTGGTTTTAACGCCGGGAATAACAAAGAGATTAAGTTTGCGCGCATTGCTAATGGCTAAGAGATTAAGCCCCAAAGTTTCGGCTTTTACTGGGCATGCCTGGTAGGCAGTTTCTTGCCAGCCACTGCGGCTGCCTATCATGCCAGCCATAATAATGGGCGTATCAGGAGCGTCGGCTAACCATTCCCCACAGGCTTCTAGCAGGGTGTTTTCAAAGGCGCTGGGCTCAAGGCTGAATACACCTTGGTCGCTGCTGTGCTGAGCGAGAATTTCACCTGTCTCGCTGATGAGCCACGCACGCAGCGCAGTGGAACCCCAATCAACCGCTACAATTTTCATTAAGCGCGCCCGGCGTCAACCACCAAGGCTTGCCCAGTGATCATGGCGGAGGCTTTTGAGGCTAGAAACAGCGCAGAATTTGCACAGTCTTCTTCGGAAATGGTCGTTTTTAAACACTGCTGAGCGAGACATTCTTCTAAGGCTTCTGGGGTAACCCAAAGTTCTTTTTGGCGCTCGGTCATTACCCAGCCAGGAATCAGCGAGTTTACACGAATATTACTGGGCCCTAATTCTCGAGCGAGAGCTTTACTCAGGCCAATGATGCCTGCTTTGGCGGCAACATAAGCCGGATAGCCGGATAGACCTAACATGGACGAGTTAGAGCCCACATTGATGATACTGCCATAACCTAGATTTTTCATGCCCTTAACTACGGCTTGCGCGGTAAAGAAATGTGGGCGCAGATTGGTGTTAAGCGAGTTGTCCCACTGTTCGGGGCTCAACTCTTCTAGCGTGTGGCGAGTATCTCGGGCCGCGTTGTTGATGAGGACATCTACAGGGCCTTGGTGTTGCTCTACAGTGGCAAGGCAGGTCATGAGTTTTCCAACGTCGCTGATATCACATTGTTGAAAAAAGGGACGCTGTCCCAATTCTTGCTCGATTGAATCACAAAGGCTGTTGGCATTATCGGCATCTAGGGATACAAACGACACCTTAGCGCCTTGCCTAATAAAGGCTTTTACAAAGGCCGCGCCAATTCCAGAGCCGCCGCCGGTGATAAATACGGAGGCGCCGTTTAAATCGCTGTAGTTACAAATAGACATGACTTACCTTATAGCGGCCCTTCGTTCAGGGCCCGCAATGATTTACATTATCGAAACATCGTATTTATATTACAAATAAGATTGCTTAATAGCAAGCGCTTCCAGAGCGAATGTGCGCGAAAAGAGAAGGGAGAGGGCAGTCTGTTAGTGGGGCGCGCAGCCCTATTTGTCCATCTCGTTTTTGATCAGTTCCAGCGCTTCCGATTGTAGGTGGCGTGAAGCGCTGCGAGCCGCCTCGGTATCCCCTAAAACAATTGCGTCATAGACATCTTTGTGGGCGCTATAGTCGGCGGTTTGAACACCTTTAATGCGGTTGGTAAAGCGGATGCTGACCCTTAACGCCGTATCTATGAAGTTGCGTAATTGCTGGTAAAAGGGGTTGTCGCTGGCCATTAGGATCGACATGTGGAACTCAATGTCGGCTTCCAGTGAATCGTCTAAGCCTGCATCGGCCGCTTTCATGCGCTTGAGCGCCAGAGAGATGCGACTGATGAGCTCAAGGTTTTGATTTTCGGCGGCGAGGGCGCTGGCTTCAGGTTCAATTGCTAGGCGCAGTTGTAAGAATTCTTTTAACAGGTTCAGGGTGAGGGTGCCTTTTAATACCCATTCCAGAACGTCTGGGTCAAACATATTCCAGTTGGTTTTGGATTGCACTCGTATTCCCTGACGAGGCCGAGAGGCAAGTAGCCCCTTGGCTGTGAGCATTTTAACGGCCTCGCGGGTAGCGCTGCGACTAATTTGATGCTCCTCGCAGAGTTCGGCTTCTGACGGCAGTCCGCCTCCTATGGGGTAGTCTCCTTGGACAATAGCGGCGCCCAGTGTGTGCACTAGTTGCTGGGTTAGATTGCGGCCTGCGTGTACTTTGTCCATTAATGGTGCCCAAATGTTCGGAGTAGGTTAAACGATGCAGGGATAATAAAGGCGAATGGTTTTATAAGCTATATATATGATAAAAAAACAAACGTGGATGATTCAGTTCTAGATTGCTTTGCCGTACTATTTCGTCACAGCTGAGGCGAATATGGAACTACCCGCCTAATGCGTGATCTCAAAATCACCCATGAGTAAGTCAACAGGTCAGTATAGGTAAAACAACAAATGAGAGTGGCGTTTTGGCGAAGTGTGGCCTTTGGGGCTTTAATTGCGATCTTGCTGTCGGGCTGCCAAGCAAAGTCTGGGGTAGAGGCTCCGCGCAAACCATTGAGAGCCGATTTTTCCGGTTCCTGGGAGATGGACTACAGTCTGAATGACAGCCTTGAAGGAAAACTCGATCAATATTTTTATACTATGCGTCGGCAAATGCAGCGACAGTCAAGTAATGCGGGCGCTGATCGTCGTCAGGGGCAGGGTTATGCGCAAATGCCTAATGCTAATACGGTGGTGGCTATGGCGCGCTTTGCGGACCAAATTACCCGCGCGACCACAACCCTAGATATAGAACAGACATACAATCATATTAATGTGGAGCGAGAAGACAGCTTCGCGCTAGCCTGTGAATTTGGCAAGAACGAGTTTGACCCCTACGAAAACCTGTTTGGTAAGGAAGTGTGCGGATGGGACGGCCACCAGCTGGTGTTCCATCTTAATCTTCCCGGCGGAGTGGCTATACAGCATAGGCTTACGCTTGGCCCTAAGGGTAAAAAATTGAATGTGGCCACCACTATCTATAACGATCAAGTTGCAAGGCCGTTTACCTTAAATCGTGTCTATATGCACTTTGAGCGCTTGCCCAGTGATTTCAAGTGTAAGCAGACCGTGACTAAAGGCAAAGTGTGTTCATTGGTTTCCCGTGATACCGCGGGGGTGCAGAGATGAGCTTCTTGGCTCGGCGGGTAGGCGGCATTGGCAGCTTATGTTTTTCCCTGTTTTTTTCCATTCACCTTCTGGCGGCGCCTAGTCTAGAGCCTCGCTTAAGCATTGGTGTGGTGGAGTTTGACCCAGGAATTCCCAATGACGCCACGTTGCATAGAGCGCAGGGTGTTTTTCCGATAATACGCAAAGCTGAAGCTCGCTATTTGCCCTACCTTTTGCGTCAGCAGTTAGTGGCAGATGAACGTTGGGGTGTTGTGCGCATTATGCCGAGTAATTATCAAGCGGCTGATGTGTTGGTACAGGGTGTTATCAAGCAGTCCAATGGCCAAGTGCTTGGCTTGCAGATTCTGGCTCAAGACAGTACGGGTAGGGTGTGGATAGACAAAATGTATTCGGCTAAGGCCGTGGTGTTGGATGAGGCAGGGGAGCGCCAACGACGAGAGCCTTTTTTAGCGATTTATCGGCAGATAGCAGCGGATTTAGCGGCCGTTGATGCCCTTTTAAGCCCACAGTTGCGCCGGAATATATCTACGGTATCGACACTGCGTTATGGCGTGGATATGCTCCCAGAGTTCTTTTCTGAGTATTTACAGGCAGATGAGTCGGGTTTGTTTGCGGTCACTCGTCTGCCAGCTGAAGATGACCCTATGTTGGCCCGAATTGAACGCATGCAGGCTTATGAGTATTTGTTTATTGATACCGCAGACGAGCAGTATCAAAGTTTGCAGGCAGACGTACAAAAGGCTTATGACCTGTGGCGAGAATACAGTCGTGCGCAAATTTTGTATATCGACGATTTTAAGCGTCGAGCGGCGCTCAAAAAGTCGGAGTATCGGCGTGGTAGCTTTGGCGCAATGACCCAAAGTTATGGCGATTATCAATGGTTTCGTACCCAAGAGCAGAATCAAATGGAGTTGGCGCTTGGGTTTGACAATGAGGTTTTACCCACGGTAATGAAGCTTCAGGATAGGGTGGTTACTCTGGACGGTAACTTGCAAACACAATATCTACAGTGGCGTGATATCCTGCGCTCGATGTTGGAATTGGAGCGGGGAGGCGAGCCTTAGGGGGGTGGCCAAAGGTGAAATATTACTATTTTCAAGGCTGTGTTTCGGCTCTGCTTGGGCTAATTTGGGTAACTTTATTGACCTCCCTGTGAACAAGTTCTGAAACTCCTTAAAAATCAACAACATGCTTATTTGTGTGACAGTTTCAACTGAGCCTATTTTGCCGTATAATCCGCGGGTTTTGTAAAAACCACCCTGTTGCCCTGAAATCCTTTAGTGGCGGCAGTTTATTACTCACTTAAGATATACCCTTGGAGCTCCTAGATGGCCGTTGAACGTACCCTGTCTATTATTAAACCTGACGCTGTAGCCAAAAATGTAATTGGCGAAATTTACAGCCGTTTCGAGAAGGCAGGCCTGAAAGTCGTTGCCTCAAAAATGATGCAACTGAGCCAAGAAAAAGCCGAAGGCTTTTACGCTGAGCACAGCGAGCGCCCATTCTTTGGTGCTTTGGTTGAATTCATGACCTCTGGACCTGTTGTGGTTCAGGCTCTTGAAGGTGAAGGCGCTATTGCTATGAACCGTGATCTGATGGGTGCAACTAACCCTAAAGAAGCCGCGGCTGGCACCATCCGTGCTGATTTTGCTGAAAGCATCGATGCCAATGCCGTACACGGTTCAGACGCGCCAGAATCGGCGGCCCGTGAAATTGCTTACTTCTTCTCTGAAGAGGAAATTTGTCAGCGTTAATTCGCTGGCAGAGATATTGGTTATGGACAGTGTGAAATGAGTGAAACTACCCCAGTGCAACAACAGGACGTGAGTGCGGCCCCGGCCAAAGTCAACCTTATGGGTTTGTCCGAGGAAAAGATGATTGCCTTCTTTGCCTCTCTGGGTGAAAAAAGCTTTCGCGCCAGCCAGGTGTTGAAGTGGATCCACCAAATGGGTGTGATCGATTTTGATGCTATGACCAATATCAGCAAGGCACTCCGCTCACGTCTGCAAGACGTGGCGGAGATTCGCCTACCAGAGGTGATTGAACAACTGGACTCCAGTGATGGAACGCGTAAGTTTCTGATTCGAGTTGATGGTGGCAGTGCCATTGAGACTGTGTTTATTCCCGACGGAGAAAGAGGCACCTTGTGTGTGTCTTCGCAAATAGGCTGCTCTCTAGATTGCAGTTTTTGCGCAACAGGCAAGCAAGGCTTTAATCGCGACCTCACCGCCGCTGAAATTATTGGCCAAGTTTGGATCGCCGCTAAATCGTTTGGTCAGTTTGGCGAGCGTCGTCCCCGCATCATTACCAATGTGGTTATGATGGGTATGGGCGAACCTCTATTGAATTTCTACAATGTTGTCGATTCCATGAACCTCATGATGCACGACAACTGTTATTGTATTTCTAAGCGCCGAGTTACTTTAAGTACCTCCGGTGTGGTGCCCGCACTGGATAAGTTGGCGGGCCTTACCGATGTTTGTTTAGCTATCTCTCTACACGCGCCAAATGATGAATTGCGCAACGAGCTAGTACCCATTAACAAAAAATATCCTATAGCGGTGTTGTTGGCATCGGCTCAGCGTTATATTGCTAGCCTGCCGGACAACCATCGTAAAATCACCATTGAATATACCCTAATTCGCGAATTAAATGACCGGCCTCATCACGCTCATGAGTTGGCCGAATTGTTGCGGGATATCCCGGTGAAAATTAATTTGATTCCATTTAATCCGTTTTCTCTGGTGAATTATCAGCGGGTGAGCAACAACGCATTGCGTAACTTTCAGGAAATTCTGACGAAAGAGGGCTTTATTGCCACCGTTCGAACTACGCGAGGTGATGACATTGACGCGGCTTGTGGACAATTGGCAGGCTCCGTGAATGACCGAACGCGCCGTTCAGAACGTTACAGAGCAATGTCGGCGCAGGTGGATGCACTCGAGGCGGATTTAACAAAAAATGCAGCAGAAGAACCGATTCGATTTATAGCAACTTAATACGCTACAACAATAACAATATTAGGGGGAATAGGTGCTGGTAAAAATCATTCTAAGCGCAATCATGGCTGTGTTTCTCAGTGCCTGTGTCACCAATACCACAGGCAAAGCACTGCCCACCGCAGACAAAGCCAAATCTATTAGCTCGCATGTGCAGTTGGGCATGGGTTATTTGCGGAAGAGAAATTTAGAGCTTGCGCGCAATCACTTTGATAAGGCTTTAAAGCTTAACCCGACCGTGGCCGGCGCTCTTAATGGTCGAGCGTTGATGTACCAGCTCGAGGGAGAAGTTGATTTGGCGGAAGAGAATTTTCTTGCCGCTTTAGCCAGTGAGCCGGAATCTTCGCAGTCGCGGAATAACTACGGAATTTTTCTCTATCGCCAGAAAAGATATGGCGAGGCTTATGAGGCCTTCGAGCGCGTCAGTCGTGATTTACAATACGGCGCTCGGGCTGGGGCAATGTTGAACTTGGGGCGGGCCGCTCAAAAAGTGAATAGAATTGAACGCGCTGAAGCTGTTTTTAAACAAGCTGTGGCCTTAGACCCGCGCTTAAATCAGGCCTTTGTTGAGCTGGCAGATATAAAATTCAATCAGAAAGAATACGCCGAGTCGAAACACTACTTGGATCGATTCGCACGTGGCACTAAACCAACCGCTCGCAGTTTATGGCTGGGTATTCGTATTGAAGCAATTTTTGACAATAAAGATAAAATGGCTAGTCATGTAATTGCCTTAAAAAACTTATTTCCGTATTCCAAGGAATATCTTGAATATCAAGATTCCGTTAAGCCATAAGCGAGTGTATCAGTGGGGAGTGGTATGACAGAATCAACTTTAGAACTACCGCCAAACAGTTCGGTGCCTCTTGGTTTGTCAACGCCAGGCGACTATATGCAACAAGCTCGCTTGGCATTGGATTTAAGTATTGAGGCAGTAGCCGCGCGATTAAAGATTAGCCCTGCAAACTTATTAGCCTTAGAATCTGACCAGTTTGAAAAATTGCCGGGTGAAACTTTTGTACGTGGTTATATTCGAGCTTATGCGAAACTTTTAGGAATAGATTGTGACGCTGCGCTGGCCAATTACGAGGATTACCTGCGTGCACTGAGAGACACTACAGTGCAGGTTACTCGTAACAAAGATGCTGAAAATACCTCGATACCGCTTAGTCGGCGTCGTCAAATTGCCGTGGCCTTAACGGCGATCGTGATTGTTGTCGTATTGAGTGTAGTGTTTAGTTTAAGTGATAGTGGCGAGCTTTCATTAGGGGCCAATACAGCTTTAATCGGCGACGAGCAATCTCGCTCAGTCGAGCCCGGCGTATTGCCAAACGAAAGTTTAAGTCGAGACCTCGGTGAAAATACACAATTGATTGATGATACTGCTACTAGCCAAAAAACGGCGGTAGAGGTGATCTCTGATGCGCAGGAAGTGAAAGCTCAAGCGGCGGCGACGATTGCGCCCGAAAAGCCAATAGATGACCAGCTTTTACTGTCTTTTAGCTCTGAGTGTTGGGTGGAGGTTGCCGATGCTCGTGGTGATGTATTGTTTACCGATATCAAGCAGGCGGGCGAGAGTTTAAGTCTTGAGGGCAAAGCTCCTTTCAATGTGATGCTGGGCGATGTACGGAGCGTAAACATTGCATTAAATGGTGAGCCAGTAATTATTACGCCTAAAAACAAGGGCAAAGCTCTGCGTTTTGAGGTTGGCGGCGAATCGCCAAATTAGATTTTTCAATAGAGTTGAATTAAGAGTTAATTTTTATGCAGTTTGAATCTCCGATTATTCGCCGGAAGTCTCGACAAATTATGGTGGGCAATGTGCCCGTTGGGGGCGATGCTCCCATCTCGGTACAGTCAATGACCAATACCGAAACTACTGATGTAGCGGCGACGGTTGAACAAATTCAACGAATGGAAATGGCCGGGGCCGATATCGTTCGAGTTTCGGTACCTACAATGGATGCTGCTGAAGCCTTTGGTGCCATTCGTAAGTTGGTGACAGTGCCGCTAGTGGCAGATATTCATTTTGATTATCGCATTGCACTTCGTGTCGCCGATTTAGGTGTAGATTGCCTGCGTATTAACCCCGGCAACATAGGTCGTGAGAAGCGGATTTTGGCGGTGGTTGATAAAGCGCGTGATTTGAATATACCCATTCGTATTGGTGTGAACGCAGGTTCTTTAGAGAAAGACATACAGAAGAAGTATGGCGAGCCTACACCCGACGCATTGGTTGAATCGGCGCTGCGACATGTTGAAATTTTGGATCGTATGAACTTCCAGGATTTTAAGGTGAGCGTGAAGGCCTCTGACGTGTTTATGGCCGTAGCCGCCTATCGTAAATTAGCAACGCAAATAGAACAGCCTTTGCATCTGGGTATTACGGAAGCGGGTGGTTTACGCTCCGGTACCGTGAAGTCGGCCGTAGGTTTGGGCATGCTTTTGATGGACGGCATAGGCGACACCGTTCGAGTATCGCTGGCCGCCGACCCCGTTGAAGAGGTGAAGGTTGCCTGGGATATGCTGCGCAGCCTGAAGCTCCGCAGTCGAGGTATTAATTTTATTGCCTGCCCAAGCTGTTCGCGGCAAAACTTCGATGTTATAAGCACTATGAATCAGCTGGAAACACGTTTAGAAGACATAACCGTACCATTAGATGTGGCGGTGATTGGTTGCGTTGTAAATGGACCGGGTGAAGCCAAAGAAGCGGACCTAGGTCTGGCGGGTGGCACACCTAATAATTTGTTGTATGTCGACGGTAAACCCAGCCAAAAGCTGAGTAAAGACACCTTGGTAGACGACTTGGAAAAACTCATTAGGGAAAAAGCCGCTGCAAAAGCAGAGGCCGACAAAGACCTTATAGTAAAAGCCTAATAAGGTTGGAGAAGAACACGTGAATCGCCCCGCAAAAACAAAAGTAGAAAAAATTCAAGCCGTGCGCGGTATGAATGACCTTTTGCCTGAAGACTCTCCAGCCTGGCAGTATCTGGAAGCGCTGGTTGCAGACGTAGTGCAGCGTTATGCCTATCGAGAAATTCGTTTTCCTATCCTCGATCAAACTGAATTGTTCAAGCGCTCAATTGGTGAAGTGACCGACATTGTTGAAAAGGAAATGTACACATTTCTGGATCGCAACGAGCTCAGTTTAACGCTTCGGCCTGAAGGCACCGCGTCTTGCGTGAGAGCCTGTGAGCAGCACGGTTTGCTCTACAATCAAGTGCAGCGCCTGTGGTACATGGGGCCAATGTTCCGTTATGAGAAACCGCAAAAAGGTCGCCTGAGGCAGTTTCACCAAATTGGTGTTGAGGCCTTTGGTATTGAAACGGCCGACATTGATGCTGAGTTGTTAGTGGTGACTGCCAGACTGTGGGAAGAGTTGGGTATAAGTGACGCGGTTACTCTACAGTTGAACACCCTGGGTACCTCGGACGATCGGAAGCGCTTTAAGGCCGATCTTGTGAGTTATCTTGATGCGCGCAAAGATCAACTGGACGAAGACAGTCAGCGCCGCCTCGCTACCAACCCGCTGAGAATTCTCGACAGCAAAAATTCTGACACACAAGCATTGCTAAATGATGCCCCTAGTTTGATGGATTATATTGATGCCGATTCTCTTGCGCATTTTGAGCAATTGAAAACGCTACTTGATGCTGCGGGTATTGCCTATGAAATAAATCCGCGCTTAGTACGTGGCTTAGATTACTATGGTAAAACCGTTTTCGAGTGGGTGACTACCCGTCTGGGTGCACAGGGTACTGTGTGTGCTGGCGGCCGCTATGATGGCCTGGTTGAGCAGTTGGGAGGTCGGCCTGTGCCCGCGGTAGGTTTTGCTATGGGCATTGAGCGACTAGTGCTTTTATTGCAAGAGCTTGATGTATTGCCCGTAGCGCTAAGTCAGTCCATAGATGCCTATTTCATTTGTGATGGCGATGTGACCGTTGAATCGCTTAAGATGGCGGAGCAGATACGCAGTCAAATACCTTGGCTGCGCCTACAGGTACACTGTGGTGGGGGCAAGTTTAAGCGGCAAATGAAAAAGGCCGTGGATAGCGGTGCATCTATTGCACTGGTATTAAATGAAGATGGCGCAGCTTCAGGCTCGTTAACACTCAAATATTTAAGCCAAGAAAAAGAACAAACAACTTTACCTTTGCAGGAAGCTATTAGCCTCATGCAAGCTGAAATCAACGAATAGAATCTTTAAATCGCATTCCTTTAGGAGTAAGCAGTGGCAGAACATTTGACCGACGAAGAACAATTAGAAGCGTTGAAGCGCTGGTGGAAAGACAACGGTAGCTCCACAATAGCCACCGTTGTTATTGCAGTAGCGGGCTATTTTGGCTGGCAGTATTGGGAAACGTCACAGCAGGCTCAGGCCGAAGCGGCTTCAGTTATTTATCAACAGATGATAGAAGCCTCTCAAGTGCAGCCAGGACAAGTTATCAGCGAAGAAAGTGCGGCTACCACGGGTCACTTGGCTGGGGAGCTCAAGAGCAACTATGCGAACAGCTTATACGCTCAGCAGGGTGCCTTAATGTTGGCAAAGCTGGCGGTCGAAAATGATGACTTAGACCAAGCTGCAGCGGAAATTAAGTGGGTATTGGCGCAAAACCCTGACGAAGCTCTGGCCTTGTTGGCGCATTTGCGTTTAGCCAAAATTTTCTATAGCCAGAAGCAGTATGAGGCAGCGCTTGGCGAGCTTAAAATTCAAGATGCCGGGGCGTTTACCGCTGCTTTTGAAGACCTGAAGGGCGATATCTTATTGGCACAAGGCGATCAGCAGGGCGCCCGAGCGGCCTATCAACTGGCTTTAATAAGCCTCTTGCCCGCCGAAGGCGCGCGCAGAGCCTTACTTGAAATGAAGCTAAATGACGTAAAAGTAGCGGCCACAGTGCCTGCGGCTGGAGATTCTAAGGAATGAAAAAGTCTATAGTGTTATTGCTGTTGGCGTCGCTCTTGGCTGCGTGTAGCAGCAATGATGAAATTGAATTAGAGCCGGCAGAGCTTGTTGATTTTGATCAGCGGGCAAAACTGAAAACCGTTTGGAAGAAAAGTGTGGGCGCAGGTCAAGATGCGCGCTACACCCGCTTGGTACCGGCGGTTGATGGCGATTATGTCTATGCGGCTGGTATCGAAGGGCGAGTGTCTGGGTTTAATCGCAGCAGCGGTGAATTGCGTTGGAGCACAGATTTAGACCTGTCTGTCAGTGGTGGAGCGGGCGCTGGGTTTGGCTTGGTTTTAGTGGGCAGCTATAAAGGTGATGTTATCGCTCTGGATCAGAGTACAGGCAGCGAGCTTTGGCGTACCAAAGTGAGCAGTGAAGTACTCTCAGCACCCAAGTCAAATGGTTCTGTAGTGGTGGTGCAGACTCTAGATGGCAAGTTGTTTGGCCTTGATGCCAACAATGGTGAGCGTTTGTGGAAATATGAAACGGCTGTACCCGTGTTAACTTTGCGTGGCACAGGCACTCCCGTTATCACCGATACAACCGTGTTTGCGGGTTTTGCGACCGGTAAGTTGATTGCTCTGGAGGCGAAAACCGGTTTAGTGAGTTGGGAACAGCGTGTTGCGCTGTCGAAAGGCCGCACTGAGCTTGATCGAGTTGTAGACCTGGATGGCACCCCTTTATTAGTGGGAGACATTTTGTATGTGTCGAGCTATCAGGGGCGAATTTTGGCGATCAACCGTGGTACTGGGCGTGTGTTTTGGGCCAAAGAGGTTTCCACCTTTCAAAACCTAGCACAGGGCAGCGGTAAAGTGTTTGTCAGCTCCGACGACGATATCTTGCAGGCCTACAACGCCGGTAACGGTGAAATAACTTGGGAAAATTCTCAAATGTTGCGCCGGAAGCTCAACTCGCCACAAACCTTTGGTTCCTATGTTGCAGTAGCCGATTTTGAAGGTTATGTGCATGTGATGGATGCGGAAGACGGCCAATTTGTAGCCCGCGAAAAGATTGACGGCAGTGGAATTCGCTCCCCGATAGTGGGTGCTGGCGATACTCTTTATGTGCTGGGAGATAGCGGCCAGTTATCTGCTCTACAAATTCGATAGCCCCACCCCCCTAAAAGTGCGTATAATCGCGACCCGCCCCATCTGTGGAAGCACAGCAGGGGCGCCGGTTTTAGCCTAAACTTGGTTAACTACGTTTGCTCATCCACTTTAAAACGATCCACAGCTGATTATGATTCCTGTTATTGCCCTAGTAGGCCGCCCAAATGTGGGTAAATCCACACTTTTCAATCGACTCACTCGCAGCCGAGACGCGCTGGTGGCGAACTATGCGGGTTTGACTCGCGATCGCAAATACGGCGAAGCTGAAATGCACGACCGTAAATTTATTGTGATTGATACCGGCGGTATCAGTGGTGGTGAAGAGGGCATTGACGAGATGATGGCCGAGCAAAGTTTGCAGGCTATTGATGAAGCGGATGCCGTGCTGTTCATGGTGGATTGCCGAGATGGTTTGACGGCGGCGGATGACATGATTGCCCGTCACTTGCGGGTACATGGCAAAAAAACTTGGTTGGTGGCAAACAAGGTCGACGGCTTCGACCCGGATGTTGTCTTAGCGCCCTTTTACGAGCTTGGCTTAGCACAAGTTTTTGCGACCACAGCCTCCCAGGGGCGTGGTGTGAAGTCGTTGATGGAAACCGTACTGTCAAGCTTCCCCGAACCAGAACAGCGTATTGCTCAGCTCGCCACAGGCGTGAAAATGGCCATTGTAGGGCGGCCGAACGTAGGCAAGTCTACCCTGGTAAATCGATTGCTGGGTGAAGAGCGTGTTGTGGTATTTGACGAACCAGGTACAACCCGAGATAGCGTCTATATCAATTACACGCGCTTTGATGAGCCTTATACAATTATTGACACCGCTGGTGTTCGCAGGCGTAAAAATGTAAAGCTGACAGTAGAAAAATTCTCGATTGTTAAAACTCTAAAAGCCATCGATGATGCCAATGTAGTAATATTGGTGATGGATGCGAGCGAAGGTGTGGTTGATCAAGACCTACATCTCATGGGCAGCGCAATTTCGGCCGGTAGAGCGCTGGTGATTGCCCTTAACAAATGGGATGGCTTGGAAGAAAGTCACAAACAATATGTAAAAAGCGAGCTGGAACGCCGCTTGCGCTTTGTAGATTTTGCCGACATACATTTTATTTCGGCTTTGCACGGTACGGGTGTGGGGCATCTGTATGATAGCGTTGAAAAAGCCTACCATTCAGCCACTGATAAACTGTCAACCAATCATTTGACCCGTGTTTTAGAAAGTGCTGTGAGCGATCACCCACCACCCATGGTAAACGGTCATCGTATCAAGTTGCGCTACGCTCACGCGGGCGGTATGAACCCTCCTATTGTGGTAATTCACGGCAATCAAACCGCCGCGGTACCCGCACATTATGTTCGTTATTTGGAAAAAACTTTTCGCAAAGCCTTAGATCTTCATGGCACGCCGATTAAAGTTGTGTTTAAAACGTCCGAAAACCCCTACGCCGTGCGCAAAAATAAACTCGGCGATGAGGCCTTGTCGAAAAAACATCGTTTGCAAAAGCAGGCACGCAAAAAGCGATAGTTTTTAACAAATACTCGAAACCAATGCCAATGACATGAATTCAGGGATGATTCAGTGACCGGTATCTCGGTCTAGTGGAGAATTTTGTGAGTTTTAATGTAAGTAGAAATGGCGCGTTCCATTTCCCAAGTCTGGCTGTGAGTATTAGTTTTTGTTTTTCGCTTCCGCTTGCCGTCGCAAACGATGGAACTTTGGAAGAGGTTCTTGTCAGTGCTCAGAAGCGCGAACAAAACCTAAGTGACGTGCCTTTATCCATCAGCGTGCTCAACGCCGACAGTTTAACTGTACGACAAATTACCAATTTAACAGACCTTTCCGCTCACGTCCCCGGTGTTCAGATAGCTTCGCCTAATGGCGACATACTGCCCATTATTGCCATGCGTGGCGTCAGTATGGCGGACTACAACGTCAATCAGGCGAGCCCCATTGGCGTCTACTTAGATGAGATGTCTCTCACTTCCAACTACACTCACGGTTTGGCATTGTTTGACCTTGAACGAGTTGAAGTTTTGCGTGGACCTCAGGGCACCTTGTACGGAAAAAATACCACCGGTGGCGCTATTAATTTGCTCAGCCGCGAGCCGGATTTCCAGCGCGACGGCTACCTTGACCTGGGATTGGGAAATTACCAGCGTCAAATTCTCAAAGCCGCCTACGAAACTCCGTTGAGTGACACCTTAGCGGTTAGATTCGCTCTGCATGGAGAGCAGGGGGAAGGGTACTCGAAAAACCATTTTCCCGGCGGAGACGATCTAAGCAGTGCTAATCGCTTAGCGGGTCGTGTGACCCTCAAGTGGCAGCCAGATGACACATTGGGTGCAGTGTTGCGTTTAAACCGTGCTTACAGTAGCCCAGAAACTCAGGCCGTAGTATCTGAAGGTACTGATCCAGGAGGTTTGGACCGCTTGGCGTCTACCTATGCAGCATTTGGTTTGCCGCACTATGAGCGGCCGGCAGACTTTGGATATCTCGATACCAACTCCAACAAGGTTGATCATACTCGTGTTGCCACCGAAGGCGTGATACTCAAGGTGAGTAAAGATTTTGGCCCGGTCAGCCTCACTTCTGTGAGTGGCTACTATCGCGGTGATTACGATCACTTGTCGGACGCCGACGGCACACCACAACAACTGCTTGAAACCGATTGGCGGGGTGACATTACTCAGTGGAGTCAAGATGTCAGGCTATCGCATTTTCAGGACCAAGGCTTGTCCTGGACACTAGGGCTTTATGCCGCGGGCGAAGATCATCAAGTTCACAACACCTTTGAAATGTTCCATGGTTTAGCGCCGCTGGTGCCAAGTTTTGGTCCCAATAGTGGTTTTACCTTAGATCAAAGATACGAGCAGGCGAGAGACAGCGCCGCGGTCTATGGTCAGCTTGAATATGACTGGGGTGCAAATAGAATTACTTTGGGTTTACGTTACACCGCTGACAAGAATAAACAATTTAATGTCCACTCCTGGCAGGGTACCTATGCTCATGAACCTGTTGTAGGTTTGATTCCATTCGCGCTCCCCTATAATCCAGACGCGGTTAACGACGCGCAAAAGTTAGAGGACAAGGAGTGGACGGGCACTTTGAAAATTGATCGCCGTCTCTCAGGCAACGCTTTGGTTTACGCTTCATATAGCAGAGGCTATCGCAGTAGTGCCTTTAATGGCGCGGCTATTTTAGGCAGCGCAGAACTGGCACCAGTAGGCCCAGAATTTGTTGATGCCTACGAAGTGGGAGTGCATGCAAATTGGGCTCAGCCGGCGCTTAGTCTCAATGCCGCGGCCTTCTATTACGACTACGAAAACCAGCAGTTCATTAACATCTTGGGTATTCAGCAATTCATGTCCAGTGCTGACAAAGCTCGCTCACAAGGGGCAGAGTTGGAGTTAACTTGGGTGCCAAATAAAGCCCTAAGTGTGAACTTGGGTATCGCAGTGTTGGATACTGAGTACACTGAGGGGCTTTTATTGAGTGTGGCTGATCAGGTCCATGATTTTACTGGCAATCAACTATCAAATGCGCCGGAACTGGGTGTGAACGCCTCAGTGGATTATCAAACCCTGTGGGCGCAGGGGGAAGTGCGAGCTCATCTAGGAGGGGCTTACACGGGCCAACAATGGTTTACACCCTACAACGGCGATTTCTCATACCAGAACATCGGTCAAGCAGGGCACACTCTCACTAACGCGCGTGTGGAGTACCTATGGTCAGCTGGGCGCTATGCCTTGTCGCTGTGGGGAAATAATCTTAGCAACAAAGAGTATCAAGTGTATGCCACAAACCTCAGTGAAGGTTTTGGTTTTAACTACACCATCAAGGGTGCACCAAGAACCTACGGTTTGGGTTTTCGCGCCAAGTTCTAATGAAGGTTGCCTTGGGTTGGGGCTGCGCTGGTCATTTGCTGCCAAGTGGCCAAGGCCAATTGTACGTCAGTGGCACTTACGGGTTTAACCAGAAAGTCATTCATGCCGGCGTGTCGACAGTCACGCCGAACGTTTGAATCACTGTTCGCTGTAACGGCAATTATAGGTGTTGAAATTTTTCGTTCGCGTATTTTTGTCGTCGCGCTTATTCCGTCCATATCTGGCATTTGTACATCCATCAAAATAACGGCATAGGCGCGCTTGTCTACGGCGGCTAAGGCTTCTAACCCAGAGTGCGCAACATCCACCGGGTGACCCATTTGTATAACCATGCGTTCCAAAACTTTGGCGTTTACCAGATTGTCTTCGACAATTAACACAGCTCCTCGGTAGTCTGTATGGCTGACAGATATGGCTTCTGAGATAAGCTTTTTTAGAGGAATGTGTAAGTTAATCTCAGTGCCATCGCCCACGGTAGAATCAATAGACAGCGTGGCGTCAAGAATGTCGCCTAAACGATGGCAGAGTGTAAGCCCCAAACCTAGGCCTTCAGATTGCCGTGCTAAACCTTGGCTTACCTGAATGAATCCATCAAATACCACTTTTTGCTGCTCTTCGCTCATGCCACAGCCATCGTCTATGATCAGCACTTCCAAACACTGTGATTCTTCATTCCAGTCTACCCCAAAAATAATGTCGCCGTGTTCGGTAAATTTGCAGGCGTTGTCTAGAACCGTGCGCAGCAAGTGACTGATTAAGTAGGAATCACCTTGAAAGCCGTGTGGTAAAAATTGGGAGCGGTTGTGCACCAGGTTTACATCTTTATCTTGCAATTGTTCTTCCGTGCGCTCACATAAACGGTTGAGTAAATGGGCGATTTCAAATGGGAAACTCTGCGCAGTGAGTTCGTCGCTGTCGGTTTCGGCCATCAACACCAGATTGTCAATTTGAGTTCTTAAACGCAGTGTGCCGTAGTTGATATCATTGAGAATCTCTTTTTGCGTGTCTTTATCTTCGTGTTCATTCAGCTGGCGGAAAGCAGAGGAGATTGAATGGAGCGGTGTGCGCAATTCATGGCTCACCATGCGGAGGAAATTACTTTTGTTCTCGCTTTCCTTTTTGCTGATCTCCAGTGCTTCAAGCAAGGTATCGTTGGCTGCAGCCAGAGCTTCGCGCGCTTCTTTTTCCAAACTAAGTCGAGCTTTTTCAATTTCATAGAGCATCTCTGAGGCACTTTGTTTTTCGGCGCGCAGCAGATTTATACGATCGGCCAGAGCCAGAGACAGTAAGAGTACGTCGAAGGTTTGGGCAATGAGCGTGACCAGAAAGGTATTTTCAAACAGTGGTTTTGCGCCCATTGCCGTGGCAATGGAAAAGACCATGCCAATGGCCAGTAAAGCAAAGGCGGCCACAAAATAGCGTGCTGGTTTGTAGTCTTGGCGGAGCCGGACAATACCGCAAGCGAGCCCGAGAAATACCCATGTTGTAGCACTTAAGGTTTGTATTTGTTGAAAAACTCCTGTTTGAAAAAGAGTGCTGCCAAACAGAGCCATGAATAAAGTGAAGCCGGTAAACACACAGGACGCAATGAATAGGCGCGGGTTGGAACTTCGCAACTCCAAGAAATAAATAATGTAGAGCATGTTGAATGCGATAGTGTAGAAGAAAAAAGGTATTATCCAAAAATACGATTTTAGATCAAACCAACTGGTTAGCAGGTTCATTGCGCCTGCCCAGGCAACAACGGTTGAGGCTAGATATAAGGCGTAATAAAAATAGCTCAAATCACGCATTGATGTTGCGATAAATAAGTTGTAGAGCATCAAGATCAACATGGCGCCTAGACAACCAATGATCCAAGTATTTTCGAAACCAAGAACAGACAAATAATCGGTGTTAGAAATTATTTGTAGGCGTGGCGCCCCAGAAAAATAACGGCTGTCAATAAATACCAACAAGTGCGCTGATTCTTCTTGTTCAAGGTGTAGATCAATGCCGTAGTGTAAGTCATATTTTAGGGGTTCTAGATAACCTGAGACACCCGTATCAATTTCACCCGACTCGCGGTAGAAGAAGCTATGTATACTGTCGACCAGCGAATTATTGGTGCTAAATACCCAGTCGTTTATATCGCTCGGGTTGTCGAGTTCTACTGACAGCCAGTAGGCACCGCCACTCACTCGGTCGATAGTGCTCGCCGGCTTCAGGCTCTGAATAAAAGTTTCTGGGTTTTGCGGTGGTGCCGTAGGAGCCGCCCCCGCATGGTAAAGATTTACGCTTGACTCAAAAGCATGAATATCGAGTAAATCGGGACTGTCTGCCGATAGATCCAGCGCTACAGACGCTTGGGCTAGCAAAAGAGTGAGCAGGGCAATCATTGGCAGCAGCTTACCCAATAGTACTTGAGCCTTTGCTGGGCGCTTAAGAAGCGATAGATACAAGGTTATTTCTCACGTTTTTATTTACAACTTTGAGCCTAGCGTAGCACGGAAGTCGCTGCGACGAGTTATCACTTTGGTGAGAAAGTGATAATAGTACAATAATTAGACGATTGTCTTTTTGCTCGCTTTCTACTTACCCCAATTGAGACAGCGTGGTATTTTTGGGTACTAAGCATAGCGTGATTGGTGAGCCATATTTTGCTAATCCTGAATACAATAGAAACCAGAGGGACCTACCTATGACTGAACGACACCCAAGTTTTATCTATCGCGGCGGCGATATGATGGCGCCGCCGCCATTTGAATTGCGTAAATCTCGCTTCTATGGCTTTTTTGTTCAAGGCGACATCAGCAAAATGCAGGCAACAGTCGATAGAGAGCTGAATGCCGTGGGTGGTAAGGACTTTCGTCTAAAGGTTATTTCTGATCATGTGATGCTTGCCTGCGCAGACCTCACCAATGTTTACCCAACACCCCCAGAGTATCGCAAAAAAGGGTTTATCAAAGAGCTGGATATTTGTTTTTGGATTCCCGTGGGTCGTGTCACCGTAGAGGACGGCAAAGAGCGAGTTCACGAAATATTTTGGTATTGTGATTACATCTGGGTAGACAGCCCAATAACAATGGTGGCAGGCCGAGACATCTACGGCTACCCAAAAACCATGGGGATATTCGATTTCCCAGATCCATCTGCTCCCGATCACTTCAGTTTGAAAGTGAACAGTTTCAAAGATTATGCGCCTGAGACTGAAGCGCTGTGGAATAAGGTCTTGTCGGTGGACAACCTTACGCCAGGTGGCGGCCGTGTGAGCCGCTGGACAAGTTATGTCGACGCTTTAAAAGGCATCTGGGATGTGTTGGATGATGGTTTGTTTCATCCAGACCTTCATGCGACAGAGCAAATGTTGTCCTTGCTGTTGAAACCTGAATTACCACAGATTTTTCTTAAACAGTTTCCTGATGCTTCAGCAGAAAAGGCGGTTTACCAGTCCTTGGTCAGCTTGCCAGCGGTTATTGACCGCTTTGAAGCTGGAGGTTTACTGAGCGGCGAGTATCAGCTGACCTTAGAGCAGGTCGACGGTATTCCTTTGGTGGAGGATCTAGGACTTAAAATCGGCCCTCAAGCGCTTACGCTCGGCATATGGATGGATTATGACTTCACTTTGCCCGTGGGCAAGGTGCTTGTTGAAAACACCTACATTCCCCCTAAAGAAAAAATTGCGGTATTGGGCGGCGGAGTTTCCTCTTGCGTATCGGCCTTTGCTTTGACAAGTCAGCCGGGCTGGCAGGACCGCTACGATATTACGGTATATCAGCAGGGCTGGCGTATAGGCGGTAAGGGCGCAAGCGGTCGCAATGCCGAACTGGGGCAGCGTATTGAAGAGCACGGTTTGCACGTATGGATGGGGTTTTATGAAAACGCCTTTAAAGTGATGCGCGAGGCGTATTCTGAGTTAAACCGGCCGGCAGGAGCGCCACTGGCCTCGTGGGAAGATGCCTTTAAGAAGCAAGACTTTGTTGTGCACATGGAGAAAATAGCCGGAAAGTGGGAGCCATGGACCTTTGACTTCCCGCAAACCGACGATGTCCCAGGCGATGGCGACGAGGTGATGGACGCCTGGCAGTTCATGGAAATTATGTACGGTTGGTTGAAGAAATTCGTGGGCGAGCTGAGTGAAGAAATTGAGAAGATTGAGGAGGGCCGTATTCACAATAGGCCTCATGGCAATTTCTTAGATCGTATAGCGGGGCTGGCCGAGCGCATCGAAGACGAAGTTGAAGACGCTGTCGAGGATGTTTGGAGGCTGGTCAATGGTCTCACGCAATTTGTGGGTTCGCTGCCCAAAACCTTGGCTGAGCACAAAGATTCAGACCACTCCTTTTTAGACCATATTCTAGATGATCTAAAAGAATGGTTGGAAGATATTGTTGAGGGCTATTTGGAGGAACATGATAACCTTCGTCACCTCTATGTAGGTCTCGACTTAGCCATGGCCGTGTTGACGGGTATGCACAGAGACAAGATACACAAGCTCGGTTTCGACGTAATTAACGACTTAGATTTACGTACTTGGCTTAGGCAGAACGGCGCCAATGAACACTATACCGTGCAGTCAGCGCCGATCACCGCTATGTACGATTTAGTCTTCGCCTACAAGGACGGCGACATCACCCAGCCTAGCTTGGAAGCGGGCACGGGTTTGCGCGGTATGTTGCTCCTAGTATTAGGTTACAAGGGGGCAGTAATGTGGAAAATGCAGGCAGGCATGGGAGATACGGTGTTTACGCCGTTCTATCAGGTACTGAAGCAGCGCGGTGTGAAGTTTAAGTATTTCCATCAAGTAGAGTCATTGTCTCTGGACCCGAATGATTCGGCGTCGGTTGAGAAAATTAATTTGCTGCAGCAAGCAGAGCTTGCCGGCGGTGCAGATCACTATGACCCTCTAGTGTATGTAAAAGGCTTGGCGTGCTGGCCCAGTGAACCACACTACGGTCAACTCTTGCCTGAAACGGCGCAGTTACTACAGGCCAACAATATTGATCTTGAGTGTTTCTGGACGGACTGGCCCGAGGTTTACCGCAATCACTATCAGCGAGACTTGCCCAGAGTGACTTTGCAGCGCGGCAAAGACTTCGACAAGATTATATACGGTATACCTGTCGCCAGCCTGCCGCATATCTGCTCTGAACTATTGGCCAATAGTCCGGTGTTGCAGGCGACGTCTGATAACTTGAATACCGTAGCGACTCAAGCCTACCAGTTGTGGAATACGGAAGATTTGCGGGACCTAGGTTGGGATCATTACCCGCCATCGGGTCAGGAGCCTATTCTCACCGCATTTACAGAGCCGGTTGATACCTGGGCGGCAATGAATCAGCTTTTGGCACGAGAGGAGTGGGAGGGCTACCCTACGGAGCCTAAGAACTGCGCGTATTTTTGTGGCGTGCAGCCTATCGAGAGTTTTCCGCCGGCGAGTGAGCACGGCTTTCCAGCGGCGTCGCGCGCGCAGGTGAAGGAAAATTGTATTAATCAGCTGAATCAGGATATTAAGGCGCTATGGACAAATTCGGCCAGTAATAATGCTTTCCATTGGTCGCTGTTGTACGACACTGAAAACCGGGAGGGTGAGGCGCGCTTCGATGCTCAATATTGGCGCTCGAATGTTAGCCCGTCTGAGCGTTATGTGTTGTCGACGGTGGGCACTAGCCAATTCCGTATTGAACCTAAGGTGGACGATTTTGATAATGTGTTCTTTACGGGGGACTGGATTAATAATGGCATCAATGCGGGGTGTGTGGAGGCGGCGACTATTGGTGGCTTGAAAACTTCTCGAGCTATTTCGGGGCTTCCTAAGACGATCGCTGGTGAAGGGGTGCTTTGGGGATAGCGATGTGTAATCTGGCTAGGTAGCAGTTGCAGCCTAGCTAGATCGGACTTTGCAATTCGACTGGGTAGCAGCTGTAGCATAGCTAAATAGGACTTTGCAATCCGGCTAGGCCGCGCCCTGCGGGTGATCACGCCCGAACGCACGCTTTTGCCCTATGACCAAGCCGCTGCGGAACTCGCCCGTGCCGGACTCAAACAGTCCTCGCTAAAAGACCTTGGTCAAAGGGCAAAAGCTACAAGACGCGTTCTGAATGGGCGAGATCACCCACAGGCCACGTCCTAACCTATCTTTGCCGCAGGACTTAAAATTGGTTTAGGTCGTTCGGGTTCAGAACGGAGTTGGTTAACTATTGGGTGCGGTCTAGGTTTGCTCTTTCACTTTTTTTAGGTGAAGTTCGATTGTTGGCGCGGTTTTAGTGGGAGCGCAGAGTTTTAGATTTATTAGTTTGGGGCTGAAGGCTATGGTATTTGAGAAGTGTGTGTTGGAGGGGGAGCTGGTTCGGCTCGAGCCTCTGTCAGCTGAGCATAGGGAAGGTTTGTGTGCGGCGATCTCTGATGGGGAGCTGTGGAAGTTACATGTCACGATCGTGCCACATCCGGACGCGATCGATGATTTCTTGGCGAATGCACAGGCTAGCTACGCCGCTGGGGAAGGTATTGTTTATGCGACGATTGATCGGAGCAGCGGCAAGGTGGTGGGCTCTACGCGTTTTATGAAGTCTAGTCCGGGCGATAAGCGGGTGGAAATAGGCTTTACTTTTTTGGCGCAGAGTTTTCAGAGAACGAAGATTAATACAGAAGCCAAGCTGTTGATGCTGGAGTATGCCTTCGACACGATGCAATTGAACCGTGTTGAACTGCTAACGGACTACCTGAACTCGCGTTCTCGCAATGCCATTTTACGCATTGGCGCCAAGGAAGAGGGCGTATTGCGGAGCCATAAAATTATGCCCAATGGCCGAGTTAGAGATTCTGTGATTTTCAGCATCATCCAAAACGAGTGGCCGGGCATCAAACAGCATCTACAGGCCAAATTGGTATCGTGAAGCAAGTAATCAGGAGAAAAGCATGGCAATAAGGGGAGAGTGTTTCTGTGGCGGCATTCAGTATCAGATAAACGGTTCGCTTCGCGATGCGAGGTCTTGCCATTGCTCCAGATGCCGCAAAGCCTTCAATGCCCAAGCCTCAGCCTATGCATTAGTTGAGGCCCAGGAATTTCAGTGGTTGGCCGGTGAAGACATGTTGACCTCATATGTTGGAGAGCATGGATTTGGCCTGCAATTTTGCCAAAAATGCGGCTCAACCTTATGCGGCGTATACAATGGTGCCGTACACGGAGTCACCTTAGGGTGTGTTAACGGAGACCCAGAGATAGAGATAGGTCGTCACATCTTCGTTGCTTCAAAGGCCGAGTGGGAAGTAATGCCCGAAGGTGTTGTTCAATATGCCGAAGGCTCTCCAGAGCCCGGATAAGCCAAAGACCGGTTAGCGGTATCTCGAATCACATCATGGCCCAAAGACCGGTTAGCGGTATCTCGAATCACATCATGGCCCAAAGATCGGCGAGAGGTATCTCGAGTCAAATCATGGTCCAAAGCTCGGTGAGTGGTAATTCGAATCAAGTTATGGCTCAAAGATCGAAGAGCGCGAGTCGAAAATTGGGTAAGGAACAAAGATAAATGGGCTCTAAGTCAGCTCAGGTAAAAGTGAAGAGTTGTCGTATTAGAGAGTAGTGAAAATAGCTTGATAGAGTGTAGAAGTGAGGGGCAGCAGGGCTTTGGTCATCTCGCCCATTCAGAACGCGTTTACGGCTTAGCCCTCTGACCAAAGTCTTTTAGCGAGGACTGTTTGAGTCCGGCACGGGCGAGTTCCGCAGCGGTTTGGTCAGAGGGCTAGGGCGTGCGTTCGGGCGAGATGGCCAAAGCCCTGCTGCCCCGGTTAGTGGCACCGCTCAAGAGCCCTGTAGTCCCGGTTTGCGGCACCGCCCAAGAGCCCCAATAGAACTCCGATCTCCAGTTTATATCCTAAGGCTTAGCCTTCACCCCATAAACATCCACCTTAGGAATATAAGGAGTAATAGTCTCCACCGCATAATCATAAATCTCCTGAACATTTGGCATCAGGCCCACCTCAATGCGTCGAGAAATCATTGTTACCGGGTAGAGGCAGTTCATAGTGTCTGCCACACAGAGCGCTCGGCTACGGCCAACACTGTCCTCGTATATCTGCCACACCAGCCCCAGCTCCTTCTCAAGCAGATCGCCGAGAATAACCCCCATAGCTTGGTTCTCTAAGCGCTGCTCCTTCTTAAACAGCCCCTTATGGACAATGCGCTGAAGTAGCACCAGGTCATCGCGATTGCCGTGTACCTGAGTACCCAGCTTCGAGCGGGCCACATCCTCAATCAGCAGGCGTTGGCTCTTAAAGTGGTTTTTATCTTGCCAGCCAAAAGGGTACACAATAGGTCCCTTGGGTCCGTCCGCAGCAAAAATAGGCAAGGCAAAAAGAGAGACAAGCGCAAAAACAAAGGCACGATGCATCGTAGAAACTTCCCAAACATTAATTGAATAGAGTAGAACACAGTAATAGAGGCCGCTAATAGCCCACAGTTCCTGCGGATTATACCGGATTTTCAAAGCCAAGGAATATAGCACTGCCAAGCACTTCACCGAGTCTGATATGATAGCGCCTTTTCCACTAGGTACCTCAATATGTCCCTCTCCCACCTCATAGCTCATCACATCTCCAGACCCACCGGCAGCGGCGAAGCTCGTTTGCAGCAAAGGGACACAGAGATGGCCATTTCAGGGCGGGAAGACGAGCTGCTGCGGGAGCTTAAACACTCCTATATTGGCAAGGCTGGTAAGGCCTATGGGCAATTTACAGACGAAGCCGGCGATTTTCCCCTGCGAGCTTGGGTCCAAGAATTCCTTGAAGAGAAAATTCCCTTCGCAAGCTTTAGCCACAAAATACTCAATCATTTTAAACTCGCCCTAGAGCAGAGTGAGTGTGAGCTAGAAGGGCACCTGCTGGTGATGACCGAATCGCTGGCGGATGGCGATTACATGTACCTATTCCTGGTAGATCACGACGAAGGTACCTACATCGATGCCAGCTTAGATTTTGGTCGCTCTTTCCACCTAAACGTTACCCGCGTGTTGCTGGGGGCGAAACTAAACATCAGCGATATGCAGAGCAGTGATGGCAAGCACTACCTGTCAGTTTTACGATCCCGCGGCGACAAAAAGTTAACCGACTTCTTCTGGAGCTTTGTCGGATTTACCGACAAAGTTGATGTGGCCGGCGACACCTCTGAATTTTTGAATATTGTGGCGGCCTTTACTCAAGACCTACCGGAAGAGCAGGCGGCAGAAACACGGGTGAAAGTGGTCGACTACTGCCTAGACCAAGACAAATCTGGTGAAACCGTTCGCATGGAAGAGCTTTCAGCTCATGTGAATGAAGAAGCCCCAGAAGCATTTTCAAAGTTTATTGCCGAGAAGCAAGAAAGCCCCAAAGAAGAACTCATTCCCGACCGTAATTTACTGCGCCAGTTTATGCGCATTAGCGGTCGTAGCGAATTGGTGAGCATGAGCTTTGCGGCCTCTTGTTTGGGGGAGGCCATTGTTTATGACGCCCACACAGACACATTGACCATTAAATCAATTCCCTCATCCCTAAAGGCGCGCTTGCTCAAACATATGCAGCAAAAATAGTCTTGAGTGTAGGAAGATGACATAACTATGGACTCTATAGAAACGCCCTTGGGGGTATTGCAGCACACCTTTGGTTATGACCAATTCCGCGAACCTCAAGCCCAGGTAATTGACACGCTGGTGGCCGGTGGTGATGCATTGGTGATTATGCCCACGGGTGGCGGTAAATCGCTGTGTTACCAAATACCAGCCTTGGTTCGCGAAGGTGTGGGGGTGATTATCTCGCCGCTCATCGCTTTGATGAGAGATCAAGTCAATGCACTTAATCAGTTGGGGGTGTCGGCGGCCTATCTCAATTCAACCCTAGATCACGATCAAATTTGGCAAATTGAACAGCAAATCGCCAGTGGTGAAATTGATTTGCTATACATTGCCCCAGAGCGATTATTGCAAGCTCGTACGCTGCAACTTTTAGCTCAGCTTAACATTGCGCTTTTTGCCATCGACGAAGCCCATTGCGTGAGTCAGTGGGGGCATGATTTTCGCGCTGATTATTTGAATTTAGGCATCTTGCATGAGCGGTTTCCAGCCGTACCGCGTATAGCTTTGACGGCCACAGCCGACGAGCGCACCCGCGGTGAAATTGTGAAGCGCCTAGGCTTGCAACAGGCGGCCAGTTTTCTGTGTGGTTTTGATCGGCCCAATATTCAATATCGCATCACTCAGAAAAGCAATGCGCGTCAGCAACTACTGCAATTTTTGAAGCATGAACACGCCAACGATGCGGGCATAGTCTACTGCTTGTCGCGGAAAAAAGTGGAAGACGTTGCTAGCTGGATGAGTGCCGAAGGCTATACAGCACTGCCTTATCACGCGGGTTTGTCGACACAAATACGACAAAACCACCAAGACCGTTTTTTGCGTGAAGACGGTGTCATTATTGTGGCTACCGTGGCCTTTGGCATGGGCATCGACAAGCCTGATGTGCGTTTTGTGGCGCATTTGGACCTGCCAAAAAGCCTAGAGGCTTACTATCAGGAAACGGGGCGGGCAGGGCGAGATGGTTTGCCCTCCAATGCGTGGATGGTTTACGGCGTGCAAGACGTGATCAAGTTGCGACAAATGTTGGAAATGTCGAACGGCGATGATCAGCACAAGCGGGCTGAGCGCTACAAGCTCGATGCCATGTTAGGGCTTTGTGAAATCACCACTTGTCGCCGACAAGCGCTATTACATTACTTTGGCGACCCAGCCGAGGCGAAGTGCGGCAACTGCGACGCCTGCTTAATCCCCATAGAAACCTGGGACGGCAGCGAGGCCGCGCAAAAGGCTTTAAGTTGTGCCTATCGCACGGGGCAACGCTTTGGCGTGAACCACTTAGTGGATGTGCTCTTGGGTAAAGATGGTGACAAAATACAACAGTTTGGCCACGACACGCTCAGTGTTCATGGTTTGGGCAAAGACCTTGATGTGACACAGTGGCGCTCTGTTTTTCGACAGCTAGTGGCTAGAGGGTATCTAACGGTTGATGTGAGTGGCTTTGGTTCCCTGCTGCTAACTGAAAAGTGCCGGCCAGTGTTGAAAGGCGAAGAATCTTTGCATCTGAGAAAGGACCGCAAGGCTGAGCGCAAAGGTCGAGGCAGTAAAAGCATTCGTACTAAGGTTACTTTCACAGGGCACGACGAAACACTTTGGCAGGCCTTGCGTGTTATCCGCAAAGACTTGGCCGACGAACAAGCTGTGCCGCCCTATATTATATTTGGCGATGCAACACTAAAAGAAATGGTCAGCGCTCAGCCCATTTCAGAAACGCAAATGCTGAATATTATTGGCGTGGGAGAAACTAAGTTGGAACGCTACGGTGATGCCTTCATGGGCGCCATTCGCGAACACCAAGTTGATATTCTGGATAAGGTATAAATCGTGCGTATTGTTCCCGATCAAGCTTACCGTATTATTGACAATAACGAACAGTTTTTGGTTCTCGATAAATCTGTGGGCATAGCCGTTCACAGTGATTCAGAGCATGAAGCCGGTGATGACCAAGGTTTACTTGAGCTAGTTAAAAAGCAGGAAAACATCAAAGAATTATATCCGGTGCATCGCTTAGATAAAGTAACCTCAGGCTTGTTGGTGCTGGCAAAAACCCGCGCCGCAAACCGCGAGCTGTCTATGCAGTTTGAGCGGCGAGAGATCGAAAAGTATTACTTGGCTCTGTCGATTCGAAAACCCAAGAAAAAGCAGGGTAAGATAGTGGGCGATATGGCTCGGGGTCGACGGGGCAGCTGGCTGTTGTTGCCCCGCCGCGAGAACCCAGCCATTACCCAGTTCTTTAGCTCGGCGGCCCAGCCCGGCCAGCGTTTGTTTTTACTGAAACCTAAAACGGGAAAAACTCATCAGCTTCGCGTGGCACTTAAAAGCATTGGTGCGCCCATTGCGGGAGACACACTATATGGCGGGGACGATAGGCTTGAGCAATTCGATCGAACTTACCTACACGCTTATGCTTTGGTGTTTACCTTCGGCGGGCAGCGGCAGCAGTTTGTGAGTTTGCCAAGTCAGGGGGATTTATTTCTAAAGCCAGAATGTTTGGCGTCCATTGAGGCCTTCGGCTCACCCTGGCAACTAGCATGGCCAAGCTAAGCGTCTTTAGATTTTTTCTTTTGTTGGTTTCCTTAGGGCAAATACTCGCTTGCAGCGAAGCCGAGGATCAAAAGTCTACGCCGGTAGTGTCGCTAAGTGACTGGAAATCCGCTTACACCTTAGAACCGGTCGACTGTTGGTTTGATGTTGACTGGTCTCTTTCTGTCACTTGTGCTCACCTTAAAACAGACCCTGCCAGCGGCCAATTTTCCCTGCCTGTGGTGGTGATTAAAAACACTTCTCCAAAGCATTTTTCCGAGCCGCTCATCTATCTCTCTGGGGGCCCGGGTGGCTCTGGCAATATCCGTAAAGGTGACATGGCCCATTGGTTTGCCTGGTATGAGCAAGCGGGTTTACAGCGCGATTTAGTATTGTTTGATCGTCGCGGTACGGGCGGCAGCGAACCAAGGCAAGCCTGTATAGAATACGAGCGTTTTAGCCGCGATATCCTGAGTGAAAATGCAAGCTTGGAACGCGAATTAAAAGAAGGTCTAGAGCTTACTAAAAATTGTGTATTGCCGTCGAATGGGGCGGGCTTTGAGCCAAAGAATTATGGCAGTCACCACAGTGCTCGGGACGTAGTGGCCTTGATGGCAAACTTGGCTTACGAGCGCTGGAATGTTTTTGCGGTGTCTTATGGTACACGCTTGGCACTCAGAATTTTACAGTTGAAGGAAGCGGAAGCGATTGACAGCCTTATTCTTGATTCGCTCTACCCCTTGGACAAAGGGGCGCTTAAAGAGTGGCCAGCACTGCTTGATAAGGCATTGACGCAACTGTTCAATTTTAATGGGCCGAGTGAAGCTGCAGTGCTGGAGCGCGATTTTTGGTTGGCTTTGAAAAAGCTGGAGAAACAAACACTGCGTTTCACAGTGCCAAGCTGGAATGGCGAAGCACCTTTCAGTGTTGTGCTTAATGACCACAGGTTTTTGAGCATGGTGTTTGCGTCGTCCTATGATCATGAAACCATGAGACAAATTCCGGCCCTAATTCAAGCGGTGTTGGCGGGGCGGCACGCCGGCGTTCAGCCATTGCTAGACCCTTTTATAAATTATGCTTTTGATCCGCAATTTAACCCCATGGTTTTTTTTGCGATTGAGTGCCTTGAAGTGCCAGAGCTTAACAAGGAGGAGTATGCAAAAGAAGCTGCTCGTTTTCCAAAATTGCTGGACTATACCAAGCAACTTTCGGACTATGACATTTGTCCTTACCTGCCAAAATGGGGCGAACTTGAAAAGTCGGCGACGCTAAAATCTTTTACTTTTGACAAGCCCGCCTTGCTTTTGTCAGGTGGCCTAGACCCAATAACGCCTCTCCATTGGGCGCAAGAATTTGCAGCTTCGAACTCATCTATTGTTCATCGGGCCTTTCCTAGCTTGGGCCATTCTGTGGTTGGAAGCAGTGCTTGCGCTCACAGCTTTCTTGGGCCATTTATTCGAGCCGCAGCGTCGGGTGAGTTAGCAGCGCTCAGTCTCGAAAATTGCCATAGTGCCCAGTAATTCTTTTTGGTATTATTCCCGCTAAATTGAACCACGGCTGCACGTCCTCGCGTCAAGCTTATCACTCGGATAGTTGATGGAAATATATATCGCCGTACGCGCTCAGAAACTGAGCGATGCTAAAAATGCCCTCGCGGCTGCTAATATCACCGTTCTTAATAGTCTTGTGGATCGTATAGAGCCGGCCATCCGTAATATGGCGGAAGGCTTACATCGCCTTGGCGTGGTCTACGACATGGCAGGTTGTGGAGTTTATTGGTTGTTGATCGAAGCCGGTGATGACCTGGAGCATTTTTATGGCTTCAGCGCGGTGGAGTGCGTGTTTAGTGCGACATGGTATCAGCAGCAAGCGGCCAAGGTTCGTTACTTAAAGGGCATTGCTTATTGCGATGCTACAGAGGAGTGGGCGGGTCTCTTTTCCTTGGCTGATCAAAAGCGAAATATTGATGTGCAGTTTTTAAATGCCGATGTAAGTCCTGCTCTTATTGGAGTTAGGGAGCTTGTGCAGGCAGAGGTGCCCAATATAGTGTCTAATGAGGCACCCGATAAGGTTTCTAAAAAAGCGCCTAAAAAGAAAATTGCCAAGCCCAAAGCCTCGAAAGGTGAGGCGAGCGAATTAAGAGAATCTTTGAGTTTAGATTTTGACTCCGCAGAGGCTAGCGTAAGCGTTCTTAAGCCGGGCAAGAAAAAGCGTCCGGCGTTTAAAAAGCGCGACAAAATTAATGAAGAGCAATTGGATATATTTAGAACAGGGTAGGTGAAGCGCTGAACTGGTTTCTTGCTCCCAGTTCTGGGTGTGAGTTTGCGATAGGCATAAAAAAAGGCCACCTTTTAAGGTGGCCTTTTTAAAATATGGCTCCGACACCTGGGATCGAACCAGGGACCAATAGATTAACAGTCTACTGCTCTACCGCTGAGCTATGTCGGAATT
>CAJWBQ010000006.1 GCA_913020115.1 uncultured Cellvibrionales bacterium
ATAATGGTGCCTCGGGCCGGAATTGAACCGGCACGATCTTGCGATCGGCAGATTTTAAGTCTGCTGTGTCTACCAATTCCACCACCGAGGCTTTCGAGGGGTGCTCTGCGAACAGAGTGGTATAGCGAGTTAAACTTAGAAGCTTAACTCTAGGGCTAGGCCCTAAGCGAGGCGCATGTTAACGCCCCAGGTAATACAAATCAATCTTAAAAATGGAGGCTCGAGCCGGAATCGAACCGGCGTGAACGGATTTGCAATCCGCAGCATAACCACTTTGCTATCGAGCCTTTTAAATCTGTGCTGTGGTCTCAGCGAGCTCGCATTATACGGACTTGCCACCCAATGTCTACCGCCTAAACCTATGAAATGCAGGCAATTTCTTAACAATTAAGGCTCAAGGCCTGAATCGTCTTTGTCCTCTTCACCTGCCATCGGCTTCAAACTCGGCCAAGCCGCTCTAAGGTAGATAAACATTGACCAAAGCGTAAGAATTGCAGCCACATAGAGCAAAATATAACCAAGATAGGTGAAGTAGACGTGAAAGTCTTTGTTAAAGGCCAAAAGCACGATAATTGAAATAATCTGTAGTACGGTTTTCACTTTTCCTATGTAAGACACGGCAACGTTGGAGCGCTGACCAATTTCTGCCATCCACTCTCTGAGCGCCGAAACCAATATCTCCCTGCAAATGATCACCGCAGCCGGAATCGCAAACCAAGGCGAGGCATGCACTTCTACTAAGAGTACCAGGGCTACGGCTACCATGAGTTTGTCGGCAACGGGGTCTAAAAAGGCCCCAAAGGGTGTGCTCTGGTCGTATTTACGGGCAATGTAGCCGTCTAACCAGTCGGTGATGCCGGCAAAAGCAAAGATTGCGGCCGATACGGGGTAGCTCCATCCGTAAGGTAGATAAAACACTACTATGAATACGGGAATGAGGATAACCCGGAGAATGGTAATTTGATTCGCTAAATTCATAAAATCCAAATGCGCTGTAGATAGGAGCTGTTAGTTACGAGCTAACAGCTATGAGCTAAGAGTTACGAGCTGCACGTTACCCGCTGTGCAGGGCGCTGTAAATGTCTTCTGCAATTTTTTTGCTGATTGTGGGCACTCGAGCTAAGTCTTCCGCACTCGCCCTCTTCACTTCATGCAAGCCGCCAAAATGCCGCAAGAGCTCTCGGCGTCGCTTGGCGCCCACTCCTGGGATGTCTTCCAGGGTGGAGGTATTGCGCTTCTTATCGCGCCGCTGCTTGTGGCCGGTGATGGCAAAGCGGTGAGCCTCGTCGCGAATGTGTTGGATAAGGTGCAAGGCCCCTGAGTCGCTGTTTAAAACCAGCTCTGTGGTGGAGTTGTCGAAGAACAAGGTTTCAAAACCCGCTTTGCGCGTGGTGCCTTTGGCTACACCTAGTAAACGCACGCCCTCTATGCCCAATTCCAACATCACCCGTCGGGCTGCACTCAGTTGACCCTTGCCACCGTCTATTAGCAGTACGTCTGGTAATTTGCCTTCACCCTTTTTAATACGGGTATAGCGCCGTGTTAAGGCCTGCTCCATGGCAGCGTAGTCATCGCCGCCGGTAATGCCTTCTATATTGAAGCGCCGATAGTCAGATTTTAAGGGGCCGCCGGTATCAAACACCACACATGAGGCCACGGTAAGCTCACCGCTGCTGTGGCTGATATCAAAACACTCTAGGCGCTGGGGCATCTCGTCCAAACCCATGGCGTCTTGCAGCAATTCAAAACGTTTGAGCTGGCTCTGCTTGCTGGCTAAGCGCGCCATGAGGTTTTGTCGCGCCGCCTCCAGGGCCAATTCTCGCCATTTGGCGCGATGACTGCGCACTTTAGCGCTGATACTAATTTGCCGGCCAGCTTGCAGTGAGAGCGCTTCAGCGATGGCCTCCTGGTCTTCTAGTTCGTCACTAATAATAATTTCCGGGGGCACTTCGCGCCCAGAGCTGCCCAGATAGAACTGCGGCAAAAATGCGCTGAGCACTTCGGCTTCATTCTCTGCCAATTTTTCAGAGGGAAAATAGCTCTTGCTGCCTAAAATACGCCCCTGGCGAATAAACAGCACGTGCACACACACGCCGCCCCCTTCGCGAATAAGGGCCACAACGTCTGCCTCACCATTGACAGCATCAATGGACTGGGAAGCCTGCAGCCGGCGCAAGGCCGATATTTGATCGCGATACTGGGCGGCGGCTTCAAAATCTAGATCTTGAGCCGCGGCGTCCATTTGATTGGCAAGTTCGGTGGTCAGCTTCTCACTGTCACCGCGCAGGTAAAGGGCGGTATGCCGCAAATCGCGCTGGTAGTCTTCTTTGGAGATAAGCTCGACACAGGGCCCACTGCAGCGCTTTATCTGATATTGCAGGCAGGGTCGAGAGCGGTTGCGATAAACACTGTCTTCACACTGCCTTATTCGAAAGGTTTTCTGCAAAAAATCTAGGCTGCTGCGAACGGCACCCACATTGGGGTATGGCCCAAAGTAGTCGCCTTTCTTTTTGCGTGAACCGCGGTGTAGGGAAATACGGGGGAAATCGTCTTCGCTAGAGACAAAAATGTAAGGATAAGATTTGTCGTCTCGCAAAAGAATGTTGTAAGGCGGACGCTGTGACTTAATGAGGTTGTGTTCAAGAATGAGCGCTTCAGCTTCACTACGGGTGACGGTCACCTCTATCTGCCGTATACGGCCTACCAAAGCGACGGTTTTGCTGTTTAAGCCCGTATTGCGAAAATAGCTGGAAACACGATTTTTGAGATTCTTGGCTTTGCCAACGTAAAGAATACTCCCCGCCTCGTCGAACATTTGATACACACCCGCTTGGGCGGTCAAGTTTTTCAAGAAGGTCTTATGATCAAAACCGGCGGCCTCACTTTCGGGCAGTTTGTCAGCTTGTTCGGGGGTATCGGTCACGGCAGTCCAGTATTCATCAAGAAATAATCAACGTTCTATGCAGGTATTGTATATCAATAAACGCGGCAAGTTGGTTTTTTGTCTGGTAATAAACGCTGGGTTAACAGGGTAAGTTGAACGTCACTGCACACATTCAGTTTGCGATAAATTCGGTAGCGGTAAGTTTGCACCGTTTTGGGGGACAGTGAGAAGCGCTCGGCTATCTCGGCAATTAACATTCCCTGGCTAATGGCGTGGGCGGTTTGCCATTCGCGGGTTGAAAGGCTATCGAATATTTCACCTTTGCAAGCGCCGTGCATCTTCGCTAGGGCCAGGTGTTGAGTCACGCTGGCGCTGAAGTAGAATTGAGAGTGGCGGATACTCTTGAGCGCGTGAAGAATTTCACTGTAAGTGCAGTCATCCGCCAGCATCCGCGTCACTCCCGTGCTTACCATCCGCGAGAGATTCCAGGGGCAAGGTGGAATATTCAGCAGCAAGATATTACCCATAGGGAATTTATTGCGTCGGGCAAACTCCAAAAAGCTGATGGTATTCGCACCATAGCTAAGCAGCAGAATATCGGGCGCCCGTGTTCTCAATTGTTCTTTTAATGACTGGCTTGAATGAATGAGCGCGCATGATGTTACGCTTGACTGCGCACCTAATAATTCGGCCATACAGAATAAAAATGATGAGGCCTCTCCCAGCAACAAGACTTCGTTAGCTGGAACCCCAGGTGTTGATTTTTCTCGCTCAGCAATGTCTAGAAGTTTTACGGCATCCATTCCGGCAATCTCCACTTAATTTTACAGGCCTCAGTATAAAGGGCCCGCTAACAATAAGAAGAATGCATATTCAGCTCAAACGTTTTTATGGCTAGTACAAATGACTGAGACAAATTCAGTGCGGCTTTCTATTAGCCTTTAAGGATAAACCCTGGGTTCCATTTCAAGGTTCACTGCATATTGTTCAAACACACGCTCTTGCACGTATTTAGCCAGCGCGAGTAAGTCTAACCCGCTGCCCTGTTGAGTATTTGTCAGTACCAGAGCCTGCTGTTTGTGTACACTCGCCCCACCTCGCTGCTCGCCTTTTAAACCCGCATGCTCAATCAACCAAGCCGCCGCCAACTTCGTGTGCCCCGCTCCGGCGGCGTAAGCCACCACAGTGGGGTAACGCTGTCGCAAGTTTTCAAAGTCTTCATTGCTGACGATGGGGTTTTTGAAAAAACTACCGGCATTGGGAATGTCTTCTGGTTTGGGGAGCTTTGCACTGCGAATCTCACAGACCGCATCGCTGATGTTTTGGGGAGTAAGGTCAGCCTCAGGTATTGTCGCCAGCGCCTGCTTCAGCGCGGGGTACTCGATCATGTTGTGCGGTGACTTGTGCAATTTAAGTGTAACGTGGGTAATGATATAGCGGTCGCGGAAACGATTTTTAAAAATACTGTCTCGGTAAGCAAACTCACAGGCGTCTTTTTCAAAGTTAACCACGACACGAGACTGAATTTCCATGGCCCGCAATTCGGAAAAAACATCCTTCAACTCAACACCGTAGGCACCAATATTCTGAATGGGGGCCGCGCCAACATTGCCGGGAATAAGCGAAAGGTTTTCTAAACCCCAATAGTGAAAGCCAAGACAGTAGCGCACTAGATTGTGCCAGTTTTCGCCAGCGCCCACCTGCAGATAAACAAAGTTTTCATCTTCATCAACAAGCTCGATACCTGCGTGCTTAACCATTATGGCCAAACCTGGAAAATCATCAGCTAAGACAATGTTGCTACCACCACCTAAAACCAAAAGGGGCAATTGCCCTTCCCTGGCAAATTTTAAGGCAGCACTCAACTCATCGTTATCACGAACCTCAACAAAAAATTTGGCCTTTGCCGCAATAGCCAAGGTGTTAAGGTGCTGTAAGCAATAATCTGGAATGATTGTCATGGTTAAGTCTTTACTGCGCTTTAGCCGCTAGTGCTAGGGTTAAAATGTGCTCGCACACGCTCAAGGTCTTCTTCGGTATCCACACCGGCGGGAACGGCTTCGCAGGCTTCGGCAACATGAATTAATTCTCCATTCCAAAGCACTCGCAACTGCTCTAAACATTCAATTGTCTCAAGCGGTGCCATGTCCCAAGTGATAAAACGGTTCAACAAGGCAACGCGATAGGCGTAAATGCCAATGTGACGCTGAGCAGGAAAGTTGGCGGGCAAGGCATCGGGATGTTGCGCAAAAGCATCTCTTGGCCAGGGGATGGGCGCGCGACTAAAATAAAGGGCTATGCCGTCTTGCCGGCGAATAACTTTAACGGCGTTTGGGTCGAGGAACACAGCAATGTCATCAATGTCTTCACTGAGTGTTGCGACACTGGCCTGATCCGCATTTGCCAAATTCTCAGCCACTTGGTTTATCACGGCCGAAGGAATTAATGGTTCGTCACCTTGAACATTCACTACAATGTCATCGTCGCTCAAGCCCAGCTGGGCAGCCACTTCTTGCAGCCGGTCAGTGCCAGACTGGTGCTCGCTAGAGGTCATACAAACGCTGCCACCAAAAGCCTTAACCGCCGCCTCTATACGTGCATCATCGGTTGCCACAATCACTGCTTTGGCCTGACTCAATTGGGCGCGCTCTACCACGTGCTGAATCATCGGCTTGCCGCCTATATCTTTTAAAGGCTTCGCTGGCAAGCGTGAAGAACCATAACGTGCGGGAATAACAACGTAAAAACTCATGGAATTAAACTCTCTACTTTAGCGACGCAACCTTAAGGCGATACTTGTTTGCGAACGCGAGATAAAAACTGCTGCCAGAACATTTTTGGTAATTCAGATTCAACGGCTAAGTACCAACAGCGCTCGCTGGCGAAGTCTTGGCATTTTACCGCATCTTTAGCTGTCATTAATACTGTCTGTTCGCGGGGAATGTCTTCGGCTCGGTAGGCGTAATGATCGGCAAAGGCGCGGGACTCAAAATCCAAATCTAATGCACTTAAGGTATTGAAAAAACGCTGCGGATTGCCTATTCCAGCCACGGCCAAGAGGTCCGGCTCTGCCACAAAGGCGCTCAAGGGCAAGGTTTGCGTAATATCTAACACAGAATGCCAACTCTGAGGCTTGAGTCTCATGGAATACTGGACAGACGCCGGAATAGGTTTTTCGTCACGAGCAGGCCCATTTACCACAACAAAATCAACCGCCTCTAGTCGGCGACCCGTTTCCCGAAGTGGCCCAGCGGGCAGGCACAGGCCGTTGCCTAGGCCTCGGGCTCCGTCAATCACTGCGATCTCGATATGGCGCGGCAAGCGATAATGCTGAAGGCCATCATCACTCAGGATCACATCGCAGTCGTGGGCCTCCACCAAGGCCTCTAGTGCAGCAGCGCGATCGCGCCCCACGGCGAGTGGGCAGGCCAATTGCTGGTAAATAAGAAAGGGCTCGTCGCCTAAGTCGAGAGCGCTACTGTGGGGGCCTGCTAGATAGACGGCGTCACTCGACTCCTCATCGCGGCCGTAACCTCTGGAAATAACTCCAGGATTGAAACCCTCTTCACGCAGGCGCTTCACCAAAGCTATCAGTAAAGGGGTTTTGCCAGTCCCACCCAAGGTAATATTGCCCACTACCACAATGGCCAGGTTTTTTGGCAAGCTAGAGGCTAACTCATGGGCAGATTGTTGCTGGAAGAATTTACGGCAGCGGCTCAAAGCCTGAAACAGAGCACTGAGAGGGCGCAGCAGATGCAACCACCAGCGACCCTCATACCACACCTGCAGGCAGCGGTTTTCAAAACTCATATCAGGCTTCAGGCACCGGGTTTTTAGTGGTAATGCTCAAATGCACAAAACCCAATTGCCCAGCGGCGTCCATAGCCCGCACTACGGCTTGGTGGGGGGTTTTAGCGTCGGCGGTAATGACCATCGGCAAAGAAGTATCACCCTCCGCGGTTTTTTCAATGGCGCCTTTAAGGGTTGTCAGCGTTGTATTGACCACGCTCTTGCCATTGATGGCATAGCTGCCATCGGCATTGATCAATATTTCAATTTGCTGCTTTTGTTCCAGCATAGGCTCACCATCGCTTTCCGGCAAATCTAAGCTTAAATGGGTTTCTTTAGTGAAGGTGGTAGACACCATAAAAAATATTAACAACAAAAACACCACATCAATGAGCGGCGTCAAATTAACGTTATCGTCTTCTTTTTTTTGTCGTCTAAACTGCACGCGCGTTATCTCTCTAGAATGTGTTTAGGGCCAAACTCAAGCGGCAACTTTGGTTTCCGTTCTTCGCTCGCTGTGCAGGGCGTCTACCAACTTAATGGCTTCCTGCTCCATGATAATCACTAAGTTATCAACGTGACGTTGAAAGTAACGGTGCGCCATCATGGCTGGAATCGCGACACACAAACCCGCCGCTGTGGTTACTAAAGCCTCAGAAATTCCGCCGGCCAATACGCCCGCGTTGCCCGCGCCCTCTAACATAATGGCGGTAAATACTTTAATCATGCCGAACACTGTGCCCAACAACCCCAGTAAAGGGGCGATGGCGGCAACGGTGCCCAGTGCACCTAGATAGCGCTCCATCTCATGGATAACATGGCTGGCCGCTTCTTGAATACTGTCTTTCATCACCTCCCGACCGTGCCGAGAATTACTTAAACCTGCGGCTAATATTTTACCCAGTGGTGAGGACTGCTTAAGCACTTTTAATTTGGCGGCATCAAGCTGATTATTTTTGATCCAGCTCCACACTTCACCAACTTGGTGCTTGGGGGCAATCTTCTGCGCGTTGAGAGTCCAATAGCGCTCGATGCTAATGGCGATCACGACAATTGAACAAATTATGATCGGCAGCATTAATAAGCCACCCGACGCTACAATTTCAAACACACAACTCTCCTTTGCTGACTATGAGCTTGAACAGGACTCTACCACACACTGGGGTGACTGATAATGTTCTTTTAGTGCTCGCCGATTGTTTTGTCGGCTGCGTACCAATATCGTGGGAAATCCGCTCTTTGCAAGCGTACCAGCGGCTGGCTATCTAAGGCTCTGGAGTTTATTTCAAGGCTGATTGCGCCGCTGTCGGCGGTATTGAATTGCTCAGTGCCCAGATGGCTATATCGCTCAACGATAGCAGCGTGAGGGTGCCCGTAACGGCTCTCAAAACCCGCGCTGTAGATCACGCGCTCGGCGCGCCAGTGATAAAGCCAAGCGTAGGATGAAGAAGTTTTGCTGCCGTGGTGCGGGGCCAGCATTAGCGACAACGGCGTTTCCATAGAGGGCCTTGCAGCGACAATGGCCTGCTCTCGCGCTTGATCAATATCGCCCGAGAGTATAACCGAGTGATGCGCCCAGCGAATGAATAATACACATGAGAGATTATTGCGGTGCTCATTAGCCATGGGCTTTGGCCCCAGAAAAGTAAATGTTACTCCATCGAGCTCCCAGGGTTTAACTTCATGGCAAGAGTTTTGACCATTTGATCGCCAGTGCTTTTTTATACTCATAGCCTGGCGAATGGCAGCCGCCCCACCCGCGTGATCATTATCTTCATGACTCACAATTAGGCTGTGCAGCACCTTGATACCCTGACGCCGAAAATAAGGCAAAAGGATATCTTTACCACTGTTGAACTGCTCCCCATAGCGAGGCCCCGTGTCATACAAGAGATGGTGGTGTGCCGTCTGTATATGCACCGCCAAGCCTTGCCCAAGGTCTATTACAGTGAGTTTAAGGGCCGGCCGAAGGCCTTGCAGGTCCTGCGCACCACCCAAACACAAGGGTAAAAATCCTAATACCCCTAAGTGGCGACCCGGAATACCTCTTGGCAGGAGAAGCAAAAGGGAGCCGCCTGCCGCGGAAACTAGCGCTGTCAGCGTCAGCGGCATGGGCACCTGCCACAAGCTGGGCAGCCATAGCCCTTCCAGCCATGCTAAAAAACCCATCAAATAGGACAAGAGATAGAGGACGAATGTGAGTGCGTACACAAGCAGGCTATCCAACTGAAAAAACATCAACAGAGCACTGGCAAATAAAGTTGGAACTATAATCATCGACACCACCGGAATGGCCACTATATTCGCAATAGGCGCGATTAAAGATACAGTTCCGCTAATCACGCTAAGGGGCACCGCCAATCCAACAAATAGAATACCCTGCGCCTTAATCAAGGCCTTAGAATTCCCCGGTTCTCTGCGGCCGGAAAATACTAAGAGCAGACAAAACACCGCGCCAAAAGAAAGACAAAAACCCGGATCCAAAGGCGAGAGAGGGTCGAGTAGTAAGACCAGTACAAGGGCCCCCAAAAAATAGTAGAACCCTCCTTGAGGGCGGCGAAACATTTGGCTGATGTAATAAAACAACAACATCAACAAGGCCCTCTGAGTAGGCAAACTGAAACCCGCTAGAGCGCTGTAACAACCCGCCCCCGCTATAGCGCCAAGTGCGCCCATACCTTTTGCGCTTATTCTAGAGCTGAGCAAGTTGCCGAATCGACCCAGTAAAGCCCCGAGAAAATGCCCTACGAATGCGGCGATGCCAACATGCATACCGGAAATGGCCATTAGATGCAGGGTGCCGCTTGCTTGCAGCAAAGCCCACTGATCATGGCTTATTGCCGACTTGTCACCAATCAACAGCGCCAGCGTAAACCCGTGTACGCTCTGGAGATTTTCGTTCGCAGGAAAAGCGCGCCGAAGGCTTTGGCGTATAACAAAACGGAGGTGGTCTACGGACTGATTTAGCCTGAGAACTTCGCTCGGGGGGCTGAGCAAATAACCCTGCGCCCCCACTCCCTGTCTAATCACCCATGCTTGATAATCGAAGCCCCCTGGGTTTACAAACCCCCTTGGACGCTTAAGCCGCATTCGAAAATGATGTTCATGACCGGGCACCAGCTGAAGGTTTTTTTCTACAAGCGCATCTTGATTCGGCCGCCAGGACAAATGAATCTTGCGAATATTAGACACGCCCTCTGCTGAAGGAGCATTAGCGGCCTCATTTATTTTTGGCCGAATATAAAAAGACCAGCGGCCACCCTGCCATTTGGGCAGGCCAATAATTTCCCCCAGCAAGAGAAACTCGCCACCATTCATCATCGGGTCTAACTGCTGAGACATTATTTGTTGCCCGCGCATGCAGGCTAAAAGCACGCCCAACACCATGCCGATGGACACTAATGTAAGTTCAGAGGGCCACGCGGCCCGTTTAGTTTTGTTCTTATGAAACTGATATGCAATGTATATTAGCGCCCCCAGTAAACCCCACATAAACAGCATTTCGTCGGGACTTGGCAAGCGCGCACTGCAGCTCGGCAAGAACAAACCCAGCGACATCGCGAGCAGGAAACGATACATGAGACCCTCCTTGGTTACGCACGCCAAGAAAGGATACTCCCCCTGAAGTATCTATAGGTGATATATTATGCTTTAGAGCTTACTCACCGGTTTATGAACCTCGCTCGAAAAGCGAAAGACCGAGAGCTGTGTTAGTCGTTAGTTGTAAATGTTTTATGCCAGAACGCGAGAACTACCTAATGCCGGAAAAAAAACAACTGCTTTTTATTGCCCACGCCCCCTCTGAAAATATTCAAAAAATGGTTGCGGCCGTTATCAAAGGGGCTTCTCATGCCGACATTAGTGATGTAGAGATTCGCTTTCTTCCTCCACTAGAAGCCCAAGCTAAAGATATTCTAGCTGCGCAAGCCATTATTCTTGGCACCACCGAAAACCTCGGCTATATGAGCGGCTTGATGAAAGACCTATTTGATCGCTGCTACTACCAGTGCCTCGATAACACCCAAGGTCTTCCCTTCACCTTTTTTATTCGTGCGGGCCACGACGGCACGGGCACTCATAGAGCGATTGAAACGATTACCACTGGCCTACGCTGGCGCTTGGTTCAGGAACCTCTAATTTGCAGAGGTGATTTTCAAGCTCAATTTATTGAGCAATGTGAGAACCTTGGTTTATCAATGGCCGCCAGTTTGGATGCGGGTATTATCTAGAATTTTAAGCGTCACCCTAAGTGCTAGACCGTTAGTTTATTCATCCAACGCGCGACGAACGGCGAGCGCCAGGTCGGGCAGGTTGTAGGGCTTATGCAAGCGCTTTCTCAGCAGCTCCAAAACAAAAGCACTGTCGGCCTCAGGCAGCCCTCCCTGCTTCTTGGAGAAGCCACTGACCAACAAAATTTTGTGCTCTGGGTATAATTCGTGGACACTTTGAGCCAATCGGCAACCATCTATATCCCCCGGCATAATGATGTCAGAAAACACCAAGTCAACACTGCTTTCCTCTGCCAATAATCCTAGGGCCTGCTTGGCATCGGAAGCGCTCAAAACGGAATAGCCAAGATATTTTAGATGCTCAGTGGCAACCTCAACCAGCGCCGACTCATCGTCAACAATTAGTACGGTTTCCGTGCCTCTTGGCAACGCCTCTGTTAAGTCGTTTTTATGCTCGATGTCAGCGCTATCTTTATTTTTAGCTCGAGGCAAATAGATTTGGAAGCTTGTGCCCTCGTTAAGCTCTGAAACTATAGTAACGTGCCCGCCAGAATTTTGCGCAAAGCCATAAACCATACTAAGGCCGAGGCCCGTTCCCTTACCTAGATCTTTCGTGGAAAAGAAGGGCTCAAGCGCTTTTTCTCTTACGTCTTTAGGCATGCCAACGCCATCATCACTGACAGAAATCAAAACAAAATCACCGATTTGGCTTTCCGGATTAGATTTCACGTAACTTTCGCCCAGTACCTTATTCCTTGTCTCAATGACTAAGGTGCCACCATCTGGCATTGCATCTTTCGCATTGAGCGAGAGATTTAAAATCGCATCTTCGAGGTCACCAGGATCAATTTCAACGGTCCACAGATCCTCCGCCAGCCTAGTTTGAATATCAATAGATACTGTCAGCGATTTCGAGACAAGCTCCTGCATATTTTCAACAATTGTATTGACCTGCGTGGGCCTAGCGTCCTGCGTGGTATTGCGTGAGAAGCTCAGTAGCTTTCGCGTAATATCCGCGCCACGCTGAGAGCCCTTAAGCGCATTTTCAACACGCACCAAAGCCTCACCATCGTCGACGAATTTAAACTTCAGAAGTTCTAAATTACCCATGACGATACCCAATATATTGTTGAAGTCATGGGCAATACCGCCGGTGAGCTGACCAATCGCCTCCATCTTTTGTGCACGCCGCAAAGCCGCTTCACTGGCGTGTGCCGCGCTTATGTCGTCAAGCCGTATAACCGCACCGGCAACGCCATTGGCCACTAAGGGATAAATTGTCATGTCTTCATACAGGGTTTCGCCATTCTGCTCATATTGGCGCTTGGCAATTTTCTGTTCTTTACGAGATTCGATGGCCTTATGAACACGCTGCATATCAGGGGCGAGCCGCGGGAAGGATTCTTCTAGCGGCTGCCCTAGTGCATACTCCTCACTAAGCCCCGTCATTCTCGCGGTCTCTTCGTTCCATTGCGTTACCGTGCCATCTCCATCTACGCCAATTAGCACCGAAGGCATGGAATTAATGATATTGGAGAGATAATTACGCAAATGATGAATTTTTTCTTCTGCTTTAATACGCCCATCAAGCAATAGTCTAAGGTGAGCTGTTTTTTCCAACGCTTCATTTTTACCCTTCAGCTCTTCCGCATGATCTTTTCTTGAAGCCACATAGTGACGCACAAGATTGAGAATGTATGCGAGGATAATTTTCAGGGTCGCAACCTCTATCAAGGTTGTGATAAGAACAGCCCAAAAAGCAATGGTGGCATTGCTTTGCGCAGCTTCGAAAGTCTGCGCGCTGATTTCCAGCTGGTAGGAATTATAGGCAACAGTTGCCAGTGTCACCTTGTCATAGGCACTTTTTTCATGGATGGTTACACTAATGAACTCTGCTATACGCACGCCCTCACGTACATAACCTTTCGTGACCTCAATCGCAGCCGAATAAGCTTTCCAAGCATCGCCAATCTCAGCGAATAGCCTTGCCGATTTTTCGTCATGAAATTCATATTCCTGACTGCCGCTTAGATTTCGATTGATTTTACCCTGAAGCACACTGACTTCAATTTCCAATTGATCTCTGAGACTTTGGCTTGGGGCCATTACCAAGCTCATAGAAAGCTGACGTAACTCAGAGATTGGCAGAGTAATATCTGAAGAGGTTGCACTCACCTGATTGACTGATTCATAAACTTGAGCGATGGAATTGTTAACGCCGCGCAAGCTAAAGATGTTGTATACGCCCTGCAAGACCAGAATAGCTGTAGTGAATAAAAAAATTGCTAGGATACGCTTGGACAGAACCTTTTCCGACGCAGATTCCATACTATTTGGCCTCCACATTACTGTGGGTGATTTCAACAGGCGCTTTTAACGCCGCCGGATACTCACCTTTTCTAAGCGACCAGTGATTGTCGCTCACCTCAATTTCCCACAAGGGAATAAAAGCTGAGGGTCTTGGCCGATAAAATACTTCTTTATTCAGCGCCAGAACTTTATTGGGGCTAGGCAAAAATAACATATAAGACTGCTTATATACGTATTCTATAATCGACTTTAGCAATGGAATATACTCTGCCTCTTCTATGGCGGTTTGAAACAACAGCGAAACATAGCTATCCAAAACATCGTCGCGACCAATTGTCGACCAAACACTGCCAGGTCGATAGACAAAAAGCGCCGTCCACGGGTGCCTTATCCAATCGTAATTTCCCCATATTAGAAAATCATATTGAATATTGTTGCGGCCATCGCGGGTTTTGAGAAGTTGATCAAAGATGTTCCTCTCCTCCTCAACAATTTCAAGCTCAAGGTCGATATGAATCAAGTCCAAAAAATATTTAATATCTTTGACCAGAAACAAAAAGCTGTCTTGCACTAAAAACTTTAACTTAAGCTTTTGTTTAGGATCCATGCCATATTTCACCTGATACTTTTTAATTGTATTGATGAGCTTCTGCCTAACGGCTGGCAGCAGTGGGCTTTCAATCGTTGAATGGGGCTGCAAGTCGCGACTTGCCTGTCTTATGCCGTAAAAATTGGGGGAGACCATTGTCGGTGAGTTTTCGCCCTCTCCATTCATAGACAGCATTAAAAGCGATTCCTGATCAATGGCCTTGTTAATGGCCTCTCTGACCTCTCGCTCTTTCAAAAGATCGTTGCCGCTTACCATATTGATGTGCACGGAGTAATTATTGGTGGACGGCGAGCGCATCAGTTTTGCGTAATCCGACAATACCGTCGGTAACTCGTAGGAAAATGGAATCGGCATAACATCAATCTTGCCTTCTTGTTCCAGTAATTCAGAGACCGCGACATCTGTTTTAAGATCAAGATAGAGGGTAATTCTTTCCACTTTTGGAAAGCTCGGATTCCAATAGTTAGAATTCGCCACCAACTCAACCACAGAGGAGTTTCTATCACCCTCCACATAACCCTTCTGCAGAATATATGGGCCTAGGCCATAGGGTCCTGGAGCCGCCAAATTAGGCGCTGTGGGTTTACCATTCCAGCCATACTTTTCAAGATAAGCTTTGGTATAGAAGTGAATCCACATGGCGTCATACAAAAACAAACCGTATTTTTCTTTAAGATGAATTCGAACCCGATATTTTGAAATCTTTTCTGCTTTGTCATAGACACGATCAATGGCCGTGAAAGTGTAAGGTTTCTTCTTGAAATAGGCTAAGTTCAGCAGCACCGCATCGGCATCAAAAGAACTTCCATCTTGGAATTTAACGCCCTTTCTAAGCTCAAACTCGTAGGTGTAATCGTTTATTCTTGTATGGGCTACCGCCATGTCGTAATCCCAGCCACGCTCATTATTTGCGGGCCTTACAAGTCCAGCGTTAACTGAGTGGGATATAGCCAGATAAGGCAAGTAGGGTAAAAAAACTTTGATGTGAGAGCCGGGCTTTCGACCGCCCCCCATGGTCTCCCGACTGCTATCGACCCTGAGCCCGATGTGATTCACGCCCTCTGCCCGAACCTCAACCACGAGCAGAGTAATAAGTGCTAGGATTAAAACACTAGATTTGTAGGTCGAATCGCCGATGGCTTCCTCCTTTTTTTATTCTTATATTTGCTTAAAAGCAACGAGCTCGGTCTATAGACGCTATATTAATGAGGGCCAGCTATCAGCATACTTTCCCTTGGACTATAGAACAATTGAGAATAAGAGCAAGAAATTCACCTTCAGGGCATCGCGCGTAAATGCACCCGAATCGCCAAAACAGGCCTAATCTATTGGCTAAATTAAAAGGAATTTTGACCACATTTACCCTTAGAATCGGAGAGAACTCGCAAAAAGCGCCATCAATGCGATTGAATATGTCTATTTATATCGAAGTTTATGTCATTTTTTTATAAAAAAATATTAGAAAATATTCTTTAAATTCAATTTCTTATGTTAGCTATATAATGTTATTTCACGAAGTAAGTCGCTTCACAATATAAATAAGCCAAGGTAAAATCAGTCCACTTAAACATGCCTATTGCGCTCAGCCGGAAGCCCTAACATGAAAGACAAGCCTCACGCCTCACTGCAAAACCCTTTCGAATCCAACGACAATATTGAATTTAGCGTGCCGGGCCAGGCTGGCTATGCACCTGGACTCTATGAAGAATCACTGCAAAAAGGCCATGATCTACAGCAGCGACCAAAACTTGCATCAGGGGTAAAAGGCAACGAGCGACAGCACCTGAAAAAACGTATGACCATCTGGGAGCGCATCCAAGTTCTCACTGACGCAGAACCCACCATATTGTTTCAAAACTGGGGCAAGAACCTCGACGGCGCCTCTTTGGTTACCGCGATTATAAAAGTGAACGGCCGTGACGTGGCACTTTACGGTCACGATTTCACGGTTAGAGCGGGCTCTATGGACGCTACTAACGGTAAAAAACTGGCCCGCCTGTTTGAGCTGGCGGGGAAGCGTAAGATTCCTTTAGTGGGCCTCAATGACAGCGCCGGCGCCTACGTGCCCGCGGGTGTTGGCGGCCTAGACGGCTACGCTGAGGCGTTTACAGCTCTGCGTAAAATCAGCGGCGTGGTTCCCAGCATTATGTGTATGTTTGGCTTTAATGCCGGCGGCGGCTCTTACCTGCCGCGCCAAGGTAGCTTCCTTATTCAGCCTAACAACACCTTCTTCGGCTTAACCGGCACTGGCGTTGTTAAATCGGTATTGGGCGAAGATGTCACGCCTGATGAGCTCGGTGGCCCCGGCGTACACAGTAAAACTGGCGTCACTGACTTTGTGGTGCCTGATGAAGTCAGCGCTCTGCGCAAGGTTAAAGAACTGCTCAACTATCTACCCAATAATCACTCTGAATTAGCGCCCTTTCAAGCCACGTCCGACCCCATTGACCGAAAAACCTGGGACATTGACCTGCTGCTGAAAAAGACCTTCAACTCACCCAGCGGTTTCAACACCCCTTTCGACGTGTCTATCATGATTCAACAGCTCTGTGATCATGGCGATTTTTTCGAAATCCAACCAGAGCGGGCGCGCAATACCATTACTGCGCTCGGCCGAATGGGCGGTAATGTAATCGGTTTTGTCGCCAACAACAGCGCCGTGAGTTCCGGCCAAATTGATATCGCGGCGGCCTATAAAAATGCCCGCTTCATCCGCTTTTGTAACCTTTACAACATTCCCGTTATTTTCATGGAAGACACCACCGGCTTTGTACCGGGCCGTGAACAAGAATCTGGCGGCATCGTGCAAGCCGGCCGCGCCATGCTAGATGCCATTATAGATCTGCGCACGCCCCGCTTCCTGCTGCTCATTCGCAACGCCTTTGGCGGTGCCTACGCGTCGTACAACAACTACCCAACAGGCGCCGACTTTGTGGTGGCCCTGCCCACCACCCGCGCCGCGGTGATGGGCCCCGCCGGTGTAGAGTTCGTTTACAAGAACGAGCTCCGCCAAATTCGCAGCCAAAAACCTCTGCGCACCGCCGCCCTCACCGAGAGCTTTAAAGCTGAAGGCATGGACGAACCCGGCGCCTTAGAGGCCGCCACCTTACAAGCTGATGATGAAGCGAAAGCCGATGAAGCCTTATTGGCCGCACGCTATGAAGCGGAACTGATGAACCCTAATGAAGCCTTGAGCCTGGGCTCCATCTCCCAAATTGTTATGCCCAGCGACCTGCGCAAAGTACTTGGAGAAAACATGGCCTTCCATCTCCGCCACTATCAACCCGAAGCCTTGCAAGCCGTGCAAAGGGAGTTCCACTAATGAAGACTGTACACGCTCGCAATAACTACTATTCAAACAATCCGCTTATTCATAAAAATCGCCAGCACAGCGCTCAAGATTCCGAGTGGGTAAAGAGCTTCGCGTGCACTGAGATTCGCCCACTAATTATTTGCCGCGGTCCCATACGCAAAGAGGCAATGGATGTTTTTGACGAAATGGGCATTGTCCATTTTGGTATTTTGCTTTCGGAAAAAGACTCTATTGTCTATCAAAATGCGCTTGCGCCGGAACTGCGCCAGCTAACCGACCCTTCACGCATTCACCGTGTGCCCGACTACACCGGCGCAGACAAACAAGAGCGCCAGGTTCGCATTGAACAGATCATAGCAATCGCCAAAGAGAACAACTACAACGCCATTTTTACCGGCTACGGCTTCATGGCCGAAGATGAAGTAATGGTGAGCGCCATGGAAGCGGCGGGTTTAAACTTCATTGGTCCCTGCTCACAAACGGTTCACAGCGCTGGCCTCAAAGACGAAGCGAAACGAACCGCACTGAAAGTAGGAGTGAGCGTAACGCCCGGTATTGATAATGCATCAGCGCTCACCTTACTGAAAAAACACAGCGACATTGCCTCATTGAAGCAATTGGTGAGTGATGAACAGCTAGAACTTGATGAGTCGATTCTCGACAACAATGACATCAGTCTAGAAGACAAAGCCGATTTTGTTCTCGCCGCCAGCTATAAGAAAGGCATTGACCTTTACACTATTGAAGAGCTGTCTGAGAGTATTCGCGAGCAAGTGATTATCATGGGGCAAGAATACCCAAACAATCGAATTCGCTTAAAAGCCATCGGCGGTGGCGGAGGTAAGGGCCAGCGAATTTTACTGTCTCCCTCCAGCTATGAAGGCAGCTTAGAATCTAGATTACAACAAGCCGCTGACAAGGCGCCATCTCTGGTACTGGAAATTCTTAATGAGGTAAAAACTACCGGCCTTGGCGACAACAAAAACGTTTTGGTAGAACTCAATATTGAAACCACTCGCCACCAAGAAATCCAAGTGATTGGCAACGGAGAGTGGTGTCTGGCCATGGGTGGGCGCGACTGCTCACTGCAAATGCACGAACAGAAACTGCTGGAAGTGTCGGTCACACAGGAAGACCTTAAGGGTGCCCTTAAAGCCGCTGAAGACACAAACAACAGCGACGAAATACTCATCTTAAGCCAAGACATTAAAACCCTTCAGGCCATGGAGTCTGAGTCGGAGCGTTTTGGCATAGCGGTGGGTCTAGACTCTGTCTCCACCTTTGAATGCATTGTTGACCGCGACAAACATTTCTTCATGGAAATGAATACTCGCATTCAAGTTGAACACCGCGTAACTGAACTATGTTATGCACTGAAGTTTACCAACCCCGACAACCACAAAGATTTCTTCATTATTGATTCTCTGGTTGAAGCAATGGTCTTGCTGGCGGCTCACGGCCCTCGCCTGCCCAAGCCCGAACGTATTGGTCGTCACAATGCCTCTGTGGAAGCGCGACTGAATGCCACCAACCAAGCACTCGCGCCAAGCGCAGGTGGCATTATTGAGTATTGGAGCAACCCTCGCGAAGGCGAAATTCGCGATGATCAGGGCATTAGCCTGCACAACCCCGATACTGACGTGTTTATGAAGTATCATTTGGCGGGCGCTTACGACAGCAACATTGCGCTGCTACTAACCGTGGGCAACGGTCGCTTGCAAAGCTATCGAAACATGGCCGAAACATTACGCACCACGGAGATGCGCGGCAAAGATCTCGCCACCAACCTTGAGTTTCACTACGGTTTGGTTAATTGGTTTCTCGGTAACAACATCAACGCGCGCCCCACTACTGGTTTTATAGTTCCCTACCTAAGTGCGGTAGGAAAGCTGAAACAAACCGCAGACACATTAGACTTAGCTTTCGCCTACCAACGAATCAGCCAAGGCGCCATTGCCAAAGTCGGCGAGGACGAGAAATCAGCTCTAAAAGCGGTGCTAGAGCGCAAAGCACTGCTGCTCACTCGGCCCATTGAAAGCCTAATTGCCCAGCCTCATGTTTTAGCGGGTTGGTTGAGTAAAAATCGCCAGCACTTTACTTTTGACAATGGCAGCGTTCAATGTCTCGTGAACCCCATTAATATTTTGGCCGACACATACCACTTCCTGAACATGGATTTTGTTGCGGGTAACGACGCGGCGAATATGATATGGGATCACGATCATAAAATACTCGGTGATGCGCAAGCTTTTTACCAAACTCTTGACCAGCGTCTTGGCTGCCAGAGTTACACTGAACTGCAAAACGTGCTTGCCGCTAACAATGCACCCAAAGGTATCGATGAGGAACAGTGGCCGGCCGTCCAAGCCGCCCATCAGGGTTATCAGGCCGGCTGTGAGGCGCTTAACTTACTGCCACTGCTCGCAGCAAATACTGGGTTTTACGAGCTTCAAGTTAACGCTGACCTGAGCATTCACATTCCAGAGTCTTTACAAGATGGCGAATTTCAAAATGCCATGCGGAAAATTTTGGCACCGCCTCCCGTCGCCGCATCTGACGAAATTCTAGCGGCCACCGGCGGCATGTTTTACAGCCGAGAAGCACCTGGCATGGAGACCTTCGTCCAAGCAGGCGACCACTTCAATGCTGGCGACCCTCTGTACATCATCGAAGTGATGAAAATGTTCAACAAAGTCAGTGCGCCTTTCGCCGGTACTGTAGATGAAGTTCTCGTGGATACTGACGGCACTATTATCACCAAGGGCCAAACCTTATTCAAAATTACACCCGATGAAAAAGTTGAGCATATCAGCGATGCTGAATTAATGGCCTCGCGACGCGCCAGCACCCAGAATTTTTTGGCAGCGCTGTAATGACAACAACAGACTTAAGGAAAGCATCATGATTGTTGCACTCGATCACATTGCCATTGCGGTTCCCGACCTAGAAAAGTCCATAAAGCGTTTCATGGAAGACTTTCAATTGGACTTCAATGGCAAGGAAGATGTTAAAGGTGCAAAAACCAGCACAGCATTTTTCCCAGTGCCAGAAACCAGCATTGAACTGGTGCACCCACTCAACGATGAAGGCCCTATCAAGGCTTACTTGGAAAAAAAAGGCGGCGGCTTGCATCACCTGTGTTTCCGCAGCGATGACATCAATGCCGACGTTGAGCGTTTGAAAGCCAAAGGCTATCAGTTTTTATCTGAGGCGCCCTATGCCGGCGCGCACAATAGCCAAGTAATTTTTATTCACCCAAAAAGCTGCGACGGCGTGCTAATTGAAATCAACCAACCAGCTTAATGCGCAAGGTGTCATTGAATACGCCTTTGAATACGCGATTGGAAAGAGAGTGAACCATGTCAAATAACCCTTATCAGCCCAGCATTGCCAACTTAGATCAGTGGCGAGACCTAGTGCTTAAACAGACCAAAGGTTTAAGCCCCGAAGACTTGAATTGGCACACACCGGAAGGCATCGAAATAAAACCGCTATACACTGCAGCGGACACGGAAAACCTGCCTTTTGCCAACACCTTGCCGGGACTTGAGCCCTATGTGCGCGGGCCGCAATCTACTATGTATGCAGGTCGCCCCTGGACCATTCGCCAATATGCGGGTTTCTCTACGGCGGAAGAATCGAACGCCTTTTACCGGAAAAACTTAGCGGCGGGTGCACAAGGTGTTTCGGTTGCCTTTGACTTGGCCACTCACCGCGGATACGACTCCGACCATGAGCGTGTAAGCGGCGACGTTGGTAAAGCGGGCGTGGCGATCGATAGCGTTGAAGACATGAAAATTTTGTTTGCGGGCATCCCTCTCGACAAAGTATCTGTATCAATGACCATGAACGGTGCAGTGCTGCCCATTTTGGCCAACTATATTGTGGCGGCGGAAGAACAAGGGGTCAGCCCGGAAAAACTGTCAGGCACCATCCAAAATGATATTCTGAAAGAATTCATGGTTCGCAATACCTACATATATCCGCCTGAACCTTCCATGAAGATCATTGGCGATATTATTGCTTACACCTCGGGCAACATGCCTAAGTTTAATTCCATTTCAATTTCCGGTTACCACATTCAAGAAGCTGGCGCCGATGCAGCATTGGAACTGGCTTATACTTTATCAGACGGTCGCGAGTACGTTAAAACAGCCATGGCCGCAGGCTTAGACGTAGACGCCTTTGCGCCCCGCCTGAGTTTCTTCTTTGGCATTGGCATGAATTTCTATATGGAAATTGCCAAACTTCGCGCCGCCCGGCTTTTGTGGTCGCGCATTATGAGCGAATTTAAGCCGAAGAATCCAAAGTCACAGATGCTTCGCACCCACTGTCAAACCTCTGGCTGGTCACTCACAGAGCAAGACCCCTACAACAATGTAGTGCGCACAACGGTTGAAGCAATGGCGGCTATTTTTGGCGGCACACAATCACTGCACACCAATGCACTGGACGAAGCTGTGGCACTGCCCACAGAATTTTCAGCCCGTATTGCCCGAAATACACAAATTGTTTTGCAAGAAGAGACTGGCATCCGCCAAGTGATTGATCCCTGGGGTGGCTCTTACATGATGGAAAGCCTGACTCAGGACATTGCCGACCGGGCCTGGGAACTCATTGAAGAAGTTGAACAGAATGGCGGCATGGCAAAAGCCATTGATGCCGGCCTACCCAAAATGCGCATTGAAGAATCGGCGGCCAAGAAACAGGCTCGCATTGACCGCGGCGAAGACGTTATCGTCGGCGTCAACAAGCACATCCTCAAAGAGGAAGAAGACCTAGACATTCTTGAAGTGGACAACGTCGCCGTGCGTGATTCGCAGATCGCCCAGCTTGTGAAAATTCGCGCCGCGCGCGACAATCAAGCCGTAACAGCGGCGCTTGCAGCGATTACTGCATCGGCCAAGAGTGGTGATGGCAACTTGCTAGCACTGGCTGTCGACGCCGCCCGTGCGCGGGCCACCGTTGGGGAGATTTCAGACGCTATGGAAGAAGAATTCAGCCGTTATGCAGCCCAGTCAAAAACCATCTCTGGAGTGTATGGCGCGTCTTATGAAGACGACGCCGACTGGCAAGCAATCAAATCAGACATCGATGATTTTCAAGAGCAACACGGTCGTCGCCCACGCATGCTGGTGTGCAAAATGGGTCAGGACGGCCACGATCGAGGCGCTAAGGTAATTGCCACGGCCTTCGCCGACGTAGGTTTCGATATCGACCTGTCTCCCATGTTTTCCACGCCCGAAGAAGTGGCCAAACAAGCCGTTGAAAATGACGTTCACATTGTGGGCGCCTCATCCCTGGCCGCAGGTCACAAAACACTGGTGCCAGAACTGATTGCGGCGCTGAAAAAAGAAGGCGCTGAAGACATCATAGTGGTAGCCGGAGGGGTTATTCCCAAGCAAGACTACGACTTCCTCTACGAAGCGGGCGTTAGTTGTATCTTTGGGCCCGGCACCAAAATACCCCTTGCTGCGCGCGATGTAATGACTGCGGTAAGCCAGAGTCAGGGGCAGGCATGATCGCCATTGATTTAGAAAAATTGCTTGCAGGCAATCGCCGAGCTCTGGCCAAAGCGATTACTTTAGTTGAGAGCAAGCGTGATCAACACCGGGTAGAAGCTCAGGCAATATTGGAAAAAATATTGCCCAATACTGGCAACAGTATTCGCATTGGCATCTCGGGCATTCCCGGGGTGGGTAAATCAACCTTCATTGAAGCCTTTGGTTTACACCTGATTGAACAGGGTTTGAAAGTTGCCGTGCTGGCCGTAGACCCAAGTTCGCCACTGCGCGGCGGCAGTATTCTAGGTGACAAAACCCGCATGGAAATTCTTTCGCGCAGTGAGCATGCGTTTATTCGCCCCTCGCCCGCTGACGGAGCACTTGGCGGTGTCGCGCAAAAAACTCGCGAGAGCTTACTGCTTTGCGAAGCCAGTGGCTACGATGTTATTTTGGTTGAAACCGTGGGTGTGGGCCAGTCTGAATATGAAGTAGCCGCTATGGTTGATTTCTTTTTGGTGCTGATGCTGCCCAACGCCGGCGATGAATTACAAGGCATCAAGCGTGGCATCATGGAGCTTGCCGATTCACTAGTGATTAATAAAGCCGACGGTGAAAGTCTTGGCTTAGCCCAACGCTCTCAACAACACTACCAAAATGCCATGCAGCTTATTCGTCACAGCAGCTATTGGTCCCCCAAAGTTCTTACCTGCTCGGCGATGAAAAATGAAGGTGTGGCCGAGATCTGGAATACCATCAGCGAATACAAACGTGTCAGCCTAGAAAGCCATGCATTTGAACAAAAGCGTGCGCAGCAAAACAGTGAGTGGATGAATAAACTCATTCATGAAATGCTAGAAATGCGCCTGAATCAAAACCCCGACATTCAAAACTTACTGCCAGCTTTAAAGGTGGCGGTGGTGAATCAAGAAACCACTCCGTACAACGCCGCCAAGCGAATAGTTGACCTACTGTAGGCCCTCCGCAATGAAGAACGTTTCCCATAAGCTGACTGAATTCTTTCACGCTCACCTGCCGCTGATTCGCCACATGGAGTTAGAGGTCGAGCATTATGATGGCGACACATTAGTGCTGTGTGCCCCGCTCGGCCCCAATATCAATGACAAGCTCACGGCCTTTGGTGGCAGCCTTTACAATGTCGCAGTAATGACCTGCTGGGGTATGGCTTACTTAAAAACCCAAGAGCATGGTATTGAGTGCAATCAAGTGGTGACTAAGGCCAACATAAGCTACATGAGCCCTGTGCGAGGCGCCCTCAGAGCAGTGTGCAAAGCCCCACCAGAAGCCGAAATTGAAGCTTTCATCGCCAAGTTCAAGCAGCGAGGCAAAGCAAAAATTGATCTCTCAGCGAAGATTACATGTGGCGGCAAATTAGCCGTTGATTTTGCAGGTCAGTACGCTATTCTCAGCGAATAGAGCCCTGTTTTCAGACTTATGTCTTATCCATCATTAGGCTAGTGTTGCAGGGCAAATACGGGCATAATGCCCGCCTCTAAATCAGGTCTGAACTGCTTACATGGCTCGAAAGTTTATTAAAAAGTGGATGCCAGACCCCAGCCGGGTGAAAAACAACCCCGCTTTACACTTTCTTGGCGACCTACTCCACGACCCCAACTTATTTCACTTGAATCGCCACTCTGTGTCGCTGGCGTTTTTCATCGGTATTTTCACTGCTTTTTTACCCATACCTGGACAAATGCCTTTAGCGGCGCTGCTGGCACTGCTCGTACGTTGCAACCTGCCTCTTGCGGTCGCTTTGGTATGGATAAGCAACCCGCTTACCATCGCTCCCATTTTTTATGCGACCTACAAGTTTGGCGCCTTCATATTGCAGTCGCCACCAGTGGAATTTACCATTGAATTGTCTTGGGCATGGTTCCGAGAAGAGCTTCAACACCTCTGGCAACCTTTGCTGGCTGGGTCAGTGATCTGCGGTTTCACCTTTGGTGGCTTAGGCTACATCACCATGCAGATATTTTGGCGCCGTCAGGTCTTGAAAAACTGGCATCGACGCAAGCGCGAACGTGCCGCCCGCAAGAAGAAAAAACCTCAAAAATTGTAAGTGCGCTATTCGTATCGCAGAGCTTCTGCAGGCTCTACGCGACTGGCTCGCCAGGCGGGATAAACGGTAGCAACAAAACTCATCAGCAAGGCTACTGCTGCAATTAAGAGCAAATCAGGCACTCGTAAATCGACAGGTAGATAGCTGATAGGGTAGACATCAGCCTTCAAGAACTGAACCTGAAACACGCGCTCAAATGCCAAAAAAGCGTCAGGTACCACAGCGCATAATAAGCAGCCCACCACTAGGCCCAAGCAGGTTCCGAGAAAACCAATCAAACTGCCCTGCACCATAAATATGCCCATAATCATACCGCTGCTGGCACCCAGGGTTCGCAAAATAGCGATGTCTCCCTGTTTATCAACCACCACCATGATAAGCGTAGTCACCACATTGAAGGCGGCGATAGCGATAATTAAAAACAGCAAAAGGCCTACGAGGTTTTTAGACATTTGAATGGCTTGGAACAAATTGCCGTGACTGCGTGTCCAGTCAGAGCCGTAATAGCCGTAGGGTAAGGTTCTAACCAACTCTGCAACAATTGTGGGCGCCGCAAATAATTCGTCTAGACGCAGGCGCATGCCGCTGACGCGCTCGGGCGTGAGAGACATAGTTTGCGCCTGAGCCAAATTGACTAGGGCCAAGCCATTGTCTACCTCTGTGCCAGTATCAAAGATGCCTAGCACGGTAAAAACCCTAACCTTTGGCGCTCGACTTTGTGCCTGGCTGGCAGGCACCACCAGGGTTATTCTCTTGCCTAGCTCTACCCCGAGTGTTTTTGCTAAACCCGTGCCAATGACAATGTTCGCGCGATTTTCCGAGAGGCCTTGCAGCACTTCTGGAGCAAGCCTTTCCGGCAATACCGAGACTTGTCGTTCCTGCTCAATATCAACACCGTATAAGTTCACCGGGGCGACATTTTTTCCGTGTGACAGCAGCGCTTGCAATTGCACAAATGGCGCACTGCCGGCAACCCCAGCTTTGGCTAAAAATTCTTTTTGCAGGCTTGGCCAGTCTTCAATTCCGTAGCGATGATATACCGAGCCCTGAGGCATTAAGCCTAAAATATTGTTTCGCAACTCTCGGTCAAAGCCGTTCATCACGGACAGAACTAATACCAGCAAGCTCACACCCAAGGTCATGCCTAAAATAGAGATGGCCGAGATAAAAGACACCAGTTGACTGCGCCGCCTAGCACCGGCGTAGCGTAGCCCTATTAAAACCAGAGGCGACTGAAAAAAATCAAACAGCTTACGCATGGGTGACAGACTCAGCGCGCAGGCTTAGACGGCCATCTACGAGTTCTAATGTGCGATCCATCTTGGCCGCTAGACTTTGATCGTGGGTAACCACAATAAAACTGGTATTAAAGGTTTTGTTTAAAGACAGCATTAACGCTTGAATGTCAGCGGCCGTATGGGCATCAAGGTTGCCCGTAGGCTCATCCATTAATACACAGGCCGGCTTTGTGACAAGGGCTCTAGCGATGGCCACTCGCTGACGTTCGCCACCCGACAACTCAGGTGGCTTGTGCTCTAGCCTTTCAGACAAACCCACCGAGGCAAGCATTTCACGGGCGCGCGCGATCGCTTCACCACGCGGCACTTTACCAATCAACAAAGGCATGCAAACATTTTCTAAAGCCGAAAACTCGGGCAATAAATGATGAAATTGATACACAAAGCCAAGCGCCTGATTGCGCACTCGACCTCTTTCATTTTCATTGAGCGCCGACAACTCCTGAGACCGCACAAACACCTGACCACTGGAAGGCTTATCTAGCCCACCCAGTAAATTGAGTAGCGTTGACTTCCCCGAGCCTGAAGCACCAATAATGGCAACTCGCTCTCCTGCTTGAATCGCCAAACTCACCTGCTTGAGTACGGTGATTTCTTGAGGACCTTCGCGGTAAATTTTTCCCAGCTCTGAACAGCTCAATACGGCTTCAATATTACTCATAACGCAGGGCCTCTGCCGGTTGAATTTGCGCGGCCCGCCACGCGGGATAAAGGCTGGCCAAAACGCTTAAACACAGCGCTAAGCCACAAATTAGTAAAACGTCACTGAGCCGCCAATGGGAAGGAAGCTCGGTAATAAAATACACATTGGGATCGAAGACCTGCAGGCCCAGAATTTGTTCAAAGCCACTCACAATGGGCGCGATTTGTAGGGCTAATAAAGACCCCACAATGGCACCCAGCACAATGCCAGCCAAACCCACCGCGGTGCCTTGAACCACAAAAATGCCCATCACTTCCCGCCCGGTGAGACCCATAGTGCGCAACACGGCAATATCACCACGCTTGTCTGCCACCATTAGCACTAGGCTAGAAATAATATTAAAAGCCGCCACTGCAACAATAATCATCAACAGTGTGCCTACCACTGTTTTCTCCATCTTAATGGCCGCAAATAAACTGCCTTGAGTTTGGCTCCAATCTTTGGTCGCAAAGTCTTGTTGCGGCTCATGCACTAACAGTTTGTTTTCCACTTCGCGAATAATGTTTGCCGCCTGATAGATATCGTCTACTTTGAGCTGTAAACCCTGAACACTTGAGCCATAACGATACAGCTTTTGCGCGTCTTGCAAATGAATTATGGCCAAATTTTGATCTACCTGGGCTCCCACCTCAAACACTCCTACGAGGGTGAAACGTTTCGTACGCGGGAAAATTCCGGCCGGTGTGATAGACAGTTGCGGCAAGGTCAGGGTTATCTGATCACCAATATTCATCCGCAAATAGCGCACCAGCAAGCTGCCCAGCACAATGCCATACTCACCGGCCTGCAAGCGCTCCATCGAGCCCGCTATCATATGCTCATCAATAATGGATATTTTCGCCTGCTCCTGGGGCAAAATACCTTCGAGCTGCACACCTTGAACACCGGTTTCGTAGCTCAGTAAACCAAAGCCTTCAATATAAGGGGCCGAAGCCACCACCTTGGCGTGCTGCTCCACTTGTTTTGCCAGTGCTTGCCAGTTGTTTAGAGGCTGTTGGGTATCAATAAAACCGTGGGGAATGACGCTGAGCAAACGCTGCTTTAGCTCACGATCAAAGCCATTCATCACCGACAGGACAACTATTAAGGCTGTAACGCCCAGCAGCATACCCAGCAGCGAGAAACCGCTGACAAAAGAGATAAATTGGTTGCGTCGTTTTGCGCGCAGGTAGCGCAGGCCAATAAAGAAGGGAACAGATCGAATCATCTCTGCATTAAACCCAAGTGCAGGGTTAAGAACAAGGTTTTACTGTCTATTCGCATAATTTCACTAGGGCAGTAGTGTTGCACCAGTGAATCAGGGCGTTATACTTTGGCCCATTCTCCTCGCAAGTGGCCCATTGATGCTTTATTGGAAGACAAAATATGGACGATAGACGCAGTTTTTTTAGAGTCGACGACGAAGTTTCTTTTGATTATAAACCCGTGGACACCCATACGGTGGAAGATAATCAAGCTGGCAGCTTGTTTACTGATACACCCAGTATTGGCCTGTTTGCAGAATTTCGCGCCATAGACAGCGAGTCGAGTCAGCTATTGCACAGCATTGGCGAAAAAGACCGACAAATTAGTGATTATTTAAACGCCATCAACCGCAAAGTTGAGCTACTGGCTCAGCAAGTGGTGAACCTGCAGCACGGCAAACCCAAAGTAAACGTCGCTCAAATTAATTTAAGCGAAGGCGGCATCGCTTTTAACTCCGACAAAGCCTTGTACAAAGGCAGCTATCTGGCGATGCGCTTGGTGTTTGTGCCCAGTTATGTGGCGGTGGCGATGTTTGCCAAAGTGATTCGCTGCGAGGGCAATAAAAATGGTCATCAGGTAGCCGCCAAGTTTCACAAAATTACCGAAGCGCAGCGGCAAATTGTGTCTAAACAAATCATGCAGGCGCAGCTGGCTCACAAACGGCGTGGTGTAGAAGAATGAACGCTCTGTTAATGGCCTTACTGCTAAGCCTCAGCACCTTTGGCTATGCTGAAGAGATCCGTATTCCCTTGGGCAAACAAGGTGATACAAGTATCGAAAAGCCACAAATGGGTCAATCGAAAGCCGATGTGGAAGCACAGTTTGGCGAACCTAAAGATTGGACAGACGCGAAAGGCCAACCGCCAATATCGTCTTGGCAGTATGAAAATTTTGTTGTGTACTTCGAGTCTGACGTGGTCATTCACTCAGTGTTAGTACACAAAAGAACCAAGGACTAGGCCTATGAGCTACGCCAATTCGGTGGTCGTGCTCGACTTTGAAACCACAGGCCTGTCTCCGGACATGGGAGACCGCGCCATAGAAATTGGCGCTGTGCGCATAGAGCAAGGTGTGGTGATTGAGCGCTTTCAGGAGTTAATGAACCCAGGCCAAAGAGTGAGCGGCTTTATTGAAGATTACACGGGCATTTCTAATGATATGCTGAAAGACGCTGCCCCCTGCGAGGAAGTGATGGAGCGCTTTGCTGAATTTGTGGGCGATGGTAATTTAGTGGCCCACAACGCATCTTTTGACAAGCGTTTTTTGGACGCCGAATTCGCCCGAATTTCAAGACGCTACGGCGGAGGCTTCAGCTGCTCATTGTTAGCGGCAAGACGAATTTTTCAAGATGCACCCAACCATAAATTGGGCACTTTAGTTCGCTATGCCAACATTCCCTCAGACGGTACATTTCACCGGGCGCTTTACGATTCAGAAATGACGGTAAAGGTTTGGATGGCGATGCTGGACAGCATCAATGAGCGATATGACTGGGCTGACGTGCCCTTCTCTGCCATTCAAAAACTCAACAAAACCCCAAAAAAATCAGTGCATCAATTTTTAAGTAAGCAAAGCATACGGCACAGCGCCTGATTGTAATTCAGGCGTATGACTTAAAAACCAACTTCATTTTTTGTTACAGGGTCTTGAAGATCTTCCCTTATTCTTAAGCTCAGCAAAACGGCTGTGGCCACAGAGGGGCTGATGATGATTATCAGCTCTTTAGCTAGATCTAGAGCTGTGGGCGCCATGCCCATTGCGAGCATCTGCACATGAAACAAGCCGTGCAGAATGATAAACAGCGAACCACCTAAGGTTAGTGGCACACGCCATTTCGATATTTTACAGGATAGGAGTATTAGACCGCCCGAAGAAACAAAGGCAATGCCTGCGTCTTTAACGAAGTGGCTGTTAAAGACGCCGTAATAATCTCCCAGCAATCCAAAAAAAACCTCGGGGCTGAAAAACGCAAATATGCCCGTAATGGTGAATGCCGTTCCCAAAACAAATGCTAGAACATCTAATTTCATTGCCGAGCCTCCAAAAGATAATCTCTGTACAAACAAGAGCATACTTGAATGCACAGATAAAATTTTCGCGCTCTGATGTTATTTGGCAGACCTACGGCATGTCAATGGACATTGCGCAGTACAACTACTCGCCAATATCTCTAGATCGCTTACGAGGACGTTTTTTAGCCTGATAGACGACTCTACAGGTAAGCGCTACCGGTATCATGGAAACCGCTGCAAAGAGTGTATTCTCGCTCATGAACAGTAAAACGCTTGTCAGTAAAAAAGCCAAGGCGGCAATAACGGAACCTACGAAGCGGGCTTTAAACAAGATCATCAGCACTCCCGCAATGATTTGTACCACTCCAAAGACCAAAATTTGCTCAACATTGAAACCAAAGCCCAGTAAAAACTCCATCTCTTGAGGGATTTCCATCACTTTTGCCGTGCCTGCGGCAATACTTAACAGAGCGAGTAGTAACACAATAGTGATATTTAGGGCGTTCATAGGGCTTCCTTCAATAAGGTTTGTGGGCGCCCGCACAGCACGCCGCCACGAAATGTCGCGATGCTACCCGCACTGAGTAGTATTTTCAAGATATGGCTTAGTAAGAAGAAGCAGTAAACAGGAGAAAAATCCCTCTGCGATTCTTATCTCTGGGGAGGTTTGCTCTCAGTTTTGTTTGTCAGTAACAAAGCAATACCGCCGAGAATAGCCACGGAGGCGAATACAAAACGAAGCGTCAGCGACTCGCCTAACATTAAGATGCCACCAAAGGCGGCAATCATTGGAACACTCAACTGGACAGTGGCTGCATTAGTGGCTTTCAGCCAAGGCAGCACCGAATACCACAGGGAATATCCTAGGCCTGAGGCAATAGCCCCCGAGGCAATGGCATAGACCATGCCTGCCGAGTCAAAATTCAAATCAGAAAGAAACAAAACCAATAAAGGCAGCGACACGACAGCGGCTCTTAAAAAATTACCGCTTGTTACACGTGTAGGGTCACCGGCTCCCTTTCCTCTAAGGGTATAGACAGCCCATGCAACACCAGACGCCAACATCAATACCGACGGGATCAAGGGAGGTGATGATAAACCAGGCAGTAGCAGCCCCACTAAACCTGTAAACGCCAGCCCTAGGCCCAGAATTTGCGGAGCCTGAAAACGATCTCCGCTCCACACGCTATGACCGATCATAGTTGCCTGTACTGAAGCAAAGAGAATTAATGCCCCTGTGGCCGCACTCAAACTGATATACGCAAATGAAAAAGCAGCGGCGTAAACAAATAGTGCGAACGCAGACGTCCAATTTCCCTTACCCTGTTGCTCGCGGCGAAAGACAATCGAAATCAAGCATAAAACCAGCGCCCCTGAGATTAAGCGAACGCTGGTAAAAGTAGCGGCATCTATTTCTGTTTCTTTTAGGGCGATACGGCACAGCACCGAGTTGCCGGCAAAGGCTAACAGCGACAAAACGGTGAGTAGGCTGATTCTAGCAGCTGACATTACGTGTCCAATTTAGCATTTGTTCTGCATACTTATACCGTTAATAGTCCTCTAGGGGTAATGATTTTCAAGACCTAACATCTTGATTCAATTAGGCCGGTGCTATCTCGGCGCTCCTATCTTCGACTCTTAATACTGGCCATAGCGGCGCGAATTTCTCAGAAATGATATCTTCGAGTGCCTGACGAGCAGAAATGACTTCCGCGTCGGCATTGAGGGATTGAGCTAGGCCGAAATCGAGCTCTACAGAAAACTCTTTTCGCTGGTGCGACGGTTCTTTTGCCGCAATTAGCTTGGCTGTGTCTTGCTTGAATTTGGGTAATAAGGGCATTCAGGTACTCCATCAAGTCATTTGATGAACTAACCATAAAGCCCAAACCTTAAGGAAACCTTAGCTTCACTACATTCTCTAAAACTTTTGCTGTCGGGGTGTTAAGGAAGTTTCATTTGCGCCACTAAGGTCGCCCTGAAGGCAGCAACGTCAACCAAAACCCTCGCTCTCTCCTGTCGAACTTCCACCTCCGTGTATAAGGTAAAGTCGTCTGGTAAGCCCTCAGTACTCAGTTCCATCAGCATCCAATTCAGCAATTCAGCCAAATCCTTATCGCTCAAGGAAGAGTTGGCCGAACCTGGCACACGAATAAGGAACTCCCGCCCCTCTGGCACTGACAGAAACTTGCTGACAAAGTTTTTCATGCTCGGCACGCTGCCAGGCAAGCCCGAACCGTCGGCCTTGTGGCAGCCCTGACAATGCAGCATAAAGTTATTTTGAGCGTGATTGCTGTCAATGCCTTGAGACAGCGCTGGCCCTGATAATAAAGCGATTAACAGCAATAGTATTCGCACCGCAATTAACTCCTAGTTCATACAGATTTTAAGCTTTTTTTTGAGTTTATGCTTACTTTAGCTCTGGATGCAGACGAATCAATTCGCGGCGCATTTTTGCCGTATGTTGAGCGCCCGTCTTATCTGAAAACCCTAACAGGGTTTGCTGAACTTCTGCTTCCGTGAAGGCTTGCCAGGCGCCTGAAAGCTGACTACCGTCGATGGATTCAGCCAGATAATTAAGCACCACGCTAATGCCCTTGGCATCATAAACTGAAGCCTGTGCCGGCATGACCCCATAGTAGCTAACATCATCCACCACGATGTTACCCACCAAGCCGTTTTGCACCACCATGATTAAATAGCGTCGGCCCTCTGCACTGGCCGCCATCTCGGGGATTCGATTCTTTAGCGGTGGAAAAACCCCCGGCACTCCCGAGCCATCCGCCATATGACAGGCGGCACAGCGTTGATAGGCTTGCTCGCCACTGACTTCAGCGCCTACACTGGCAAGCGACCACAAGACGCCAAGCGTACACACTAGTAGGGAATAAATTTTCATTTATGGCGCCCCCTGATCTAGAGCCACACCTAAGACAACGCCTGTTGAACAAGTGTACACCGTGCTCTCGGTACCTAGACACCAATTGGTATCGTTATTGGTTTGCACTCGATAAGTCGGCGTATCCCGTTCATTGCGATTGCACAGGCATCGTCCACAGCTGGTTTTACCACAACAATCGTTGTAGGAAATAATGTAGTTCTTACCATCTGCAGGATTTAAGCAAGTGCCTATCCAAGTGAGGGGCGACATCTCGGTGCCCGGCGGACAAGAGTTTTGCGTGCCCCCACAGCAACTGCATAGGAAGCCATCAATCGCACAGTATCGCCAGTATTCACATTGAGTAGGATCTCCTGGGTCACCGGGCAAACCACTCGTTTGCGGCGCAACACCTGGATAACCGGGGCCACCTGTGCCCGATGCGCGCGCCACAGGCAATAATGGAATACTTGCCGCGGTGCCCACTGCAAACATGCCAAGCTTAGTTAATAAACTCCGGCGCGAGGTGCTCTGCGCAAGATGCCGAGAAGATTTTACTGTTAATCCGTCTAACCACTTCATGCTTCGCTCCTAAGGTGCTTCTTTCGCTAAGGAAAATTGTTGTTCCGACTGATTTTTTAAATACTCTTGAATAGACGCGACCCCACGCTCCTTGGATTCAAACAAACTCTCCAAATGCTCGCGTGAATTTATAAGCCCCATAGACGCAATTTTTCCGTCATCACCAATTAACACCGCATAAGGTAGTTTTGCCACGCCGTACTGCATACCCAACTTTTCCGATGAAACGTAGGGAATACTTTCAAGTTGATAGCGCTCAATAAATTTTTGATGATCTGCGAGTTCACCATCACTGGCCAAGACAATGTCTAACCATGTCGATTCAGACTTCCTTGCTGACAACAACATTGGCAGTAAGGTTTTACACACGGGGCAAGAAGGCGATACAAAAAATAACAGTTGCGAACGATTCTCTAGTGAAGCCTCGCCTACTGTGAAAACCTTCCCTGTATTAATATTTTCGAGATCAAGTTTCGGGGCAAGGGCCCCTACTTCGAGGGTTTTATTAATCATAAGCGCACCTGCCGGCGCAACTCGCTCATACAAAACCCCAATTTGTCGCGCTAGAGCGAAAACTAAGAAACATAGGCCTATGACACACAACCACAATATTGCATTGGAAATTATTAGGATATTATCCATGTTGTTCACCTCTCTCTATTAAATCGTTATTTGCAATTAATTGATTAAACACGTGGTAGCTAAGGCTTAGAAATACGGTGGTAAACAGCGATACCAGCCATGCTAGCCAAGCCATCGGCAGAATATTTTCTATGGGCAATGCCGCCAACACGACTAAGACAAGTAAACTATTGCGTAGCAACAAGCCCTTATTCAGCAGCTGCGGCTTTGAAGCAGCGCCGCAACCACAATCAATGTGAGTTCTACCGCGATAAATATTAATGCCGATGCCAAAGGTATAAGCCAGCAGAAGTATCAATACACCCGCCAGCCCAATGTTTTGAATACCGGGCACCAGTAGCGCTATGCCGCAGGCTATCTCTAGAAAGGGCAGCGCACGTGCCACCCAGGGCGACAATACTTCTGGAAGCACTTTATAATTTGTTACCACGCCCTGAAAACGCAGATTGTCTTGCGTTTTTTGCACTCCGCTTACAACGAACAGGTAGCTAAAAAACAAGGTGACAACGGTGTAGAAAGTTTCAACAATCATAATAAAAGACTCCTATCGAATTGCGTGCAAACTGAATGGCATCGCGGCCACATCGCCTATCATCTTTAGCCATTCGCCGCTGTTCGCCTTGTATACGTCCAGTTGCATATCAGCATTGGTCACCACTAAGTATTGGGTTTTACCGCCAGTGACCTCCACCGACACGCCCCAGTTTCTAAGCGTTATTTTTTTCAAGCGTTTTTGCGTGCTTGGCTCATACACCCACACTTCACTACCGCCCCCTTTGTGGCTGCCGTCTAAACCGTCTTTATGCATGAGCACATAGATTAAGCCCTCATCGTCAACTGTGGCGATTTGCCAACCACCTGGGCGCCAGTTGGCGGTTTCTTCCTCTGCACTTAAGAGTGACCAAGGTGTTTTTGGCTGGGGCGTTTTACCGGACAGGTCTACGGGGTAAAGCTGACCCTTGTAGGAAGGGAAATAAGCGTTTGCGCCCACATAAACAGGCTTATCAAACAGAGGGTCCTTGGCAACACTAAAAAATGGCTGCAGTTTTTCTTGATGAGTGACGCGACCTTTTTTATCAAATTGGGCACTAAACATTGAACCATTACCGCACAACGAAGAGAATCCTCGCTCGCCTGTTGGGTAGGCTAAACTGCAGCCCGGAATAAACACTTCATTCAAGATTTCACGCGACTGCAAATCAATCAACATAATTGACGCTGCCGGGGTGAAATTAAACAACAGTAGATATTTGTCATCATCTATCAGTTGCATTGTATAGCGATGGGTCACGGTCATGCCCCGCTTGCCGCCAGGCAATGGAATTTCGGCCACTGGCTTGAGTGAGTATTTATCATAGATCGTTAGAACATCTGTGCGCTCTCCGCGCGTGCCGCGGCTGTAAAAAGTCTCAGCTACATACAACTCATCTTTTCGTTTGGAGGCGATAAAGCTGGGGAATTGAGCTGCGTCTAAGGCACCCTTGTAATTATGGGAACTGGCCGCCACATCCAGTAATACCACTTTGCCAGCCACGATTGACTCAAAGTCTCCGTCGTGAACATACAATAAATTCTCAGAGTAAGGCGCAGACAAACGCTCAACATTGGGAATATTCTCAGCGGCAAGTTCTGCATTTACCGTCTGCGCCAATGCCACTGCGCCTATACAGAGCGAGTAGATACACCCAAATGCTTTGTTTTTCATATCATTACCTTTCCTATTTATAGGTCGATAGTCCTAATTAAGTGCCAAATTTTTTTTAGCTGCCGCCGACTCTTCTGGAAAAAAATCCCCGCCGAAACGGGGATAGAAAGTACAACAACATCAAACTCTAAAAATTGCTATTAGCGCCAATTATAATTGAAGCTCAGGCCCCACCAGCGCGGCGCGCCATAATAGCTCTCGGTTAAACCAAAACCGCCCTGCGCAGCTGTTCCGGCTAAATCAAAAGCCATTTGACGATACTCTTCATCGGTCACGTTGTTTATAAAAGCCGCCACGCCCCAGGAGTCGTCGGCACTGGTGTAAGACAAACGTGCATTACTCAGCGTATAGGCATCTTCAGCACCTACTGGCGAGTTTTTAATCTGGAAAAAGTGATCGTCCATGTAAGTGAAGTCTGCCTGCACCGCCAGAGTACCTTCTAAGGCCGACCATTCGTAACGCAGTAAACCGTTCACGTTCCACTCTGGGGTTAGCACTGCCGTACGATCAACTAGCTCTCCACTGGGTAGCTGATAGGCGTCTTCAACGGTATTGTCCACGTAGCCCACGCCCACCATTAGGTCTAGCCCCTTTAGAGGACTGGCTTGTAATTCAACTTCAAAACCCTGTACCTGCGCGTCGGTATTAAACACGAACTGGGTAAGGCCTTCTAAGCGAAACGCTTGGTAGTCTTGATAGTCGTAATAGTAAACCGCGGTATTCAATCGAGCTTTACCGTCGAAGAGCTCTGTTTTAACACCCAACTCATAAGCGTGAAGAATTTCTTCATCAAACTTCATTTCGTCAGGGCCACCGTTACTCGCTACACCATCCACTAAATCAGAGGGGTCTAAGGGGGCATTAAATCCGCCGGCTTTAATGCCGCGGTTATAACTCAAATACACCAAGGTGTCTTCGCTATAACGCCAATCGAGCTCCAATTTAGCCGTTACAAGGTCTCTATCAATACTGTCATGATTTCCCTCAGCGCTTAAATCAGCGCCGAGTGAAGTGACACCGTTCGCCCCGTAACTAAAATAGGAGCCTCCCAAACCTAAAACATCTAAGTCAGTGATAGTTAAATCATCTGGGGCGACAAAACCCGCAATATAAGAGTCATATTGAACATTCTTTTGTTCATTCGACCAGCGCAAACCCGCAATCACGGTAAAGCTGTCACTCAAATCATAATCAATCTGGCCAAAAAACGCGGTAGATTCGGTTTCTGTACTGAAGGGGTTGTATAGACCCACACCGGTTCCCGCTAAAGAAGTTTCAAACGCCGATGAGAAAAAATTCTCTGCCGGACCGCCGTTGGAAAAGTCGCCTTCAATTTTCAGATAGAAAGCCCCCGCCACCCAACGCAGACGTTCAGTGTCTCCTTGGACGCGAATTTCTTGTGATATTTGGTCAAGGTCTGAACCGAGAAAGAAGTTAAAGAAGTCGTTGGGGCTAGCGTCCGAGTCTTCGAGATAATCTTTTTCTAAATGCCAAAAATCGGTGATGGCAACTAGGTCGAAGTCGTCAAAGCTTTTACTAAAGTTACTGGTCGCCCCCCAACTTTCTAGTCGGTTGTAGCCAATAACGTTGTAAGAACCACGGTGAACACCATCATCAGGTTCCTGCCAAGGACTTGTCACAGACGAACCCACGCCATCAGTGAGGTCTGGACCATCAAAATCTTCGCCCAAGCCCGTTACCGGGTTGAGGCGGGCTGAACTGTGCTCGAAAAAGCCCGTATTTATATCTTGTTCTGCGGCACGAACACTCAGCAGCCAAGATGTTGAATCGTCAAAATCAAACAACAACTGCGCTCTAGCGGCCCAATCATCTCCATTGTTCAGGTCTGTGCCTATGTTATTTTTTACATAACCATCATGTTCGTTTCTTACCATTGAAACACGAGCCGACACCGTTTCGCTTAAAGCGCCACCTACGGCACCTTCAAAAGTCACCTGATTAAAATCGCCCACCTTAATATCGGCATAGGCTTCAAATTCTTGGCTGGGTTTTTTAGTAATGTAGTGAACCAAGCCACCCGTCGCATTGCGCCCAAAGAGCGTGCCTTGGGGGCCGCGCAAAACTTCAGTGCGCTCAATATCAAAGAGTTGAAAACCCGCTCCTGAGGCTGCACTGATATAAGTTTCGTCAACGTAAATAGCCACAGGTGACTCTTGATGGTCTCCTGAAAAATCATTTTGGCCTACGCCTCGTATACTCACAAAAAAGGCCGAGGGGCCATTTGGCTGAATAGTTGTAACACCAGGGGTCATGGCTGTTACTTGTTGCGCATTGGTATAACCCAGCTGCTTCATTTGATCGCCGCTGAAGGCAGTAACCGCAATACCTACATCCTGAACACTTTGTTCACGCTTTTGCGCCGTTACTACAATTTCTTCTAATTCATCAAACAGTGCCGCCGAAGTGGAGGCACTCAGCATCACCGCGCATGATAGAGCTGTCGGCTTAAATAATTTCATAGCAATCCCCTTAAAGTTTTATGAACTTTCTTATTTTCGATGCTGTTGTATTTGCTAACTTCCCTGTGCACGTTCTGTTGGCAAAGAGCCCCCAAGGTGGCTCATTCGACTCAGATTTATTAGTGCGATTGTCCTATTTTATAATGAGCACTTTACGCTCATTTGTATTAATAGGTCAACTGTCCAATTTTATTTATTGCGTACTAAAAAATGAATATCTTTTACTGGCTATTGTCTTACTTAAAACCGTTAGTGCTCAGGTTCAGCATAGTGCTTATTTACGTTAATCACCTGCATTGCAGTGAATTCTAGTAAACCTTCACGGCCCCACTCAACGCCTATGCCAGACTCCTTCGCGGGCGGGAACGGTATATCTGGGCCAAAGGCACAGTGCTGATTGATCCATACCGTGCCCGCTTCCATTTTCATCGCCACTTTATGGGCACGTTCAGGATTGGAGGACCAAACGGAGGCGCCTAAACCAAGCTCAGATCTATTGGCCCGAGAAAGCACTTCATCTACATCACTATAGCGAATAATAGGTAGCACAGGGCCAAACGGCTCTTCATCAACAACGCGATGTCCGTCTTCTATATCTCGCACAATAGTTAAAGGCACAAAGTAACCTGGAGAATCTATAGCCACGCCGCCGGCAATAATTGTACCGTTTGCTTTTGCATCGTCAACGTAGCTGAGCACCTTTTTATACTGAGCATAATTTTGCACGGGGCCAAACTCCGATTCCTCCTCCATACCATTGCCCACTACTGCCGCCTTCGCTAGCTTTGCCAATTCATCGCACATCTCATCGTAAATACTGTCGTGGACATAGAGTCTCTTTAAAGCAATACATACCTGACCGCTATTGATAAATGCCGCGCCAAATATTCCCGGAGCCGCAGCAGCTGGGTTTACGTCGTCCAGTACAATAGCGGCATCATTGCCACCAAGTTCTAAGGTTAAACGCTTCAAGGTACCCGCTGCATTTGCCATTATTGCTTTGCCTGTGGGAGTAGAACCGGTAAAAGAAACTTTAGCCACATCGGGGTGCGCACTTAATATAGGCCCAAGGTCGTTATTGTCGACTAATATGTTTACTAGGCCTGGCGGCACTAAATCGGCAATCAACTCACCAAGAATTATGGCCGTGAGCGGTGTTGTGGGTGCGGGCTTTATCACGATACTGTTACCGGTAATCAAAGCGGGTGCCAGCTTGTAAACGGCAATTAAGAAGGGGAAATTCCATGGTGCAATGGCCGCGACCACTCCCAATGGTTTGCGGTGAATTTCAATGCGTTTTTCATCACTGTCCTGCAATACCTCCGAATGTATTTCTTGCCCGGCAAAGTGGCGACAAAAGCCCTCCGCAAACTGTACCTCCATTATGGCCGCAGCCAGAGGCTTGCCTTGTTCAAACGTCAATTGGGCCGCAATTTGTTCTACATTTTCAGAAATTCTGTCAGCAATTTTATTAAGCAATTCTCTTCTTTCTTGAAACGATGTACCCGCCCAAATTAGTGAAGCGGCTTTCGCGCCCGCCACTGCCCGCTCAAGAGTTGCGGCATTCGCTAGAGGCACTTGTATAAATGCTTCACCTGTCGCAGGGTTTATCACATCTAAAAACTCACCCGTGGAAATCAAATCGCCGTTTATAAGTAGTTTATGCTCGCTCATGGAATTTCTCTCGCTGTTAGTTTGGTTTTGTTAAACGACGGCCAATTGATCCAACATTTCTTCAGCCATTTTAAACTTCTGAATTTTTCCGGTAACCGTCATGGGAAACTCATCGACAAAACGAATATGTTTTGGCACTTTAAAATGAGCAATTTGACCTTTGCAATAGGCCTGCAATTCAGCCTCGCTAAGGGTTTCATTGCTTTTTAATTTGGCCCATGCACAGACCTGCTCACCCAGGCGATCGTCTGCAATACCAAAAACCTGTACTTCTTGAACTTTTGGGTGGGTGTAAAGAAATTCTTCGAGCTCTCGCGGATAAATATTTTCACCGCCACGGATAATCATGTCTTTGATACGGCCCACAATGCTCACATAGCCTTCGCTGTCCATAATGCCAATGTCGCCAGAGTGTAACCAACCGGCTGGGTCTATAGTTTCACGAGTTCTTTCTTCGTCATTCCAATAACCCAACATCACTGAATAACCCCGAGTGCACACTTCGCCCTTTTCACCCAGAGCAACAACGCCACCTTCTGAGTTGATAATTTTTATTTCTACACGAGGCACAGCACGACCAACAGTTTCAACCCGTTTTTCGATAGGGTCTTCCGGCAGGGTTAAGTGATTGAGAGGGCTAACTTCTGTTTGTCCATAGCCAATTAGGATGTGCTTAAGGTGCATTTTTTCAATCACCTGATGCATCACCTCTACTGGGCACGGTGCACCAGCCATAATTCCGGTTCTCAAAGACGTTAAATCGAACTCCTCAAAACTAGGCAGCTCAAGCTCTGTTACGAACATGGTTGGCACACCGTGCAAACCCGTGCAGCGCTCACTCTCAACCACTTGTAAAGTGGTTAAAGGGTCAAAGGCGTCGCTGGGGTAAACCGCACAGGCGCCATGAGTCATACAGGCTAAATTACCCAATACCATGCCAAAGCAATGATAGAGCGGCACCGGAATACACAGGCGGTCTCGCTCGGTAAAGCGCATACCCTTCGCGCTTAAATAGCCATTGTTAAGAATATTACAATGGGTAAGGGTAGCCCCCTTTGGACTACCAGTTGTGCCGCTGGTAAATTGCACATTAATGGCGTCGTCAGGCTGCAGGCGAGACTGTAAATCAACTAGGGTTTGATGGTGCTCTGCCTGCCCCATGGCGCACACTTTGGAAAATTCATACATTCCAGAGCGCGCTGAAGTACCCATTTGAATAACAGCTTTAAGATGAGGCAGTTTGCTTGAAATAAGTTTACCGGGCTGGCAATTTCCAAGCTCTGGGGCCAGCTCTTCCAGCATCGCGAGGTAGTTACTGGTTTTAAATGACTCAGCACTTATGATGGCTTTACACTCAACTTTATTCAGTGCGTACTCCAATTCAAAGAGTCGATAGGCTGGGTTGATGCACACCATTATTGCGCCAATTTTTGCCGTGGCGTATTGGGTTAAGGCCCACTCCGAACTATTGGGCCCCCAGATACCTACACGGTCACCGGGCTGAATCCCCAAAGCCAACAAGCCCGTAGCCAAGCTGTCTACTTCGTGTGCCAGCTCTCTATAAGTCCAGCGAACTTCCTGATGGCAAACCACCAAGGCTTCGGCGTCTGGGTACCGCTCCACTACACTGTCGAAGTAATTACCTATTGTGTCGTAGATGAGCGCTTCATTGGCCTCTCCACAGCGATAACTTTTACCTTCAATTCGCATCTGACTTTCTCCACATTATTATTAGGACAAACGCTCTATTTATTGAAATACTAGCAGAACTTATTTCAAAATAAAATAGGTCCTTAGTCCTAATTTTGAAACATTCGAGAATTTTTAGCGCTAACAGGCACTATTTTGAGACAGATAGCTCATTAAATTTGACCGACCGTCCTAAATTGACGAAAATCGACAAACGAAAGACAGGAATAGCAACATGCGCGCATTAAAGTTACAAAACCGCCCCGGCACGGGGGCCTATAACAAAGGGCAAGAGCGAATCCTGCAAATTTTGCAGGCATCTCGCGACATTTTGATTGAACAGGGTTACAGCGGCTTGAGTATGCGAAAGATAGCCGCGGCCGTTGGGATAACCATTGGCAACCTACACTATTACTACCGAACCAAAAAAGATTTGTTATCCGACCTACTCGATCATGTTATCGAGGGATATCTCGATACCTTTAATGTGGTGAGAAACAATGCGGGGAACTCACCCGCCAAACAAATGGTGGCCTTAATTGAGTTCATCATAGACGACTTGAATACACAGGAAACCACCAACTTCTTTCCAGAACTATGGGCGCTTTCAAATCACGATGAAAATGCCTCAGATGGTATGCACACGCTCTACGGTAAGGTGCGCAAAGTATTTAAGGAACTCATCCTAGAATTAAACCCTAGCTTGAGCGGTGAAGACGGCGAACAGGTAGCCCTGTTCATTACCGCCTCGATGGAGGGCTTAACCCCCTTTGTTGGCCGAGGCAAACCTTGGGAGAGCAAATTGCCCGGCATGAAACGTATTGCCACACAGAGCTTTCTACATTTGGCCCAAAATATCAAAAGTAGTGAGATCGCGAGCCTTCAGGGTACTAAGTAAATCAATGCAAGGTCGCAAATTCACTCAGTTCAATTCGCCCTATGAGAAGGGAAATTACAGCGCCTTCGGGGGCTGCATAAGCTAAGACCAAGCTGCAATAGCAAACTCAGGCTTATACGTATTTTAAAACAATTCTACATCGTCCTGTTCGTCGTCTATCACTTCGCCCTGCTCGCTAATACGCCCCCTGCTGCGACGCTCAATGTACCAGTGATCACCTTCAATACTGAATAATTCCAGCTTTTCCTGCAACTGGACTGCTAGGGCATTCATATCCTCTTTGGAAATGGTGTGCAGCTTAGATTCGGACAGCGTTTCACGGTTTAGCTCAGCCAAGTTATCACTCGCCTGCCTCACCTCAACAGCGCGTTGTTGCTGCTCTTCAGCTGTAGTGCTAATCGCGCCAGCCGCATCATTCACCATTCCAATGATAGACACCAAGCTAGCTAACTGTTCACTGACTTGTTTAACCTGCTTAGTATTTTCTTCCGAGACTTTGCCACCCTCGGTCATAGCGTCTGCTAAGCTGCCGGTGCCCACCTGTATGCGCTCGAGCATACCCTGAACTTCCATTGTTGATTGGCGTGTGCGCCCCGCGAGGCTCCGCACCTCATCGGCAACCACCGCAAAACCGCGGCCTTGCTCGCCCGCTCGCGCCGCTTCAATAGCTGCATTCAAGGCCAGTAAATTGGTTTGCTCAGCGATACCATTAATGACTGAAACAATGCTACCCACTTGATCTGTTTCAGTGATCAAGTCATTGAGAATAGATTGCGCCGAACTCATATGCTCTGACAAGCGATCAACGACCTGTTGCGTATTACCCATAGAATCTTGGCATTCGTTGACAGCTGAGTTCCCTTGCTGGGCACCACTTACAATCACTGCCGCACTCTCGGCCACCTCATTAGAGGCGATTTTAATATTTTCCATCGCCTGCAAAATTTCGTTAGAGTGGTTGTCTTGCAATGCGGCTTTTTGAGTGGCGTTACCATAGCTGTCTGCGAGTTCATGTGACATGGGAATTAAGCGCGCTGCCGATTTTGTAACTGACGCGATACCTTCCTCAATTCGCTCTTGCACTTTATTCATACTGCGTGTCAGTCGTTCAATTTCGGGGTAATTCGTTTCGAAACGAACCTGCAGATCGACCTTTTTCTCAGAAAGTATACTGTCTAATTTTTCTTGAAGAAGACCAATACGCTTTTCTCCAATAACAATTCCGCCCCAACAGACGCCAGCCAAGACCAACAAATCTTTAAGTATAAACCAGTAGGAATACTCAGATAGCATCGCTAACGTAACATCCACCACCAAAACTAATACTGTGGCCGCTATAAACAATTGATTGCGTGTCATGGCTATCCTCATCGTACTATGAATTGAATGTTACGTCGGGCCCGACCCCTCGGAGATTTTAACTTATAAACGGCTTACTCTATTTAAACCTTCAAGCGCAGCCGTGCGATAGGCTTCGGCCATCGTTGGATAGTTGAAGGTGGTATTCACAAAATAATTAATATTGTTGGCGGCCCCTTCCTGATTCATTATCGCCTGGCCAATATGAATAATCTCAGCCGATTCAGCGCCAAAACAATGGATACCCAATATCTCTAAGGTATCGATATGAAACAATAATTTCAACATGCCAACATCTTCACCCGATATTTGCGCTCGAGCGGTGTCTTTGAAAAATGCCCGCCCTACTTCATAAGGCACTTTAGCGGCGGTAAGTTCGCTCTCAGTTTGACCGATAGAACTAATTTCCGGCAAAGTATAGATACCCGTTGGCGCGTCAGAAACAAAACGTCCCGGCTCTCCCATAATGGTAGCGGCAACGGAACGACCTTGATCGTAAGATGCACTAGCCAAACTGGGCCAACCAATAACGTCGCCCACAGCGTAAATAGAAGGCACCTCAGTTTGGTACTGCTGACTAACATGCAGTTGACCTCGATGGTCGGTCTCTAGGCCAACAGAGCTCAAAGACATTGTATTAGTATTGCCAGAGCGACCGTTACACCACAGCATTGCGTCAGCGCGCAAACGCTTGCCTGACTGCAAATGCATGGTCACACTGTATTTGTCCGCTTCAACTGACTCATACTCTTCACCGTGACGAACCATTACACCTTCATCACGTAGGTGGTAGCTCAGAGCATCTGAAATTTCGTCATCGAGGAAAGACAGCAAGCGATCGCGGCTGTTGATCAGGTCGACCTTAATTCCCAGACCGGCAAAAATAGACGCATATTCACAGCCGATAACACCGGCTCCATATATGATCAGCGTGCGCGGTGTGTGGCTCATTTCTAGGATTGTGTCGCTGTCGTAAACCCGCGGATGGTTAAAGTTAACGTCTTCCGGGTGGTAGGGGCGAGAGCCTGTGGCAATGACAATGCTCTCAGCCGTCACAGTTTCTTGGGCTCCATCAGGTGCCGATACTACAACGCTATTGGGTCCACTAAATTGGGCGTGCCCCACGTGAACTTTTATCCGGTTGCGGGCAAATATTTCAGAGTGTAACTCGACTTGTTTTGGAATGACCTTGCGCGCGGATGTGAGCACCCGGGGAAATGATAAGCTGCGGGGGTCGCCAATTTCTCGAAATAAATTATTGTTGTTAAAACGAATAACCTGCTTAACCGCGTGACGCAAAGATTTAGATGGAATGGTGCCCTTGTGAACACAATTCCCACCCATCATGGCGCGGTACTCAACCATGCCTACTTTTTTACCCTTTTTCACAGCGGCCATGGCCGCACCTTCACCCGCAGGGCCGGAGCCAATAACGAGTACTTCGTAATTATAATCAGCCATTAAGTGTCTACTTTCCGTCAGTGGTTGCGTCGTAGGCTAAGTCACTGGGTGACTGAGGGCTGTTGCGCTGCTCTTCACATTTACTTTCATCGCCACCGCAGATGTCGCAGGAATAGTCAGTCACGCCGAGAGCCGCCCCCACACCACCACAAGAACCTGAAATAGGTTTACGACCAAATAAAACACCGACGGACATAGCGATAACTACCGCTGCCATCACACCAAAACTGATTAAAAACGCTGCCATTCCAAACCTCTGTATTCACAAATTCATTCACCTGGCCGTTTTTGAAGACCCGGATTTATATTTAACCGTCTTACAAATATTTGCCGAATGCTGAAGAGTAATACTCTACAAATTCGTTATTTTCTCGCTGTACAAAAAATACCGCAATACCCTCTTTTTCCGCTAATTGCATCGCTTTGGCAACGCCCATAACACTGAAACCCGTGGCTAGGGAATCAGCTTTAGCCGAACTCTCGGCAATAACGGTCACCGACGCCAATTGATGCTTAACCGGCCACCCTGTTCTCGGGTCTAGCGTGTGCGAGTAGCGAACACCATCAACTTCAAAAAAATTGCGGTAATCACCGGATGTCGCAATGCCCTTATTCGTCACCGAGATGGCTTTTTGGGTTTCCCCCTGCATTAATGACGGCACTTCTATACCAATGCGCCAAGGCTCGCCTCTGGCGCTGTTGCCATGCACGCGAATTTCGCCACCGACCTCTACAAGGTAGCTGCGAATGCCCTCATTTTCCAGTACCTGAGCCACTCGATCAACGGCGTAACCTTTGGCAATGGCCGAGAGATCTAAGCGAATGTCCTCAGATTTAAACGCCTTTTTCTCAAGCTCGTTTAACTTCAGCTTTTGATAGCCTGTAAACTCCTTGAGCCTACTCAAGGTATCGGCATCGGGTAGGTCATCTTGAGTGATAGCCGCCCCAAAGCCCCAGATCTCAACCAACGGGCCCACAGTGATGTCGAAGGCACCCTCAGTAAGGTCACCCACTTCAATGCTCAAAGCCAGTATTTCGGCGAGTTGCGCAGAAATACTCACCCACTCCCCGGGGGGCTGAGCATTCAGCAACATTAAATCTGAGTCGGCGATGTAAGTAGACATCAGCTGATTGATTAAACTCAGCTCGGTATCTATCTTGAGTTGTAAATCATCCTGAATTTGAGTGGAAAATCCAGACTCAACGACAGCTGTTACATTGTAGGTCGTGCCCATCGTGCTGCCACTTAAGCGAAGTGAGGTCAGCGAAGGGTTTGAATCACACGCGGCTAACAACAATATAAACAAAAACGAGGTCAATAGAATTGACCTCGTTTTTATGTTGCAAAGACTTGATGCCTTATTCACAGACATCATCCACCAAAGTCGTCCAGAAGAATATTGTCGTCTTCTACACCGAGGTCTTTCAGTAGTTTCACAACCGCAGCGTTCATCATGGGCGGACCACACATGTAATATTCACAATCTTCAGGCGCTTCGTGATCCTTGAGATAGTTCTCATACAACACATTGTGAATAAAGCCCGTTAAGCCTTCCCAGTTATCTTCAGGCTGTGGGTCAGACAAGGCAATATGCCAATCAAAGTTGTCATTATCCGCTGCCAATCCGTCGTAATCTTCTTGATAAAACAATTCGCGCAGTGAGCGAGCGCCATACCAGAAAGACATCTTACGCTTAGATTTCAGTCGTTTTAACTGATCAAAGATGTGTGAACGCATCGGCGCCATACCGGCACCACCACCAATGAAGACCATTTCGGCATCAGTATCGCGAGCAAAGAACTCACCAAAGGGACCGTAAACAGTCATGGTGTCACCTGGCTTTAAGTTAAAGACATAGGAAGACATCTGGCCAGCAGGAATACCCTTAGACCCTGGAGGTGGCGTAGCAATACGGATGTTGAATTTCACAACCCCTTGTTCTTCAGGGTAGTTCGCCATTGAATAGGCGCGAATAACGGGCTCGTCCACTTTGCTTTCAATTTTAAAGAAACCAAAGCGCTCCCAGTCACCACGGTACTCTTCGTCGATATCGAAGTCAGAGTATTTAACGTGGTGAACCGGTGCTTCCAACTGCACATAACCGCCAGCACGAAAATCAACGCTCTCGCCTTCGGGAAGCCTGAGTGTCAGCTCTTTAATGAAGGTGGCCATGTTGGGGTTTGACTCAACTGTACACTCCCACTGCTTTACACCAAAAACGTCTTCAGGCACGTTGATTTGCATGTCTTGCTTAACCGGAGTTTGACAAGACAGGCGCCAACCTTCTTTCGCTTCGCGACGAGTGAAATGCGATTCTTCGGTAGGCAACATACTTCCGCCACCATCATTCACGATACACTTACACTGAGCACAGGTACCGCCGCCACCGCAGGCTGAGGGCAAAAATAAACCACTGCCAGACAAGGTTTGCAAGAGTTTGCCGCCAGCGGCTACGGTGAGAGTTTTCTCACCATTAATAACAATCTGCACATCGCCACTGCTGACTAGCTTAGCTCTGGCACCCAAAATAATCAGGACCAGGGCTGTCACTACTGCGGTGAACATGACGACGCCGAGTATAATTTCAATATTCATAATTCGTGCTTACTCCAGTCGCCTACAGATCGATGCCGCCGAAAGACATAAAGCCTAACGACATCAAACCAACAGTGATAAAGGTGATGCCCAAACCTTCTAGGCCTTTAGGTACATCACTGTACTTCAGTTTATCGCGGATGCCAGCGAGCAAGGCAATAGCCAAAGCCCAACCGATGCCCGAGCCCACACCAAAGGTCACAGATTCTCCAAACGTATAACCACGTTCAACCATGAACAATGAACCACCCATGATGGCGCAGTTAACGGTGATTAGTGGCAGGAAAACACCCAATGTGTTGTAAAGCGATGGAACAAATTTGTCCAAAAACATCTCTAGTATTTGTACAGCGGCGGCAATAACCCCGATGTAACAAATCAAACCCAAGAAACTCAGATCAACATCTGGGTAACCGGCCCAGGCCAGAGCGCCATCGGCAAGCAAGAAGGTATACAGCAAATTGTTCAGGGGAACCGTAATGGTTTGCACCACAACAACTGCCACACCGAGCCCAATGGCCGCGTCAATTTTCTTTGAAATGGCAAGCAGAGTACACATACCCAGGAAAAAGCTTAGTGCCATATTGTCGATAAATATCGACCGCACAAATAAACTTAAATAATGTTCCACAATCAGGCCTCCCGGGCTTTAGTGTTAGCCGTCATTTTAAAGTCGGCGGGCTCTTCCTGGCCTTTCTTCACTGCACGCAGTGCCCAAATGAGCAGGCCGATAATGAAGAATGAACTTGGTGGCAACAACAACATACCGTTCGAAACATACCAACCGCCTTCGGTTGATAGCTTCAAAATCTCAATACCGAATAATGTGCCGGAACCCAACAACTCTCGAATGAAAGCGATAACAATCAAGATGGCGCTGTAACCTAAGCCATTGCCAATGCCGTCTAAAAAGCTGGGCAGCGGTGCATTTTTCATAGCAAAGGCTTCTGCCCTTCCCATAACAATACAGTTGGTAATAATCAGTCCCACAAATACCGACAGCTGCTTACTAATTTCGTAGGCGACAGCTTTCAGTACTTGATCTACCAAAATTACCAGAGACGCAATAATGACCATCTGAGCGATGATTCGAATGCTGCTTGGAATGTGATTGCGAACCAGTGATACGCAGAAGTTTGAACAAGCCGTTACGCTAGTAAGCGCAATACACATAACTAAGGTTACGTTCAGACTGCTAGTAACAGCCAGCGCTGAACAAATACCTAAAATTTGCAAGGCAATTGGGTTGTTCTCGAAAATTGGCTTAAACAGTAGCTCTTTAATGTTCACTGACTACGCCTCCCCGTTTTTTAAATTTTGCAGGAAGCTGGCATAACCACCCTCCCCTAACCAAAAGCGCATCAAATTGCTAACACCGCGACTGGTGAGCGTAGCGCCCGAAAGACCGTCGATTTGATGTTGAGCCGAACTCGCCTGAGGATTCACTTTGCCTTTGACAACTTCTACTGCAATGGCGCCCGTATCCGCATATACCTTTTTGCCAACCCACTGAGCTTTCCAGCTGGGGTTGTCAATTTCGCCACCGAGCCCCGGGGTTTCTCCGTGTTCGTAGAAGCCCATACCCACAATGGAGTTCATGTCGGCGTCTAAAGCGATGAAACCATACAAAGTCGACCAAAGACCGTAACCTTTTATTGGCAAGATCACGGTTTCTACGCCTTGCTCACCTTCAATTAGGTAGACCTTTGCGAAGTTTTCACGGCGAGCGATTTTGGCAAGGTCTTCAGCGCCGCTAAGCGAGGTAGACAGAGCCGAATCACCGGATGATTTACGCTGGTCAAAACTCTCAATATCAAATTGATCAGTGAACTTGCCGCTGTCGAGATCAACAATTTTAGTCACTACCTGTTCGAACTGGGTTTCAACAGGCAGCTCAGCATCAAGCAGACCCGCAGCCATCAAAATGTTGCGTTTAAAGTCGAGACTTTTGTTCGCCTGCTGGGCGGGCTTTAATAGTACCGCCGCGGTAGAAACTACGATGGAGCACACTGCACACAATAGCAGCGAAACAATTATCGTTTTTTTCGCACTTTCTTTATTAGACACGTGCCAACCTCCGCTTAATGTTCGCTTTCACAACACTGTGATCGATGAGCGGGGCAAACAAGTTTGCAAACAAAATGGCCAACATCATGCCTTCTGGGAAGGCTGGGTTTACCACACGAATTATAACCACCATGAAACCGATTAAAACGCCAAACCACAGTTTGCCGGAATTTGTCATCGCAGCCGACACTGGGTCGGTGGCCATGAAAATCATACCGAAGGCAAAACCACCTACCACCATGTGCCAATACCAAGGCATGTTAAACATGGCGTTAGTGTCGGAACCAATCCAGTTAAACAGCGTTGAGGTTGCAATCATGCCAAGCATCACGCCCGCGACGATGCGAATGGCCGCTATTCTCATTAATAGTAATACCGCACCACCCAGGAATATTGCTAGGGTTGAAGTTTCACCAATAGAACCTTGCATGTTGCCGAGGAACGCGTCGAACCAACTCAACTGAGTGTTCAATGCGGCCATGCCGTCTGAGGCGGCAATAGACAAAGCGGTTGCACCGGTATACCCATCAACAGCTGTCCAAACGGTGTCGCCCGACATAGATGCGGGGTAAGCAAAGAACAAAAAGGCCCGGCCAGTGAGCGCTGGGTTCAGGAAGTTTTTACCTGTACCACCAAACACTTCTTTGCCAATCACAATACCAAAGCTAATGCCCATCGCCACCATCCATAAAGGCACATCGGGTGGACAGATAAGTGCAAACAACACCGAAGTCACGAAGAAGCCTTCGTTTACTTCATGGCCACGCTTCATGGCAAACAACACTTCCCAAAAAGCACCGACAACAAATGTCACCATGTAGATGGGTAGAAAGTAAGCCGCGCCGTGCCAGAGATTGTCCCAGATGCTGCCGGCGTCGTAGCCCGCGAACATCTCAATTAAACCACCACGCCAGCCTTCAAGACCGGCTATGCCCATTTCAGCCATAATACTGTTGGATTGGAAACCCAAGTTGTACATGCCGTAAAACATCGCTGGGAAAGTACACATCCACACAGTGATCATCATGCGCTTCAGGTCGAGACCGTCGCGTACGTGAGCCGTAGTTTTTGTTACATCCGAAGGGCGGTAAATGAAAGTATCGGCTGCTTCATACAGCGGGTACCATTTTTCGTATTTACCACCTTTGTGGAAATTCGGCTCGATACTATCGAGGTATTTGCGTAAGTTCATTACTTACCCCTCCTTTTCTATTCGAGTCAGGTTATCACGCAGGATGGGACCGTATTCGTATTTGCCCGCACAGACAAATGTACACAGTGCCAAATCTTCTTCATCCAATTCTAAACAACCCAAGGCCTGAGCCGATTCGGTATCGCCGACAATTAGCGAGCGCAATAATTGTGTTGCCAATATATCCAAGGGCATCACACGTTCATAGTTACCAACCGGCACCATCGCACGTTCGCCACCATTGGTCGTGGTTGTGAAGTCGAACGTTCTCTTACCCAGCAGACTGGAAACATAAATGCCCAGGGTAGAAAACATATCGAAGCCCGCTCGCATGTAATGCATTACTGGGCGGTCATTGCCTTCAGTCAAGACACTGACTTGGCTGTGATACCGGCCCAGGAAATTAACCGCACCATGCCCAGTGCGACCGCCAAAAACCGAACCTGAGACTAGGCGGTTTTCACCAGACTTAAGCTCACCGGCCGTCAACTCTTCTAGGTTGGCGCCCAAGCAGGTGCGAACTAAGCGAGGCTTTTCAACCTGAGGACCGGCGAGAGAAACAACTCGCTGACTATTAAGCTGACCCGTAGTGAAAAGTCGACCCACTGCAATCACGTCTTGATAAGCAATAGTCCAAACCGTTTTGCCTGCACCTACAGGGTCAAGGTAATGGATATGCGTACCGGCATTACCCGCAGGGTGTACACCCTCAAACTCGGCAACGGTGACACGGCTGTTATTGCCTGTCATTACGTCAACGCCCGGTGCTTTACAAACAAAGACTTTACCATCGCTGAGTTGAGCTAGCACACTCAAGCCATTGGCAAAATCTTCGCGGTGTTCGCGAATCACTAACTCGGGGTTAGCGGCCAGAGGGTTGGTGTCTATCGCTGTTACGAACAGAGAATGTGGATTACTCTCGGGGGCTGGAACCTTGCTGTATGGGCGCGTGCGCAATGCCGTCCACAAACCAGATTTAAGCAGGTTGTCTTTTACCGCTTCGCGGCCGATGCCATCGAGCTTGTCAACGGCGTACTGTGTAAACGATTCAGACTCATCACCTTCAACGTCGATCACCACAGATTGCAGCACTCGCCGCTCACCGCGGTTAATAGCCGCAACAGTACCTGCAGCAGGCGCTGTGTAAATCACACCTGGAGTCTTTTTGTCTTCGAAAAGTGCTTGACCGAGCTTTACCTTGTCACCTGCTTTCACCTTCATGGTTGGCTTCATACCGGGGTAATCAGCGCCAATTACGGCTACGGAACGGACTTTGGGGCCATCGTGAATGGCCTGCTCGGGTGCACCGGATATAGGTAAATCCAATCCCCGACGGATCTTTATCATGCGTCTCTGCCTAGTCATCATTAGATAAAGTGTGAGGCCTCGCTTCCTGAAAGAAGAAAAGCCGAGCGTGAGTGGCTTGCTGGGGCTAAAGACTCACCCAGCGAAAGTTGCCTTAAAATCAGCAAAAAAAGCCTCTACAGGCGCCAAAAGCGCCAACAGATCGATAACGTCGTCAATCTGCTTTATACAATCGTCACTGTAGTTTAGACGAGTGCTTAAAAAATACCTGTTTTTGCCAAGAATTGGCCCGAATTCGACCATATCAACAAAACGGCGCAATTATAAAGATCTGGCTGAGGTCTGACCAGCCCGAAGCCTGTCTTTTTTAGTCTTTTTACAGAGGAAAAACCCTGTAATCTCAAGCTCTTAGAGTAAGAACAGCTTAAACGAGCGGTTTCTAAGCGAGCGACAGGCAAAAAAAACCCGCCAAAAGGCGGGCTTTTAAACTCAGTACTGGCTTATACCGCCGGGTAAACTGAGTACTGAACTCCCGCTACATCTTCCAAGCAGCGCATTACCTGGCAGCTGTAACCAAATTCATTATCATACCAGCAGTACAAAACAGCGCTTTTGTCTTCAACAATGGTCGCCTTGCTGTCAAATACGCAGGCGTGACGCGAGCCTACGAAATCAGAAGAAACCACTTCAGGCGAATTTGTGAAGTCTATCTGCTGCTGCAAAGGAGAATGCAGAGCCACAGAGCGCATGTAATCGTTGAGCTCATCTTTGCTGGTGGCACTATCAAGCTGCAAGTTCAAAATAGCCATAGACACATTGGGAGTTGGCACACGAATGGCATTTCCCGTCAGTTTGCCGGCCAATTCTGGCAGAGCTTTAGCAACAGCCTTAGCCGCACCGGTCTCTGTAAGCACCATATTCAAAGCCGCGCTGCGTCCACGTCGCTCGCCACTGTGAAAGTTATCGATCAGGTTTTGGTCGTTGGTGTACGAGTGAACCGTCTCAACGTGACCATGTTTCACACCAAACTTGTCCATCACTGCCTTAAGAACTGGAACAATGGCGTTGGTGGTACAAGAAGCGGCCGACACTATGGTATCACTCGGTGCAATCTCGCCATTGTTAATCCCGTAAACAATGTTTTTGATATCTCCTTTACCAGGAGCCGTCAACATTACCTTACTGGCACCCTCGCAAGCCAAGTGCTGGCCTAGACCTTCAGAATCACGCCACACACCGGTATTATCCACCACAATCGCATTGCGAATTCCGTAGTCGCTGTAGTTGATTTCAGCCGGTGAATTAGCATAGATAAACTTCACTTCATTACCGTTCAAGATCAGACTGCTATTTTCTTCGTCTACTCGAATGGTGCCTTTGAATGAACCGTGTACCGAATCACGGCGCAGCAAGCTGGCACGCTTGACCAAATCATTAGCGCCTTTGGCCTTGCGAACTACAACCGCTCGCAAGCGCAAAACATCACCACTGCCCGCTTTTTCTACCAGTAAACGCGCTAACAAACGACCAATACGGCCAAAGCCATACAGCACCACGTCCTGGGACTCAGCCAGAGGTTTATCATGGGAATCGACCATAGCGCCCAGCTCTTCGGCCACATAATCGGCAACCGAAAGGCCGCGATTGTCCGCCATAAAGGCTGATGCAACTTTACCCAAATCTATATGAGCAGGCCCTAAGTTCATCTGCGAGATAGCTTCTAATATCGGGAAGCTCTCAAATTCTGATAATTCATTTTCCTCAACTTGACGGACAAAACGATGCGCTTTCATGATATCGATTACTGAGCGGTTTGCCAGCGCACGACCATAAATATAAACAGCTACGTTGCGCTCGCGATTGAGCTTACCAATAATAGGAATCATAGCTTCGGCTAAGGCTTCGCGCTCTTTCCAATCTTTAAAGAAATCATCCGGCTTTGGTCGGTTCACAGTCTGTACCCTTCAGTTGGCTAAGTGGTGTCTAGTGTTAAGTGCTGCTTGGCCTTTGTAATATTGTTATGACCCGTCCAATTTCAATGCTGAGCGAATACTCCTGCGTCAAAAAGGAGCGCCATTATCAGGCTTCATATCAGACGAATCAACCGCCACTGGACAGTTTCTCTTCAATGCAGCCAATGACAGCGCTAACATTCTCAACTCTTTTCCCTCTAGGGCCTGCGCATCGGTAAAAAACCCAGTTACAATAGCGCCATGAATGAATACTCCCCTTTTACTCCCCCAGCATTAGTGAAACCCGGCGACAAGCAGCACTGGGGGCAACTGTATGGCAGCGCCGCAGCGCTTAGTCTTGCGCAAACGGCCAGCGAACATAATAGCCTCACTTTAGTGGTGACGGCCGACACCGCAACCGCCACGCAACTGCACGACGAGCTGAGTTTTTTCCTCCGTGAGAGCGATTTGCCCATTTTGCATTTTCCCGACTGGGAAACCCTTCCCTACGACAGTTTCTCGCCACACCAGGATATTATTTCCCAGCGTCTTGCGACACTTTATGACTTGCCTCAGGTCACTCAGGGCATCCTAGTGGTTCCCATAACCACGCTCATGCATCGAATCATGCCGCAAAGTTATCTCAGCGGCCAAAGCCTAGTTCTTAAGTGCGGAGAGGCGTTTGATGTTGAGGCAATGCGCGCCCGCTTGCAAAAGGCTGGCTATCACTGTGTCGACACTGTTTATGAACATGGCGAATTTGCCGTGCGGGGCTCACTCATTGATCTTTTCCCTATGGGCAGCAAGCTACCTTATCGCATTGATTTATTTGATGACGTGGTTGAAACTCTGCGAACTTTTGATCCAGAAACACAGCGCACAATCGAGCGCGTAAACAGCATTGGCCTTTTACCCGCAAAAGAATTCCCACTCAATAAGGTGGGCATAGCCAATTTTAAAGAGCAATGGCACGAGCGTTTTAACGTCGACCATCGCAAGTGTTCGGTATTTCGAGACATTAGCGACGGAATTTCTCCACCCGGCATCGAGTACTACCTACCGCTGTTTTTTGGCGAAAACAGCGTATACGACGGATGTAGCCTGCTGCTCGACTACGTACCTGAAGCCTGCCACGTCATTACCATTGGCAAAATTGAACCCGCCGCCGACAATTTTTGGCGCGAGTTAAGCCAGCGTTACGACAGTCGCTGCATAGATCCCGAGCGCCCCATCCTGCCGCCCAACGATGTCTTTGTGAGCACCCAGGACTTATTTGCGCGATTAAAACGATACCCGCGAGCGATCATTCAGGCAGAAGCATGTGACACTGGAAACGCAGGGCATGTAAATTTCGCCAGTGCCACTCCTCCAGCCCTACCCATCAATGCGCACGCCGACAACCCTCTGGCGGCCATTGAAACTTTCTTATTAAACTATAAAGGCCGGGTATTGTTCTGCGCCGAATCGGCTGGGCGTCGCGAGACTCTGCTAGAACTATTAGCTCGAATAAAAGTAAAACCCGACATTTACGAAGGCTGGGAAGACTTCCTTACTGGCGACAGCGCTTGTGCGATTACGGTAGCGCCTTTGGAACAAGGCCTACAAATTGCCGACCCTGAGATCACCCTGGTCAGCGAACCTCAGCTCTTTGGCAATCGAGTACAACAGCGCCGTCGACGCAAAGCTGCCCAAGGCAGTGCCGAGATGGTGGTTAAGAACTTAACGGAACTGCGCATGGGCGCTCCTGTGGTTCACATAGACCACGGCGTGGGACGATACCGCGGCCTACAGCGCATTGACATCGACGGTCAAGAAAGTGAATTCTTAATGCTCGACTACGCTGACGACGCCAAGCTTTATGTACCTGTTGACAGCCTCCACCTCATTAGTCGCTACAGTGGCGCCGATGAAGACGTAGCCCCTATACACAAGCTCGGCAGCGAGCAATGGCAAAAAGCCAAGCGCAAAGCCGCGGAGAAGGTTCGCGACGTTGCCGCCGAGCTACTGGACATTTATGCTCGGCGCGCCGCTCGTGTGGGCTTTGCTTTCAGTGATCCCAAAAGTGCCTACGACAGTTTTTCCGCCGCATTTCCATTTGAAGAAACAGAAGATCAAGCTACAGCGATTGAGGCTGTACGCAAAGACATGCTGTCAAACAAACCCATGGACAGACTGGTGTGTGGAGATGTAGGTTTTGGCAAAACCGAAGTCGCTATGCGCGCGGCTTTTATCGCGGCGCACAGCGGTAAGCAAGTTGCCATATTAGTGCCCACAACATTGCTTGCCCAGCAACATTACGAAAGCTTGATGGACCGCTTTGCCGATTGGCCCATTAATGTCGAGCTACTTTCACGCTTCCGCACCAGCGGGGAAAGCGATGAGGTCTTGAAGAAATTGGCCAGCGGCCAAGTTGACATAGTCGTCGGCACTCACAAATTATTACAAGGCGGCTTGAAATATAAAAAACTTGGCCTCGTTATTATTGACGAAGAGCATCGCTTTGGCGTCCGTCAGAAGGATCAATTAAAATCGCTTCGATCCGAAGTAGATATTCTTACTTTAACGGCCACACCTATTCCCAGAACACTTAACATGTCAATTGCGGGCATACGCGACCTGTCTATCATTGCAACTCCACCCGCAAAACGTTTGTCAGTGAAAACTTTTGTGCGCCAAAGTGATGACGCACTGATAAAAGAGGCCGTACTGAGAGAAATTCTACGAGGAGGCCAAGTTTACTACTTACACAATGAAGTTAAGAACATCGAAAAGACTGCGCGCGACTTACAAGAGATGATTCCTGAAGCCCGCGTCGCTATCGGCCATGGGCAAATGCGTGAGCGGGAGCTGGAAGGTGTGATGGCCGACTTTTACCACAAGCGCTTCAATGTATTGGTCTGCACAACCATTATTGAAACCGGTATTGATGTGCCTTCAGCCAATACCATTATTATCGATCGAGCCGATCGCTTTGGCTTGGCGCAATTACATCAACTGCGAGGCCGCGTTGGCCGATCTCACCATCAGGCCTACGCCTACTTACTAACACCAGAACAACGCTCAATGACTGGCGATGCGGTAAAACGCCTTGAAGCGATCAGCAAAGCCGATGACCTTGGCGCGGGCTTCACGCTGGCGACCCACGACATGGAAATTCGTGGTGCAGGTGAGCTGCTGGGTGATGGGCAGTCAGGTCAGATTCAGTCCATTGGCTTTTCTCTTTATATGGACATGCTAGACAGAGCGGTTAAATCCATTCAGTCGGGCAAAGAACCCAATCTTGACCAGCCCTTGGGTGGCCAAATAGAAGTTAACTTGCGAATTCCCGCTCTGATACCCGACGACTATTTGCCTGATGTTCATACGCGCCTGATTATGTACAAACGCCTTGCCGGTGCAAAAGACGAAGAAGAGCTACGGGAATTGCAAGTGGAGATGATTGACCGATTTGGCCTACTGCCCGAGCAAACTAAAAATTTGGTGCGGGTAACACAACTGAAATTACAAGCGACAACACTCGGTGTCGAAAAACTGGAAGCATCGGCCTCTGGCGGCCGAATCGAGTTTTCCGCTGACACACAGGTAGACCCGCTGTCAATTGTTAAGCTCGTGCAAACCCAACCTCATATTTTCCGTTTAGAAGGTGCCAACAAACTAAAATTCAAATTAGACTTGGAACTTGCCGACGATCGTTTAAAAACGGTGGACCGGTTACTTGAATTAATTACACCCAAGGAGAAGTCCGCTTGAACCGTTTAATGCGTCGCACCCAAACTATACTAGTGCTCGCTCTGCCCTGGTGCCTGCCAAGCCTAAGTCAAGCCCAAGTGGCTGACGAGCCCAAAGCAGAGGAAAGATGGTATCAAGTAGAGCTACTGGTGTTTTCCCGTCGCGACACCAGCAACAAACCCGCGACTGAGTTGTGGCGCAGTGACATATCCCTAGACTATCCAGACAACTGGGTACTGCTACAAACACCCGAAGAATATGAAGCCGAATTGCAGCGCTTAGCCGAGAAGCGTCAGCAAGCTCTGGATATGGATCAGTTTTTTGATTTTACCGACGAGCCAAATATAGACCCAAATGATGAGGATATTACAGCGTCAGAAGAAACGGCAATCAATGAAAATATCGACAACAACACTGAAGTAGATTCCCCTGTCATTGAGGGCTTGAGTCCCGACTTCTCCGAACCGCTGCAGGGCCTTGAACATGACCCAGACACCGAGGAAATTGTGAGCGTTGAACTACGCCCTTACCTTTTTCTAGCGGAGACTGAACTCACCTTAAAGGAACAAGCCGACAGTTTGGATAAAGACAAACGTTTCAATTTATTGTTTCATCAAGCCTGGCGTCAAGCGCCAAAGAATCTAAGTGAAACTCCTGCACTCATCATACATGGAGGCCATCAATACGGAGAGCACTCCGAACTTGAGGGAAGCATCAAATTAAGCATTGCTCGCTATTTGCACCTCGATACCAATTTATGGCTGAGTGAATTCGAACCAAATTACGGTCAGGACAGCGTACAATCTGAACACTCTTTGACGGAGCATGCTTGGCCCGGACTACCAAAGGTTCCCAAGATCGATGACAGTAGTGATAACTTTGCGTTAAGTACCCTTGATCAAGGCTGGCAAGCCTCACTAAACCTAAATGCCTTTGCGGGGGGAGATGAGTACAATGCAATTCTCGCCAAGCCCTACCTCACAAACAACATTGTAAAGCTCACGCAAAGCCGACGCATGCGCAGCAACGAGGTGCACTACATCGATCACCCCAGAATGGGTATCATTATTAAGTTAACGCCCTTTGAAAGGCCTAGCGATTTACTTGAAGATCAAGACGGTGAAGAAGAGGGATAAGATGAGCAAAGCCAGACGGAAACACTCCGCCTGGCTTAAGTGATTACTCGGCGGCAATCACGTCTTCAGCCTGCAGGCCCTTATCGCCCTTCAGCAATTCAAACTCTACGTTTTGACCTTCACTCAGCGAGCGGTAACCCTCGCCTCGAATATTACGGTAATGAACAAAAATATCATCTCCGTCTTCCCCGCGGGTAATAAAGCCGTACCCACGAGCGTTGTTAAACCATTTAACCGTGCCAATTTCACGATCAGCCATTGTGAATTACCTCGTTATTGTTATTTATGGACTGCTAACACATTTAAGCAGAAATAAATTAAAAGAAATAAAACCGGCTGTCCAGTAAAAAGACAAAAGAGACGTATTTTAAACAAACTGTTAAAAAATTAACCCCAGCCCTCATCAACAAACAATATTTTTAACACTGGAGCTCAGGACGGTATTTACCTGAGTCATGCCCTCTGCCAATACGGCCATTATTGCTTCGAGGCTTATCGCCTCAGCTTGCAAACCAGGCGCGGGGTTAACCACCAAACACAGCGAGGCATAGGCAATGTTCAGTTCTCGAGCTAGGGCCGCCTCAGGCATTCCCGTCATACCCACTAAATCACACCCATCTCTCTGCAAGCGGCGTATTTCCGCCGCCGTTTCAAATCGTGGCCCCTGTGTGCAGGCGTACACCCCATCATACCCGTGAGGCATATCAAGCGCCGCTAAGACGCTGAGAAGTATGCAGCGCAAGCGTTCATCGTAGGGCTCAGAAAAATCGATATGCTGAACCGAAATTTCTTCGGCCGCTTGATTGGGTGATGGTCTTCCGTCATAAAAGGTGCTTTCTCGACCCCAGGTATAATCGATAATTTGGTCTGGCACCACCAAGTGCCCGGGTAAAAAATCTGCTCGAATGCCACCCACGGCATTTACCGCGATTACATTCTCTACCCCAAGGTCGGACAAAGCACGAATGTTGGCGCGGTAATTTATCGCGTGCGGCGCTATGCTGTGCCCCGCTCCATGGCGAGTTAGAAAGGCAACATCCTGCCCCCCAAGTTCGCCAACACTAATACTAGCAGACCCATAGGGCGTTTCGCAGTCCATATGCTTTAACTGGCTCATGCCGCTCAGGGCCTGCAGACCTGAGCCACCAATAATACCTATTCTGGGCATGATTCAATCGCTAGCCCCTGAGGAACGTGAATGGTTGATGTTGGGAAAGCACACTCAGCTCCCTGCTCCGCGACTATTTCGAGTATTTTCAACAATACGTCTTGTTTAATTTCGTGGTAGCGCACCCAATTTGTCGTTTTGGTAAATGTATAGACAAAGAAATCTAAAGACGATGGCGCGTAGCCATTGAAATTAACAATGAGTGTCTGCGTAGTATCAATTTCTGGATGCTCAAGCAGCATGGCTTTTACGCCATCAACAATTGCTTTCATTTTATGCGCGTCGTCGTAGCGGATGCCCACAGTTTCGTAAATTCTTCGGTTGAGCATGCGGGAGGGATTTTCAACGGAAATTTGTGCGAAAGTGGCATTGGGTATGTACAGGGGTCTCTTTGTAAAGGTGCGTATACGGGTTAAACGCCAACCAATATCCTCAACAGTACCTTCTATTTCCTGGTCGGGTGAACGAATCCAATCACCGACGGCGAATGGCCTGTCGAGGTAAATCATCAAACCTCCGAAAAAATTGGCCAATAGATCCTTTGCGGCAAAACCCACCGCTAAACCACCAATTCCGCCAAATGCCAGCACACCTGACACGCTATACCCTAAGGTTTGCAAACCTACTAGAGCAGCGGTGATGATGACCGAAATACGCAATAATTTGCCAATAGCCCTAACGGTTGTGGCGTCTACCGGCTTCGAGGAATATTTGGGGTTTACTAAGTTTTTTTCAGCTTCGCGAATAAAGCTCACTAAAAACCAAGACAGCAGAGCAATCACGCCCACATAACGTATTGGCTCCACCGCTTCAAACATAAGCGCACCGGAAACACTGCCCGCCACTTTAGCGGCCCAACTTAAGCCTATGAGCCAAATCAACCAATTTACCGGGCGAATAGCCGCTTCTAATAGCGCATCGTCCCACAAGTTGACCGTCTTCTCTGCCCGAAGCACCAGCTTTAGTAAAAGTTTACGCACCACTAAAGCCAAAATTAATGTCGCAAATACCGTGATAAAAACCTGGACGATCCAAACCTTGTCATCGCCCAAAATTCGGTCAATCTCATAGATTAATTCTTTTATGTTCACAAGCTTTCCTTTTCCTTGCCATTGATGGTGCTGGCCAAATACCGCTCACTCAATACCTTCAATTTAGGCACAACTGTAAGCCATCTCTCACTGCACTCTAATTCAGACCAACTCAGTGTCTTATTTGCCAGCATACTGCTTAGCCGGTCAGAAGATTCTGGTTCATTTGCCTCGAGCCAAGACAGCACCTCTAACGCGCCTTCTCGGTTATTACACGCCAGAACCATATCGCAACCTGCCTCCAGAGCCAGTGCGGCGCGCTGAGAGTAAGTGCCGGCGCCGAGGGCCCCAGCCATGCTGAGATCGTCACTGAATATCACCCCTTGAAAGCCCAGCTGCGTTCGCAATACCTTTTTTAACCAGTGACTGGAAAAACCAACAGGCTGGGAATCTACTTTTGGGAACAATATATGTGCTGGCATTACAGCGTCCATACCATCAGGCATCAGGGCGTTAAAAGAAGCACCATCGTGAGCCATAACCTCAACAAATTCACGCGGATCAACGGGCAACTCCAAATGACTGTCGCCCTCAACATTGCCATGACCTGGAAAATGCTTACCCGTACTCGCCATCCCCGCCTCACGCATACCCGCGATAAAGGCTTTACCCAATGCTGCTACACTTTCAGGTTTAGGCGAAAATGCGCGATTGGCGATTACTTTGCAATGCTCGTCATCAACGTCCAGCACCGGTGCAAAACTAAAATCGATACCACAAGCCAAGACTTCCGCCGCCATCAACCAGGCACACTCTTTAGCGAGCTCGAGTGCCTCACTGGGACGCTCTTCGTAAAATCGACCAAAAGCCTGCATGGGTGGAATCTTAGTAAAGCCTTCTTGAAGCCGTTGCACTCGGCCGCCCTCTTGATCAACGGCTAATAATAAACTGGGGCGCAAGGCCTTAATTTCACTCACCAAGTCCATCAACTGAGCCTTTGACTCAAAATTTCGCGCAAAAAATATCAGCCCTCCGACATTTGGGTGTTGGATTAACTTGCGCTCATCTGGCATCAAAGTTGTACCAACTAAATCTAACATTAAAGGGCCTGGCTTCATTACTGATATCCTAAAAACTCGAGTCAAAAAATAAATTCAGTTAGCTATTGTGCCAACTTATGAATCCAACAAGTTGTTGGCGTTTTCAAACATTCCTGTAAGCGCAGGCACTAGTAAATCTGCCGCTTTGTTGATGGTAGTTTCTTCGTTAAAATCTTCTTTCAGAATCGCGGCTATCGAGTCGAAGCTGGACAGTGTGAATACGGTGGCGCCCAACATGAAGTAAAGCCGCCAATAAAAAGATAAAGGGTCAATGGCTGGAGCCGACAGCTGTAGCAACTGGGTGAAACGCTGATAATGATCACCATAATTGGCAACTATATAGCGTCGCAAGTGCCCCTGAGATTGTGTGTAAGCCAAACCAAGCAAGCGCATAAAGCGCTGTACTCTCTCGCCATCTACTGAATCGCGCCCTTGCAGGGTTGCTGTATCAAACAAGGCTTTTAACAACAGTCCAGTTTTAGGCCTATCACTGTCCACCATCAACTCATTTAGAGTATCGTCCAATTCCCGGCATAAAGGGCTCAAAAAACGAGCAAACACCGCCTGTATAAGCTCTTTCTTCGAGCCGAAATGGTAATTCACAGCGGCCAAATTTACCCCTGCTGTACTGGTAATTGTGCGCAGCGAAGTTTCCGCAAAGCCCCTCTCTGCAAACAGCGCCTCTGCGGCGTCAAGTATGCGTTCAACCGTATCTGACTGAGCCATAGAAACCATTCTTTTTATTTATTTTTGAACACACGCGAGTCAACTTCAGTCAGTGGAATAAACCCAAGAACTAAAATTGAAACGCCAGTTTACAACATCGGTTTGGAACATACGTTTAGCCTCCAGCCTTGTCAAGTTCAATACAAGCTGAATTAGACCTATATTTTTTAGACAATTTCTTTCTGTAGAGTCAGTTCAATAGAACCAGAGCCGCCAATGAAAAAACCGCTCGCAGCCATAAACCCTTTATAAAAAGAACACCTTACGCTGCCTACAACAAGCAAATCCTTAAGATGACCCGAATTCACAATTTGAACACGCCCAACAGGCCTAGTGTCAAGACTTCTGTCTCGTGTTAATTTCACTGCTAGCCTTTTCCGACGACCTTACGCGACGACAATATATAACAAAGACAGTAAAAAGGAATTAATGTTATGGCTTCACTCTTTCCCGTTATTAGTGCCTGGTATCTAGATACCATCGAAGACCAAGTATTTGAGGTAGTTGCCGTGGATGAGCAATACGGCACTGTAGAAATTCAATATATAGACGGTGAAGTCAGTGAGTTCGATCTTGAAACATGGTCGCAGTTAAAACTTATTCCCGCCGAAGCTCCTGAAGATGCTGGCGCTGCCTACGAACTCAGTCATGACGATGAATGGGGGTTTGATCACTCTATTGCCTCTGCAAACTGGAGCAATCCTACGATCAATCTTGAAGCTGAGAGCTACCCTAGCATTGAGGACTTTTAGCCACAGCCTTTTAGTGTCTCCAACTGAGCGTATCGCACTGCGCCTTCACATTGCCTAGCTGGTTCATGCTAGTAAACGCCAGCTCGCGCCATCGATAAAATTTAGCACTCGTTCAAACCTAGCTAGGCCCCGCGCCTTGCGCAGAAAGTTAACCAGCCAATAGCCTACTTGCTTTCCCTAGCCACCCGCTGCCCGCGGGGAATCAAGCAAAACCGTTGCATTCCAAATATTACTGTATATAATCCCATATACTGTACAAATAAACAGATGCCTAGGAACCTCGGATGATTAAACTCACAGCGCGTCAAGAACAAGTTTTACAGCTCATTAAATCAGCCATTATAGACACTGGCTATCCTCCTACTCGTGCCGAAATTGCCAAAGAGCTAGGCTTTAAATCTGCCAACGCCGCCGAAGAACACCTCAAGGCACTGGCAAAAAAAGGCGCCATTGAAATGGTGGCTGGGGCATCTAGAGGCATACGCCTTGTTGACGCAGCCAATGACGGCATACCCGTCGTAGGGCGTGTGGCGGCGGGTAATCCGGTGCTAGCAGAAGAAAACATCGAAGACTACTGTGAAATGCCTGCCAGTTTTTTTAAGCCTCACGCTGATTATCTCTTGCGAGTGCAAGGTATGAGCATGAAAGACATCGGCATCCTCGATGGCGACCTTCTCGCGGTTCACAAAACCTCTCAAGCAACAAATGGGCAAGTTGTTGTGGCACGCATAGGGGAAGAAGTCACGGTGAAGCGCTTCCAGCGTGATAGCAATTCGTCCATCGTACAATTGCTTCCCGAAAACGACGAATTTAGCCCCATAATAGTCAATCTGGAAAACGACGACTTTGAAATTGAAGGTTTGAGCGTGGGTATTATTCGGAGAGACCATTAATATGGGCGCCCTTCGTTCAGCACCCTCTCTTGCACACACTCATAGCCACCAAGGCTTTGCCTTGGCGGCCAATGAAGCCTTGCTGTCAGCAGAGCAATATATCACCCCAAGCGAATCTACCTGGGGGCTTACTGAACTTATATTATCAAGTAGCGAGACCCAGCAAACTCAGCTCTTGCTGCCCATGCTGGCCCAGCTCACACGTCTATGCGGAGACCAATGGATCACTTTTGTGGCTCTCGATGGGTTTTGCGAACAACTTCTGAATGCTGAAGAATTAAAGACTCTAGGGGCTGAACACCACAAGATTCGCATCGTACGCGCAAATACCCCTGCAGATGCAAGATGGATAACCTGGGAAGCGCTCAAGCTGGGAAACAGCCACACCGTGATTGCCAGCCCAGGAAAGTTAAGCGCCGTAGAATTTAGTCAACTGGAATTCGCCGCCCAAGCAGGCAATAGTCAAGGCCTATTACTACGTAGTCGCTAATACGGAGTTTAGTGTACTTGGTGAGTATCTATATCGATGTTTAACGAGGCGTCTTCTCTAGACTGCTCGGCAATATCTCCCGCCGCTTCCATACCAGCTTCAATCATAGCTCGAGCTACGTCAAATTTATTGCCGCGTAAAAAAGCCATCGATTCCGCGGAAAAGCGAATCGAGACCAGAGGATCACCTTCATCATCGGCGCGCTGCAAAACAATATCGCCGTTGGAAAGTTCCATAATTTCAAACAAAGAAGAGCTCATTACTACTCGCTGTGGTGTAAAGTGAGGACCATTCTAACACTCTGCCACCCTTCACACCATTACCAGTTAGCATTCGAGCATTGATTCTCTCTGACGGGCGACTAGCTCAACGAAATCTAACTGCCATTGGTCTAAGGCCACTACAGTGAGCGCGGTGGGGTCAAGCTCCACGACCGAGATAAAATCTGAGTTTGAAACAACGCTGGGAGCTGCGGTTTTTGCAACATCCGCAAGCATGGCTCCATAACTCAGCTGCAATTGCTGCAACCAAGAATTCTTGCGAGCCTCTAACTCGGCCAGTTCATTAGCTTCAGGGCTTTGACGCCCTTCCGCGGCAAACGCGGCCTGCAAGTCGGAAATACTCTGTTGGCTGCCGCTGGGCAAATTGTACTGAGCGGCAATTTCGCCCAAATAAAGCCTAAAGGCAGAATATATATGGAAGCACACGGCTTCCAAACTGGCCTCATATAGAAGTGTTTGAGAATTTTCTGCCGACAGTTGAGCCTTTAAAGTACGCGCGAAAGCGAGTTTTTGATTCACTTTCGTCGCGTAAGTTTCAATCACTTTGCTTTGCTAGCCTTGCGCTTTGCTGCGGCTTTCTCTTCGATAACCCAAGCTCCACCACGGTAAAATGCCTTCCAGCCTGTAGCCTTGCCTTCCACTTCGGTTTGAACATATTGCTCTTTGGTTTTTCGACTGTAACGAATAACACTGGCCGTCCCGTTACCGTCTTCTGTTGGCGCCGAGAAAAGAAATTTGTATTTCGGATCAATTTCTTTTTTATGGGGCAGAATTTCGTTGACCAAAGGAGCGCGAGTTTCACGGTTTTTTGGAAACTGACTTGCGGCCAAAAACAAACCTGAGGCTCCGTCCCGAAGTACGTAGTGATCCTCTACCTTATCGCAGGCCAGCTCTGGCATATCAACTGGGTCCATCTTGGGAGGCGCGGCTTCGCCACTCTTCAATAACTTGCGAGTATTTTTGCAGTCATCGCTGGTACAACCAAAATATTTACCAAAGCGGCCAGTCAACAACTGCATGTCTTCGCCGCATTTGTCACACTCAAGTATCGGGCCTTCATAGCCCTTTAACTTAAAGATTCCCGCTTCAACCTCGTAGCCGCTGCAGTCTGGGTTATTACCACAAATGTGCAGTTTTCGAGTTTCGTCTAGCAAATAGCTGTCCATCGCCGTATTGCATATTTTACAGCGATGTTTCTTGAGCAATTGCTTTGATTCAGCTTCTTCATCATCTTCAGCGCTCACCGCCTCATCACCAGAAACAAGATTCATTGTTTGCTTGCAGCGCTCCTTGGGAGGTAGACCGTAGCCCGAGCACCCAAGAAAAACACCGGTACTACCGGTACGAATTTGCATATGACGGCCACACTTTGGACAGTCTACGTCGGTATCGGTGGGGGCGTTCTCACGCATTCCTCCGTCTTCATTTTGCGCCTGTAAAAGGTTACCAGAGAAGTCGTGATAAAATTCATTGAGCACGTCAAGCCAAGCTTTGTTGCCCTCAGCCACCACGTCCAAGGACTCTTCCATGTTGGCGGTAAAGCTGTAGTCCATCAATTCATTGAAACTTTCAACTAAACGCTCAGTAACAATATCGCCCATTTTTTCGGCGTAAAAACGACGCTTATCGATACGCGCATAACCACGATCTTGAATGGTTGAGATAATTGAAGCGTAAGTAGATGGTCTACCTATGCCTCGTTTTTCCAACTCTTTTACTAAAGCGGCTTCGCTAAAACGCGCGGGTGGCTTAGTAAAATGCTGGGTTGGATCAACCTTCCCCAGGTCTAGTACTTCACCCACTTTTAGATCGGGCAGAACAACATCTTCATCTTTCTTTGCAATACTCGGTTGAACCCGGGTATAACCGTCGAATTTAATCACACGTCCGCGAATACGCAGTTCATACTCTGCTGCCTCAACGGTAATCGAAGTACTCACAAATTCAGCATTGGTCATTTGGCAGGCTACAAATTGCTGCCAAATTAAGGCGTAGAGGCGCTCGGCGTCTCGCTCCATGCCTTTAAGTTGTGTCGGCATTGTAGTAACAGCTGAAGGACGAATAGCTTCGTGAGCCTCTTGGGCTCCTTCTTTACTGCTGTAGTTATTCGCTTCAGCAGGCAAATATCGCTTGCCAAAATTGTCGAGAACGTAGTCGCGACAATTATCAACCGCCTCTTTACTTAAGTTTGTCGAATCAGTTCGCATGTAGGTAATGTAACCCGCTTCATACAGACGCTGAGCCATCATCATGGTTTTCTTAACACTGAAGCTTAGGCGCGTACTTGCAGCCTGCTGCAATGTGGAGGTAATAAAAGGCGCAGAGGGCTTTGAGCGCGTAGGCTTGTCTTCACGATTGGCAACGGTAAATGTTGCGCCCTGCAATGCAGTTACCGCCGCCATTGCTTGAGTTTCGTTTAGAGGCTTGAAGGCTTCTCCGCGGAAACGTTTCGCTTCGAAGCGCAACTCTTGAGCCTGAGCTTTCAGGTCTGTAAATACCTGCCAGTACTCTTCTGGAATGAATGCACGAATTTCTCGCTCGCGCTCAACGACCAATCGCACCGCGACCGACTGTACTCGCCCCGCAGACAATCCTCTGGCAACTTTTGCCCAAAGTAATGGCGAGACCATATAACCTACAACACGATCCAAAAAACGTCGCGCTTGCTGAGCGTTTACTCGGTCTATATCTAATCGACCAGGATTGGAGAAAGCATCTTGAATGGCCGATTTGGTGATTTCGTTAAATACTACTCGGCGGTATCGGCTGGGGTCACCACCAATAGACTCTTGAAGGTGCCAAGCAATGGCCTCCCCCTCTCTATCCAAATCCGTTGCGAGGTAGATGTAATCAGCGTCTGCAGCGAGCCTCTGCAGCTCTTCCACGACTTTTTCTTTACCTGGCAAAATCTCGTATTGAGCTGCCCAGTTGTTCTCTGGGTCGATGCCCATGCGATTGATGAGCTGGGCCTTCGCCTTTTTTTGCTTATGAACAACTTTAGCTTCGGGCGACAACTTGCGTGTAATGGCCGCTTGTCTTGCCCGCTCTTTGGTATCAACAGGCTTCTTAGCACCACCACTGGTAGGCAGGTCGCGAATGTGTCCAACGCTGGATTTTACAATGTAGTCCTTCCCGAGATACTTGTTAATTGTCTTAGCTTTCGCGGGGGATTCGACGATGACCAGGGATTTGCCCATAGTGTCCTTCTATTTAAGGTATTTACTTAAGTCCAAGGGGGGCATATATAAATGCAAGCAAAGCCTTGGTCAAGACAAATTTTTATTAGGCGAGTATTGCAAGGTCCAGACAGACGCAGTCTGGACACTGGTTTTGGCGCCTCTTAAAATTGGTCACAATCAAGTCTAGGCCATTGATTTAACACTTTTTTCCACTGTTGATCCGCCACTAGACCTGAAGGCATTCCGTGGTAAACTCGCTTGGTTTCTGCTGAGCCTTAAAATATTGAACCCCAGTAACTAAAATAAAATGACACCTTCATCCATACTGATCATTCTTTGCACGATCGCGCTCACATCACTGTTTGCGGTAAGCTTCATTAATCAGCGCGAAACCAAAACACGCATGGTGCGGAATAAAGTTCGCAGCCTGAAGGCCCGCCTAGAGGAAATGGAGGCCTTAGTCGCGAAGCTAGACCAAGTCTTGGAAAGTCGTGCGATCACCAAACTTATCAACGACGAGATCATCGACCTAGCCAAAGGTATGATCAACCTAGACGCCGACGCCACCTATTTACAGGCCTCACTCGCCAACGCCGAGCAGCGTGCTTTAGACCTCATCGACGAAGGCGCGCCTCGAGATATCAGCCGATTATTTGAAAGTGATGCCCAAATTGCGCGTTATCAGCACGCGCTCAATGAAGCAGGAATAATATTAAGGCGCCTTTACGCAAGAGATAGTATTGATTTAGCCGAGCTGGAGATTTTTATTAGCGAGTTAAGCTGGTGTCATTTGATGATTGAAACAGTCTCGGTTATCGGTCAGGGCCACAAAGCGATAAACCGCAGCGAAATTATTACTGCGCACGCTTTTTACAAGCGAGCTCGGCAATCACTCATTCAATCGAGCCACAATGACCCTCGCCGCCATCGTTTTATTAAGGAGATCGGTGAAGTGCTGAATAACAAACGTAAGATGTTGTCAGAAGACTTGATGCATGAGCAAGTTTAATAGCGCTCACCGCTCATAGGCAATTTCGGCCAAGGGCTGGAGCAAGCTCACAAACTCCTCCAAAAGACTAAGATCTCCCTTCTCCTCCCAAAACACACACAAACCTTGAGGCCCGTTCGCAATGGCCAGAATATTGCCTGGAATATTGTTCAGAGCGCGCTTCAAAGCCGGGTGCCACTCAGGCGAAGCAGCCTGGTCTCCGAACCAGTCCCAATGAGAGCAAAAGTGCAAGTCGTGATCGAAAGTGCCTTTCACCAGCAACCAAGGGCGTGCATCAGCTTTGTCGCTGCGCCAAGGCAAGCAATAGGCGGGAACCTGCCTACTCCCCTGCCCCAGAGGCAGGGGCAACAAGTGCACTTTGAGCCCTAGCGCAAGTGCTTTGTCTCGACAAGCTATCTCTCTACGTTGCGTGGCATTGGGCTGCATCATCATTATGGGGCCAATTACTAGGGCTACGGCCAGGGCAACAAACAGTACAGCGATCATATTTTTCCTTCAAAACAGGGCTAGGCAGGTATCAAAATTCGGTTTAGTATACGCTGAAATACGATAACAATTTAAAAAAATAACAGGGCCAAAAGCATGTCGTATTACCGACACATTATTGTAGGCTTAGATCTCTCTGACGAATCAGAGCAGGTTTTAGAGCGCGCTTCAGCTATAGCGGGCGCAACGGCCACTACTGCGGCGAGTAAAATCAGTTTAACTCATATTATTGAGCCTCTCACTTTCGCCTATGGTGGTGATATTCCAATGGACCTGTCTGAGGTTCAGGAACAGTTGCAAGCCCAAGCGGCAGAACAATTGTCCTCACTGGGTGAAAATAAGGGTATCGCCCTGCAGAATCAACACGTACTCATTGGCCAACCTGCTACTGAAATTCATCAATTAGCCGATGATCAGGCCGCAGATCTTATCGTTGTAGGCAGTCACGGGCGACACGGTTTGGCCCTATTGTTGGGCTCCACCGCCAATGGCGTATTACACGGCGCTAAATGCGATGTATTAGCGGTTCGAGTACGCCCTCCTGTGGGTGAATAATGGTATTCAGGTATTGTGTTGTATAGGCTAGATCCACGGGCTAAAAACGCGTCCTGAACGGGCGCTATATCTAAGCTAGCACAGCTAAACTTACCCCTTTGTCACCCCCTAATTTTTTAGAAAATCACTCTAAGCTTTTTGCACATCATGTTTAGTGTGCTTTTAATTCCATAAATTTATTTTTACTTTAATAGAGGTGCTTTATGTCAGAAGGGAATTTTGCAAGCGGGAAATGCCTGTGTGGGAACGTTAAATATTCTATCAGTTCAGGCCCAGACAGGATGGGACAGTGCCACTGTGAAGACTGCAGAAGAACTTCTGGGACAGGGCATATATCAAACGCATTCTTTGATATCAATGCAGTCACTATTGAGGGGGAAACCTCCAGCTATAGTACCAAAGCCGACTCAGGGTCAACACTAACTCGATTCTTTTGCCCCAACTGCGGCAGCCGAATGTTTGGCAAGAATAGCTCTAAGCCCAACATAATTAGCGTCACGGCCGGCACTCTAGATAACGCAGAATGGTTCAAACCTGGGTTCATTGTCTACAACAGAGATAAACCCGCTTGGGATTTCATGGACACAAGTGTACCCACCTTTGACGAAATGCCCACAGCTTAGGGCCCGAATTTTTTTGGCGGACATTTTCGATAACTTTCTATCTGCCAGCTTTCTATGCCATTAAATCTTAGGGTGTATCTCGCCCTAAGATTCTCGACTTCACTGCTCTTCCAATTCTGTCCATCGCTCAAACAATTCTTCCAGTGCGGCTTCTTTATCCGCGACGCTCTGTAATACTTCGGCAACTTTTTCTGCAGACTGCTGGTAAAAGCTCGGATTACCAATTTCATCGTGCAATTGCGCTACAGCTTTTTCTGCTTTGTCGATGGCGGCAGGAAGCCCATCTAACTCTCGCTGTAGTTTGTAGCTTAGCTTTTTCTTAGTGGAGGCTCCGCTGGGCGTGGGAGTTGGAGCAGTATCGAGGGTTTTAACAGGCTTTTCCGCGGCGGAGTCAATTTCATCGCTCCAGCGCCCCCCGTGTTGCTGCCAGACTTCGTAGCCGCCCACATATTCATTGACACGACCATTACCCTCAAAGGCTATGCTGCTGGTCACAACGTTATCTAAGAACTCTCGGTCGTGACTGACGAGCAGTACGGTACCTTCAAACTTAGACAAAATTTCCTCAAGTAATTCTAGAGTTTCTACATCGAGGTCGTTGGTAGGCTCATCCATCACCAGCAAGTTCGCCGACTTACTGAATAGCTTGGCTAGCAGCACTCTGTTGCGCTCTCCTCCCGACAATGCACGCAGCGGCGTACGCGCACGCTCACCGGTAAACAAAAAATCACTGAGGTAGCTAATGATATGACGACTGTTGTCATTAATGATGATTGTATCGCTGCCTTCCGATACATTTTCCACGGCGCTTTTGTTCAGATCTAATTGATCGCGCAGTTGGTCAAAATACGCTACGTTGAGATTTGTCCCTAAACGCACGCTTCCGACATTTGGTTCGAGTTGCGCAAGAATCAATTTTAGCAAGGTACTCTTGCCAATACCGTTTGGGCCAATGAGCCCAATCCGATCACCACGGATAATGGTGGTGGTGAAATCGTTAATCAGCTTATTGTCTCCATAAGCAAAACTAACGCCTTTAAGTTCAGCCACCAATTTTCCTGAAATCTCACCGCTGGCAAAGGAAAAACTCGCCTTGCCCATCAATTCCCGTCGCTCACTGCGCTCATTGCGTAAAGCTTTCAGGGCGCGCACTCGCCCTTCGTTACGAGTGCGGCGAGCTTTAATACCTTGGCGGATCCACACCTCTTCTTCGGCTAGTCGCTTGTCAAACAGCTTGTTGTGCCGCGCCTCTTCAGCCAAGGCTTGCTCTTTGAAGACCAAGTAACTGTGATAATCTCCGGTATAGGAGCGTAAATGGCCTCTATCGAGCTCAACAATGTGGGTGGCCAAACGCTGTAAAAAGGACCGGTCGTGAGTGATAAATACAATGGCGCCCTTAAAACTTAATAGCTGTTTTTCCAGCCATTCGATGGCGGCGATATCAAGGTGATTGGTGGGCTCGTCCAAGAGCAATACGTCAGGCTCTAACACTAAGGCCTTGGCCAACGACACCCGGCGACGCCAGCCACCGGACAGAGCGCTCATGGTTTTGTCTGCTGGCAGGTTTAAGCGGGTAAGAACGGTCTCCACTCGCTGCTGCAAGGTCCAACCATCGTGGGCTTCAATGACTTGCTGAAGAGAAGCCATTCTGTCTAGATCAACGTCGCCGCCCTGTATTACCAAGCGGTGGTATTCGGCCAAGGCCTTACCCACTTTATCGAGCCCGCTCGCCACTACGTCATAAACGCTGGCTTCATCCGCTTCAGGTAAATCTTGCTCTAAACGAGCAATTCTTAAAGAGGGGTCTCGCCAATGAGTTCCCCCATCCAATTCAACTTCGCCGGCCAATACTTTTAATAAACTGGATTTACCGGCGCCATTTCGTCCAATTAAACAGAGACGCTGCCCTTTATCTATTTGCAGTTCTACCTTATCAAGCAGCACCTGTAAACCGTAGGATAGGCTAGCATTTTCTATTTTAATCAATGACATAAATGATATTTCTAAGGTTGATTCGAGTATAGGTGAGCCCAATTTACATACACGCCAAGCGGGCAATTGAAGGCGGGCATGATACCTGCTCCGCCCCCTTGCGGGTAGATATTTTATAAGTGGATACCGCGCGGATCTACATTAACAATGTGGGCAACAACAGCCTCTAATGCTCCTTGCCGCTAAATCACCTACGCGCCTCGGCGCTCGACGGCATAGCCAATGAATGGCACACTAGCTTCTATCTGGCGATCTTGAGAAAATTGAACTCATGCAGTATCACTACTTTAAAGCTCTAAGATCAATACGGCGCACGCTGCGCCTGCAAGTTTTACTGTCTTTTTCTCTTATTTCACTGCTGTGCCCCGCCGCCAACGCAAGCCAAGCTAGGGACACCTCCCCTTCAATTACTGTCATCGAAACCCAGCAGCAACGCGCTATCTTTAAAAAGGCCCTGCTAGCCATTGACCAAAATCGCAAAGCACATTACGAGCAAACAATAAAACCCAAGCTGCTCGATTACCCACTGCTACCCTACCTTGATTATTTACAGCTGAGTAAAAGACTCAAGCACAGACCCTATACCGATATCGATGATTTTTTAGTAGACCACAAAGATACGGCACTTGGTCGCCGACTACTGGAAGATTGGTTGCGCACCCTTGCCAAACAACAACGTTGGCACGAATATCAAAGCTACTACCAAACTCACTTAAGCAGTATTTCACTAAAATGCCACTACCTGTTCGCCAAGCTAAAACACGGTGAAGAAGACGCCTATCCACAGATTGAAACCCTCTGGAATGTGGGCAAATCCCAGCCAAAATCTTGTGATCCCGTATTTAAACTATGGAGGGAAAGCGACCAACTAAGCCCCGCGCTAGCTTGGCAGCGCCACAGTAAAGCGATTCAAAAGCGCAAGCGCAGCCTAGCGCGTTTTCTCGACCGCTACCTCAACAAAGACCAACAAAGACTTGCTGCACTCTATCGCGAAGTTGACCGCTATCCAGAGCGTATTGGCAAAACCCGGCGCTTCCAACAGCAGTCTCCTGAAATGCGTGAAATTATCCTCCACGGCATCAAGAGGCTAGCGCGCCGCAAGGCTGACAAAGCCCTAGAGGCATGGGAAGTTTACGACGCACAACAACTGTTCCAAAAAAGCGAACGAGACCAAACCGTCGAGCAGCTGATAATCCGCTTGGCCCAACAGGGTCACGCCGATAAGGTGAGTAAGATTCTTGTTCAGTCCCGCAGCATCAACAGCGAAAATCTAGTTGAACTTATGCTTCGGGAAAGCCTTCGCAGCCAGAACTGGGCCCAAACTTACCACTGGCTACAACAATTGCCTCCAGAGGCACAGCGCACTGAACGCTGGCAGTATTGGCGTGCACGTGCCATTGGGCAGCTCGGCATAGTTGACCCCAGCGGTATTAGCCCCGAGCAAACATACAGCCAACTGGCCTTGAGCCGCGGGTTTTACGGCTTTTTATCGGCCGATATCGTTAACCATAAATACTCTATGGTTAATCAACCCGTTAACCCTTCTCCTCAGCGCCTGCAGGCCCTAGCCGAGGTCGACAGCATTAAGCGCGCAAAAGAATTTTTTGCCCTCAGCCTTACTAAAGAAGCCCGTGCCGAATGGTATTTTAGCACCCGAAACCTAGATGACAGCGGCTTGATGGCAACGGCAAAACTCGCAGAAGATTGGGGCTGGTACCGCAAAAGCATACAAGCCATGATTGAAATCAAACACTGGGATGATTTAAACCTTCGCTTTCCGCTCGCTTACAAAGAGGTGGTGGCTGGTGCCGCTATTGCCACTGATATAGACCCACAACTGCTATTTGCCATTGCGCGCCAAGAGAGCGCCTTCAGTCCCGATGCTAAGTCACCCGCAGGGGCATTGGGCTTAATGCAGCTTATGCCGGCAACCGCCAAACAAACCGCCCGGCGCTCGGGAGTGAACTATAGATACCACGACCTACTCAAACCGGAGCCCAACATTAAGCTGGGCAGCCGCTACCTGAATTCATTACTCAGCCAGTTTGATGGCAATAGAATTTTAGCCGCCGCCGCCTATAATGCTGGGCCTAACCGAGTCAAAAAATGGTTGCGAGTCAGTGAAGGAAAGGTGCCATTTGATGTTTGGATCGAAACTATCCCCTACAAAGAAACCAGGGGATATGTACAGAACGTGTTGGCATTTTCGGCGATCTACAGCTATAAACTGGGCGACCGAGCGCCTATGGTGAAACCCGAAGAGGCCAAGCGCAACCTTTAAGCCCGCTTAGGCCTCTGCACTCGCTTGAATTTGGTTCAGCGCTTCGATTCAAAATGTAGGCGAACTCGCTCTTGCACCATTACCGCCAATTCGTCGGGTTGGAATTTCGACATGAAGTCGTCGCAACCCACCTTCTTCACCATAGCTTCGTTGAAACTGCCGCTCAAGGAAGTATGAAGAACAATGTATAGACCACTCAAGGCAGGGTTCTGACGGATTTCATGTGTCAGCCGGTAGCCGTCCATCTCTGGCATTTCGGCGTCTGTGATCAGCATTAGAATATGCTCATTCACATCGATACCTTCGTCTACCCAACGCTTGAGGCGATTTAGGGCCCGCAATCCATCCTGAACCCCTATAACCTCTACCCCCAGATGACTTAAAGTTGCCTTCACCTGAGACAAAGCGGTATTCGAGTCATCAGCCATAAGTATTTTTATGCCGTCTGCCTTCGCCATAGCCGCCAACTCAGTGTCCAAAAGCTCTTCGGACACTGACGTATCGTAAGGCATGATGTCGGCCAGAACTCGCTCCACATCGAGGATTTCAACAATTTTCTCATCCACATGAGTGATGGCTGTAAGGAAATGCTGTCGGCCAGAGCCTACGGGTGGTGGCAACACCAGCTCCCAATTCAAATTAACAATCCGATCCACCGGCCCAACCAGAAATGCCTGCACTGAGCGGTTGTATTCAGTCACAATTAAATTGGCTTTTTCAAGATCGTGGATAGGCCTACCGGCGATAGCAGCACTGAGATCAATCACGGGGATGGTATGCCCACGCATATGAATCACTCCGCGCACCACAGAGTGCCGATGGGGCAACTCAGTGATGTCCGGCACTTGAACCACCTCTTGAATTTTAAACACATTCAAAGCAAAGAGCTGTTGGCCATTGAGCCGAAACATCAGCAGCTCAAGGCGATTTTGGCCCACCAATTGCGTCCGCTGATCAACTGTTTCCAATAACTTGGACATATAACCCCTATCTTCTCATTGCAGACACTTGGTGAAGGATAGCTCGGCACTGCCTTCATCCCAAGCCTAAAGTCTTAGCCAGTAATATTAACACTTTGATTTACAAAGCTTTGCTTCTCAAAAATGCCTGCTGTATTCTAATTTTGAGCTAGTATTATTTAGTAGACTTAAATTCAGAGCTATAGCCATTATATGAGCGAAAACCTACCCCTGCTAGCGAGACAACCCATTTTTGACGGGAAAATGAAAGTTGTTGCCTACGAACTGCTCTGCAGAGATACCAATGAAAACCGAGCTATCTTCGACGACGCCGATCAAGCCAGCTCTCAGGTGATGCTGCGGGCCTTTACCGACCTGTCTATTGAAGAAGTCATCGGCAGTCATCGCGCTTTCATTAATTTCACTCGCAAATTATTAGATACCAAGCCCCCCTTTTCCCCTAAACAGCTAGTTATTGAAGTATTAGAGGATGTGAAAGTTGACGATGGCCTGATTGAACGCCTGCAGGCGCTTCGGTCTGAGGGTTACACCATAGCGCTAGATGACTTTGAACTCAGGCAAGACACCCTACCCCTAGTTGAGCTAGCGGATATCATTAAGTTAGATGTACTGGCCTTATCAGAACGGCAACTCGAAGAATACATAGGTTTTCTCAAACAATACAAGGTTACCCTCCTGGCCGAAAAAGTTGAAACCTATGAAATGCTTGAACACTGCAAGGCTTTGGGCTTTGATCTGTTCCAAGGGTTTTTCCTGTCACGACCAAAGTTGATTACTGGCCATAAAGTGGCCGAAAATCGTCAGGCAATTATGCAATTACTTGCCGAACTCAATGATGCCAATACTGAAATAGACGAAATAGAACAACTCATCTCCCAAGACCCAGTGCTGAGTTACAAACTCTTAAAGCTCGTTAACTCGGCTGCCTTTAACTTAGTCACGCAGATAGATTCCTTGCGACAAGCCATAACCCTATTGGGCTTGATTCAAATTCGCAGCTGGGTCACCTTGTTATCAATGTCGACTATAGAAGGCAAACCACAGGAGTTAGCCAATATTAGTATGACCCGCGCTCACTTTTGTCAGCTACTGGGCCAAAAGGTTACAGGAAAGCGGCGGGCTGATTCGCACTTCACCGTGGGCCTGCTCTCTTTACTTGACGCCTTCATGGACACACCCATGGATGAACTGCTCGCCAAAATTGCCTTAAATCCAGAGTTGGTAGCCTCTCTGCTAACCCTTGAGGGGCCAGAGGGAAAAGCTTTAAAAATTGCTATGACCTACGAACGCGGAGACTGGGATAATATCGATTGGCAATATCTAGAGGAGCACAATGTTGACGCATCAGATATCGCCAAAATGTATACAGACAGCCTCAGCTGGACAGCTGAAGCCATGAAAAACCTCGCCTTATAGACTAGGCTGCGTTATGCAAATACTCTTCTAAGGCCCGGGCATCAAATGGCCATGCCAAATCAGCCGCTACACCTTCAACTTTCAACACAGGAATGCGCAAGGCATATCGCTCCATCAAATCTTCTGAGTCAACAATATCAACTTCCACAAGAGTTAAGTTAAGCGGGCGCAATACTGGCCAGGCGACTTCTTTTGCCACCTCACACAGGTGGCAACCTAAAGTGGAATACAGCAATACGGATTTCATTAAGCGGGTAGATTTTCCTGTAACTGGTCGGTAAATTGGGTCAGCCTTTCAGCAATCTCGCCTTGATGCTCAGCTACGGCTGCCAACAAGTCACTCACGAAAGAATTAGGTTGCCCCAAGGCGGAGCTACTCTCCAGGGCCGCCAGAAATTGCTGGGCAAAACGACCGATGGGCTCCATTCGCTCAGCGAAGGTGTTAGCGCTATTGCTGCTATTTCGATCAGGCGTGTAGGCCTCGCTGAATCGTTGCACTTCTGTATGAGTCAGGCGCAGTGCAAACCCCGTAATCTCAGTAGCATCGTACCCGATATCTAAGGCCTCCTTAAAGGCTTGATCGTAATCTCCCGCAAAGAAATCGCTGGCGAGATCATTAACTTGGCCCAGTAAGTCATTGATGGCCTCCAATTCACCTTCATCAAGCTCGCCCTCAACGGAAAGGCTAAAATGCTGATTATTACTGAAGGAAACTGACTGACTGCGACCATTCTCATCACTGGATCGCTGGGCTGAGTATGCCTCGGCCGCAGAAGCCGTAATATTAACCTTGTCGCCATCGGCAGTGGTCAAACTGAAGCTAAAAGTATTTTCTTGAGCGAAATCGTAAGCTGATGATGACCCCATTAGCGTGCCGGTATCGTATACCGGAGTTTCTTCTTCAGGCTGCTCTTGAACTAGGTCTGTCAAAAAGCGCTCGCGTAACTGATCAATGCCATTGGTCACTAAATCATAGGTATGACCAATATCTTGCGCCACGTGCTCATTCAGCATGCCCAGCGCTTCCAACTGCTCTTCAGCTTCCGCAAAACCTTTTTTAAAGCCCTCTAAACCCGCATCTAGACGAGAGGCGAGCTGCTCCTGACTTGCACCTTCGGCCACATCCAAGGCTAAGCGGCGCTCAATGAAACCTAGAATATTGCCCGCGGCCTGCTGAGCACTCAGAGGTTCAAATTCAGCGGCAGCGGGAGAGTTTATGCCTGCAGAATCGAAGCCTGCACTCATTTGCGCATAAGCTCTATTGAGTGCTTTTTGGATGACATCTTGAGGGGTTTGCAATTCACTCATTGCCGACTCAAGCAGTTTCTCACTACGACTGGCGAGACTCAGAGTCTGCTGCTGACCGCCTCCGGAAGACTGCCATTGTGCAAATTGGCTATTCGATGAGTAAAAAGACACTGAACCGAGCATGATACCTCTCCTCTCGACAGGCTAAATTAGCTATTAAGAGGTTCTCGGCAGCGAGGCTTCATACTTTAACAGTTTTTCCTATAAATCTTAAAATGAGGCACCTAGATAAAAATAGGCCCCTACCCCAGCCAATACAAGCAAAGTTAATACAGATAACCAAGGACCCCGACTGGGCTGATCTTGGAGCTCAGGGTTCACCTGAGGTGCTGCGTTTGGCTTTGCTGGGGCTACAGCTGGTGCGGGGCTCCGCTTAACCCGAGTAACCGGCTTCGGCTTCACCGCTGATTTCACACTGACTACAGGGCGAATTGTGGTCTTATCTAAATCGTCTGCAGGCCCAATCACCCCAAAGGCTAGTGAATCGAAGCGGAGTTCATCACCACGGCTCACCCGCGCTTCGGTGACTCGTCGGCCGTTGACAAAGGTGCCATTGGAAGAGTCGAGATCCTTAACATGCAGGCGGTCATTTTCAATGGTTAGGCGAGCGTGCTGTCGAGACAAATGCGCCGCCGCTAAAGTGATGTCGCACTCTTTGGAGCGCCCCACAAGGGTTTGCGCGCCTAAAGTAAATACCTTGTTGTTCAAGGCACTGTGGTTCGACTTTAGCGCCCAGGCACTCAGCGGGCTAGCGGTAGCGCTTACTGTCGCTTGGGGTTTTTGGTTTCGGGCAGTTTTAGGGTCTTCTACTTGTAACTGAGTGCTGCCCAGCAACAAAATATCGTTGGCTTCAAGAGTGATGCGGTCCTTAACCGACTGCCCGTTAACGTAAATAGGCAGCCCTTTGGAGCAATTCTCTAAGACCAGTTTTTCATGCTCAACTAATATATTTGCATGAACTTCACCCACTTCAGTATCTTCTAGCACCATCTCGTTTTGAGAGCCCGTGCCAATACGAACCGCGGGCTCTAACAGCCATACCGCATTTTGCTTACTGTCTTTGTAGCGCAGTTTCAACATGCTCGATCCCGCCTCCCATAAATTATCAAATTTTTATTCTTGCTGAGTCTTGCTGTATTTCATCAATGTTAAACCCATCACTGTAAAAGCGACTAATAAGCGCTAGTATAGTACCTTCAATGAGAATTTCTGTGACAAAGCTCATGCTGTAGAGGCAAACCATTGACCGACGATTACCACGCTTATTCTCTGAGTGACCCTGGGCTCAAGCGAAATAATAATGAAGACTGCTATTTAAGCGCTCCAAGCCTTGGCCTTTGGGCCGTCGCTGACGGCATGGGCGGTCACGATGCCGGCGAAGTGGCCAGCGCTATCGCCATCAAAGTATTACACGAACACGCCGCACAACACAGGCCTCTTGAAGACGCAATACAGCTTGCTCATGATGCAGTGATAGAAGCCGCGACCATGGGGCTTGGTGCCGAAGGCATGGGCTCCACCATCGTCGCCGTACTCAGCACTGCTGAGGAATGGCAAATGGCTTGGGTTGGCGATAGCCGAGCCTATCTGTGGACTTCTGATAGCGAGGGGGGCCACCTACAACAAGTCAGTGCAGATCATTCCTATGTTCAAATGCTCTATCAGTCTGGGGCCATTGACGCTGAGGACATGGAACAACACCCTGACAAGCACGTCATTACTCAATGTTTAGGCATGACCCAACTACCCCATGTGGACGTTGACACGATTAACCAAGCATGGGAGCCCAACCAAACTTTGCTGCTGTGCAGCGACGGCCTAAGCGATGAGTTAAATGACGATGTAATTGCCAGTATTCTCTGTAAATACAAAGATACCGCTGCCGCTGCCCAGGCCTTAATGCAAGCCGCACTTGACTCGGGAGGTCGCGACAATATCACCCTGCAACTCATCGAATCTCCACTGGAAAAAGTAGACAGCTTAGCTTCCTATACTACCGGTAAATTACAGACAGGTTCGTCAAGCGCCCTTATGTTTCCCATTGCTCTTGCAGGCTTAATTACTGTGGCCGTGGTCGCACTACTTTGGATTGCCCTATAAGCGATGCAAATACCAGGCTATCAAATTCTACGGAAAATTAATCAGGGTGGCATGTCCACTGTTTATCTGGCGATTCAACTGAGCGTGGGGCGAGAAGTCGCATTAAAAGTCATGTCACCAGCTTTAAATGCTGACCCGATATTCAGTGAACGCTTTCAAAGAGAAGCCAATATTGTTGGCCAACTTTCACACCCTAACATCATCTCTATTTACGATATTGGCTGTTACAAAAATTTAAACTATATCGCCATGGACTATTTGCCCGGTGGTTCCTTGCACGAACGAATGAGAATGGGAATCAGCGTGCGTGAAGCCATGCGAATTTGCCGGGAAATGGCCCTAGCACTCGACCATGCACATGAAAAAGGTTACATGCATAGAGATGTAAAACCTGAAAACATTTTGTTTCGCGAAGACAATTCCGTTGTACTTTCAGATTTTGGGGTTGCCAAAACCGTTAGCAGTAGCTCCCGAATGACTCACACTGGAACCGTAGTGGGCACCCCCCATTACATGAGCCCCGAACAGGCCCGCGGTAAAACCAGCGATGGCCGGGCCGACATTTATGGGCTCGGTATTGTGCTCTATGAAATGTTAACGGGTACAGTGCCTTACAAAGCCGAAGAAGCCGTTGCAATCGCCATTAAGCATTTAACCGCACCCGTACCTGTGTTGCCGGCTCAATACAGCATGTACCAAGCCCTGCTGAACAGCTTGCTGGCTAAAGAAACGGAGGATCGACTACAACGCGGCCGAGATATTGTTGAAGCAATAGACCGATTGGAATCACGCAGCGGCCGCAATAGTGGTGTATTTATCGCCAATACAGATCCCACGGCGGTACAAATTTTGTCCCTGGTACGCGCTCTTTTTATTACCAGCAGCACGGCCCTTGGCAACAGCGTTAAGGACGCTTCAATATGGCGCTTACGCTGGCGTAAAAACATTGGTTTGTACTACCGAGAGAGTAAATCTCCACACATAATTAGAACCTACGCCAGCACGGATGAAAGCAATTACCCCACTATGGTGTCATCGGCAGTTTATGTAGACCCGCCAAGCCCAGTCGCCCCGAAAAAAACGCACTGGCGACGCTTATGTCTTTTATCTATAGCACTTGGTCTTGTCTGGACCTTGACCGCCATCGCGATTACTCGATTTGAAATGGCGGTTGAAAACTATCTGCCCTCCATTGTGGCTAGCCTAGCCAACATAACTCACAACGCAGTAATGCCTGAGCAGTTCGATGTGAAAGATCCATCGTGGACAAATTACGAAGCGCCGCCCCAGCCACAAAAGCAAGCACCCGCATATGAACTGAACAAGAAACCCGAAACGCTCACTTCCTCTGTAAGTAAATCGAGCCCTGTAGTTATCAAGGCCGAAAAAGAGAGTCAAAGCAGGCAGGAAGCTGCTTTAATTGAGACTGCAGAAACCAAAGCGGCGAAGCAAACCAAGGCCTCCAACACCTACGCACTCACTGTTAGGAGTAAACCTGCAAACAGCAAAATTAGAATTCTTAACATCAAAGAAAAGTACCACAGCGGAATGCAATTACCCTCTGGCAGCTATCACTTGGAACTTAGCGCCAAGGGTTATAGCTCCAAAGTCCAATGGGTTCGCCTGCGCAAGAAAGCCCGAGATATCACCATCCATTTAGTAAAAATTCCAGAACCCGGCGAAAGCTTCACTGATAGATTATCAGCCAAGACAGTGGGGCCCGAAATGATTGTGGTGCCCGAAGGGAAATTCATCATGGGCTCAAAACTGCTTGAAAACACCCTTCCCTTACGCGAAGTTAAAATTCGTAAAGCGTTTGGCGTCAGTAAATACGAGATCACTTTTGCCGACTACGACCTGTATGCTCAAGAAAAAGGCTTGGGTCGGCCCAATGACAAACGCTGGGGTTTTGGAGCGCGGCCAGTCATTCACGTAAGCTGGCACGATGCACAACAATACATATCTTGGCTCGCGCAAAAAACAGGCAAGCCCTATCGCCTACTGAATGAAGCCGAGTGGGAATATATTGCGCGAGCTTCAAGTACTGAAGATTATTGGTGGGGCACTCAGAAGAAGAGGGTTAGCGCCAATTGCAAGCGTGGCTGCAACAGCGAGTTTACAAATCTGTTTCGTTCCAAAACAGCTCCTGTAGGCAGTTTTAGAGCGAATCCATTTGGTCTTTTTGATACCGCCGGAAATGTCGGCGAGTGGGTGAATGATTGTTTCCAAGATCACTTTTTGGGGGCGCCTAGAGATGGCTCAGCCATAAATAGAGATCAGTGTGACAAACGGGTCGTTCGCGGCGGCTCGATGAAAGATAACGTGGAACTTATCAGCGCCTCTTATCGTAAGGCATTAAGCCCAGAAGCCAAAAAAGACTACATAGGCTTTCGAGTTGCCCTAGATATTCACTAGCGTTACTGCTCCGACTTCAAACGATTAATAGCATCCCGAATATTAGCAGCCTCTTCGAACTCCAAGTCCTTTGCACATTGGTACATTTTTGTTTCAAGCTTGGATATTTCCGACCAAATATCGCCAGAGGCCAAAGCGTCAGAAACATATTGGCTTTTCTTTTCTGCAATTTTCTTCTCTGCAGCTCGGCCACCACGGCCAATGACCCGCGCACCTTCCATGATATCTTGCACCGACTTGGTAATACTCATCGGTGTTATTCCATGTTCTTTGTTATGTGCTTGTTGTTTCGCTCGACGCCGCTCTGTTTCATCAATGGCACGCTGCATAGAGCCAGTAATCTTTTCAGAATACAATATCGCTCGCCCCTCTAGGTTTCGCGCCGCGCGACCAATCGTCTGAATAAGAGAGCGTTCAGACCGCAAGAAACCTTCCTTGTCGGCATCAAAAATTGCCACTAAGGAAACCTCTGGCATGTCTAGACCCTCTCGCAGCAAATTGATTCCAACCAAAACATCAAATTCACCGAGCCGCAAATCGCGAATTATTTCAACACGCTCAACGGTATCAATATCAGAGTGCAAATAGCGTACGCGAATACCCAGGTCAGTTAGATAATCTGTGAGATTTTCGGCCATACGCTTGGTTAGGGTCGTAATCAAGACACGCTCATTTCGTGCCGCCCGCATATTAATTTCCGACACAACATCGTCAACTTGCGTGCTCGCGGGACGCAATTCAATAACAGGGTCAAGCAGTCCTGTAGGCCTAACCACCTGCTCCACCACCTGCCCAGCATGTTCTTGTTCATAATGTGACGGCGTAGCCGAGACAAAGATCATCTGCGGTGCTAGACCTTCCCATTCCTCAAAGCGTAGTGGCCGATTATCTAAGGCGGAAGGTAGGCGAAAACCGTATTCAACCAGAGTCTCTTTGCGCGAGCGATCGCCTTTGTACATCCCACCAATTTGCGGAACGGTAGCGTGCGACTCATCAATAATGAGCAAAGCATTGTCGGGAAGATAATCAAACAGAGTGGGAGGTGCATCACCTGAATTACGACCCGATAAGTATCGAGAGTAGTTTTCGATACCGGAACAATAACCTAACTCTTGCATCATCTCTAAGTCATATCGCGTGCGCTGCTCTAAGCGCTGCGCTTCAACCAATTTATTTTCTCCACGCAAATAACTCAGGCGCTCATCAAGCTCCACCTTAATATTATCAACTGCTCCTAAAATGGTTTCTCGAGGCGTAACATAATGGGACTTTGGGTATATTGTGTAGCGAGGCAGCTTTTGTAGAACCTCCCCAGTCAGGGGGTCAAAGAGCGAGAGCTGCTCAATTTCATCATCGAATAGTTCAATTCGAATCGCATCACGATCAGAGTCTGCTGGGAAAATGTCTATAACATCACCTCGCACACGGTATGTCGCTCGCTGAAAATCTATGTCATTGCGGGTATATTGAAGTTCCGCAAGGCGTCGCAAGATTTGACGTTGATCGACTTGATCACCGCGATCCAAATGCATGACCATTTTCAAGTATGCGTCAGGGGCACCCAGGCCGTAGATAGCTGAAACAGTGGCCACCACTAATGAATCTTTTCTCTCAAGCAAAGCTTTAGTCGCCGAAAGACGCATTTGCTCAATATGCTCATTAATGGATGCGTCTTTATCGATAAAAGTATCAGACGATGGCACATAGGCTTCTGGCTGATAATAATCGTAATAGGACACAAAATACTCTACGGAATTTTCGGGAAAGAATTCCTTAAATTCTCCATAGAGTTGCGCCGCGAGCGTTTTATTGTGCGCCATAACGATAGTGGGCCGCTGAACAGCAGCTATTACGTTGGCAGCCGTAAAGGTTTTACCGCTGCCGGTAACCCCCAATAAGGTTTGGTGCGCGAGCCCCGCCTCCAAACCTTTTACTAGTCCAGCTATGGCCGCAGGTTGGTCACCTGCCGGCTCAAAACGACTTTTTACTACAAAGGGCTTATCCATAAAATGGGTGTCGACTTCTAGGTGAACCAACGACCGTTTTGGCTTCGCTGCCACCAGCGTAACAAAACTTGATCTAATGCGTGCTGCGCGGCAAAACCCAGCCTTTCGGGCAAGCTCTTTTTGTGCTCGAAGCTCAAACCGTAAACCTCAGCATCGTCCATTTGGCTATTTACGTATTCGTCGCTCGTCATCAGGCCGTCAATTAGCTTTACGTCTACGGCTCGGCTGCCGTACCAAACATCGCCGCTTGCCACTGCATCAATATCAACAACGCCACGGTGTTCCGAAACAAATTCTTTAAACAACTTGTGGGTGTCTTCTAGGTCTTCCATAAACTTCTCTCGACCTTTTTCAGTGTTTTCACCAAACATAGTCAGCGTGCGCTTATGTTCTCCGGCCGTAAGAAGCTCAATATCAATATCATTTTTCTTTAACAGGCGATTAAAGTTTGGCAGTTGTGCAACCACACCAATGGAACCGATAATGGCAAAAGGCGCTGCTACAATTTTATCGGCAACACAGGCCATCATATAACCACCACTGGCAGCTACTTTATCAACACACACTGTGAGAGGTATGCCTTTCGAGCTGATTCGCGCCAATTGGCTTGAAGCCAAACCATAGCTGTGAACCATCCCTCCGCCACTTTCAAGTTTTACTACAACTTCGTCTTCAGCTTTGGCCATGGTAAGTAATGCTGAGATCTCTTCACGCAAGTTGGCCGTCGCAGAGGCTTTCATATCACCGTCAAAGTCGAGTACAAATACGCGCTTTTTGGGTTCTTTTGGCAACTTGTCTTTAAGTGCTTTTTTCTCTGCACTCTGCTTCGCTTTAGCGGTTTTTTTCTCAGCCTTGTGCTCCGCTTTTAATTCTTCCTCACTCAATAACGATTCTTTCAGAGTATCGCGCATTGCGTCATACTCATCGTTTAAGTACGTGACTTCAATATGGCCTTGAGCGCCCTTCTTTTCTCGACCACCCGCCGAGACTAACAGCCCCACAACCACACCAATAGCAACAACGATGGTCACCGCTTTGGCCAAAAACAGACCGTACTCAATCAAAAATTCCAAAATTTAACTCCACTATTATCTATCTAAGGTATTTATCTAATTAGGGTTCGGGTTTTTCGCCCAGCCAAACATTTACTGCCAGCGTTCAAGTGCTTTTTTGGCCTGGTCATTGAGTGGCCGAGCCAACAAACCGGTATTGGATAAGGTGACTTCATACAGGGCATCATCTTCCATCGGCAAAAAGGCGGCGCTGCCATACACAGCGTCTACAAAGGGTAAATTTTCGTTGTAATCTTGTATCCACTGCCAAATATCAAGAGGGTTTTCACCGTCCCTCAACGAGCGCACGGTTCGATCGGAGTGCCTTTCTTGTTCCAGCGAATAATAACGACCACTTATTCTATCTAAACGATAACCGGGCTTCATCCCCCAGCTAGACAATAAACCTGGCCATTTCACAATTCTTGCGTCCAATTGCCACTGATCGCCTTTCAAAATAAAACGGTGCTCTCGCCCCTCACTCTCTACCATCAGCACACGGTATTGCTGAGCTGAAAGCTTCTCGAAACTTAAAGTTGCCACTAATTTTTCGCTAACCAGCTGCTTGTAACCTACAACATCTAATGCCAGCAAACCCAAAGTTAGGCCCAGCGATACCAGTAAGAGACCAAACATCCCTCGAAGCCAGCCACCGAACCAACCGGCTTTCATCAACAAGCGCAAGGAGAGATAAAAAACCAGCAAGCCCAGAATAACGGACGCGGAGGCTAAACCTTCGTAAATCATGAATTCATGCCTTACTCAAGTGGGCAACCCAAAGCGGTCAAGCTCTCTTCCGCTATTTCCAGCACCTTGTCATCGGCCCCCTCGTCGTTTTTTATTGCGTCGAGATAATACTCCATACTGATTACCGAGTCGGCAAAAGTTTCCATTAACTGCTCCAGTGCTGGCTTTTCATCCGAATCCATCAAGGTATCTTCAACAAAACCAATGCAAGCTCGCATTACACGCTCTGCGCGCGGCAAAGCTAACATAGCCATTACCCCTCTTATGGCGTTGAGCGAAACCGTCACATTGTTAATATGGGCCCGATCAAAACTGGATTCTGTAAATGAGCTCAGCGAGCGCTTGACCAGGGCCAAACCAGCCTCTGCTTCACTAATGACAATATGCCTAGCACTGGCTAATTGGCTCTGAGCAATCACTTCCTGTCGCTCTTGATTATTCACTCGAGCGATACTGTCGTCTGACAGGCCCGAATGCCCCACTCCACCGATTGCACTCTCTATATACAAAAGAATATCGGCCAGGTGCAACTGTGCAGTATCATCGCCTAAACGGCCTGCGCGCTGCCAAGATTCCACGGTGAGGATTTCGTTCTTAAGTGAATTACCCGGCACGACCAAACCTACCACGCCAAGTATCTCTGCAACCTTTTTCAAGGTATCGATAAGATCTATTAGGTCTTCGCCACTGCTTATGCCGCCGTCGGAAGCCCGCTCCAAAATATCCTTGGCGTGTATCAGTTCGTCGTTCAAGACCGACGCCATGGATTTCAAGGTATTGGCACTGGGGCCATTGAGCACGTCTCGCTCGCGCCGCAGTTCCGCGTCGGTGTGGCTAAATAGGGTCAAGCCAAATTGAGCCAACAAATGGCTTGTGGTTTCACCGCTATCGCCTGAAAGCGCAATGATAAACAACAAATCGCTAGAGAGTGTTTGGGAAGGCGTTGCCGTTTGATCATCTGTGCCTACGCGCTTAATCGCTAATTTCAATTCACGGTCAAGGGCGCCCAATATCTTCTTTCGACTGGGCGTTAGCTCCATTGAGCTAGAGAGGTGCGCAAGCGCCTCAGAACCCAAATACCACAGGGAATAAAAAGGCGAGTCAGCCTGAATAATACTCATACGATGCAAGGAGCGCTGCATCATATTAAAAGAAGGTTTAATTTGCTTATTCTTAAGAATACCCAGCAAACCAACCTGATACATATGTCGTAGACGTTTAATCAAAGCACCCACGTCTTCGTCGCCCACAAGCTTCATTCGCTTCGCAGGTACTATTGGTGTTTGAAAATCTGGCGTGTAGAAGTGGCTATCGGCGAAGACGGCCTGCTTACGCGCCAGTCGCAGTTCGTTGATGTGGGGGATGAGTAGCACAGGCAAATTGCGCTGGGTCTGGAGCAAATATTCGAGATACCGAGGCAGAAACAAAAATGCGCGAGAGATTAAACCCAGGTGCTCATCAGCCAATTCTTCCTGCTCTAGATCGATGGCTTCCGCGACTTCCACGATTTCAGTCGCCAGCTGATTGGCTCCCTGCACTTGAATCAACTCCAGAGTACCGGCGATTTGCGTGATACTGTCGATACAAGCCCTGAAGCTGAGCAGGTCGGCTCGATCGGCAATAAATTGCTCAAGCTCGGCTGCAGCCTGCTCAAGTGTAACGAGCAGTTCAGGGTAAATCATCTTTAATGAACTGAAGTTTGGGGCTAGGCTGTCACTCACTAAGGCTTCCTTTCTTTCCATCGATTAGCGTCGAGTTAACTTAACAAAATTCAACCCACATATCAGTATATTGCCTCACAAATCAGCACCTTAAACCCCACGCGCCGTGAATTTGAGCATATTATGGCCAATTTGGTCTAAAATTGTTTCATATTGTCCCAACTAAAGCCCGATGCCTTTGAAAAGCTTGAATTTTTTGGCGTTAGCCGACTTTTTGTCATACCATGCTATCAGGTAAATTTAACGCCCATATTAAGATCGACGCAGCCCATCAGGCCACAAATAAGGCTCAGCGAAGCATAAGGAACGACACATGGCTCATACCCTAACCCAGGCATTTGGCAAAAACTTTCTCGGCCAAGCACCGGAATGGTACAAAAACTCTATCATATTGTTTCTAATCATCAATCCGATTTTACTCTATACCATTGGTCCATTCGCCACAGGCTGGGTTCTAATTGGTGAATTCATCTTTACTCTGGCAATGGCCCTTAAGTGCTACCCCTTACAGCCTGGTGGTTTACTCGCCTTAGAAGCCGTATTGCTAGGCATGGCCTCCTCAGACTCAGTCTATAAGGAAGTTGTCAGTAACTTCGACGTGATATTGTTATTGATGTTCATGGTAGCCGGCATCTACTTCATGAAGAACTTGCTGCTGTTTGTATTCACTCGAATCTTGACCTCGGTGAAATCTAAAGTGGCACTATCGCTACTATTTTCCCTGGTCTCCGCCGTTCTTTCCGCATTTCTTGATGCACTCACCGTTACTGCCGTATTAATTAGCGTGGGCGTTGGTTTCTATTCGGTTTACCACAAGGTAGCATCGGGCAAGAAGATTCATCACGACCACGATCACGGCGACGACGAGACCGTGCATGAGTATCACCGAGAAGATCTGATTAAATTTCGGGAGTTTTTGCGCACACTTGTGATGCACGGCGCTATTGGTACCGCCCTCGGAGGCGTTTGTACTCTGGTAGGCGAACCACAAAACTTGCTCATCGCTGAAAAAGCTGGCTGGAACTTCCTAGAATTTTTCCTAGTTATGGCCCCCGTTACAATGCCTGTGTTGTTCTTTGGTTTACTCACCGTCGTTGTCTTGGAGAAAACTCGCTGGTTTGGATACGGAGCTGAGATTCCTCCTTCTGTTAGAGCTGTTTTGGAAGACTTTGCTGAAGACCAAAATAGTAAAATGACCACGCGCGATAAAGCCGAATTGATAATCCAAGCAAGCGTCGCCTTAGTCTTGGTAGTGAGTTTGGCGCTTCACGTTGCGGCGGTAGGCTTAATCGGCCTCATGATTATTGTTCTACTAACGGCTTTCAATGGCATTATTGAAGAACACCAGGTAGGTCACGCGTTTGAAGAAGCCCTACCCTTCACAGCCCTGCTAGTGGTTTTCTTTACCATTGTCGCCGTTATTCACGAGCAACATCTATTTGCACCAATCACTCACTGGGTACTATCTCAAGATACATCGGCGCAAGCCCCCATGTTGTTCGTGGCCAATGGCGTACTCTCGATGATCAGTGATAACGTTTTTGTGGCAACCGTTTATATTAACGAAGTGAAAATGGCCCTAGACAATGGTGATATATCTCGCCAGCATTTTGAAAACTTGGCCGTTGCCATCAATACCGGCACCAACTTGCCAAGTGTGGCAACACCCAATGGTCAAGCGGCATTCTTGTTTCTTTTGACCTCCGCCCTTGCACCACTTATTCGCCTTTCTTACGGTCGCATGGTTTATATGGCTTTGCCTTACACCATTGTATTAAGTATTGTGGGTTTAACCTCGGTGATGATGTTTATTAAATAAAATTAATAACACGTACTAAGGCTCACGAAAAAGGCCGGCACTGAGATTTCAGTGCCGGCCTTTTTTTCAAGTGTTTTATTCGATCTAGGATTTTAGCCAAACACAGTTGCCGTCACTTTTTTTGTTTATTTCCAGCAACTTCTTTTCATGCAAAACCAATTCATCTGCACTGGGTGCAATAACAGGTAACGCTCGCCTCTGTGAGGACAGACGCCGCAACTGGCTCATCTGCTCTTGACCGTCACCATCGGAGCTCTCAGCGCCAAGAGAAAGCGCCGTTTGACCGCCGGTCATTAACAAATAGACATCGGCTAAAATTTCGGAATCGAGCAAGGCGCCGTGCAAATCCCGCTGATAGTTGTCAACACCATAGCGCTTACACAAAGCATCCAAGCTATTGCGCTGCCCGGGGTGTTTTTGCCGCGCCATGACTAAAGTATCAAGTATCGTACAACACTCATCCATTCTCGGATGCTGCTGCTTCAGGTGACGGAACTCAGCATCAATAAAACCGACATCAAAAGGCGCGTTGTGTATTACCAACTGAGCCCCCGATACAAATTGAAGAAACTCTTCAGCTATATCTCTAAAGATAGGTTTATCTTGAAGGAACTCTGGTGTTATACCGTGAACTTCCATCGCCTCAGCATCGATTTCTCGCTGGGGATTAATATATTGGTGATAGTGATTACCCGTGAGACGACGATTTACCAGCTCTACGCAACCAATTTCAATTATTCGATGCCCCTGAGAGGGATCAAGGCCAGTAGTCTCTGTATCTAATACAATTTGACGCATAAATATTGTGCTCCTAAAACCCTACCGCGAGGGTTTATACATTACTTCTTTAGTACCTACAGCTGGTCGATTCCACGATTGGCTAAAGTATCAGCAATTTCATTTTCTCGGTGACCGCTGTGGCCTTTCACCCACCGCCAATCAATTTTGTGTTTCTTTGCGGCAGCATCCAAAGCCTGCCAAAGATCTGCGTTTTTTACCGGCTTTTTAGCCGCGGTTTGCCAGCCATTTTTTTTCCAATTACGCACCCATTCGGTAATACCTTTACGCACGTATTGTGAGTCGGTAGTCAACACCACAGCGCAATCTTCAGTAAGAGACTCAAGCCCCCTAATCGCCGCCATTAATTCCATGCGATTGTTGGTAGTATTGCGCTCGCCGCCACACAGGCTCTTTTCATGTGGCCCGCAGCGTAACAAGGCCCCCCAACCACCAGGGCCAGGATTTCCACGGCAAGCACCGTCGGTAAAAATTTCAACTGCTCTCAAAGTACACCTTTATTACAACTTGGGCTTTTGTCGGCTAATAGGCTCTGGCATTCGACTGGCGGGTTCGCGACCACCAAGCCCTACCATGGGCCCAAATGTTTGCCAGTTTGGTTTTAGGGGCGTCATAGCCGCCACATCTTTGCGCGCGACAATAAAATAGAAACTGCCGCCAGGCAAATGTAATTTTTGACCAATGATCTCCAACCAAGCCAAATAGCGCAATACCTTAGGGTGAGTGAGCGGTGGACGATAGAAACCCTGCGATTGCTGCAAAGCTTCGAAATCTAATAGGCGCAGCCAGTCGAGCACGCGCCTCTTACCCAAGTTTTGGTGTCGCCACTGAGGCCGGCAACTCGTGAAGCGCGCAACAGCCTTAAACAAGCCAAACAAACTGCTGGGATTAAAACCCACAACTATGACTCTTCCTCGAGGCATAAGCACCCGGGACACTTCTCGGAGCATCAAGTGAGGGCGCTGAGAGAATTCCAGAGTGTGATGCAAGATCACAACATCAACCGACTCGCTAGCCAGTGGCAAATTATCAATCTCGGCCTGAGCCCCTAAGGGTTTGCCTTGGTAGCTCGGAGCAAAGTCGGGTGACAAGGAAAAACGATGTCGAATACGACTGGCATCGCTCAGATGGGCATCATCGCTGATACTGAGCTCTAGTAAGTGATACCCAAACACATCACTTAGCGCTGCGTCGAGATAGGTCTTTTCTTCTTTTAGCAGAAGCTGACCATAATGAGTGTTCAACCAGCTGGCGAGGGCTGGCCTCAGCCTTGCATAGTCGCCTACGCCATATCGCCGCTCAAAAAAATTCGTAAACCGCTTAATCAGACTAAAGCCTACCATTTACCCCGTCTGCCTTTGTATCTGGGACTGCTCTCTATTATCATGAATCTTTTGCTTGGCAACAAGCACCAGCCTTCCTCCTCATGCAAAGAGTTTTTTATGATCAAGGTTCATACCCTGCCCGCTTTTACCGACAACTACTTATGGCTATTTCATAGCGAAGGCTCAAGCGATGCCTATGTGGTTGATCCCGGTGACGGCGGGCTTGTGCTGGAAGCGCTCGAAAAACTATCGCTTAATCTGGCGGGTATTCTGATCACCCACCACCACGCCGATCACACCGGCGGAATAGCCCAGTTATTGGACTTTAAAGCGGTGCCCGTTTACGGCCCGGATTCAGCCAATATCCCTTTAGTAAGCCACCCTTTCAAACACGGTGAAACCCTCAAACTCTCAGCAGAACTAACGTTCGAAGTACTAGAGGTGCCTGGGCATACACTCGACCATATTGCTTGGTTTTGCCCGGCCCATGGGTCACAACAGCCTCTATTATTCTGTGGAGACACCCTCTTCGCGGGGGGCTGCGGACGTTTATTTGAGGGTTCCGCGGCCCAGATGCATCATTCATTGTCATTACTGGCTGAACTGCCCGAGAATACCGCTATACATTGCGCCCATGAATACACCTTGGCTAACCTGGCTTTTGCACAGGCGGTGGAACCCAACAACCGTTCGCTTAAGCAGCGAGTAATTGACGCTCAGGCCCTACGAGACAAAGGGCTTCCAACGGTACCAAGTACTATGGCCCTAGAACTTGAAACAAACCCATTTATGCGCTGTCACACTGAAAGTGTAAAAAATTCCCTTGAAATCAAGCTGGGTCGAGCCATTAATACGGCCGATGAGCTACTTGGGGCTGTACGCACTTGGAAAGATAGTTTTTAATAGCCGCCCCGAGTGGACAATAGCCCGACAATAAAGATACGTAACTATGAATTCAGCGCGACTTAAAGCGGCCAAATTGACCATTGGCGGTATTTTTTTCCTTTCCCTGACCGCCTGCAACACCACAACATTAGGTTTAAACAGCCTTAGTGCCTTAAATACTAAGACAGAATTTTCTGAGACGGATAAGCCGGAACCTCAGATCCAGCTCAGTGCAGAAGAAGACGCCGAAAACTGTTCCACCAGCACTGATGAGCAGCAAGCTTTTGTCAGCGACGACCACTCTCAGCTCTGGGATCGAATTCGCGAAGGCTATGCCTTGCCCGCAACTGACAACGCCAGAATTGATAGCTTTGTTAAGTGGTATGCAAAAAACCCGAAATATATAGCCAGAGTGACAGAACGGGGGGAAAAGTACTTATTCCATATCGTAGAAATGATGGAACGTTATAAGGTCCCCCTAGAAATTGCCTTGCTGCCTATTGTAGAAAGCGCCTTTGACCCTTTTGCCTACTCCCACGGTAGGGCTTCAGGTATGTGGCAATTTGTGCCCTCAACCGGTCGCCAATATGGCCTGAAGCAAAACTGGTGGTATGACGGGCGTCGCGATGTTGTGGCCTCTACAGAGGCTGCCGTGAAATTCCTCAGCTACCTGAACAGGCGCTTCGACGGCGATTGGCTGTTGGCGCTCGCGGCTTACAATTCCGGCGAAGGTAATGTGTCTAAAGCTATCCGACGCAACAAGAAAGCAGGCAAACCCACAGATTTTTGGTCCTTGAAATTACCTCGGGAAACCCAGGCTTATGTTCCACAGTTATTGGCACTGTCGAGAGTGGTGCTTAGTCCCCAACAATATAAACTGAAACTCGAGCCCATCGATAATACGAGCTGGTTCACCTCAGTGGATATCAGCTCACAAATTGATATGGCTCAAGCGGCACGATTGGCTGGCATGGACATCGACCAACTCTATAAAATGAACCCGGGCTTCAACCGTTGGGCAACAGACCCAGATGGCCCCCACCGATTGCTCATCCCCAACGAGCACGCCGCTGAATTCATTCGTAATTTGAACGCTCTGCCTACAGAAGAACGTATTGCTTGGCAGCGTTATACAATTAAGCCCGGCGACTCTCTAATAAAAATCTCTAAGAAATTCAACACCAGCGTCAGCGCACTGCAAAGCGCAAACAGCCTGCGAGGCAATGGGATTCGCGCGGGCAAAACCCTAATGATTCCCGTCGCCACAGCACCCGCTCGCCACTACGCTTATAGTGCCGCCGAAAGATTAAAGCGCACCCAGAGCACATCGGGAAGCAAAAACAGCAAAGAAAAAATTCGCTATACGGTAAAATCAGGTGATAGCTTCTGGAAAATTGCTCGAGCGCACAATGTGAGTGTGAGCAAGTTGAGCAAATGGAATGGCATGGCACCAAAAGACCCTATAAAAATTGGTCAGAAACTGGTTATTTGGACGGGCAAAAAAGTCTCCCAAAAGTCCATAGCGAACGCCCAGCGTGGCACTGGAAAAAGCATCATCCGCAAGGTAGCTTACAATGTTCGCCGAGGTGACTCTCTCGCAAGAATTGCCGGCAAGTTTAATTTGACGGTGAATGATATTATGCGCTGGAATCCCGTCAAGAAAGGTAACTATATTCACCCAGGCCAATCACTCACCTTATTTGTAGATGTTACGCGAACTAATTGATTGGAATATCAGGCGGAATTATTTCAATGCTCTGGCGGCCTAAATCGCCTCTCGCAGCTCTATTGGGCTACCCCAGAGCAAGCTCATATTCTTCGCAGCTAAAGAAGTTGCACCACTACTGTAGAAACTGATCTTTCCCGGTGCACACGAAGCATTCAATAAATCGAACTTGCCCAACTGTCGCCTAAGCTCAGCTGCAACCGGAGCACCAGCGTCAAGAATAAGCGCTCGCCCCCCAATTACCTGAGCTATACTCTCCCGCAAAAAAGAGAAATGTGTGCAGCCTAATACAATATGGTCTGCGCCTAAGTCCAACAGAGGCTCAATGTAAGACCTCAGCGCGTCGATTGTTTCCTCGCTGTGTAAATTTGCACTTTCCACCAAGCCCACCAACTCTGGGCAGGCTTGAGTCAGCAATTTAACCGGTCCTGAAAACTTATCTAACAGTGTGCAAAATGAGTCAGCGCGCAAGGTTTGTGCCGTTGCCAAGACGCCCACTACTCCCGCCTTGCTGTGCAAGGCTGCGGGCTTTATCGCCGGCTCGACTCCGACAATAGGCAGTTCAATTTTTTCTCGCAAAGCTGATATAGAATTGACCGTTGCCGTATTGCAGGCCACAACCAAGGCTTTACACCCTCGCTCAAGTAAAAATTGGGCAACAAGTTCCGTCCTCGCTTCCAGCCAGGAGGCTGACTTACTTCCGTAGGGCGAATATTTTTGATCGGCAAAATATAAAAAACTCTCCGATGGAAGCTCTCGCTGTAGACAGCGTGCGATCGACAAACCGCCAACTCCAGAATCAAAAACACCGATAGGAATTGCGTCAGACATTATAAATATTGGAACCTTAAATTACGGAGAGTAAAAAATACACTTTGAGCAGGCTTGTTATCTGCTTTATTTATGCAGACGGAATGAATTTGGGCGTAGGACACGCCAAAATACCTACTTACCGTTCTTAGCCATAGACTTAGTCAGCATTTCTAAGCTCATCTGTGTTTGAGACACAAAGTGCCGAAAACTCTCAAACTGGTCTTTCCCTAGCTGCCCCCCCAAGTTCCAGCGATCCGCGTAAATTACCGCCACGTCACGCTTACCGAGCGTAATCAAAGAAATAAACGCGGGATACTTACCGACTATTCGAGTGATTTCCGGAGAGTATAGGTGCTTGTATTTAGGCAGTTGATTGGGCTGAATCCAAAACGGTTCCCGAGCCTTAATCGCTCGCGTAAAAATCGAGTCATGGCTTGGACCGACCTCAAAATTAAAACCGTCACGCCATTTCTCTGTACCTTCTCCCAGAATATACTTCGCTTGAACGGAATTTTTTACGATAAATGCCACGCAAGCTCTCTCTAGACCAATCCCGCGATGCATCCCCTCTAACACCATCTTAAAAATCGTGTTTACGTCTAACTGCTCGGTCAATGCATTGGAAAGCTCTCGGAGAATACTCAACTGTAATTGAGGTTCCGATTTGAAAATCCTCGGTTTCGCGTCCGCTTCAGCAGAAACAGCTTTGGCTTTTGTCGGGATCAAATGACAAACCTTCGCGGCGCCATAGGTTAGAGCAACCCCAGCCGCCTCTTCGGCGTTTTCCATCACCATGTCGCGCACTTGATTGTAAGCGGTGCCCGTGAACTCGGAAACTTTACTCATCACGACATTCATTTCGGGAGTGTCCCAACCGTTTACAGCCAAACGACTAATTTCCTCACCTAAACGAACCGCGATAACCTTGGGCGAGGGATCGGGTGGTGGGTATAAAGCCTCTTTCAAAGTGTCACCCAGAGACCAGTTTTCTGCCAGAGAACGCGTGATGGCTTTTAGTGTTGTGCCTGTAACCTGCTCGAGCCCCTCTCTCAATGTAATAGTATTGTCTTCGAGTAACAGCTCAAGCTCATCGGCAGACTCTTCACCACAGGCCCAAAAAGCCATATCGCCCAAATGGTATAACAAGGCAGCTATAAAAACTTCTTCCCGCGCGGACTCATTGGTATGCTTGACCAAATTTCGAGCTTGGACAGCAGCGTGAAAGGCCTTAGCCATTGCGCCCATCAATCGCTCTCGAGGAGCCTTGCCGAGCAAGGAGTCGATCACCATGACAGAGATGCAGATGGCCCGGACACCCGTGAAGCCTATCAATACAATTGCCCGGCTTACTGTGTTTATCGGAAAATTAGAGGGGTTGTAGGCGACGCTATTAGCAATACGGAGAACTTGAGAGGTGAGATTTGCGTCTTTCAGAATTACATCAGCCAACTGATTAACATCGGCTTCATCGCTACCTGTAAGCTCATTGAGCTCTTTTACAACATTCGCCAAGACAGGCATCTCGACTTTGCTGAGTTTTTCAACCCAGGCGTCTAATCCTTTGGTACTCACAAGCCTTGCTCCCTATGACGCCGCAATAGGGGTCGCTCGCAATGAGCGACCTTATATTTAGGCCGTTTTTATTCTGGGCAATTATAAACTAGTAAACCTCTACCTCTGCCGTATTTTTAATGTGGGCTTCCAATACTGCGTACTCCATTTCACCAGCGCTGCGTGACAAACCTTGTGAAATTTGCTTTTGCTGCAGTTCTGTCATGGTATTTAGGTCGCCACCGTGAACCTTATTAAGGCTGACCAAGGCATAGTCTCCATTATTTAAAAACACCCCGCCAATGGTCGCCGCTTCAGCTGAGGGCTTTGCCATATCAAAAGCGTAGTTCAATAAGGTTCGATCAACCTTAAAATCACTGCGGGTTGTTGCTAATGTCACCTGCCATTCAAGTGAGTTTTCTTTTGCCAAGCTTTCAAAATCAGCACCTTGCTCGAGCGCCAATTGCAAACTATCTGCTTGGCTCTGCAGCGTATTGCGAATGGACTCTTCTTTCAGCTGTGTTGCTATGCCTTCAGAAACATCAGCCAAAGCCTTAACGTGTGAAGGTTTGTTCTCAATAATTCGCAACACCACAACTAGGTTGTCTGCTAATTCGATAAGATCACTTGTATTCCCCTCAAGTAAAACCTCGTCACTAAATGCCGTTTCCAGCACTTTTGCATTAGCCGTTATGCCGTCCCCACCCTGCCGGCTGAATAAAGCACTTTTATTCACGGGTAAATCCAAACTATCGGCTGCTTCCGCTAGCGTGTCAGCGTTGTAGGTTAGGTCGCCAAGGCTATCTAGCATTTCCACAAACTGCTCTTCAGCAGCGGCTGAAATCAGCGTTTGTCGAATCGATAGCTGTTCTTCCTCAAAACTTGGGGCATCCGCATCTTGTAGGGCTAGTAGTTTGATAATGTGCAAACCCGCCTCAGTCTCAACTGGCGCTGAAACCGCACCCACCTCTAGCTCAGCCAATGCCGCTTCAAATTCGGCAGGAAATATATCTCCCGCGGTATAGCCGAGGTCGCCGCCCTGCTCTGCAGACACGGTGTCGCTGGACACCTCGCCAGCCAATGCGGCAAAGTCCTCGCCGGCGTCCAGACGCGCTACAACAGCCTCTGCTGCGCTTACATGGCTTCCATCATCCTTCGGTTCGAAAAGAATGTGTGCGGCCTGACGCTCCGGCTTAGCTTCAAAATTAGCAAGATTTTGTTCATATTGAGCCCGAACATCCTCCTCGCTCACTGTCACGTTAGCACTGAGCAGCTCAGGGGAAACCTCAATATATTCTATCGCCAGCTGCTGCGGTGCCATAAACTGTGTTTGGTTTGCTTCGTAGTATGAAGCCAACGCCTCATCACTAATGGAGGTGGCGTCCTCAATCGCGTCTTTAGCGACGGTGAGGTAATAAAAATCTCTGGTTTGGGCCTGTAAAAGGGCTGCACGACTTAACTCAGCGCCCGTTGTAAAACCTGTGCCGGAGAAACCTCTAGCCAATTGGTTTAAAACCAGTTCTTCACCTAACAGTTTTTTGTAGGTTGAGGGGGTAAAGCCTAAAGCACGCAATGTTTGTGTATAGAGCTGTGCGTTAAACTGTCCTTCAACATGAAATTGCTCAGCGGATAAGATCATTTGATCTAGCTCAAGTGAACTAGCCGCCATGCCGCCCTGTTGCCCTAAGCGAAGGTTCAAACGGCGACGAATCAATTCTTCGAGCACCGGGGCTCGCAATCTTTCATCCGTTAAAAATTCTGCGGGGGCTTGATCGCCAAAACGCGATAGAAGTTGTTGTTTTTGAAGGTATATTGCCTGAGCCAACTCGTTTTCACTGATAGCCTCCCCCTCTACTACTGCAACATCGGAGCCTTGACCGTCACTTAAAAACAAGGAATCAACACCAAACATTGCAAACGGAATGATCATTAAAGCGATGACTCCCTTGGCGACCGTTCCCTTTAAATTATCGCGGAAACTCTGCAGCATGCCCTACCCCATCTCTATTTAATTGTGTTCATATTAGTAACGAAAAAGGCGCATCGTTTGGATGCGCCTTTCAAACAGCTCACAGCAAACGAAATTAGCTGTTTACTGCGTCCTTCAGTGCCTTACCAGCTTTAAAGCTAGGTACTCTAGCCGCAGCGATTTGAATCTCTGCACCAGTTTGAGGGTTGCGGCCGGTACGGGCTGCACGATCTTTCACTGCAAATGTACCAAAGCCAACCAATACTACCTGATCACCTTCTTTCAATGCACCAGTAACGGTGTCTACCATTGCATCCAGTGCGCGACCGGCGGCTGCTTTTGGAATGTCCGCAGACGCTGCGATGGCTTCGATCAGTTCAGATTTATTCACACTCAATCCCTCTTATTATGAGTTCCAGTTACTGTTTAGTAACCGATATATAGTAAAAATTTATGTTGCTATGACTCGGCTCGGAAGCTAGTCCAAATTCGTCTCTCAAGTTTGCCCTGCACCGAGCAAACGGATTGCGTTTTATACCAACTGCCTCTCTGCCGGTCAAGCTAACAATGAGCTAAAATGCCCTGAAGCCCGCATGCTGCCTGTATTTTGACCGAAATACCCGACAGATGAACAAGTTCTAATCAGGGAGGCTAGCAGGTGTGAACCTGAGTAACACTCCCCACTCCAATTAGTGAGTACTAATTCGACCGCTTCCCTGGGGCTTTTTGTCGCCCTGAGCTTCCTTTTCTAAGGCGCGATACTCTTCATCTGTATAAGGCTGAGGCATGCTCTCCAAGGCTATTTCCAACACTTCATCAATCCACTTCACAGGCTTAATAAGCAGATCGGCTTTAATGTTGTCGGGAATGTCCTTTAGATCACGCTCATTATCGGCGGGTATAATCACTGTAGTAATGCCGCCGCGATGAGCGGCCAGCAATTTTTCTTTCAGCCCGCCAATTTTTAGCACCTCGCCCCTGAGGGTAATTTCACCCGTCATGGCAACATTGGCTCGCACCGGAATGTTGGTAAAAGCCGAAGTAAGCACGGTACACATACCGACTCCCGCACTTGGCCCATCTTTTGGTGTGGCACCCTCAGGTACGTGAATGTGTAGGTCCAATTTTTCATGGTGATCAGGCGCTATTCCTAAGACCTGACTGCGCGAGCGAACGACGGTAAGCGCAGCCTGAATAGACTCCTGCATCACGTCACCTAAAGAGCCCGTTTTAACCATGCGCCCCTTACCCTTCACCGCAGAGGCTTCAATTGTCAGCAACTCCCCACCAACACTCGTCCATGCCAAGCCAGTTACCTGGCCCACTTGGTTTTCCTCTTCTGCGCGCCCGTAATCGTACTTGTAAACGCCCAAATAGGATTCCAGCTCTGCCGAGCTGACTACGGCCTGCTCCAAATTCTTATCTTTAACGTGCTGCGTTACCACTTTACGGCAAATTTTCGCCATTTCGCGATCGATACCACGCACACCCGCTTCGCGAGTATAGTAACGAATCACATCGCGTATGGCGCCTTCCTCTATCGCAACTTCAGAGGATTTCAAGCCATTTGCCTTGATTTGCTTGGGAATCAAATACCGCGTCGCGATATTTACCTTTTCATCTTCGGTATAACCCGGAATTCGAATCACTTCCATGCGGTCTAGCAAGGGACCAGGGATATTCATCGAATTCGAAGTACAAATAAACATAACATCAGATAGGTCGTAGTCCACTTCCAGGTAGTGATCATTGAAATTGTGGTTCTGCTCTGGATCGAGCACTTCTAACAAGGCAGAGGCAGGATCGCCGCGATTGTCCATGCCCATTTTGTCAATCTCGTCCAACAAAAATAGAGGGTTTTTAACGCCAGCTTTTGACATTTTCTGAATCAGTTTACCAGGCAGAGACCCTATATAGGTTCTTCGATGGCCGCGAATTTCTGCTTCGTCTCTCACCCCACCCAAAGCCATGCGAACAAACTTACGGTTTGTAGCTCGCGCAATTGATTCACCCAATGAAGTTTTACCTACGCCAGGCGGGCCTACCAAACAAAGTATCGGGCCTTTAATCTTTTTTACGCGCTTCTGTACTGCGAGATATTCTAGAATACGCTCTTTAACTTCTTCCAAACCATAATGATCTGCTTCCAAAACTTCTTCAGCTTTGTCGAGGTCGTGACGCACTTTGCTGCGCTTTTTCCAAGGGACACTCAGCATCCAATCGATGTACGAACGAAGCACAGAAGCCTCCGCCGACATGGGAGACATCATTTTTAATTTATTTAACTCAGCTAAGGTTTTTTCTTCCGCGTCGGCGTTCATGCCCGATTCACGAATTTTCTTTTCTAAATCCTCTGCTTCGTTAGGCTCTTCGCCCATGTCGCCCAGCTCTTTCTGAATAGCTTTCATTTGCTCGTTCAGATAGTACTCTCGCTGGCTTTTTTCCATTTGCTTTTTGACGCGGCCGCGAATTTTTTTCTCAACCTGGAACAAATCAATTTCAGCTTCCATCAAACCCAGCAAATGGTCTAGGCGCTCTCTTACACCGCCCATTTCCAAAATTTCTTGTTTCTGAGCTAAATCCAAAGTCATGTGAGCGGCAACGGTATCGGCCAATCGACCTAAATCATCAATACCCGACAGAGAGGTCATAACTTCCGCAGGCACTTTTTTACTCAAATTGACATATTGCTCAAACTGCACAACAGCCGATCGCAACAGCAAGTCTGATTCTTTCTCTGGCAGCGAGTCAATTTCCAAACGCTCGATAGCTGCGCGGAAATAACTACCTTTGTCTTCTACACTGACAATTTTAGCGCGCTCGCCACCTTCTACTAAAACCTTCACCGTACCGTCAGGAAGTTTTAACAATTGAAGAATGGTTGACACCGTACCAATGCGATAAATGTCGTCTTCTTTGGGGTCATCGTCTGAGGCGTTCTTTTGCGCCACTAGCAATACTTGTTTGTCGTTCGCCATCGCTTGTTCAAGCGCCTCCACAGACTTTTCCCGCCCCACAAACAGAGGAATAACCATGTGTGGGTAAACCACAACATCGCGGAGCGGCAACAGAGGAAGGTCATCTGGATTGCTTGGGCTTACATCAGTTTCGTCCATCATTGGCCTCGTTAATTACGCGCTGTGCCTAGGCAATAAGGCGCAGATAGAATATAGGATAGATGCTCTAAGAGTGGGGCCGCTAGGGGCCAATTACAAGTTTTTGTGAGGAAAAAATAACAAAAAGGAGCCCGATTGGGCCCCTATTGCTTAATACTTATGCGGTTCGCATATTGTGTGATCAGGCACTGTCGTCCTGTGCAAGCTTTGGCGCTTCTTGCGTCTCATACACTAGCAGAGGCTCAGACTCTCCCTTAATGACACTTTCGTCAACGACCACCTTGGCAACGCCTTCCTCTGAAGGAATTTTGTACATGGTGTCTAGCAGTACATTCTCCATGATCGAGCGTAAACCACGTGCCCCGGTTTTCCGGTCCATTGCCTTTGTGGCAACAGCCTCAAGAGCGTCTGAACGGAAGTCGATTTCAACACCCTCCATTTCAAACAGTTTACCGTACTGCTTGGTAAGGGAGTTACGAGGCTCTGTCAATATTTGTACCAGAGCCTTCATATCCAATTCATCAAGTGTCGCAATGACCGGTAAACGGCCCACAAACTCAGGAATAAGACCGTAACGAACAAGATCTTCAGGCTCTAAATCACGTAAAATCTGCCCGAAGTTCTTCTTGTCGTCTTTACTCTTCACTTCAGCACCAAAACCGATGCCACCCTTCTCAGAGCGATCCCTAATTACCTTATCAAGGCCAGCAAAGGCGCCGCCACAGATAAACAGGATATTAGAGGTGTCTACCTGCAAGAACTCTTGCTGAGGGTGTTTCCGGCCACCCTGAGGCGGTACAGAGGCAACAGTGCCCTCAATCAACTTCAACAGAGCCTGTTGAACACCCTCACCTGAGACGTCTCGGGTGATCGATGGGTTGTCTGATTTGCGTGAGATCTTATCGATTTCGTCAATATAAACGATGCCACGCTGGGCTTTATCTACATCGTAATCGCACTTTTGTAGCAATTTTTGAATGATATTTTCAACATCTTCACCGACATAACCCGCCTCAGTAAGGGTGGTCGCATCCGCGATGGTAAAAGGAACATCCAGTAGACGAGCCAAAGTCTCGGCCAATAGGGTTTTACCGCTACCTGTAGGGCCTACTAGCAGAATGTTGCTCTTACCCAATTCTATTGTTTCTTTATCTTTCTTCTTCTCACCAACGCGCAAGCGCTTATAGTGGTTGTATACCGCTACCGCCAGGACCTTCTTTGCGCGCTTCTGATCGATGACATACTCATCAAGAATGGCAACAATTTCCTGCGGCGTGGGAAGCTTCTCGGTAGTACCTTCAGCCGTACTCTCTTGAATTTCCTCACGAATAATATCGTTACACAGATCAACACACTCATCGCATACAAACACAGAAGGACCGGCAATCAACTTGCGTACTTCATGTTGGCTTTTTCCACAAAACGAGCAATAAAGTAACTTGCCGCTGTCGTCGCCATTTTCGCTGTTGTGATCGCTCATTAAACCACTCCGTTTCCTTTGCCCGTTAAACTCACAAGATGATAGCTTTTGGGTCATTTTTCAAGTGCCTGTTAAGCAAAAATTTCAAGCAAACAGGCAAAATTTGGCTTTTGGGGGCATTATTCATGAATAAATTGCCCCTGACCAGCGTAACTATAAGTCTTCAGTGACGGTTTTGAGGCAACTTTGCCAAACCGGCAAGCCGATTAATCAGCCTTCGGTCGCTCATTTAGCACCTTATCAATTAGACCGAACTCAACAGACTCCTGAGCACTCATAAAATTGTCGCGCTCCGTTGCCAATGCGATCTCTTCTGGGCTTTTGCCGCTATGAGAAGCCATCAAATCATTTAAACGTTCACGAATTTTGAGAATTTCTTGTGCCTGAATGTGAATATCGCTAGCCTGACCTTGAGCTCCGCCACTTGGCTGGTGAATCATGGTGCGGGCGTTAGGTAGACAGAAACGCTTGCCCTCTGCCCCTGCAGTCAGAAGAAATGCCCCCATACTACAGGCCTGGCCGATGCACATGGTGCTTACATCAGGCTTAATAAATTGCATGGTGTCGTAAATTGACATTCCGGCTGTAACTGAACCGCCAGGAGAATTGATATAAAGGTGAATATCTTTATCGGGGTTTTCAGCTTCTAAAAACAACATCTGGGCAACCACGAGGTTAGCCATATGGTCTTCAACTTGCCCGACCAGAAAAATCACGCGCTCTTTAAGCAAACGGGAATATATATCGTAGGAGCGTTCGCCACGAGCTGTTTGCTCAACAACCATGGGCACTAAGCCACTGCTAAGAGGTGCAGAGGTAATTGTATTGGGGTAATCGAAAGTCGACATGAGTAGTTCAGATTCCTGTTCAAGCCAAAGTCGGAAAGGTACATTAAACCTAAGCTTAACGTGAGACAGACACAGTTTCCAGTGTGAAATGTTATAAGGAAAAGATTAAGGAGTTTCGAGGATTTTCTTGCTTACTTGCCGCTCAGATTGAGCAGCAAGTAAGCTAAAAGACACGGTAAAGAGTGTGGCTATTACGCGGCGTCGGCGCCAGAGGCGTCAGGCTTGATCACGTCATCGTAGCTAGAAGCCACGTCCGTCACCTTGGCCTTGTCTAAAATGTAATCAACCACTTGATCTTCAAGTACAGCTGATTCAACACCCGCAAGCAGCTGCTGATTATTGTAGTAATAATTAACCACTTCTTCTGGCTCTTGGTAAGTTGATGCCAATTCAGTGACCATACCGCGAACGCGTTCTGCGTCAACATCTATGGCGGCATCTTTTACCACTTCACCTACAATCAAACCTAAAGCAACACGGCGCTCGGCCTGCTCTTTAAACATATCATCAGGCAGCATAGAGCGCGCGTCGATATTCTTAGCCGCTTCACCAAACTGCTGCAGCATTTGACCACGCAAAGCGTCAACTTCACCTGCAACTAAAGCCGCTGGCAAGCTGAGCTCATGACCTGCTACCAAAGCTTCCATTACTTGGTTCTTAATCTTGTTTTTGGTCGCATTTTTTAATTCGCGATCCATATTGTTCTTAACTTCTTCTCGGAATTTGTCTTCACCGCCGTCTTCAACGCCGTATTTCTTGAAGAATTCCTCATCTAGGCCTGGCAATTCTTGCTCAGACACACTGTTAACCTTAACAGCAAATTCAACCGCAGCACCCTGCAACTCTTCAGCCTGATAATCGTCAGGGAAAGTCAGTGACAAAGTTTTTTCGTCGCCAGCACTCAGACCTATAACACCGTCTTCAAAGCCAGGAATCATTGACTTAGAGCCCAATACTAAAAATTGGCCCTCAGCTTTTCCGCCCTCAAACTCTTCACCGTCTTTGGTGCCGTTGAAATCGATATTTACGCGATCTCCGTCTACTGCAGAGCGTTCAACATCGCTCCAGTCAGCCTGCTGCTTACGCAACACTTCAATCATATTTTCAACATCAGCTTCCGCCACATCGGCAGTCGGACGCTCAATTTCAAACGCTGTGAAATCACCTAAGGCAATCTCCGGATAAACTTCAAATGTCGCTACGAACTCAATGTCGCTGCCTTCGTCCATTTTAGTGGGTTCAATCGATGGCTGGCCCGCAGGCTTAACATTTTCCTGCTGAACGGCTTCAGCAAAAGAACGATTCAAAACTTCGCCTAGAACTTCCTGACGAACGCCAGCGCCATAACGCTGCTTAACCACTTTCATCGGCACGTTGCCTTTGCGGAAACCGTTAATACGTACGGTTTTAGTGGCTTGCTTCAAACGCTTCTCAACCTCACCGTCAACCTGTGCGGCGGGAATGCCAACCGTCAAACGGCGCTCTAAACCAGTGGTTGTTTCGATTGAAACCTGCATGTTCTTCCTCATGAATATTCGGGGATAGCAAAGCAGCCCCAGAGGGGCTGCTTTGCTTTATTGTATGGTGCGGTCGGAGAGACTTGAACTCTCACACCTTACGGCACCAGAACCTAAATCTGGCGTGTCTACCAATTCCACCACGACCGCATGTTTGCCGAAGCGCCTAAAAAGGCCTGATCTCCGGACTTGACTAACTTCTTACACTTGCCAAATGCGAGACTTTTAAAGTTTAAGCTATTGATTTCTAACGCGAAACCCACTTTACTTTTCCCTGCCTCACCTAGGAAGGGTGCTGATTGTGCCACAGTCAAACTAGGGTTTCAACTTCCATCTGAACTTAGTTGCCGAACAATATAACCTCGGCGCCTAAGTTCAGCCACAACACCATCCTTTCCAAGCAAATGACCCAGACCAACCACCATAAAAACCGCTTGTTTATCGAACAGAAATTGCTCAACCGCGGTGCTCATTTGACGGTTTCGATCAACAAAGATCAGCTGGTAAAGCTTTTGGCTGGTTTCATCATCTTCAAAAGCCCCGAGAATAAATTCAGCCAAAAGCGCCTCATCACCCTCAAGCCATGCTTGAGCCAAGCTTGTGAGTGTTTTTGCACTCCCGTCGAAGTTCTCGAGCGTTTGCCGTAAAAACCGCACCTGCTCCTCTTCAGTTAACTGGCTAAAAATAGACAGCTGCTGCTCCATAGTCTCAAGTTCAACAAGCGTGTGGCGATGCCCCTGCCGGAGCATGTATTGGTCAACACCCTTGTCCTGACTGTAAGCTGTTGTACGAATTTCTAAGTCAAGCAATTGCACTGCAACCAACCAAGGTTTCACCCCATTCATTTGCAAAGGTTCAACGTTTAATTGCCTGCATATTTTTTCCAGCAAGCTCCATTCTTTTTTCGACAGCGCCGAACGCAAGCTTTCCCCTGTAGAATAGAGTCCGTGGCGACGCACGGTAGCAGCGGCTTGGTGCGGATTTAAATTTTCGCTATCAATTTCAACGGCCAATATATCTGAAGACTCAAACGCTCTTTGAATACGAGAAGGCAAAGGGTAAAAACTGTTCTGGCCATAATGAATGGACCCAAACAAATAAACCGGCGGTGATTTTTTTTGCGAACCGACACTATTAACCTGCCACAGCAATGGCTCTGCAAAAGTCAATAAGGGAAGTAGTAAAAGCAGCAAACAACTCGCGCATAAATTTTTCACGCTCAAGCGTCACTCTCAGTCACCGCGCTGTCGTCCCATGCATCAACAATCTCTCGCGCCGCACGAAAAGCGTCAAGAGTGGCTGGCGCACCTATATAGGGCAAAGCATGCAGCAAGACACCGCGAACTTCATCCTTAGTACATCCATTACGCAAGGCCCCTCGAACATGCCCTTTGAGCTCTTGAGGACACTTTAGTGCAGCCAACATGGCAATGGTTATTAAGCTTCGCGTTTTGCGAGGAAGGTCATCGCGATCCCAAACATTCCCCCAAGCCGTCTCCATGACCATTTCTTGCAGTGGCGCATCAAAATCATTGGTATTTGCAAGTGCGCGATCAACAAAAACATCACTCATCACTTCGCGCCGAATTGATTCGCCACGATTTCGTTTCGTATTTTTAGACATAGCTAATTACCATGGGGATTCAGGTCACCCGACCGGGTAGCAACAACAACACACAATTTATCACTAATATTTCTAAAGCGGTGAGGCCGCCGGCGCAAAAAGAAAAACCCCTGCCCTTTTGTCAGCAACATTGTTTCTTTGCCAACACTCACCTCCAACTCTCCCTCAACCACCACGCCCGCCAACTCACCCTGATGATTTTCATCAACCTTACCCCCATCAGTGCCCGGTAAGTAACGATCCACTGTCACCGAGAAATCCCTCTTGGTTTTCATGCAACCCAAAAGTCGCGACTCAAAACCGCCCGAGCCGATATCAGGCATCTCATCCTCAGGATAAAATACCTTTACCGACTCAAGTAAATTAGGCTCAAAAAAATCTGCGAGAGACATGGGAATGCCTGACAGCACTTTTTGCAGAGAGCTTACTGACGGACTCACCCTGCCCTGCTCAATCAGGGAAATTGTGCTGTTGGTGACATTGGCGCGCTTGGCCAATTCACGCTGAGAATAACCCGCAATCCTGCGAACTATCTGCAAACGCTCGCCAATATCCAGAACCGTTTCAACCTCACCCACTGTAAGCATCTCCTACTCAGTCATTGGGGCTCCATACATAGCCGCAATACTACGCAAAACGATCACAATAGACAAAAATAGAAAAAGGGCTGTAAACAGCCCTTTTTAAATTAGCGTGTACAGAAGCACAGGAACTACATACTTAAGATAACCTTGCCGCGCGCTCGACGCTCAGTTAAACAAGCAAAAGCTTCTTCATACTTATCAAAATCATACACTTCAGTAGTAATAGGCTCTAAGGTTCCTTCCTCAACCATGCCCAGCAACTCTTTAAAGTTCTGCATAGAGCCCTGAGGATCCCGAGCTGACCATCCGCCCCAAAACACACCTAATATATCTCCCGCTTTCAACAAAGGCAGATTTAAAGGTATTTTTGGAATAGGGCCGGCCGCAAAGCCAATCACCAAATGACGACCATACCAGGCAATAGAGCGATAAGCCTGCTCAGTATAATCACCACCTACGGGATCATAGATCACGTCTGCGCCCTTGCCTCCAGTCAACTCCTTGACTCGTTCTTTCAAGTTTTCGGTCGCGTAGTTGATGCGTAGATCGGCACCCACCTCGCAGGCAAAGTCCAGCTTCTCTTCTGTACTGGCAGCCGCAATAACCGTGGCCCCCATTGCCTTACCGATCTGAATGGCAGTCACACCTACACCACCTGCCGCGCCCAACACCAGAAGGGTCTCACCCTTCTGGATTTTGGCACGCTGCTTAAGCGCATAATATGAAGTAGCATAAGTTATACAAAAACCTGCCGCCTGCTCAAAAGTCATGTTTGAAGCCATTGGCAAAGTCATCGCTTCATGAACAATAGCCTGCTCTGCAAAAGCACCCGTTGGCACCGTACAGATCACTCGATCACCTACAGCGTAACGAGTAACGCCTTCACCGATTTCACGCACTACACCAGCCGCTTCAGAGCCGGGCACAAAAGGTAGAGGAGGCTTAACTTGATACTTTCCTTCAATAATCAAAGAATCGGGAAAGTTCAATCCTGCCGCTTTAATATCAACCAGCATCTCTCCCTTACCTACCGCAGGCAACTCTCGCTCTACAATAGCAAGCTTGTCTGCGGGGCCGTATTCACTACACACTAATGCTCTCATATTTATCGCTCTATTATGACTAAGCTTATGCTACTTCGAACAGGCCAGCAGCACCCATGCCGCCACCTACACACATTGTCACTACAACATACTTCACACCGCGACGCTTTCCTTCGATGAGGGCGTGACCCACCATACGAGCACCACTCATGCCGTAGGGGTGACCAATAGAGATAGCGCCACCGTTAACGTTAAATTTCGCCGGGTCAATGCCCAGCTTATCGCGGCAGTAAAGCGCCTGAACAGCGAACGCTTCGTTTAGCTCCCACAAACCGATATCGTCAACCGTTAAACCATTGCGCTGTAACAACTTTGGAATAGCAAAAACAGGACCAATGCCCATTTCATCAGGCTCGCAACCCGCAACAGCCATACCGCGATAGATACCAAGAGGGGCAAGGCCACGCTTCTCAGCTAGCTCGCGGTCCATCATCACAACCGCAGATGCACCATCAGACAATTGACTAGCGTTACCGGCCGTAATAAAGCCACCTTCACGCACAGGGTTTAAACCACTTAGACTTTCAATAGTGGTAGAAGGACGGTTGCCTTCATCCTTGCTCAAGGTGACTTCTTCAAAGGAAGTTTCCTTGGTTTCTTTATTGAACACAGCCTTAGTACAAGTAACAGGAACAATTTCGTCATCAAAATAACCCGCTGCCTGACCGGCCGCAGTCAATTGCTGAGACTGAAATGCATATTCATCTTGCGCTTCTCGAGAAATATTGTAGCGTTTAGCGACAATTTCAGCGGTATCGATCATTGGCATGTAAACAGCTGGTGCCAGCTCCATTACCGTTGGGTCTGCTGCACGGAACAAGTTCATCTTATCGTTCTGAACCAAACTGATAGAATCAACGCCGCCGGCTACAACAATTGGGGCGCCATCAACAATAATTTGCTTAGCCGCAGTAGCAATACTCATCAAACCTGAAGAGCACTGACGGTCCATGGTCATACCCGCAACTGAAGTTGGCAAGCCAGACGCAATTGCAATTTGACGAGCGACGTTGCTGCCGCCACTACCTTGCTGGAGCGCTGCGCCAAAAATACAATCGTCAACTTCAGCGCCTTCAATACCGGCACGAGCCACCGCTGCACGTACAGCGTGAGAAGCTAAGGTAGGAACTTCCAAATTATTAAACGCACCGCGATAGGCTTTGCCAATGGGCGTACGAGCTGTTGATACAATCACTGCTTCTTTCATGATAATGCCTTCTAGTCTTTACTCAAAAAAAAGCCCAAGCTGACTTGGGCGAAAATTAATTATGGCTTGATGCCGAAAAATGCCATTGCCTTTGTCAAAAACTTTTCAGTTTGCTGACCGCCAGACGTAAGCTCTTTCTGTGTAGACGCATCGTTAATAACATCAAACTGTGCCAGCACATTCTCAGGAACCTGCTCTTCTGGCGGCAGATAAATGCCGTCTGTTTCATAGATATGCGTACTTGCATACCCGCCAACACCAGCGCATAAGATAAAGCGATTTGGCGCGTCTTCATGAACCAAAGTGACTAGGCCGGTTGTTACCGACTCAGGTGTCATCAACTTAAACAGCTCCTCTGGCATCAAGTCTTCAGTCATACGCGTACCCGCCGTAGGCGCCAAGGTATTGACCTTGATATTGTACTTATGACCTTCAAGCACCAGAGTATTCATCAAGCCAATAACAGCCATCTTGGCGGCGCCATAGTTAGACTGACCAAAATTGCCGTACATGCCCGAAGAAGAAGACGTCATGACAATACGACCGTACTCCTGGGTTTTCATGATTTCCCAAACAGCTTTAGAGCAATTCACAGCACCCATTAAGTGCACGTCAACTACCAAGCGGAAATCGTCTAGAGTCATCTTGGAAAAGCTCTTATCGCGCAAGATACCGGCGTTATTCACCAAAATATCAATACGGCCCCACTTTTCCATGGCCTGCTTAACCATATCTTCAACTTCGTCAAACTTCGCAACGTTTGCACCGTGAGCCATGGCTTCGCCACCCTGCTCTTCAATTAAACGTACAACTTCTAGTGCTGCATCAGAAGAAGCGCCGCTGCCATCCCGCGCCGCACCCAAGTCATTCACTACAACTTTTGCGCCACGTGCTGCAAGCGCCAAAGCATGGGTTCGGCCCAGACCATTGCCCGCACCTGTGATAATTGCAACTTGTCCATCTAATCGTATAGTCATCTAAAACTGCCTCTCAAAATACTTAAACCAAACCTAAATCAAAAAAATTTACTGAACAATCTGCATGCCTAACCATTCCGCCATCAGCGCTGGTTTTTCCTGACCTTTAATTTCCACGACAATGGAGTAAGTCATCAAAAAACTACCTGGGTTCTTTTCCACAGCAGATTTCAGGGTGGCCACTGCGCGAATTTCGCTATTCACATTCACTGGGTTAACAAAGCGAACTTTATCAAAACCGTAATTGATGCCCATCACTACGCCATCTAGCACATAGCCATATTCAGCCGAGAAGTAGGACAGCATTGATAGACTCAAAAAACCGTGGGCAATTGTTGAACCGAAGGGTGTTTTCTTGGCCGCTTCTTCATCTATGTGAATGAATTGGTGGTCCAGAGTAGCATCAGCAAAGTCGTTAATTCGATCCTGCTCCACTTTAAACCAAGCCGTAGGCTCGATAGTGACGCCAACTAGTTCTTGCAACTGATCGCGAGAAATAACTTTCCCCATTGGGTAACTCCTAGTCAAAAAAGGTACGGATGTGTGGCTGACCATATTAGGGTAAACCCTAATGCTTGGCAAATCATTTGAACTTTGGGGATGTTTATTCAGGGTTTTTCATCGAGAGACACAGCTGCTAGACGGGAATAAAGAGGGCAGACCTCAGTGCAATGGGATTTTGGTAATTCAGGGAGAGGAAGTGTGCGGCAATAGGTACAGCCGCGATCGCCGCTGCTAAACCGGGCTATACCCGTGGTTTATACAGCGGCGCATCAAGGCAACTAAATACTAGTAATAAGCCGAGGACTTATCCGAGTGGTCGGTAATGTCACGTACACCCTTTAATTCAGGCACCTTCGCCAACAGCGTCTTTTCAACACCGTCTTTTAAGGTCATATCAACAGCACTGCAACCCTGACAGCCGCCGCCGAACTTCAGCACTGCATAAAAATCGTCTGTTAGTTCTAACAAACTAACGTCTCCACCATGGGCAGCCAAACCAGGGTTCACCTCGTTATAGAGGACATAATTAATCTTGTCTTCAATCGGGCTGTCGTCATTAACCTGGGGCATTTTAGAATTTGGAGCACGGATCGTCAGCTGACCACCCATGCGATCGGCTGAGTAATCTACCTTGGCATCTTCCAGAAAAGGCAGGCTGCGCTCCTCAAACCACGCATCGAAGCCCGTCATAGGAACTTGAACATCGCCCTCCTGCTCTTCGCCTGGCCTAGAATAAGCAATGCAGGTTTCTGCCTGAGGAGTACCGGGACTCGAAACAAACATTCGGATACCGATACCCTCGGTATTTTGCTTCTCTAAAAGGTCACACAAATAGGCTTGCGCTGACTCAGTGATGGTGACATTAACCATAGAACTTCCATACCTTAGTAAATTGCTCAGGTATTTTACGGCAAAGTGAGCCGGAGATAAACCAGTAGCTTCATCACGCCAAATTTAAACTTATATCGGCCTGATTAATCTGCTACACTAACTATATCAAAATATATCAATATAGATCGGCGCCACTTTTCAGCCCCGCTCTCAGTCAATAGGTTACAAAATGACAGATCGCAATACCCGCATCGCCCAAATTCACCAGACCATAAAAGAACGTATTCTGATACTGGATGGCGGTATGGGCACTCTCATTCAGAGCCATAAATTGCAAGAAGCGGATTACCGCGGGGAGCGTTTCGCCAATTATCACCTAGATATCGCAGGCAACAACGACCTGCTTTCAATCACTCAGCCCGATATTATCAGCGACATTCACCGCGCCTACTTGCAAAGTGGCGCCGATATATTGGAAACAAACACATTTAACGCGACCCGGCTTTCACTGTCTGACTACGACATGGAAGATCTCGCCTACGAAATCAACTTCGAGTCAGCCAGCCTTGCTCGTAAAGTGGCTGATGAATTTACCGTCAAAGACCCCGGCAAACCTCGCTTTGTCGCTGGCGTAATTGGGCCAACAAGCCGCACCTGCTCAATTTCGCCAGACGTAAATGACCCTGCCGCGCGCAATGTGACTTTCGATAGCCTAGTGGAGAACTACCTTGAGTCTCTAGACGGCTTGATCAAGGGCGGTGCAGACCTCATTTTGATCGAGACAATATTCGATACGCTTAACGCCAAAGCTGCTGTATTTGCCGTAAAAGAATATTTCGAACGTGAAAATATTGAATTGCCCCTGATGATTTCGGGCACTATCACCGACGCCTCCGGCCGAACACTTTCAGGCCAAACAACGGAAGCTTTCTACAATTCATTGGCCCACGCCAAACCGCTGTCTATTGGCCTAAACTGCGCGCTTGGCGCGAAGGAACTGCGCACCTACGTGCAAGAGTTGTCCCGTGTAGCAAACTGCCACGTCTCTGCTCACCCCAATGCCGGCCTTCCGAATGAATTTGGCGAGTACGACGAAACACCAGAAGAAACGGCGGCCATCGTCGAAGAGTTTGCCAGCAGTGGCTTCCTTAACATTATTGGCGGGTGTTGCGGCACCACGCCCGAACACATTCGCGCCATTGCCGACGCGATGAAAGTACATAAGCCGCGCGTAATTCCCGACATTGAAATTGCTTGCCGCTTGTCGGGCCTTGAACCTTTTACAATTTCAGCCGACTCACTGTTTGTGAACGTTGGCGAGCGATGCAATATCACAGGGTCCGCTAGATTCAAACGCCTTATTGTTGAAGAAGATTACGATACCGCCTTACAGGTGGCACTGGAACAAGTACAAGACGGCGCACAAATAATTGATATCAACATGGACGAAGGCATGCTCGATTCCGAAGCGGCCATGGTCCGTTTCCTAAATTTGATTGCCGGCGAGCCAGACATTTCTCGCGTACCCATCATGGTTGATTCTTCAAAGTGGGAAGTTATTGAAGCGGGCTTGAAGTGCATACAAGGCAAAAGTATCGTCAATTCCATCAGCATGAAAGAAGGCGAGCAAGAATTTATAGACAAAGCCAAGCTTTGCCAGCGCTATGGTGCTGCCGTTGTCGTCATGGCCTTTGATGAAAAAGGCCAGGCTGATACCTTCGCGCGCAAAACAGAAATTTGCGCCCGCTCTTATGAACTCTTGGTTAACGAAGCCGGTTTTGCACCGCAAGACATTATTTTTGACCCAAATATTTTTGCAGTAGCCACAGGCATTGAAGAACACAACAACTACGCTGTTGACTTCATTCTCGCCGCTGAATGGATCCGCGATAACCTCCCTCACGCGGGTATATCTGGCGGAGTGAGTAACGTGTCTTTCTCTTTCCGCGGCAATAACCCAGTGCGCGAAGCCATACACTCTGCTTTTTTGTACCACGCCATCAAGGCCGGTTTAAACATGGGTATCGTTAACGCCGGTCAGCTGGCCGTATACGACGATTTACCAGAGGAGCTCAGAGAAAAAGTAGAAGATGTCGTTCTCAATCGCTCAGACGAAGCCACCGAAGCACTGCTAGACATTGCCGACAAATATAAAGGTGACGGCAGTACTGGTGAGAAAAAGGAAGACCTTGAGTGGCGCAGCTGGCCTGTGGCAAAACGCCTTGAGCATTCGCTCGTAAAGGGCATTTCAACCTTCATAATAGAAGACACTGAGGCAGCACGCCTAGAAAGTGCCCGCCCTCTTCACGTTATTGAAGGCCCTTTGATGGACGGAATGAATGTTGTTGGCGACTTGTTTGGCTCAGGAAAAATGTTCTTGCCTCAAGTAGTTAAGTCCGCGCGCGTCATGAAACAATCGGTTGCTCATCTCCAGCCCTTCATTGAAGAAGAAAAAGACGAGAAAGCGAAACCCAACGGCAAGATTGTCATGGCCACGGTAAAAGGCGACGTTCACGACATTGGAAAAAATATTGTCGGCGTGGTTTTGCAGTGCAACAACTACGAGGTCATCGATCTTGGCGTCATGGTGCCTTGTGAAAAAATTCTTCGCGTAGCAGTGGAAGAAAAGTGTGACCTTATCGGCCTCTCCGGTTTAATCACACCCTCGCTGGATGAAATGGTTACGGTTGCCGCAGAAATGGAGAGACAAGGCATTAAATTACCCCTGCTCATTGGCGGAGCCACGACCTCCAAAGCGCACACCGCGGTTAAAATTGACCCTAAATTCAATCTTGACCAAACAATTTATGTCGCAGATGCGTCGCGAGCCGTTGGGGTTGCAGGTAAATTATTAGGCGACAAAAAAGCCGAATATATTGAAGAGATTCAAGCCGACTACGTCAAAGTACGAGAGCGAAATGCAGGCCGAAAAGCCCGCGGCACTCTACTGAGCTATCCGAAGGCAATTGAAGCGGGCTTTAAAGCCGACTGGGAAAATTACACCCCGCCTAAACCTACATTTACCGGCACAAAAGTCTTTGACAACTATCCTCTCGAAGACCTAGTTGACAGCATAGACTGGACCCCCTTCTTTATAAGCTGGGATCTGGCCGGTAAATACCCTCGCATTCTAAATGATGACGTAGTGGGTGAAGCCGCTACGCAATTATTTGCCGATGCACAAGCCATGCTAAAACGCATCATTGACGAAAAGCTCTTGAGTGCTCGAGCCGTTATTGGCTTTTGGCCTGCGAACACGGTTAACCACGACGACATTGCCGTATTTAACGACGAAAGCCGCTCCAGTGAGCAGGAACGACTGCACCACATTCGCGTGCAAAATAAAAAACCAGGCAACATTAAACCCAACTACTCTCTGGCCGACTTCGTTGCACCAAAGGAAACCAACACCCAAGACTATGTAGGTGGCTTCGTCGTAACCGCTGGCATAGGTGCTGAGGCCCTGTGTAAAAGTTTTGAAGACGCTCTCGATGACTACAGCAGCATTATGGTGAAAGCCCTAGCGGATCGCCTGGCCGAGGCTTTTGCTGAACACATGCACGCTCGCGTAAGGAAAGAGTTCTGGGCTTATGGAAGTAATGAAGAGCTGAGCAACGAAGATCTAATTAAAGAGCGCTATCAAGGTATACGACCTGCACCGGGCTATCCAGCCTGCCCAGATCATACTGAAAAAGCGGCCCTATTCCGCTTATTGGATGCCGAAAATGCCACCGGCGTAGAACTGACTGAGCATTTTGCCATGTACCCTGCGGCAGCCGTGTCAGGTTGGTACTTCTCACACCCTGAGTCCACCTATTTTGCCACCGGCAAGATCAACCGCGATCAGGTGGAATCACTCGCCGAACGCAAAGGTATGACCGTAGCGACTTTAGAGCGCTGGCTACAGCCCGTCTTAGGTTATGATGACTGAGCGAGATAATTAAGGAGCACGCTATGAGCGATGAGAATAAGCCTCAAAAACCCAGCTTTTGGCAGATTGTGCTCAGTACCATGGGCGCCGCCTTTGGCGTCCAAAGCAAGAAAACCCAAGAACGTGATTTCCAACAAGGCAATATCTATACCTATATTATCGCTGGCGTAATCTTTACAGCTCTATTTGTGGCCGTGGTAGCCACAATTGTTAGCACAGTACTTAGCAAGACTGGTGCGTAGAGAGACTTGGCGCTTCTCCAGCTGTCCCAAATCATCTTAGACAACCACCAAAAAGCCGCACAAACCATAGGCTTGTGCGGCTTTTAAGAAACTTAGTCTGAATCGGGGTCTATTGACCGCTAACCCAAAAAATACAAGTAGTAACAAAGATAGCAATTAAAACAATAGCAGCAATAGCATCAGCAGCGCTGTCGCCCTGTTCTTGCATTTGAATTTCTTGGTTCATTTTTATTATTCTCCGATTTTTATTATTGAAAATATTCGCGGGTTCTGATTTAACCCCACCTAATGAGGGCTGGCAAGCCCTAATCAGGCATTATTACTAAAAGATATACAAATATACAAATCAATTTGTTCGAATTGAGCGCTTAAAATGATAAAGTCACCGTCGCAAAAATCAACAAACGCCCACATTGCTCAGTTTCGCACTCGCAGGGGGCCTCAAATTGTTATATTCTGCGCAGCAAATTTCCCTGCTGACCAAAAACGTTAGATTCGGTCAGTTAATAACTTAAAGTTATAAGGCATAAGCAAACGATGTATGCATACGACCAATATGACCACCAGATCATCAGCGACCGTGTGGCCCAATTCCGCGGCCAAACCGAGCGCTACCTAGCCGGCGACCTAAAAGAAGAAGAGTTTCTGCCTTTGCGCCTGCAAAATGGCCTCTATGTGCAGCGCCTGGCTCCTATGCTGCGCGTCAACGTTCCCTACGGCATGCTCAACTCCACACAGCTACGCCGCTTAGCTCACATCGCACGCGCTTACGATAAGGGCTACTGCCATATCAGTACCCGTCAGAACGTGCAGTTTAACTGGCCCGAACTCGCCAATGTGCCAGATATATTGGCAGAACTGGCCGAAGTTGAAATGCACGCAACCCAATCCAGTGGCAACTGCATACGCAACACTACATCCGACCAATTTGCCGGTATTGCGCCCGACGAAGAGATTGATCCTCGTCCTTACTGTGAAATCATTCGCCAGTGGTCAACCCTACACCCAGAGTTCGCCTTCTTACCTCGCAAATTCAAAGTAGCGGTAACTGGCGCCAATGACGACCGTGCAGCGGTACAGCTGCACGACATTGGTCTGCAAGTTGTACAAAATGACGCTGGTGAGATCGGTTTTAAGGTGATTGTGGGGGGCGGCCTCGGCCGAACGCCGGTACTAGGCAGCCTCATCAAAGAATTCCTACCTCAGCAGCACTTGCTGTCGTACATGGAAGCTATCTTGCGGGTATACAATCTGCTTGGGCGCCGCGACAACAAATACAAAGCACGGATCAAAATATTGGTGCGCGCGATGGGGGCAGAAGCCTTCGCTGAAAAAGTGGACGCGGAATGGGAGTTTCTTAAAGATGGGCCCTCGACTTTAACCCTTGAAGAAATTGAACGTGCCAAGCGTTTCTTCACAGAGCCCGCCTACGAAACTTTAGACGCAGCCGCCGCGGAAGCCTCTTTAGATGCCCAGGCGAAAGAACACAAGGCCTTTAAAATTTGGCTTACGCGCAACGTCCGCGAACACCGTAAAGCGGGTTATGCCGCTGTGACGCTCTCGCTGAAACCAACCGGCGTGGCCCCTGGTGATGTAACCGACAGCCAACTTGATACTATTGCGGGTCTCGCAGATCAATTTTCCTTTGCTGAAGTTCGCACAACCCACGAGCAAAACATTGTCTTGGGCGATGTACGCAAATCAGACCTATTTGAACTTTGGCAGGCAGCCAAAGTAGCTGGATTTGCGACGCCAAATATCGGCACACTAACCGATATGATCTGCTGCCCCGGCGGCGATTTCTGCTCCCTAGCCAACGCCAAATCAATTCCTATTGCCGAATCGATACAGCGCCGCTTTGATGATATGGACTATCTCTATGACCTCGGCGATATCGACCTCAACATCTCAGGCTGTATGAATGCTTGTGGTCACCACCATGTGGGTCACATTGGTATTTTAGGCGTGGACAAAAAAGGCGCCGAGTTCTACCAAGTACAGCTTGGCGGTAGCGCTGGCAGCGACGCTTCACTGGGCAAGGTACTTGGCCCAGCGTTTGGCCAAGACGAAATGTCTGACGTGATCACCAAATTACTCGATGTGTTTGTAGAAATTCGACGCGGCGACGAACTATTTATTGATACCTACCGACGCGTAGGCTTAGTGCCCTTCAAGGAGCGAGTTTATGCCAAAGCTAATTAAAGATAAGGCCATTGTTGAAAACGCCTGGCAGTGGCTCGCAGTAAATGATGAAGACGCAGCACCGACGGTGCCCGTAGGTCAGGTGATTGTGCCTCTAAAACTTTGGCTGGCTCAGCGCGATACCCTGGGTTCAAGGCAAGACGTTGGCGTTTACCTGCAAAACGACGAAAATCCTGAAGACCTTAAGGATGACGTTAGCAAACTACCACTCATTGCCATTGAGTTTCCTGCCTTCATGGACGGCCGCGGCTTTACTCTGGGGCGACTGTTTCGCGAGCGCTATGGCTTCAAGGGTGAACTAAGGGCAGCTGGTGGTTTCATACGCGATCAGCTCACTTACCTTTCACGCTGCGGTTTCAATGCCTTTGATTGCAATGAAACCTTCGATTTAGACTCGGCGCTCAGTTCATTGAACGATTTGCCTGAGTACTACCAAGCCGCAGCTGACCAAGAGCTTCCATTATTCCGCCGCAGGGACTGATACCCTGCAGCCACTCTCGCCCTCACGGCGAGAGTGGCCCCCTCCTCTCTCATTAAAACCGCAATGCCTCAGAAGTTGAGACAGATGCAATTCCACGCTAAAACTGCAACAATATCGCCACTGTATTCTTCCAAGCCACGACATCACTCTACAAGAGACTTTAACTGAACCATGGGCGAAACTCTTTTCCAATCATTTGTTCTGATCTTTTCCGGTGCGGCTATTATCGCCACCGTGGCACTTTATACACGCCAACCATTATTGGTGGCTTACATTGCGCTGGGCGCCATTGTTGGCCCTTACGGCATGAAATTAATTACGGACGTTGACGTCGTCAGTGAGATGTCGCGTATCGGCATTATCTTTCTACTGTTTTTGCTCGGCTTAGACATGCAACCCAAAGCCCTGGTCTCAGTATTAAAAAAAGCCACCAGTGTCGCGCTGATAAGCTCAGCCTCATTTGCACTCAGCGGATACGCTCTCGGCTACGCCTTTGGCTTCACTCATGTTGAAAACTTAATTATTGGCATGGCCATGATGTTTTCAAGCACTATCATTGGCATTAAGTTACTGCCTACAACGGTACTGCACCACCGTCACACAGGCGAAATGATGGTGGGTCTGCTATTGCTTCAGGATTTTATTGCGATTCTTTGCTTAATGGTTTTACTAAGCGGCAATTTGGGCGAAGTCGACCTCAGCCAATTACTCATGACCTTAGTCGCCCTGCCATTGGTAGGCTTGTTTGCCTATGGATTTGTCCGCTTTGTACTCTTAAAACTGATTCAGAAATTCGACCGTTTTCATGAATACATATTTTTAGTGGCTCTGGGCTGGTGTTTAGGCATGGCCGAAATTTCAGAAATTTTAGGGCTGTCGGCCGAGATTGGGGCGTTTATCGCGGGTATTACTTTAGCCACTAGCCCCATAGCCCAATACATTGCTCTCAGCCTTAAACCGCTAAGAGACTTTTTCCTCATTTTGTTTTTCTTCTCAATTGGCGCGCGCTTCAATTTGAGCTTGCTTCCAGACATCGCTATTCCAGCGCTGCTGATGGCCGGCATCGTTTTGGCGCTGAAGCCACTGGTTTTCCGTTTTCTACTAAGGCATCAAAGTGAACACAACACCTTAGCTTGGAACATTGGTTTTCGGCTGGGACAGATCAGCGAATTTTCTTTGCTGATTGCATTTGTCGCGACCAATGCCTCGCTCATATCAGAAAAAGCATCAACCCTGATTCAAGCGACGGCAATTATCACCTTCCTGGTCTCAAGCTACATCGTTATATTCAACTACCCTAACCCCATAGCGGTAAGCGACAAGTTACGCAGAGACTAGACTTACAATAATTTATTGGCCAGCGCGTAGGCTAAGTAGATCCACAGAGCAATTGACAGAGCCAGGCGATAGGGTTTTCTGGCCTCGGTCTGTTTAATAGGCCGTCCAGACTTTACTTTATAAGAACCACACGCGGGGCAAACCCCGCCTGTAAATGAACGCCCTTTATAAGCACATTCCTGGCACTGATAGCTCATTCAGCCTCCTATTTATGCTGCAGGGTCCAACACTGATGTATTTTGGCATTGCGCGAAAAATCAGGATCTAAGGTGCTTCCGGTAATATCCCTTACATCAAAATCACCCAGCTGAGTCAAATCCATTTTAAAACTGCGTAAATTGTTGCTGAAAATCAAAGTGCCGCCCGGCTCCAGTATCTTCATCGAGTCGCAGATCAACTCTACATGATCGCGCTGGATATCCAAGACATCTTCCATTTTTTTCGAATTTGAGAAACTGGGCGGATCCAACAAAATCAAATCGAAAGTTTGTTCACAATCTTTTAGCCATTTGGTGCAGTCGGCCTGCTCCAAACGGTTCCGCCCTTCCCCTAAGCCATTCAGGGCGTAATTTTTCCGAGCCCACTTCAAGTATGTATTAGACATGTCCACACTGACCGTAAAGCGGGCTCCCGCCAATGCCGCATGTACTGATGCGGTCGCGGTATAACAGAAGAGGTTGAGAAAGCGAGCGCCTTTAGCCATTGTGGAAATTTTTTGTCTGACAGGCCGGTGGTCAAGGAACAGCCCACAGTCTAAATAATCCCAGAGATTGATGAGAAATTTTCCCTGCCCCTCTTGTACCGTTATATCGGCATGAGGCTCCCAAGGCTCTAGTTTTTCATACTGAGTCTTGCCGCGATTACGACGGCGTTGCTTGTAACTGATATTCGCTTCATCGATGCCCAATGCGTTGGGCACGGCCGCCTTGATCTCTTCAAATCGTTTCTGAGCTTTGGCTTCATCAACGGATTTTGGCGCTTGGTATTCTTGCACATGAACGTAATCGCCATAAATATCAATAGCCGCTGAATACTCTGGCATGTCCGCGTCGTAAAGACGGTAGCACTCGACCTGATTTTTCTTTAGCCATTTGGCTAATTGTTTTTTATTTTTCTTTAAACGATTCGCCAGCATAGCGGCGCCGGCCGTCAACTCCTCCTGGCCCTGCTTTACCTTACTAGCAGAATCGGAGCGATCGAGGGGGTGGCGGTGAAATGACGCCTCTTGAATACTAAACATCAGCAATTCACAAGGTATAGTACCGTTGAAGAATTTGTACTTCTTCCCCGCTCGCATTCCCATATGTTTACCAAGTTCGGGATTGCCGGTAAAAATAGCCGTTTGCCAACCTGAGAAATCAGCCTTCAGGCGGTCACCTAGGTATTGGTACAAGAGTTTCAGGGATTCAATTTCGCCCAAACGCTCGCCGTATGGTGGGTTCGAAATAATTAGACCGTGCTCAAGCGTCTTATGGGTTGGCATCTTGAAATCTTTGAGCTCTTTACGACTTAAACGCAGCCAGTCATCCAAGTTCGCTTGCGCGATATTTTCTTCGGCCGCTCGAATCACGGCTACATCAGCGTCGTATCCTCGAATTTCAACGAGCTCGCCTTCTAAGCCCGCACGCCGCCGCTCAATAGCCTCTTCGCGCAAAGCCAACCATGTATCATTCTTATGGTTTAGCCAATGCTCAAAACCAAAGCTTCTCTGTAACCCAGGCGCGATATCAGCCGCCATCATAGCCGCCTCAATCAGAATGGTGCCGGAGCCACACATCGGGTCTAGCAAAGCGCCACCTTCTTTAGCAATGGCAGGCCAGCCAGCTCTCAGCAATATAGCCGCCGCGAGATTCTCCTTCATTGGCGCAATGCCCTGCCTAACGCGGTAACCACGCCGATGCAAGCTTGCGCCGCTCATGTCCAAGCTCACCACAATACCGCCCTTACTGAGCCTCGCGTTAATTCGTATATCCGGATTAACCTTAGCCACTGAAGGACGGGTTCCCGTCACCTCACGGATACGGTCAACAATAGCGTCTTTTACTTTGAGAGCGCCAAATTGACTATTGCGAATGATGTCATCTGTGCCGATAAAATCGACAAGAATAGTGCTATTAGGGTTAATGTGCTCGTCCCAGGCCACAGCTTTTACGCCATCGTATAGCGCGTCAGCATCACTCACCTGAAAGCGCGCGAGAGGCATCAAAATTTTGTTGGCCAAGCGCGTCCAAAGGCATGCTCTGTATGCCGATTCTAAGCTGGCATTGAAGTAAACGCCGGCTACAGTTTGGCGCAGATCATCACAGGCAAAGGTCTCTAGCTCTTCAGCCAGTAATATTTCTAAACCTTTTGGGCACGCTGCAAAATATTGATGTTCCATGGTCGTCCTTAAATTACTGGGAATAACAAGAGCTTAGAAGCTAATGCCAACCCTGTCTCTCATTAAATATAGCTTGATGCCATAAAAGCCGGCTCAAGCATAAAAATAAAATCATTCCCAAGTTATGGGATTCTTTGGTGTACTGCGTGCTCGCGGCCAAAAGGCCACGACAGAACGCACACGAAGCTGAGCGTAGGGTCTTCTAAATCAGCGGGTGTGCTAATAATATGGCCTATGTGGCCAACTCTTAAACCGCGAGGTGCTCCACCCGATGAAAACACAAAAACGTAACCAGGACGAACGTGCATTTAACAAGGGTTATCAGGCCGGTATTGATGGCCGCTCCAGAACGCTCTGCCCCCACGACGCAGGCTTTGCCCGCCAACAATGGATGGGTGGTTGGCGAGAAGCTAGAGAAGACCACTGGGACGGCTTTAACCGCATGACGCAAATCCAAAAGCTCAACAATTTATAACTCGCCCCCCATCATTTCGGCTCACGCGGGAATGATGGGCATATGCGCTCAATTTAGCGCGACTAAAGAGAGCGTATAGCCTCTACCGACTCTTTCACCAATTCTGGGCCCCGATAAATAAAACCCGTATACACCTGCACCAAACTGGCCCCGGCCTTAATTTTCTCTGCCGCATCGGCGCCAGAAACAATACCGCCGACACCAATAATGGGCAGCGCGCCATCAAGCGCATCACTCAACCAGGCAATCACCTGTGTAGACGCGTCCTTCACGGGCCCTCCACTCAAGCCACCAGCCTCATCGCCGTGCTCTAAGCCCTCAACCGCCTCGCGGCTAATGGTAGTATTGGTAGCAATAACGCCATCAATACCCTGTGTTTTAAGGGAATCAGCTACTTCACGAACTTCCTCCTCAGACATATCTGGCGCAATTTTTACTGCCACAGGCACGTAACGCCCATGAATTTCGGCTAATGCTTGCTGCTCCTCTTTCAGAGCGCGCAACAAGGCATTCAATGACTCGCCAAATTGTAAATTCCGTAGGCCTGGCGTGTTTGGTGAAGATACATTAACGGTAATATAATCAGCGAGGGGGTAAACTTTTTGCATGCAAATACGGTAATCATCCGCTGCATTTTCCACTGGGGTATCAAAGTTTTTGCCAATGTTAATACCCAAAACTCCCCGGCCTTTACGTCCCTTCACCTGCTCTAAAAGGTGATCGACACCTTTGTTGTTGAAGCCCATTCGATTAATAATGCCATTGACCGCCGGCAGGCGAAATAAGCGCGGCTTAGGATTTCCAGGCTGTGACCTTGGCGTGATTGTGCCGATTTCAATAAACCCGAAGCCCAGGTTGGCCAAAGCATCAATGTAATCGCCATTTTTGTCGAGTCCTGCCGCCAAACCGACGGGGTTTGGAAAATCGATCCCCATTACATTGACCGGACAATCACTCGGAGCACCTACGAAGGGTTTTACTAAACCCAAGCGATTGCCCGCTCCCAGCCACTCCAGTGAAAGCTCGTGTGAAATTTCGGGGTCAAAACAGAATAGCGCTTTACGAATCAGCGAATACATAAAAATGAGTGCTCTAGCAACTTATGGGAGGGGTAATTTTCGGGCGCAAGGATACTGCAAACGCCGCTGAATGTCTCTGATTTTAAGGCTTGGCACTCAGAGGCGTTGCACTGAATGAAATTTGTTTTCATCGGTAAAGCGGATGAGAAAACGCCCTCTTATGCCATCTCGCAACACAAAGGGTCGCAATATGTGCGCAGGAAATCGTACTCGAAGGCCATCTAGCGAGGTGGTCACTACATCTTTAACAGCGCCCTGGTAGAGGCGCTGGTACTCTTCTGCGGGAATAAACAGACTTACAATTATCTCTTTCAATCTTCTACTTCACAAATGCCAATTTAGTTGTTTTAGTCGCAGTGAACACTGGCCTGGGCCAAATCTAAGAGCTCTCGTAGCGCCACAGAGAACATGGCAAAATCAGTACCCGGCGCGCCCTGTAATTCATTAATCATGCTGCGCCAGCGATCCACCAATACGTCTTGATGATTCAGCCACAAAGCCACCACCTCATCAACGCTCTGACCTTCCTCTGCCATTCTACTCAAGGACACTGTTAAAGTACGCATTTGCGACTCTAGATCGTCCATAAAGGCTTCTCTGGCCATCGCCTGCCAGTAGTTCTCAACCTTCACATCGGCAATTTGGGTGGCAAACCAATGCAGACTGAGCTGCTCGCCCAAAGCCAAATGGAACTCGGCCACTCGCTCAATGGACTGCCCGCTCTCTTGTGCAGCCTCTACCATTCCCATGCTGGCATACAAAGTAGCCGGTATGGTGGACATCTGCGCAACGTCCTTCGGTACTCCTGCATCGCTTAAAGCCTGATAGTCGGTTTCCCACTCTTCTTTTGGATCTCCTCGAAGCAATTTTGGCAAGGACTTCACCAAACTCTTGATAGGACCACCAAAGGAAGTAATTTCGTCTGCCGGAGCTAAATGATTACGACGATTTCGCAAGAACCAACGTGCCGCGCGACGCACTCGACGCACCATGTTGATCATCAGATCTATCTGTACGCTTGCACTGACTTTAAAGTCTAGCGCTTCGACCTTGCACCAGTAATCTTCAAGCTCATAAATCTCCGCAGCGGTGACATAAGCTTTTGCAACTTGGCCTGCAGTAGAACCCGTAGATTCCATCAAGCGAAGGCAAAAGTTAATGCCCATATTATTGACCATATCATTAGCCACCTGAGTGGCCACAATTTCATTCTTAAGAATGTGACCATACATTTGGGGGCGAAACCTTTCGTGCAGCTCTGTGGGGAATGCTCGCTCAACTGAGGCCATCATGTATTCATCTTGAGGCACGTCAGAGTCAGCCAACTCTTCTTTTAGCATCACTTTTGCGTAAGAAATCAGCACCGACAATTCTGGGCGAGTAAATGACTTACCTTGAGTTTGTCGCTCTAGCAAAGTGTCCTCATCAGGTAAAAACTCAAGGGCTCGATCTAGACGGCCAGAGCTTTCCATCGCATTAATAAAGCGACGATACTCACCCGTACGCTCGTTAACTTGCTGTTCGGCAATACTAATTGCCTGGGTCTGGCGATAGTTGTTGCTCAACACCATTTCCGCAACAGTATCCGTCATAACTTCCAACTGCTTATTACGCTGTTTCTCAGTCATATCGCCACTGGTAACAACCTCATTCAGCAAGATTTTAATGTTTACCTCATGGTCAGAACAATCTACGCCCGCCGCATTATCAATGAAATCGGTATTGATCGCGCCGCCGTTCAAAGCGAATTCTATACGGCCCAACTGAGTGGTGCCCAAATTGCCTCCCTCGCCAAACACTTTACAGCGAAGCTCATTACCATTAACCCTCAATACATCATTGGCTTTATCGCCAACGTCGGCATGAGTCTCAGAGGTGGCTTTAACGTAAGTACCAATGCCGCCGTTCCAAATCAAATCGACTGGGGCCTTTAAAATGGCATTGATAAATTCTGTTGGCGTTAGCTTTGTAGCTTGAATATCAAAACACTTGCGAATCTCCGGACTTAATTTAAGTGATTTAGCGGATCGGTCAAAAATTGCACCCCCCTTAGAAATCAGCTTTTCGTTATAGTCGGCCCAATTGGTTCGCGGCGTCTCAAACAGGCGCTGGCGTTCTTTGAAACTCGTCTTTGCGTCGGGATTGGGGTCAATGAAAATATGCAAGTGGTTGAAGGCAGCAACTAACTGAATGTGCTCTGACATCAACATGCCATTGCCAAACACATCACCGGCCATGTCACCAATGCCCACCACGGAAAAGTCTTGTTTTTGAACGTCAATATTCTTTTCTTTAAAGTGACGCTGCACCGACACCCAAGCGCCACGTGCAGTAATTCCCATGCCTTTGTGGTCATAACCAACACTGCCGCCAGATGCGAATGCATCACCCAGCCAGTGTCCATATTCTTCCGACAAACCGTTAGCGATATCAGAGAATGTAGCAGTACCCTTGTCAGCAGCTACTACTAGGTAAGGGTCGTCTTCGTCCATTCGCAACACTTGCTTGGGCTGAACAATTTCCCCGTTTACCAAATTATCAGTGACATCCAACAAACCACGGATGAATATTTTGTAGCACTCAATGCCTTCGTTAATATAGGCTTCTCGGCCGCCCTCCTTCGGAAATTGCTTACCTACAAAGCCACCTTTGGCGCCGTTAGGCACAATAACCGCATTTTTCACCTGCTGAGCTTTTACTAAGCCGAGCACCTCAGTGCGATAATCTTGCAGGCGGTCTGACCAGCGCAGACCTCCTCGTGCTACTTTGCCACCGCGAAGGTGCACACCTTCTACGCGCGGTGAATAGACAAAGATTTCAAACATCGGGCGAGGTTCTGGCACATCTGGAATCTGCCGAGGGTTAAACTTGAGCGACATATAATCTTTGCGTTCACCATTGGCATCCGTTTGATAAAAGTTGGTGCGCAAGGTCGCGTTGATCATGTCTAAGTAACGACGAACAATTCGATCTTCGTTTAGGTTGTCTACTTTGTCTAAGCTTTCAATAATCTTGACATTCAAACGCTCAATACGCTGCACATCCTGCTTGGTAAACTGATTCACCCTAGGGTCAAACATACTTTTAAATAAAGCGACCAAGTTACGCGTTATTTCCAAATGGTTGGCCAAGGTATTGGCGATATAGGACTGGCTAAAATTAAATGCCGTTTGCTTCATGTAGCGAGCGTATGCACGCAGCACACCCACTTCGCGCCAATTGATCCGCGCACCCAACACCAAGTGATTAAACGCATCACTTTCAGATTTACCTTTCCAAATGGCCATGAAAGCATCTTCAAAATTCGAACGCACTAAATGCACATCTACTTCCGCGTTTAAACCAAACTGTAATTGGAAATCGTGCAACCAAATTTGCTCTCCATTCTGGCCGCGAATTTGATAAGGGTGCTCACCCAGCACGCGCAAGCCCAAATGTTCAAGCACTGGAATTGCATCTGACAATTCAACCGGCGCGTCTTTATGAAAAACCTTAAAACGCAATTCGTTTTTTGCGGCACCCATGGGTTGATAGAAGCTCAAAGCCATAGACTCTTCTTCAGGCAAGGCTCTTATGGTGTCAATATCTGAAACTGCCGTGCGTGCGTCGTAGCTCTCTTTATAAGCGCTTGTGAAAGCATCTTTATATTCTTTGAAGAGCTTGTGACCTTTTTCTTCACCACGGGAATCATTCAGGGACTCGAGCAGGTGGTCTTCCCAGGTTCGAGTGATGTCAACAATACTGGCTTCTAAACGCCTAACATCAATATCGACAAGGTTTTCTGGATCTACTTTAAAGACCAAATGCACTCTGGCGAGAATGGACTCAGAAAAGTGCGTCGTAAACTGGCACTCTGTGGCATTGATTTTCTGTGAAATCAGTTCCTGTATGTTGCCACGCACGCTAGAGTCGAATACATCTCTAGGTACATAGACAATGCAATTCACAAATTTGCCATAAGGGTCGCGACGCACAAACAAGCGAACCATATGACGCTCATTAATTTGCGATACACCCATAACCGTATCGAATAATTCATTGCTAGAGCTTTGCAGCAGCTCATCACGAGGGAAGGTTTCCAATAC
>CAJWBQ010000007.1 GCA_913020115.1 uncultured Cellvibrionales bacterium
GTGAGAGTAGGTCATCGTCAAGCTTTAATTCTAAAACCCCAGCAGGTGCCCTGCTGGGGTTTTTCTTTATGTGGGTCATACTAAGCTGTAAAATCATGGATTCGACTGCCCCTAAGCGTATAGACATCAGGAATATTTCCCAATGAACAAAGACAAGTTAGTTATTTTTGATACCACCCTTCGTGATGGTGAGCAGAGTCCTGGCGCGTCGATGACGAAAGATGAAAAAGTTCGCATCGCAAAAATGCTGGAAAAGATGAATGTAGATGTGATTGAAGCTGGTTTTGCTATTGCCAGCCAGGGCGATTTTGAAGCAGTAAAAGCCGTATCAGCAGCGGTTAAAGATTCCACAATTTGTAGTCTAGCGCGAGCGGTTCGCCCTGATATTGAGCGAGCGGCAGAGGCAATTAAGGGCGCAAATTCTGGGCGCATACATACCTTTATCGCAACTTCGCCAATACACATGAAATACAAACTGCAAATGTCTTCAGATCTGGTATTGGAGCAGGCTGTGAACGCGGTCAAGATGGCCAGAAATTTTACTGATGACGTTGAGTTTTCATTAGAGGATGCTAGTCGTTCTGAGTTTGAATTTATGTGTCGTATCATTGAGGCCACGATCAATGAAGGCGCGGGGACCATTAACCTGCCTGACACGGTAGGGTATGGTGAGCCGGGAGAGTACGGCGAGATGTTTAGTCGCCTAATTGCGGCAGTGCCCAACTCCGATAGGGCTATATTTTCAACTCATTGTCACAACGATTTAGGATTAGCGGTATCGAATTCCCTCGCCGCGGTTCTACACGGCGCACGTCAAATAGAGTGCACTATCAATGGCTTAGGCGAGCGTGCTGGCAATGCATCACTTGAAGAAGTTGCTATGGCAGTGCGGACTAGACAAGATTTATTTCCTGTTAAAACGGGTATTGATGCCCGTCATATTGTGCCCACCTCGCGTTTGGTGGCGAGCGTTACTGGGTTTCCCGTACAGCCAAATAAAGCCATTGTAGGCGCTAATGCCTTTGCCCATGAATCAGGTATTCATCAAGACGGGATTCTCAAACACCGCGAAACCTATGAAATTATGAAGGCGGAGGATGTTGGCTGGAATACAAACAAACTGGTTTTAGGCAAACATTCTGGGCGTGCTGCCGTTAAAGCACGGTTTGAGGATCTTGGTATTACTTTTGACGGTGCCGTAGCTCTAAATGATGTTTTTGTGCGCTTCAAGGCTCTGGCGGATAAAAAGCATGAGATATTTGACGAAGATCTGCAGGCTCTAATGAGTGATACTCAACTTGAGACGATAGAAGACATCTACAAGTTCCAGTCTATGGAAGTCCTTACGAGAACAAATGAAGCACCAAGAGCGCGTATTTGCATCGATATTCGCAGGGAGCACCTAGAATCTCAGAGTGAAGGTGATGGTCCTGTTGACGCTATATTTAAGGCGATAGAAAATCTAACCGAGAGTGGTGCTGATCTACAGCTGTACTCGGTCAATGCAATTACTCAGGGTACAGACTCACAGGGTGACGTAACAGTTCGTCTTGAGCGAGAGGGTAAGATTGTAAACGGTGTAGGTGCCGACACCGATATTCTAGCTGCGTCGGCTAAAGCCTACCTCCACGCCCTTAATCTGTTAGAATCCCACGCAAACAAAGCCCATCCTCAGCGGGATGGTGTGTAAAAATTGAGTTCATAGAGTAAGAGCAAGTTCATTGAATGAGTTACAGCGACAAGCTTATTTATCGGCACTGGGTATAGATAATTATATGCCCCGGTGTGCGCTGGCGTACGCACCAGCCTCGGTGCAATGTGCTTTGCCCGACGTAAGAGAACTCAGCAATCGGGCCGCAGAGCCGGCAATCAGTTCATCTCGGGCTGCAGTTGTGGGCATGGCAGATAGACCGGTGTCGATAAAGTCGCTAACTGACAATCTCACGGAACCGAAAGACGTATTGGGCCTAGATGATAAGGCAAATTCTTCGGCGTCAGATTCAAAAGTAGAAGAAGTATTAGGCGCTTTTGGAGCGGGTTCTAGCAAGAAAAAAGAAGAGAAGTTATCCCTTAAGGAGCCCGAGTCTCTAAATGCCGCAACGGATCTCCGACCAAAATTCTCGCTGACAATTTGGCGTGTTAGCCCAGACTTAATGGTTGTGGATACAAGAGATCTACAACAGGCTTTGCCAACGGAACGCCTATTGGTAAATATTCTTATGGCTTTAGGCTATCAGTTGCCATCTCTGCCAAAAGCCAATGTTCTCAAATGGCCAATGATTGATAATGATCTAGGAGGGCAGGGTGTAGAAGACGCTCGGGATATGTTGCATGCATTTTTAGATGCAGAGTTATTGCTCGACCCAGTTAAGCACCTTTTGCTAATGGGCTCAGCGGCCGCGACCTATATACTGCCTCCGTCACATATATACCCTGAAGTCATACACTCTCAATTGGCTTCTGCTAATCCCATTATTCTCGAATCATTAGCAACGCCCCTTGTAGTGACTCCGAGTCTTGTTGATATTCTTCTCGAGCCCTCTTTAAAAGCACAAGTTTGGCGTTTAATTCAGCCGCTTATTGTGAAGCGCTGATACCATGTCTGACAGTGTAGATGCCCTCGTGCTGGAGAGTCGATCTGGCCTATCAGTCAGCTCTCGAGATATGAGAGCTCGCGATATAGATGTTGTGTGTGCGATTGAAGCCCTTGCCCATTCGCATCCCTGGAAGCGAAGTACATTTGAAACTCGTGTGGCCGGCAAAGATTTTTGCCGCGTTATTCTCATAAAAGGGCAAGTAATAGGTTATGCAATTGCCACTTATGGTGGTGGGGATGCTGAGCTGTTAAATATTGCCCTACACCCAAAGCATCAAGGTGGTGGGCTGGCAAGTTTACTCTTGGTGCATATTGTGGGCTTGGTGTCGGCCAAGGCGGATATGATGTTTTTGGAGGTCAGGGTATCAAATCAAAAAGCGATTGATCTCTATCATCGCGAAGGTTTTTTCGAAACAGGCCACCGGCGTGCCTATTACCCCACAGTTAATGGTCGTGAAGACGCATTGCTAATGGCTTGCCAGCTCTCATTGCAATAACTAACTCATTGTTTCGCTGGGCGCTTTTGAAGTTTTCTCTGGAGGGTTCGGCGATGCATGCCCAAAGCTCGTGCGGTGGCTGAGATGTTATTTTGGTTCTCTAGCAGCACTCTTTGTATATGCTCCCATTCAACTCGATCTACCGAAGGGCGCACCTCCATCAGTGAGGCAGATGAGTTGCCTTGAGTATTGTCAAAAGCGGCAAGAATTTCACTTACTGGAGCAGGTTTACATAGATAGTTTACAGCGCCGAGTTTAATCGCTTCCACAGCCGTACTAACACTCGAGTAGCCTGTAAGTACAACAATACGCAGGTCTGCTTGCACGGCTTTTAATTCGGCAATGAGCTGCAGGCCTGAAGTAAGCTCCAGCTTTAAATCAAGAATTGCGCGGTCAAAAAACGTTTCCTGGGTTAATGCCAAAGCCTCTTTTGCGGTTTGTGCTGTGTAGATTTCAAAGCCTAAGCGGCTAAGGGCGCGCTTCATCACCCGCGTAAATACTTGATCGTCATCAACGAGTAATATTTTTTCCGCCGGCTCATTCATTAGGGACGGTGCCATCTAATTGATCTACCTTTTTTGATTCTTGCACTGGAGATAGTGGAAGAGTCACCTCTGTTAAGGTGCCTCCCGATGCTTGGTTGTACAAGTTTACCGTTCCTCCTGCGCGAGACATTGTGGCATTACTTAAAAACAAGCCGAGACCAAGGCCTTTTCTTTTGGTGCTAATAAAAGGTTTGCCAATTTCCTTAGCAATGTCCTCAGATATCCCTGGCCCCTTATCTAGAATACGAATAAATAGGGTGTCCTTTTTAATTTGCGCTTGAATCTCCACTCCTACTGGATTCGCGTCCGCGGCGTTATTCAGCAAATTTAGAATCGATTGCTCAACACCCTGATCCAGAGCGCTGCTTATCTGGAGGTTTGGGTTTAGATCAATTGCGATGACAGCATCGGGTCGAATAACCAGCCAGCGCTCCACCAATCGATCTAAGAACTCGTGCAAATTGACGACATTTTTGGCACCATGGTCCCGCTCAGCCTTCAATACTAATTGCTGCAAGGTCTTGCGGCAGGCCAAACTTTGGGTTGCGAGTAAGTCGAGGTCTTGTTGCAGCTTAGGGTCATGTGCATAGTCCTGTTGCATCTCTTCAATGAGTACCATCATAGTGGCGAGGGGGGTTCCCAATTCGTGGGCGGTTCCGGCTGCAAGGGTCGCCACCGCCATTACTTGCTCATCGCGCAGCGCGTCCTCTTTTGCGGCATTGAGCAGAGACTCTTGACGCCTAAGGTCTCTGGCCATTTTGGCAACAAAATAGGTAATTAGAATGGCGCTGATGGCAAAGTTACACCACATGCCAATGACGTGGAGGTTACTATTGTCGCCATGGGTATGTGCGTCTGGGGCAAGTAGGGGCAGTGGTACGTAATAGCTTAATTGCAGCGTATATAGCGTCAATGACAGCCCCGTGACGAGCCATGTATAAGCTAGCGGAAGAGTGGCCGCCGATATACAGACCGGCACCAAATAATAGAAGATGAACGGGTTGCTCGCGCCGCCGCTAAAATACATCAATAAGCTAATGCCTGCGACGTCAATGAGAAGCTGCGCGAATATTTCCAATTCCGTCACTGGCCAATGACCTTGAAGCCGTAGCCAAGTTAGTATGTTAACTAGGGTGAGCAGGCCTAGAACACTCACTAATAAGGAATAATTCAGTTCAAGTTCTAGGGTTTCAAGGCTGAGTACAATGGCTGTGCCTAAAGCCAGCAGCATTAAGCAGCGTATTATAAAAAGACGAAAAAGATTTCTGGGTAGGGCCGAATGATGGCTGTTCATTGCTGTCTGTATATGATCGAGTGTTTAAGCAGTTTATCACTCTCATGTTGCGATACAAGAACGCTGGCGGGCTAATGCTTTGCAGCGTAAACGATATGCGCTTGCTATAATCCGGCGCCCCGTTCAATTCCAGTAATAAATGGTAGATTTCATTTTATGGCTTCAGTGTTACAAGCAAAATTAACCGAGGGATCGGTCTCGCGGCACCTCTACGTTATGGCCGCTCCCATGGTGTGGGGTTTATTGGCCACAATGTCTTTCAATGCGGTTGATACCTTTTTTGTTGCTCAGCTGGGCGACTTACAATTAGCGGCTATGAGCTTCACCTTCCCTGTCGCAATGCTACTTATGAGTGTGGCGATTGGCTTGGGTGCGGGTACCTCATCCGCAGTTGCGAGAGCTGTGGGCGCAGGCGACCACGTGTTGGCTAAACGCCTGGCAACGGACTCTATGAGTTTGACGGCACTAATTTCAGTGGTAGTGAGTTTGGTAGGCTGGCTGAGTATTGATCTCGTGTTTGGCTTGTTGGGTGCTACTCCAGAATTGATGCCTTATATTCATGAATATATGGATGTGTGGTATTTAAGTGCGCCCTTCTTGATGGTGCCAATGGTTACGTTCGCGTCCCTTAGAGCGATGGGGTGGAGCCAAGTTCAGGGATATTTGATGGGCGCCGCTGCCATCTTCAATGCACTTTTGGACCCTCTACTCATATTTGGTTTGTATGGATTTCCTCGATTAGAGCTTCAGGGCGCCGCACTTGCGACACTTGTTACCCGAGCGATCACCTTGTGGGTGGCCTTTCATATACTAAAAAATCGCACGCATATGCTCACTAATCCATTGGCGCCTTGGCTAACCTTGAAGCGCTCATGGATGATGATATTTGTAGTAGGCATTCCGGCAATGTTTACCAATGTGGTTATACCTCTGTCAGGTGGTGTCGTTGTAGCCCTTGTGGCTCAGCATGGCACCGCAGCGGTGGCCGGTTTGGGTGTGGCGCTCAGAGTAGAGCCTTTGGCGCTAATTGTGTTTTACGCGCTCTCGGGCGTCGTAGGGCCATTTTTTGGGCAGAATATGGGCGCGGGAAAAATACAGCGTTTATATGAGGCACTAAAGGTGCTGGCACTGTTCAATATGGGGTTTGGTTTATTCTTGGCACTATTGCTTTGGTTTATGGCGCCTTTGCTCGCCGGAATGTTTAGTGATTCCGATGAGGTTATATCGATTGCTGGGCACTATATGGCCCTTGTCCCAATTAGTTATGGAACCTATGGCATCGTAATGGCGGTGAATGCAGCTTTCAACGGTTTGGGGCGGCCTTCTCCCCCTATGATGATTTCCTTTCTCCGGGTATTGGGCTTGTATCTTCCTTTGGCGTGGCTGGGGCAATATTATATGGGTTTGAGTGGCCTATTTGCGGCAACGGCTTGCGCAAATTTATTACTGGGGGTATTGGCTTATTTTTGGCTGAAGCGCCATTTGAACGGTATGTAACTCGCAGTCGGGCTAGGCAGGTAGAAGTTACAGGCAATAAAAAAGGGCTAGACCAATGGTCTTGCCCTTTTCTTGAAGCGCTTTAAAAAATTAAAGTGCTACGATGTTCTCAGCTTGAGGACCTTTCTGGCCTTGAGTTACAGTGAACTCAACTTTTTGGCCTTCAACCAAGGTTTTGAAACCTGAACCAGAGATAGCGCTGAAGTGAGCGAAAACGTCAGGACCTGATTCTTGCTCGATGAAACCGAAGCCTTTAGATTCGTTGAACCACTTAACAGTACCAGTAGTAGTTGACATAGTCATATCCTATATTTTATTCAAGAGTAATTAAAAGCTCAAAATGAGCCGATTTGCCGGAAGTGTTGCTATTACTTATGAAGGACAGGACGAGGTACTAAAAGACGAGCCATCGAAATTGTGCGCATAAATATAAGACTTACTTTCAAGCTGCGTGAATTATATACAGCTTTCAGAGTGAGTCAACGCTTAATCGTCCATAAGCTTGGAACTAGGTAAAAATAATTGATATTGACGCTTTTATGTACATACATTGCTCGATGTTAGGGGGTTAGGTGTGGCATCGATGTAGTGGATTTTAGAAGGTTTTTAGAGGCGAATAGACATGATTTTGGTGAATTTATCGAATTTGTCGGGGCATAAGGTTTTTCATCAGGTAAAATGTCGCGCTTTATGGGACTCCCCCAAAAACACACGTAATAATCTCGTACAAATTAGGGCTGAAATGGTATGGCGGATAGCAATTTTCTCAATGAAATCAATAAGAGACGCACTTTTGCTATCATCTCTCACCCAGATGCGGGTAAAACCACCATCACTGAAAAACTTCTGTTGTACGGCAATGCTTTGCAGGTTGCGGGCTCTGTTAAAGGCAAGCGCGGACCTCATGCAAAATCAGACTGGATGAGCATGGAGCAGGAGCGCGGCATTTCAGTAACTTCTTCGGTAATGCAGTTTCCTTATAATGGCCGCACAGTCAATCTACTGGATACTCCAGGCCATGAAGATTTTTCCGAAGACACTTACCGTACACTCACCGCCGTTGACTCCGTATTGATGGTAATTGATGGTGCAAAGGGTGTGGAAGATCGCACGATTAAACTGATGGAAGTCTGTCGATTGCGTGATACACCTATTTTGTCATTTGTGAACAAAATGGATCGCGATATGCGAGACCCCATTGAGGTGATGGATGAAGTAGAAACGGTGTTAAAAATATCTGCAGCCCCAATCAATTGGCCGCTGGGAATGGGCAAAGAATTTAAAGGTGTTTATAACCTTTATACCGATACTGTTCATGTCTATGAGCAGGGTATGGGGCACACCATCCCTGAAGACCGCCAAATTAAAGGGCTTGATAGCGATGAAGTCAGTGAGCTGTTGGGTGTTTATGCCGATGATATTCGAGATGAAATTGAATTAGTGCGTGGAGCGAGTAATGAGTTTGACGTCGATGAATACTTGGCAGGTCGTATGACGCCAGTATTTTTTGGTACGGCACTTGGTAACTTTGGTGTGCGTGAAATGTTAGACGGTTTTGTGGAGTGGGCGCCGACACCTCAAAACCGCGAGGCAAGGCCGCGAGAGGTGCTTGCGGATGAAGAAAAATTCAGCGGTTTTATTTTTAAAATTCAGGCCAATATGGATCCGAAACACCGAGACCGTATTGCGTTTATGCGAGTGTGTTCAGGCACCTACCGCCAGGGCATGAAAATGCAGCATGTCCGTTTAGGGAAAGGGGTAAAGATTGCTGATGCGGTGACCTTTATGGCTGGCGATCGCAGCGCGGTGGAAACAGCAGTCTCCGGTGATATTATTGGCTTACATAATCATGGAACGATTCAGATTGGTGATACTTTCACGGAAGGGGAAGCGCTAAAGTTCACGGGTATTCCACATTTTGCCCCTGAGCTGTTCAGACGTATTCGCCTACAGGATCCCTTGAAAACCAAAGCGCTGCAGAAGGGTTTACAGCAGTTGTCGGAAGAAGGTTCCACCCAGGTGTTTTTCCCTCAGAAAAACAACGACATTATCGTTGGCGCTGTGGGTGTATTGCAGTTCGAAGTTGTTGCCTACCGTCTGAAAGACGAATACAAAGTCGACGCCATTTACGAACCGATTAATGTGTCGACTGCGCGTTGGGTTGATTGCGACGATGCCAAAAAGATGGACGAATTTAAACGTAAATGCATGGACAATCTAGCGATAGACGGCGGCGGGCACTTAACCTATCTAGCGCCAACCCGGGTGAATTTGAGTTTAAGCGAAGATCGTTATCCTGAGGTTGTATTTAGATCGACTCGAGAGCATTGACGTTTTATGTCTGTAGTACCTACTTCTCCGTCTAATATGCCAGTTATGGGCAATGCTTGTAGCCGGTTCATTGGGCGTATTTTACTGCGTGCTATGGGTTGGAAGTTGACGGGGAAATTTCCCAATGAGCCCAAACTAATGATTGCTTTGGCGCCACATACATCTAATTGGGATTTTGTTGTAGCCATGCCAGTTATTATGGCTGTCGGTGTGAAAGTTTCATTCCTGATGAAAAAAGAAGCTTTTTTCTGGCCGTTAAATAAACTTTTTGCTTGGTGGGGTGCTATTCCCACTGAGCGCGGCGAAGCTAACGATATGGTCGAACAGGTGGCTGCTTGGTATGGTTCTCACGATCAAGTGTGGGTAGCTATAACGCCGGAGGGAACACGAAAGAAAGCGGAACGTTGGAAGACAGGCTTTCTACGTATAGCGCACCGTGCCGAAATACCGGTTTTTTTGGTCGCATGGGACTACCCGAATAAGCGCTTACATTGTGACAGATTATTTACTCCCACCGGCGATCATGCGGCTGACTTAGTCCAGATTCAAGAGCATTTCACCCAGGGTTACACCGCTTGCAAGGTAGACTATCAATAAGGTACCAATACTTAAAATGCAATCGCCATTACCGAAACGGCCAGATGCGTGGCAACCCCTAGGCAACCGCTTTAGCCGCTGGCTGGGCCGAAGCGTTTTTAAGTTCCTAGGATGGCATTGTGAAGGTGAGCTGCCCAATATTAAACAGCTTGTTATGGCTGGAGGTCCCCATACTTCAAACTGGGATTTCATATTGGCTTTATCCGGTATTTTGGGCGTGGGTGCTCGAATAACTTGGATGGGCAAGAAGTCAATTTTTTGGGGGCCTTTTGATCGCCTTTTACGCGCAGCGGGAGGCTTGCCTGTAGACAGGGAGTCGCCAGTTGGGCTAGTTGATCAGGTTGTTCAAAGTTATAAAGATAACGCCACCCAAGTGGTTGCCATCCTGCCAGAGGGTACTCGCCGCAAGGTCACTCGTTGGAAGACCGGTTTTTTGCGAATTGCCTACAAAGCGGAAGTGCCAGTGCTAATGGTGTCTTTCGATTATTCTCGCAAATGCATTACATTTGGCCCTCTATTGTCTTTAAGTGGAGATGAGTCCACTGATCTAGCAACAGTACAAGCGCACATTGGTCGAGTGACGGGAAAAAAATTCAGCAACCAATAAAACCAAACCTTTAGTAGAAATATGGAAGGAGTCTTGTTATAGAGTTTTCAGTCGAGCTAGTCTTGGGTTTAACTGGCGTAGCATTTGTGGCCGGTTTTGTGAGTTCGATTGCCGGAGCCGGCGGCATGATTGTCTTGCCATTCTTATTGTGGGCCGGTGTGCCTCCTTTAAATGCCTTAGCTACCAATAAATTTCAAAGCGTGTTTGGTACACTCTCATCTACCGTTAATTTCTTTCGTCGAGGGCAGTTACAAATCAAACCTTTGTTACCTGCAATTGTTTATGCGTTTGTAGGGGCCTGTGCCGGTACCGTGGCGGTGCAATTCTTGGCCTTATCGGTTTTGGAAGCTGCTTTGCCCTATCTTCTGTTATTGGTTGCATTGTTTTTCGCAGTGTCTCCGCGTATATCTGATACCGATTCTGAACCCTTAATGCCGGCACCTGTTTTCAATGGCGCCGTGGGCGGGGGGATAGGTTTTTACGGTGGTTTTTTTGGCCCAGGAATGGGCTCGTTCTATGCGATTGCCTTCGCCGCGCTGCGAGGGTTTAACATGCGCAAGGCTACGGCAGCAACCAAACCTCTGGTGTTGGTGACTAATACTACCGCCATGCTGATTTTTCTTTGGCAGGATTATATTGTTTGGGAGCTTGCCCTTGTAATGGCATTTGCTCAGGCGCTTGGTGCTCGGGTTGGTTCTGGTCTGGTGATGCGTAAGGGCTTGGTGTTGGTCAAGCCCTTGTTGATAATCTGTACGGTCGCTATTGCAACAAAATTGCTGTTATCCTAATCCATCCTCTCTACCTTGGAGTTACTCTCGATGAATACCGTTTCACCTTTTGCTCGCTTTATGATCTTGGCCGCTGCGTTTGTGGTGATCGTGGCAGGAATGAAAGCTGCTGAGGAGTTGTTGGTACCATTTTTATTGTCTCTGTTTATTGCTGTACTGTGTTCACCCATGCTGTCGTGGCTGAATCGTTACCGTGTGCCTAACGGTGTGGCCATACTCATTATTATTGCCGTTATAGTAGTGGCAGGGGTTGTCGTAGGGGCCGTAGTCGGTGCTTCAATTAGTAGTTTTCGAGGTGATTTACCGGAGTACCAACTCCGCCTGCAAAATATTAGCTCCAACTTTATTGAGTGGCTAGAACTTAAGGGTGTAAACATTGACCTTACGCAGTGGCGGGACAGCTTTGATCCAGGGGCGGCCCTGTCGCTGGCGGGAAATACATTAGCTTCTTTTGGTAATGTAATGACCAATGGTTTTTTGATCTTGCTTACTGTGATATTTATTCTGGCTGAAGAGGTGCGTTTTACCGAAAAGCTTCGCCAATCAGAAGGCGACAGTAATAAATCACTCGGTGCCATTGAGCGTTTTAGTCACAGCGTGAATCAATACATGGCCATTAAAACCGGTCTCAGTCTATTGACCGGGATAATCATTATTCTGTGGTTATTATTTCTTGGCGTAGACTATCCAGTATTATGGGGCCTGTTGGCTTTTTTGCTGAATTTTGTACCCACGTTGGGTTCAATCATCGCGGCTGTGCCCGCAGTGTTGTTGGCGTTGGTGCAGTTAGGCGTGGGGGATGCAGCACTCGTCGCAGCCGGTTACTTAGCCGTAAATACCGTGGTTGGCAATGGGCTTGAACCCAGAATGATGGGGCGTGGGTTGAATCTGTCGGCTCTGGTTGTATTTTTGTCTTTGGTCTTCTGGGGTTGGGTGCTGGGTCCCGTGGGTATGTTGTTGTCGGTCCCCTTGACCATGACAGTCAAAATCGCCTTGGAATCATCTGATGAAACCAAATGGGTTGGTGCAATGTTAGGTGCTGGGCAGGACGCTGAGAAGGACAAGCCAGAGGGCGAGAGCAGAGAAACTACCATCGGGTAGAATCCCGCTGTCAGTGAACTAAAAAGCGTTTGACGCTGCGGTGCGTTGGCCAATAACGGCCAGCGCGGCAACCCGATAGGCTTCGGCTAAAGTTGGAAAGTTGAAAATACTCTCCACAAAAATATCCACGTTGGCGTTAGCTAGCAGCGCCATTTGGCCAATGTGAACCAATTCTGTCGCGCCTTCACCAACAACCATCACCCCAAGTATCTTCTGGCCGTCGCCATCGCAAACCAGTTTTAACATACCGTCCTGTAAGCCTGAGATTTGGCCTCGGGCAACCTCTTCGAATAGAGCTTTTCCGACAATAATGTCGCCATACTTTTCTTTTGCCTGCTGCTCATTTAAACCAACTGAAGACAATTCTGGAATGCCGTAAATACCTGATGGAATCAGCTGGTTCATGTCTCCCACGGAAATGCCTAGAGCATTACAGCTCGCCCGGCGGCCCTGTTCCATTGATGCTGATGCCAGTGATGGAGGTCCAATTACGTCCCCAGAAGCGTATATGTTATCTACCTCTGTACGAAGGTCTTCATTTACAGAAATAAGCCCACGTTCGTTTAGTGTTAAACCAGCATTCTCAATTTTTAGATCATTGACATTTGCCAGGCGGCCAGCTGCACAGAGGAGTTTTTCGCTTTTCACAACCGTGCCGTCGTCGCACTCGGTAATGACATTGGCTAGTCCATCCCACTCGACGCTGGTGACATTTTTCTGGCCCATCCAAGTGCCGCCGGAAGACTCAAAATTGTTCACAAATTTCTCGGTTAAATCAGCATCTAGAAAACCCAGTGGTCGGGGGTAGCGGTCAATCATAGTGACCTTAACCCCTAGGGTTTGAAATATGGAAGCATATTCACTGGCAATGACGCCACCCCCTAAAACGGTAAGGCTACTTGGGAGATACAGCATTGACAGAATTGAATCGCTATCAAATATATGTTCGTGATCTACCGGAATGTTGTCAGGTGTTCGCGGTAGCGATCCCGTGGCGATAATGATTTTCTTGGCCTTTAAAATTTCCGTCTCACCTCTAACTTTTTCAATGCTCAGATGTTTGCTGTCTACAAAACTGGCGCGACCATGAACACGCTCTATGCCATTGCGTTCAATTTGTCGCTGCATATAGCTATCGTGGGCTGCTAGAACATCATCCAAACGATCAATTAAGGTCGCCATTTCTATATCTTCTGCGAGTACGAAATTGGACAGTTCAGCATTTTGGCGCATGTGCTTCACACGCAAAGCATTTTCGCGAAGTGTTTTAGATGGGATAGTACCGCGGTGCACACAGGCACCTCCTAGTACTCTGTCACGCTCTACTAAGGCGACGGTTTTTTTGGCCTTGGCGGCCTGTACGGCCGCTTTTTGGCCCGATGGTCCGCTGCCGATGACGATCAGGTCGAACTCTCTTGGTGCATTGGCCTCAGTGCGGTTTTCGTTATTTGTAATCACGCTGACATAGCCTCCCTGGTGCTAGCAATTGCCTCTTTCATGTCAAGCAGCCGCGCCACTTCATCTTGGTACAAATTCAAGTCGGCAAGCACGGGGAGCATTATTAATGTGTCTAGATCAAGGTCTTCCGGCTTTAACATGTGTCGAGCAAACTGAGCGCCGCCGTTGATCATGCAGGTCTGGTCTCTCGCTATGGGGGCGCTCTCATAATCATCAAAAAAGCGAATGGCTTCACAGACAATTTTGGGCATATCCCATTTTTCGGCAACAGACGCGCCGACCTCTTGTTGGTAGCTGTTTTCCAGTGCGAGGGCGTCTTCGTGGCTAAGCGCTATGCCCTTGTCTCGGGATATCTCAATAATGGCTTGTAGCACAACGGGGCGACCAATTGAGTGCAGTAAACCACAGAGAAATGTAGCCTCTACATTACGTCGGCAGACGCGGGCAATTTCTTTGCTCCACAGCGCCGTTGTGAGAGCATGTTGCCAGGTGTGGCTGACATGTTCTTCGAAGCCTGGGGCATCAAACATCTTAGTGCTAATGGACGCCGCCAGGGCTATGTCACTGATCAGATTCATTCCCAGGCGGGTGATCGCCTGCTGAAGAGACACCATAGAGCCGTTAGGGCTATAGGCGGCAGAGTTGGCAATACGCATTACATGGCCCGCTAAGGATTGATCCCCTTGAATGAGTTGCGCTAATTGGCTCGCGTCTGAATCGGGGTCTTGAGAAAGCCCCACTACTCTTCCCGCAACCTCGGGTAACATGGGCACTGATAGTTCGCCATTTTTCAGTAAGTTTTCTAAATGAGGAACGATGGCCGCTGCATTGGCGCTAAGCGATGAATTGCTAGAGCTCATATTATTATCCTTTTTCATTGATGTGCGATAGAGCGATTGGCAGGCATGTTTTCCTTGAATTCCTCATTTTGCTAGCGAATTTGCCTACGTCCAGCTTAGTTCAAAATACACTATTGTTTAAGCATTACTTGTAAACACCCATTTGACGCCATACTTTGCAAAAGTGTTATTCTGCGCCACGAATTAAAATGATGGTGTATTGTCATAGAAATTGAGGTACAACAACTAAAGCCAAAGCAAGTGCGTCGCTGGCGCCCTTAGTATTTTCTCAAGCCTTGAGGCGCGCTACTATTTGGTTTTGGCTGTACTGAAGTAATCACAGGAGTGTAAGGTGGATCTGGCAACTGACAATAAAGACCTAGTTTGGGAGCTAGACTCCCTGAACCAGCGTCAATTAGCAATCGACTTTGTAATGGGTTTCGAGAATAGAATCTGCATTTATTCAGGCTCTGTTGAGCAGCTGTACACCAACTACAACATATTTTTTCCCAAAGAAGAAAGTCGAAAACTGGTTATCCTGCCTAACCCTTATGCGCATCATGATACCTATCAAGGTATACCTGAGGGTGCAGTAACGGCAACAGGTCTTCATATCATTCCCGGTGGAGACCCAGAGAATCCAGCCTTACAACTGGCGATACCGTTTAAGAACGGCAAAACCCCGTATAGGCGAGTGCCTTTGCAGCTGGGTTTGAATGTGATTAATCAGCGCCGCCCAGACAATGTTCCGCTGTTGCCTGTGCTAATGAAGGGCGATTTGAGAGAGTTGGACTCTAAAACGCCTTGTCTGCATTTGCACTGCATCCATTTAGGGCGCCTGGAACGAATGTCTATGTTGGACTCAAATAGTATTCGAAAAGTCATTTCTGAACGATTGTCGGTGATGAACTGAAGCCGCGAGAACCTTTCGCGGCATTTGACGACGGTAAGTCTTAGCTATTTGGGTAATCTAAAAACAATAGGTAGAGTAAAGCTGAATTCCTCGCCACTTATCGCGGTTGGAATTACTGGGAATGGCCCGGCTTTTTTGACGGCTTTGGTGGCTTCACGATTGAGTAAGCTATGTTTCGATTCTTCTATGGTCCGTTGCGATTTGATTTTTCCTGAACGATCGATTGTCACGCTGACCCTCACGCTACCTTCCTGACCTCTTTGTACAGATCTCTTAGGGTAGCTCAAATACTGATATGCCCAGCGCAGCAGGCTGGAATGATACATTTGGCGAGCAATTAGTGACTCTGCTGTCAGCTCAGGTTCTTCACTCTCCTCTTCGTCGTAGCTCTCATCGTCCTCTATAGCCTCAGCGGCAGGGGTGGCGGCCAGGGTAGGCTCTAAGGTGGGCGCGTCCGCTTTGCTTGTATTTGGTTCAGATGTGTCCGCGTTGCCTGGACTTGTTTCAGGCGCTGCAGCAAGTGCCTGAGATGGTTCTGTTTCGGTTGCCGCCTCTGGTGCGCTTACGATTGGAGCTGCTACCGTTGGCGCGATGATAGGTGCAGAAATTGTAGTGCTTGCGATAGCCTCTGGTGCTAGTGCTGCTTGAGTCTTGGGTTTGGGCTTCGGTTTAGTCCACTCTGAAATCGCGGCAATTCGTTCAGTGCTGGGAGCGATACTTTCGAACTTTGCCAAGAGTGACTCATCTATTTGGCCATTTTGTAATAGCTGACTACGGAAGTCGGAGGAAAGGGGGACGCTGCCAATCCAGGTGCGCAATAACACATTGAAAAAACCATCAGTGTGCAGAGTGCCGAGCTCAACGCCATTTACTGAGACCGCGGTACCTTCCCCAGGTTGGCTGTCTATGAGAATAATATCGCCTTTGGTGAGCTTACTCTTGAATAGTCCGGCGAAGGTAACTGTGTCTTTGGCGTATTTAGTCAGTTGGCCGCTGGGGGTGTTGATTGCCATGCCTTCAATCCACATGCGCCTCAAGCTGCGGTGCGACAAGCGTTTGGCGGTGACATGCAGCGCCATACGTTTATGGCCGGCATCCCCCATTATACTGGCAGCGTCTTCGCTGAGACTTTCCACATATAAACCGGCAATAAAACGCTCCTGCCCCAGCTCCAAATGCGGGGCCAAGCCGTTAAGTAATGGTTCAGCTTTTGCTGCTGTATTTACAAGTAACAGTGCTGTAATAGCAAGAGTCTGCAGGTAAGGCCCTGAAAACGTTAGATATTTCCTCATAACCTACTCTCTTTTTATTATAGTCTTGATCTGCGCCGCACCCCATTGACGGCAAGCTCCATTCTATAACCAATGCTAATTAAAAAACCATCTAAACATTGGTTTCAGTGCTTATAACGTAACTTTATGCAAATTCCGGAAGTGACTTCAATGTTTAGAACTTTTTCCCGCTCCATTTCCGTTTATGTGACTTGGTTTAACGTTTCTAGTACAGGCCATTGCTACCATGCCGATCTGAATCTAACGACGGGTCAGTTTATGGATTTTAAACCGCTAAATTTGTTATCTCCCAATGATTATACGCCGCTGTTGCAGGGTATTCCTTTTTATAAAACCGTGCGAGACCAAGATCCTCAGCAATACGCTACATTGCTTCAGAATTCTCAGTTGGGGTGTTTTGGTCCCGGAGATACGCTTTTAGCTGAGGGAGATTATGATTTTTGGTTGTACTTTCTTCTGCGCGGCCAGTTGGATGTGTTTCCTGGCTGTTCAGAGCGTCAGGAGGCGATCAATCAGGTTACTCCTGGTGAGGTATTTGGAGATCTATCCATGCTAACGGGGCGACGACGCAGCGCCACTATAAAGGCTGATTTGAATTCTAAGCAGACTACTGTATTGGGTTTAGACTTTCGAGTATTTGGCGCAGTGGCAGATTTCTCCTCGCTCACGCTCGAAACTAAGTTGGTTTATTATCGTAATTCAGCTCACAACCTTCGTTGGAAGCTTGAGGTCTATAGGATGAAAAACCCTAAGTCTGAACTGGCCGTCCAGCATCGAGCATTGAAATTGTTTTCGGGAAAAAGAGGTTCATTTGAGGAGTTGCTGTCGCTAGAACAGGAGGCGAAGGCTCTAGCGGTACTGCTCACCGCGTGGAACTCTCCCCGAGAGGCGCAGAGTGCGCCGATTGTGGCGGTGCGTTAAGGCCCAAGGGCAGAGCTTGCGTCCACTAGCCAGCTTCTGAAGTCGGGTATTGTTGGCGCCATGCTTCAAAGCCGCCATCCATGCTGTAAACCTCATCAAAGCCCTGTTCTGTAAAGAATTGTGCTGCTCCTTGACTCGAGTTACCGTGATAACAGTAAACTATCAACTTCTCGTCGAGATCAGCCTCCCGAATGAAGTCTTGGACGTTTTCGTTGCTGATTAAGGTCGCGCCCTCTATGTGGCTGAGATTGAATGAAGCCGCGTCGCGGATGTCAACAATCACCGCTTTTGATTGCGCCAGCAAGACCTGAGTTTCATCGATATTTATGTGTTTGAACGTCGTCATGATTTGAAGCCATAAGTACTATGAAAAATGGTGATGGCCTACAGTGCCATTTAAATGGATAAGCAGGTATCATTGCCCCCCTAATTTTGGCATTTTACTGCCTTTCCCCGAAAAAATCTTCCGCGTTATCGGCCGCAATTTATGACGACCGATTTAAGTGTTATTAGACACTTTCGCCAGAGAGCTATTTAAATTATTGAGATGTATAAAGTTATGACTGTTTTATCAAGGATGTGGGCAAAGAAAAATTACCGTTTTGCTTTGATCATGGGTGGTTTTATGCTGCTGTGGCTAAGCAGTGGAGTGCTCGTGAACAGCTCTGAGGAGTCTGCCTCGCCCGCTACCGAGCCGGCAAAGATAGCGGCTGTTCGGGGGCGTATTATTGAGGCTCAGGACTACGCTCTGGCGGTGAAGCTACGCGCTCGTACCGAGCCAAATAGGGCGGTGGATGTAAAGGCCGAAGTCATGGGGCGGGTCATTGCTCTGCCGGTCGAGAAGGGCGACATAGTAGCCCTCGGCGACGTGATTTGTGAGCTGTCTAGCGAAGACCGCGCCGAGCGAGTTGAGCAGTTTAATGCCGTGCTGGGGAAAGCGCGTCTCGACTACGATGGTGCGCTGCGCTTGAAATCGGGTGGTTATCAATCTCGAACCGCCATTGCTGATGCGCTGTCTCGACTGGAAACGGCGAAGGCGGATGCAAAGAAAGCGAAACTCGATTTGGCCAACCTCAAAATTAGGGCACCTTTTGCTGGCGTTGTTGATGTAAGGCCCGTGGAAATTGGAGACTTCATGCAGCGAGCTGACGTTTGCGCTCGAGTGTTGGATATGGCTCCTTTATTGGTGGCCGGTCGAGTTGCAGAAGCTTCGGTTGCGAAGATGCAAAATCATTCGGTCGTGAAAGTTATATTGGCAGGCGGTCAAGCTGTAGAGGGAAAAATTCGCTTTATAGAACGCAATGCCGACGAAGTCACGCGCACCTTTCGTTTGGAAGCTTTGATTGAGAATGCTGACTTAACACATCGCAGTGGATTAACGGCGCAGATGATTATTCCTGTAGGAGCAACTAAAGCTCATCTAGTGAGTGCCTCGTTATTGGCTCTGGACGATCAAGGCCAAGTGGGGGTGAAAGTTCTAGATGGAAATAATGTAGTGAGTTTTCATTTGGTACAAATTATTGGCGATGAAAGTGACGGCGTGTGGGTACAAGGTTTGCCCGAGCATACAACATTAATTACCGTTGGCCAGCAATATGTCACTGCTGGTGAGACGGTAGCCCTTACATTGGACAGCGCTAAGACCCCTCTTAGTGCGGCACAGCTATGAGTGTATTATCGACGGCCGTCAGTCACTATAGAAGTACATTTTGCATGGCCCTATTGATTATCTTAATAGGGTTGTTTTCACGTTCATCAATGACCATTGAAGCAAGTCCAGATATTGCGATACCTATGGTAACTGTTTCTGTTTTTCTTGATGGCGTCTCGCCGGAAGATGGCGCACGTCTATTGGTGCGCCCCTTGGAAAAAGAACTGCGTACAATTGAAGGCGTGAAAGAACTCAATGCAACTGCTCGTGAATCCATAGCTTATGTTCTGGTTGAGTTTGAAGCGGAAGTTGAGATGTCGCAGGCTTTGACCGACGTCCGTGAAGCGGTTGATCGTGCAAAGGCCGAATTACCTCGAGAGACTGAAGAGCCGGTTGTGAAAGAAGTGTCGGCTAATGATTTTCCAACGATTGTGATTGCACTATCAGGTGATAATGTTCAAGAGCGAGATTTATTTCGTTCGGCACAAATGCTGAAACGTAAAATAGAAGCTGTGCCTGACGTGTTGTCCGCTGATATGAGTGGCCACAGAGAAGAGGTGGTGGAAGCCATTATCGACCCTGCGCGTTTGGAACACTATCGCATCAGTAGTGATCAGCTCATTAACGCTGTGGTTGGTAACAACTTATTGGTGCCAGCGGGACAATTAGATGGCAGTCGAGGAAAATTTGCGGTTAAGGTGCCGGGCTTAATTGAAAGTGCGGAAGATGTATTTGGTTTGCCGCTGAAAACCACGGCAAATGGTTTAGTCACCCTAGGTGATGTGGCGGAAGTGCGTCGCACATTTAAAGACGCCGAGAGTTACACAAGTGTTCGCGGTAAACGTGCCATCACTGTTGAAGTTAAAAAACGCTCAGGGTCAAATTTGATTGAGGTTGCTGAGGCCGCAAGAGAAATCGTTGAAAACAGTCGCAATGAGCTGCCAAATGATGTTGAAGTGACCTTCCTGCTAGATCAGTCACCTTATACTCGCGAACTAGTCAGCGAGATGGAAGGCAATATTGTCACGGCAATGAGTCTAGTAATGGTCATTGTTGTTGCGGCCCTCGGTTTTCGCTCGGGGCTGTTGGTTGGTTTGGGTATTCCTTTCTCCCTGTTGTTCGCCCTCATAATCATCTTTCAGGTAGGCTTTTCGTTTAACATGATGGTGATGTTCGGCATGTTGTTGGCGCTGGGAATGCTGATTGATGGTGCTATTGTTATCACCGAATTTGCCGACCGAAAAATGGCCGAGGGGATGAGTAGTAAAGCGGCGTATCAGATATCAGTAAAGCGTATGTTCTGGCCGGTAGTCGCCTCCACAGCGACTACTTTGGCCGCGTTTTTACCTCTGATGTTTTGGCCTGGAGTTGCAGGTCAGTTCATGCGGTATTTGCCGGTAACCGTGTTTGCCGTGTTAACCGGCTCGCTGTTGTACGCACTCTTTTTTGCGCCAGTGTTGGGCTCCTTGATGGGGCGTACACGCATGGAAAAAGACGTGCAGAAATACCTTAAAGACCTCGAAGTGAAACCCCCGGAAACACTGTCGGGTTTAACTGGGCGGTACGCGCGTGTGTTATCTACTCTGCTGCGACACCCTATTATGATGTTCGCCGGCACCATCTTCACACTCTATGTTATTTTTGCATTATATGGTCGTTTTGGCGCGGGTGTTGAGTTCTTTACTGAATCTGAAGACCCTTATGCTAACGTTACCATTCGCGCTCAGGGCAACTTTTCAGCCGCTGAAATGCACGACATTGTTGCGGAAGTTGAGGAGAGAATTTTAACCTTTAAGGAAGTGTATTCGACGTACACAACCAGCGGTAGCTCAGGCGGTGGGCTGCAAAACGGGGGCGGTGGGGCCAAAGATTCAATCGGGAGTATTTTCATTGAAACCTTTCCTCCTCAAACCTTAGGTCGATCGGTGCACAAAGTTATTGCAGACATGAATAAAGCCACCGAGGACATGCCGGGCATTTTTGTCAATGTGAAAGCTTTAGAGAATGGGCCTCCCGTAGGTAAGCCCATTCAAATTCAATTGGAATCTCACAATCTTGAAAAGTTATTGGCCAGCACGCATATTGTTCGTGATTATCTCTTGGGTGAAGTTGAAGGCTTAAGGGATGTAACTGACAGTGCCCCACTACCTGGTATTGAGTGGCAGATGTTGGTTGATCGTGGATTGGCTGCACAATTGGGCGCAAACGTAGTCGAGGTTGGCCGGGCAGTTCAATTGGTCACCAGTGGTGTGAAGGTGGGTGAATATCGCCCTAACGATGCCGACGATGAGGTGGATATCCGTGTACGCTTCCCACAAACCGCTAGAGGTCTTAGCGAATTAGACCGCCTGCGTATCAATACCACTAATGGTCCAGTGGCAATTTCGAGTTTTGTGAAGCGCACAGCGAAGCCAAAGGTGGACAAAGTTCAGCGTGTTGACGGCGTGCAAATTATGACCGTGAGTGCAGATGTTGAATTGGGCGTTCTGGCGGACGATAAGGTCACCGAAGTGAGCGCATGGCTGGAAGGCGCGGGCATAGATCCAGAAGTGAAAGTGATTTTTAGAGGCTCGAACGAAGAGCAATCGAAATCACAGGAATTTCTGTCCGTGGCTTTCTCCTTGGCTTTGTTCTTAATGTTCGTTTTGTTAGTGACTCAGTTCAATAGTTTCTATCAGGGCTTCTTAATTCTGTCGGCCGTTATCATGTCTACCGCCGGGGTGGTCTTAGGTTTATTAATCACTCAAGCGACCTTTAGTACCATTTTGACTGGGGTGGGCATTGTGGCTCTGGCCGGTATCGTAGTGAACAACAATATTGTTCTTATTGACACCTTCAATTATGTTCGCTTGCATGAAAAAGACTTGTCTGCCGCTGAAGCCGCGGTGAAAGCCGCAGCACAGCGCTTACGCCCAGTATTTTTGACTACTGTCACTACGATATTGGGTTTGTTGCCTATCGCGATGAATTTGAGTGTTGATATTGTTGGGCGGAGTATTGTTGAAGGCGGGTCTATTGCGTCTAACTGGAAGCCCTTAGCCAGCGCGATTGTGCATGGCCTAGCGTTTTCAACCGTGTTAACGTTGATTGTCACTCCTGTGATGTTGGTTTTACCGGGGGCGCTGCGGGCGCAAATTATCAGCGGGTACGAGCATATAAAGCAGCGCTTGGCTAAGCACGCATAAGAGATATTGTTGCTATTTTAATGAAATTTGAAACGCTAAAACTAGATCCGGGTTGCCAAGTACAGTTGCAACTAACGGGCGACGCAAACAACAGCACTAAGTATAATTGCCGATTCTTTGGTTGTATCGCGGGCAAAAGTCTTCTAGTAAGCATGCCTAGGGCGCCGCAAGGCGCTCCTCGTTTGAGGGCAGGGCAAAAGATCGCGGTGCGCTTGATGATTGACAATGGCATTGGGGTTTTTGCAGCCACCATAGAGCACAGCATAACGACACCTTATCCTATGCTCTATTTGTCTTATCCAAGTAATGTGGGTTTTAAGGAAGTACGTGGCGCCACACGAGTCAGTGTGAATCACTCTGTAAGCGTGACCAATACTAGCGAACTGGATGAACCTTCTTCTGAAGGTATTGTGGCAGACATAAGTACAACGGGTGCTCGCTTAGAGTTAGCTTCTGCGATTGGTCGAGTGGGAGATCAATTAGAGATTCTCTCCGACGTCAACATTGGCCGCTTAATGAGAACGCTGCGTATCAATGCAGTCATTCGATCGCGTATTGAGCGTAGCACTAAAGAGATTGATCACAACCTGCCCGCGGTATACGGCATTGAGTTTATTGAAGGGGATGAAGATGCTCTATTGGTGCTCTACGGTTATGTCTACGGGGAAATGGCGACAGGCCATATGGCCAACTCGCAAGAGACCTAATGCATTGATGGCTTGGCAAAAAACCTTCGTTATCGGCTTATTGTTTTTTCATGTGAATGCCTATGCCGTAGTTGAAAGTGGTTTGTGGCTGCCTTCTAGTTATCAGAATCACTACCTTACACTTATCCGAGCTGCTAAGTTGGTTGAAGACAATGCAGAGGGCTGCGTATCGGTCATACGTGGGGAATTAAATTCCAGAGTCAGTAGTAAAGCACACCCCATATTTCGCTTAACCTGTCGCAATGAAAATAGGCGCAGCTTCGCCGTTGTGATCGATGGCCTTGCGATGGAAGTAATTGATCCTAGTTACCCTGGTGGAACAGTGTCCTTTCCTGAACTGAAGCGTTTGCGAGCACTTGAAGAGCAGAGGCTTGTGGAGGAAGCAAAGCTTGAGGCCGAGCGCCAAGAGTTACTTCGTCAGGAAAAACTGTGGCTTGTCTGTTCTGACAAGCTGGCAGAGCGAACCAAAAGCATGAAGGAGCGCCGCAACTTGACTGAGGGGGCTCCACCGGTCGACTTAAGTCGTGAAGACCATATAAAGTACACGGTCGATTTCGACGCTAAGGGTCGGAAGGGAAGGGTGCTTCGCTACCGAGCCGTATGCGAATTTGATCCGAGTGAAAAACTGCGTCTCCAAATTCGCCCAAGAAAAACGGCAATAGAAGATCAAAACGGCTAAATGGCTTGGTCTTTTTTGATGGCCGAAATTTCTTCCTCACTGTAGCCCAACAAGGCGCTCAGTAGAGTTTCAGTATCCTGGCCCAAAAGTGGTGCCATTCGTTTGTCGTTGATTTCCGTTCGGCTGTAATGTATTGGGTTTCCTACCAGCTCGAGCTTATCGCTTAGTGGGTGCTCAACCGCTACGCGCATGCCCCGAGAAAGTAGCTGGGGATCGGAAAAGACCTGATCAATGGTATTGATGGGCCCGCTGGGCACACCCTCTGCTTCCAGAGCTTCCAGCCAAAACTCACTGCTGTGTTCAGCAATTGCGGCGGCCACCGCATCACACACTAGTTCGCGGTTTTCTACACGAGCGCGGTTAGTCGCGAAGCGCTCATCGTCTAACCAATAATCACAAGCAGCCAACTTGGCAAAGCGAGCAAATTGTTTGTCGTTCCCCACGGCCAGAATAATGTGGCTATCCAGCGTTGCAAATGCCTGATAGGGCACGATGTTGGGGTGGGCATTCCCTAGGCGACGAGGTTGCGTGCCACCGACGAGGTAATTGGTAGCTTGATTGGCTAGGACAGCGGCCTGCACGTCGAATAGCGCCAAATCAATATGTTGACCTAAGCCTGAGTTATGCCTCTCTAGCAGGGCGCCCTGAATGGCGATAGTGGCGTATAAACCCGTGAAAATATCGGTTACTGCCACGCCAACTTTTTGCGGACCACCACCGGGGAGTTCATCTTTTTCGCCTGTGATACTCATTAGCCCGCCCATTCCTTGGATCATAAAATCGTAACCAGCGCGATGGCGATAAGGCCCTGTTTGACCAAAGCCGGTGATGGAGCAATAAATGAGTGATGGGTGAGCTTCTTTAATGCTGGCATAGTCCAGCCCATACTTTTTTAAACCATCGACTTTGTAGTTTTCAATCACTATGTCTGATTGGGCAATAAGTTTGTGAATAATCTCCTGTCCTTTAATACTTGTGATATCCACAGTAATCGATTTCTTGCCGCGATTTGCCGCCATAAAATAGGCGGTTTCCTCAGTGTTTTCACCTTCTCGGTTTTGCATGTACGGAGGCCCCCAATGGCGGGTGTCGTCTCCACCGGTTGGGCGCTCTACCTTAATCACTTCCGCTCCCAGATCGGCGAGGGACTGCCCAGCCCAAGGCCCTGCAAGAATTCGGCTTAAATCCAAAACACGAATGCCCGCGAGTGGCGCTTGAGTTTTTGAGCTCATTGTGTGAGTTCCTGTGTAATTTTAATAAAAGGCTTGAAGCCCGGTTTGTGCACGGCCGAGAATTAAAGCGTGAACGTCTTGGGTGCCCTCATAGGTATTGACGACTTCGAGGTTTACCATATGACGCATCACTGGATATTCATCAGAAATGCCATTACCTCCATGCATATCACGTGATTCTCGGGCTACTTCCAAGGCTTTTACGCAGGAGTTTCGTTTCAGAAGAGAAATTAACTCTGGTGGCAGCTGGTGTTGATCTTTGAGTTGGCTCGCTCTTAAACAGCCCTGTAACGCGAGAGATAAATCGGTTTGCATTACCGCCAGTTTCTTTTGGATCAACTGGTTGGCGGCCAATGGTCGGTTAAATTGTTTGCGCTCCATCGTGTATTCACGAGCTGAGTGCCAACAATCTTCTGCCGCACCTAGTGCGCCCCAAGATATTCCGAGTCTGGCACTGTTTAAACAACCGAAGGGACCTTTTAGTCCGGCAACGTTAGGGAGCATATTCGCTTCAGGAACAAATACTTCATCCATCACAATTTCGCCGGTGATTGAAGTTCTCAGTGCTAACTTGCCTTCAATCTTTGGCGCGCTGAGGCCCTTCATGCCCTTTTCGAGAATAAAGCCTTTGATGACACCGTCGTCGTTTTTGGCCCAGACTACAAATACATCAGCGACGGGCGAGTTGGTAATCCACATTTTTGCGCCACTTAAGCTATAGCCGCCATCTACACTCTTGGCCCTAGTAATCATGCTGCCAGGATCTGAGCCGTGGTCTGGTTCTGTTAAGCCAAAACAACCGATCCACTCACCAGTGGCTAACTTAGGTAGAAATTTTTCTTTTTGAGCTTCGCTGCCGTAGGCATAAATTGGATACATTACAAGGCTGGATTGCACACTCATCATTGAACGGTAGCCCGAGTCTACTCTTTCAATTTCACGGGCAATTAAACCGTAGCTTACATAGCTCACTCCTGGGCAGCCATAGCCTTCTAAGGGCGAGCCCAGCAAGCCTAGTTCGCCCATTTCACGAAAAATGTTCAAATCGGTGTCTTCGTTGCGAAATGAGTCACGTACTCTGGGGAGGAGTTTTTCTTGAGCGTATTGGCGCGCAGTATCTCTTACCATGCGCTCTTCTTCCGTCAACTGTTGGTCCATCATAAAAGGGTCCTGCCAATTGAAATTTTTGGACCAGTGTTGATTATTGCTCATTAGTTTACTCCTTGGAATGTGGCCAAACTTGGCGTTATGGGACTATAGCAATAGTTTATTAATATATAAAATATATTATTTATATCCTATCCATATATAATTGATATATCCTTTGGCGCAGGCTTGGCGAATTTAATGTAGATCGACTATATCGGGGCAAATATGGATAAGCGGCAATTGCAGATCTTTCATAGTGTAGTTAAGGAGGGAAGTTTTACCAAGGCAGCGAATGCTCTCAATATCGCTCAGTCTGCTGTGAGCATTGCTATTCAAAAGCTGGAGCAAGAATTGGGTTCGATTTTGCTGAACCGTTCTGACCGCAAGGTAACGCTAACGGCCGAAGGCGCAAGATTATTTGTGCATGCTGAAAAAATTATTGGACAGTTTCAGCAGGCAGTCCAAGAAATTACCGAACTGAGTAATCTGCAGGGAGGGCAAGTTCGCTTTGGTACGCCGGCGATGCTGGGTTCTTATTATTTACCGGAAAAAATTGTGGCGTTTCGAAAGCTGCACCCCAAAATTAATGTCCAAATCAGTGGCGAGGGTACCCGGCGTTCACAGCAGTTGATTTCGAGTGGTGAGATAGATATGGGAGTGATCACCATGGACAATATACCAGAAGCTCTTGAAGTACATTGCCTGCTAGAGAAAGAAGAGGTAGTTGCCTGTGTAAGCCCCCGCCACCGATTTGCTGAGATGAACGATTTGGAGTTTTCCTCATTTATAAAAGAACCATTGATTGTTTATCGGGAGGACTACTATCTTCGGGAGCTAATTGGGCGCTTAAGTGAACTCCAGGGTATAAAGCCAAAAATTGCCGTCGAGACGGATTTACTACGGCTGATGGTCTGTTTGGTGAAAGAAGATTTAGGGCTGGGGTTTTGTTTACGCCGTGTGGCTGAAAAGGAGCCAGAGCTTGTAGGTATCCCATTCAAACAGCCGATTTATCTCGAGTTGGGTATTGCTTGGAAACGCAATCAATACCTATCGAAGGCGAATAAGTGTTTTGTTGATTTCTTGTTGCAGCAGGAATAGAGAGAGGGGGGGAACCTAGCGCTCGAAGAGCGCTAGGAATAAGCCAGTGATTACTTAGAGGCTTTTTTAGCTGCTTTCTTCTTGGCGGCAGGTTTTTTTGCTGCAGCTTTCTTCGCAGCAGGCTTTTTAACCGCTGCTTTCTTCTTGGCAGCAGGTTTTTTAGCTGCAGGCTTCTTAGCGGCCGCTTTTTTGGCTGCAGGTTTTTTAGCTGCGGCTTTCTTTGCGGGTTTTTTGGCCTTGGCTTTGGCTTTAGCTGCGGCTTTCTTGGCTGAGGCCTTTTCTTTGGCTGCCTTAGCTTTAGCGGCTGCTTTTACTTTGGCTGAGGCTTTTTTAGCGGCCAATTTTTCTTTGTTGGCTTTGGCTTTAGCTGTCGCTTTAGCTTTGGCTGCGGCTTTCTTGGCTTTAGCGCTGGCTTTAGCTTTAGCGGCTTTGGCGGCTACTTTAGCTGCGGCGGCGGCTTTTTTAGCGCTTACTTTAGCTTTGGCGGCGGCTTTTTTAGCGGCACCTTTAGCTTTAGCTGCGGCTTTCTTGTCTGCTGCTTTTTGAGCTTTGGCTGCGGCAGCATCTTGCTTGGCTAAGGCTTTTGCCTGAGCTGCGCTTTTTTTGCTGGAAGCTTTGATGGTCGCTAAAGCGGCTTTCGCATCAGAAGCTGCAGATTTTGCAGAATTGGCATCAGCTTTAGCGGCTTTAGCGGCGGATTGAGCTGCAGCAACTTGCTTGGCGCTGGCGGGGGTTTTTTTCTTCTTGCGAGCTGCAGCAACTTTAGTTTGTGCAGATTTTGCTTTAGCAGCCGCTTTCTTAGCTTCAGCCGCGAGTTTAGTCGCAGATTTTGCTGCGTCAGACTCTTCTTTAGCTAGAGCTTTAGCCAGTTGGGTTTGCAGTTTTGCGATTTCCTGTTCGAGTTGAGCAACAGGGTTTTGCGCTTTAGTTTTTTTTGCAGCCATGTTTTAGCTTCCTTAATTTTTTTAAAAAAATTGCCAGCAATTTGCTTAGAATTCAAAGGCGTGTATAAGTTAAGGCTTTGCTGTGAAATATCAAGGCTTTTAAAGCCGAATTCACCGAAAAAGCGCTAAAAAGACAACAAACTTTGAAAAATTGTGAGTCTGATCGCTTTGCGCTTGGTTTTTGTCGGCAAGCGTGAAAAAAGCACTCAAGAATTAGTAGGAGTCGAATTGGGAAATTATGAGCCCGATACCGATTAGATCAGGGCTCCATTGGGAATAAATCGATTAGTGGAGTGGCTTTTTATCCACTGCAATTGTTCTTTTTTCAGGGGAGATTTACGTTGGCGCAAAATTTTGGCCAGCCACACTACGGGAGATTCTGCTCCTGCTTCCCAACCGGGTAACAACATTTCCGAACGCGTGAAAAATCGTATCAATTGATACAGTTCATCGTCATCTAGCAAGTGAGTTAAGCTCTGCCAGTCTGACATTGTTAGCTTCATGGCCTGGCATTCTTTTTCTATCTGCTCTTTTGACAACCGCGTTTGCAAGTTCTCGAGCTCGTTCTGTCGGCTAAGCTCGATAAATAATTTTAGTGTATGTTCGCTTAGTTGATAGCTGTCGCTCGCGTCACTACTTTCGGGGGTCCATGATCCAACACTCATTTGCATATCGCTCTTAAAAATACTTGGGATCTACATTATAACGATTCGCTGGAAAGGATTCTTATTTTTGTTTTTACAACACCTGTATATATAGACAGCTTTGGTGCATCATAGGATTCTAATGCCTTTGAGTGAATGCGAAATACGCTCCTTATGAACAGAAAAATCATTCACTGTGACGCCGATTGTTTTTTTGCAGCAATTGAAATGCGTGACGACCCGTCCTTAAAGGGGCGGCCTATGGCTGTCGGCGGGCACTCCGATCGGCGAGGGGTTATTTCTACCTGTAATTACGAGGCTCGGGAATTTGGTATTCACTCTGCGATGGCTTCGGCGACCGCAATGCGTTTGTGCCCCGATTTAATTATTGTCCCTGGCAATATGGAAGCCTACCGCATAGCCTCGCAATCGATGCGAGAAATTTTCTTTGATTACACCGATTTAGTTGAGCCCTTGTCGCTGGATGAAGCGTTTCTAGATGTTAGTGAAAGTACACGGTGCCGTAGTAGTGCAACCTTAATGGCAGAGGAAATTAGGCAGCGAATATTTGAGGCGATAAATATTACCGTGTCTGCAGGAGTCGCCCCCAATAAATTTCTCGCGAAGGTGGCCAGTGACTGGCATAAACCTAATGGCTTGTGTGTTGTTCCGCCTAACGAGGTCGAAAGTTTTGTGCGCCCCTTGCCGGTAAAACGGATATATGGCGTAGGTAAAGTGACAGCCGAGAAATTGAAACGTATGGGTGTAGAAACTTGCGCTGACCTACGTCGTTTTGATCAGTATGAGTTAAACGAGCGTTTTGGCTCTTTTGGCCAGCGTCTACACAATTTGTGCCGGGGTATTGATGAGCGCCCGGTCACTCCGTCGCGGCGTCGCAAATCTCTTAGTGTTGAACATACCTATAATGAAGACCTTGAAAGTGTCGATCTCTGCTTGGCGAAGCTCCCTGATTTATTTGTGGAGTTAAAAAACCGCTTGCAGCGTTTGGGCGACGACTATCAGATCACCAAAGCATTTGTAAAAGTGAAATTCAATGATTTTACCAGCACCACTCTAGAGCGAGCGGGAACCGGCGCTCGACTGAGCGATTACAGGGCACTTTTGGCTGATGCGGCCCGGCGGCAATCGCTGCCCGTGCGTCTTTTAGGTATTGGCGTGAGGTTGTTGGACCGAGGTGGAGAGGAGGGAGTACGCCAACTAGACTTGTTTACTGAGGAAGGGGAATAAGTGTAACGCTCGCGACCGCTTATTGATCAATTGCGTCCCGCCTTCGTGTCTTTTTGGGTCATACGGTAACACTGCCCGTGAACAAGGGGATAAGGCATGGGAAATTGGCATTTAAGCAATTAAAACTGTTAATATGCGCCCTTAATTTTGTAGAACGTTTGCTGGCATTGGTCAGTTTGTAATCAAGTTGTTGAGGGAGAAGATTCTGTGAGCCGTAAAAAAGGCCGTGGTGCTGAAGAAGATAGTTCTGAGATCGATTTGACGCCGATGCTCGATGTTGTCTTTATTATGTTGATCTTTTTTATTGTAACGGCCTCGTTCGTTAAAGAAATCGGCATTAACGTCAATATCCCTGAAAGTCAGGATCAACCGCCACCCGAGGATGCACCAGAGAATATCTTGGTGACTGTCACAGGTAGCAATGAAATCTGGATGGAGCAGCGCCGGGTGGACATCCGTGCAGTACGCGCGAATATCGCACGTTTACACGCTGAATTTCCAAAAGCGTCGGTTATTATTCGCGCCGATGGTAAATCTGAAGCGGCAACCTATGTTGCTATTGCAGACGCCGCTCGCGAAGCCAATATATACGATGTGACACTGGCACCCGTTATCGAAAAATAACGTCAAGTTCTAGTAATTAAAGGCCGATAGAGATATCGGCCTTTTTTGTGCCTGCAATAAATCCCAAGTCAAAAAAAAGCCTCGAATACGAGGCTAAATGGGGTGTGAAGAAGTGACAGCTTGGCTAGTAGAGTGGCGCTAGGTCATCAGCTGCAATAATGGCTAGAAGCGAGATAGATAGGGGCAGAATAATTGCTAGTGTCATCATAATGTTGTCCTTTGTCTTTACCTTTGTCTGAATTGGTTTCTAAGCGTTGTGCCCAGTATAAGGAAAAGCATCCAAAGTAGTTTCAAGGATCGTTAAGAAGTGTATCGAAGGGTCTTGCTTGGTTAAGCGGCTGAGAAAGCCCCTAAATTCACTTATTCTCGAGAAGTGCTACTAGCTCACTTCGACTGTTGATGCCTAGCTTGCGGTAAATGCGGTAGAGGTGATTGGAAACAGTGGAGGGAGATAGAGCGAGATTTTTGGCAATGGTTTTAAAGGTTAGGCCCTTGCAGATACCACTAACCACTTCTTTTTCACGCTGAGTGAGTTTGTCTAAGGCTTGTTCTGGACGAATGCCAACATAGTACAACTCGCCAATACTTTCCGATTCAATGTGCAGGCTGTTAATCAGTGCTCCGTGTTTTGTGGGTGGAAATGGCAGGCGAGTTTGAGCATCATTACCAAAAAAAGACTCCATCAAGTCGAGAAAGCCGCTTTCTACCTCGTGATAATTACCGTGCTTATCGCACAGAGCGTTGGCGGTATGAGTATCGTGATGGCGTTTTTGCAGCTCTACAAACGAGGCGTGAGACGCCGCAGCAATGAGGTGAAATAGTAAGTGTTGCTGCATGCGTTTTTCTTGTTCGGTGAACACGTGGGCTCGATCAAAACGGTAGAGCGTGAGTAGGGTGAAAATGCCACTGCGTTCATTAACGTGCATGGCACTTAGCAGTCGTTCAATGTTGTGTGGTCCTAGGTACTTCTTATAGAGTATTGATTGAAAAAATTCTTCGTCGGGAATTAGGTCGGCCATATCAACTGGCTTGCCTAGGCATTCGCGAAATCTTTCAGCCTCTTCAGAGTTTAATTCAGGCTCGATTACGTGCCTAAGATGGTATTGGTAAACGGGATTAATGGCTTGGCTGGCTTGAAGCGCGTCAAACAGGTCTTCCGAAACCTCCAAATATGTGTGGGTGTAAAACTCTCTGGTATTTGTATGCCCTGTGCCCCATACGGCGCCATCAAAATGAATCAATGGGCGCAGTAACTCCAAAGCTCGCTGACGAAAATCGGCCAAGGGCACTTGCCCCACGGAGCGGTAGAGTTGACTTATAAATTCATCGGTACTGGGCATGGCATCGTTTTGTTTAAGCTTGGCTCAGTAGTGTAGCGATTGGCTATTACGGGAACAAGGCTTACGACCTGTCAGGCAATGGTGATGTAGCCCATGAGACCAGTTTTCATATGTTCAATCACGTGGCAGTGAAACATCCAGCGTCCAGGATTGTCGGCCACAAACGCAATAGTGGCGCGCTCATTTCGTTCAAGTAAGACTGTGTCGGTCTGGAAGGGGTCGATGGTGCGCTTATCGCTCGACAGCACGGTGAAAATAATACCGTGCATGTGAATAGGATGGCCGTGAGGCGTGGCATTATGCAATTCCATGACGATGGTTTTACCCAGAGGAACGACCGCCAGAGGGGCGGGTAGCGTGCCTGAATGCATACCTGCCCAGGCGCGACGATTGATGGTCCAGAATGTCTGGTCAACTTTGCCGTCGTGGCCTACGGGCGAGAGCGCGCCGGCCCACTCAAATTCAAACCGTAAATGCTGCGCTTCTTCGAGCTTGAGCGAAGGCAGGGGATTGGGTGCAAGGGCCCTGAGTTCGGTGTTTAGCAGTGCTTGTTTTGGGGCTTCTGTCTGTAATCGGCATAATTCAAAATAGCCGCGGCCTTTTTTGTCATAAATTACAATATCTTGGCCGACCTCTTTGGTGAGCCGTATCGCTACATCAAGCCTCATGCCCGCGCCCATATCATGAGTGACTAACGGTCGAGGTTTTGCCACTGGGCTGCCGTCAATGGCAATGATATGTGCGTCTAAATCTTTGAGGCTTAGGTGATAAACTCGGCTGGAATCCATGTTGAGAAAACGTAAGCGCACAAGGCCGCCAGCAGGCGCTAAGAGTGTTGGTCGCTGCTCGCCATTAACGCTCTCTACCGTGCCTAGAGTGCCGGCTCTTGCAGCGTGACGGGGAATTGAAAGAGGTAAGAATTGTCCTTGTTTATCGAGTCGCCAATCTTTTAGTCCAATGACTAAATCCGCGTCGAATTCGGGTGCTTCAGCTTCATCTACAATCAGCGCTCCCACTAAGCCTTTGCCTAGCTGCTCAACACTGTGCATGTGGGGGTGATACCAAAAGGTCCCAGCATCTGGACAGACAAATTCATAGAGAAATGTTTCACCAGGCTGTACGGGCGCTTGGCTTAAAAATGGTACTCCATCCATTTTTATATCTATTCGAATGCCGTGCCAGTGAATAGTAGTTGCCTGTGATAAATTATTTACAAACAAAATACGAATGGCTTTACCTTGTTGAGCTCGTATCACTGGCGCTGGGAATTGGCCATTAAAACCTAAGCCGGGTGTGGTTTTGCCCGGTAATATTTCTAGGGGGGAGGGCTCGGCAGTCAAAATGTAATCGTATTGTGGCGCCTCATTTCCAGAAGTCGGTTCAGCTTTACTAAGATTAAAGCGGCAGGCAGATAGGGTAGCTAAACCGATACTTGCAAGGCTGCTTTTCACTAGTTGGCGGCGGTTCAGGGTCAAGGTTGATGCTCCGTTGGTGTTAGCTTGTAATTTTAGATTAATGCGCTGCTTAAATGATTGTCCCATTGAAACGCGTCTTGCTGAAGTACTTGCAGTGAATTACCCGTGCTCCACTGTAGTATTTGGCCGAGCCCGTTACTGATGACAAAATTTTTCTGCTTAGGGTTAAAACTCAAACCCGCAGCGTCGCGGATATTAAATTGCTGTTTGTGTTCGCCTCGCTTGAGGTCCCAACAGTCTACCACTCCGCCTCTAGGTGCGCTGGTCAGCGCTATTTCACTCTGTTGATCTATGGCCACACTGGCAATGTATTGTGCCTGTGATCTCCAGATAGACTCACTTGCAAGCATTGCCTGCAGTCGATCTTCACCCCTGTGGCTCAGTACCAAGGGGCGAGATTCGAACGCGGGCCCTTGGTATTGTACGCCCATAATAACCTGATTTTGACCGCTGCAATCGAGATGGCGAATACTCATTTGTGGGTCTTGAGGGTAGTAGCGGTCAATTATATTTTGGCGCTTGGTATCAATATACGACAGCGAAGATTGCATGCTGTCTAGATTTAACTTTTCACGCGGCAGTGCCGGGTGGGTAAAAATCCCACCGTTGGCGACAACTAAAGTCTCCTGGTCGGGCATCATTTTAAGTTGATGGGGGCCAATTCCGCCCGAAGGTATTTCGCCTATTCGCTGATAGTCTGCACTGTCGTAAATCCCGATAACACCATCGCTGCCCTTGGTCCTACTTCGGTGATAAGGGTTCTCGCTGGTAAAGAGGTATTTACCGTCGGCGCTAAAGCAGCCGTGTCCATAAAAATGATGTCCTGCCTTTGCATGCAGGGTTCGTACTAAGCGACGGGACTGATAATCAATACAGTAGATGTCACTACCGGGACGCCGGGAAAAAAATAATACTTGTGAATGAGTCGGGTGAATCACAGAGTCATGTGCGCGAAGGGGTACAGCTACCTTAAAGCCTCGATTGGGCTCGTGTATTGGCCAGCCAGCAACAAAATGCTGGCCGCTCGAGTCATTACACGCGCTAAAGCACCAGGCTCGGGAATTGGTTTGTCCATAGCCCGTGAGAGGATGCAGAAAGCTCATCGACGACAGAGTTGTGAACTTTAAAAACTGTCGCCTCGTACTATCGTTTTTTTGTCCCGTCAAACTATCAGCCCCAAGATTCAATCACCGTCATTGTCATTGAAACCTAGGGTGATATTCATTGCGATGGGTATGTCACGTTTCAAAGTGGATATGAGAGCGGCTAAGTCAGTATGAGCTTTGCTGAGCGCGGCTCTACTTTCATCGTGGTTAATTGCTTCAGCCATAGGTCTGTCAACCGTATTCAAAGTAGTTTGAATCGCATCTATCTGCATCAGCAGGCGTGACGCTAGAGCTTGGTGGTCATCGGCGATTAAAAAGTCTGTGAGGCCTAAGAGCTCTCCATTCACGAGCAGTTGGCGGACTGAACTAAGATTGGCGCTCGCCAGCGCTAATGAATGTTGACTGCGCCATGCTTCGGCTAAGAAAGCGTTAGTTTTCCCTGACGCGGACTTTAGACCTAGCGGAGCGCCAAGTTTGTCATTTTTTAAAGTTTCAAGATTGACCAAAATACTTTCAATGAGTTGGGTAAGCGGAGGAGTGCCGGTAGCAATGTCTGCCATATTTGTTTCTGGCGTTATTGTGGCGGTGTTTACAAAGACGGATAAGTATTCGTCCTTGGCTTGCCATGAACTAGATAGATGCTCGGCAGTTTGCTGGGTAAGGCTGGCTACCGTTTGTAAGAGAGCGCACTGCCTAGTTTCGCCCTCATTGGTTTGGTAGTGGCTTAGTTTTGCGCCAGTGCGATCAAATAATAGGTATTCTAGAGCTGACAGGCCTTGTATCACAACACTGGATTCTTCCAGCTTCGCATGATCAATTACATCCTTGCTCTTGAGTAAGGATTTTATTTTTCGACCCACAAGATTTTTCTTGTCTGGCCAAAATTGTAGGCGCCAGGATAGGTTGTTAACTTTAATGGGACCAAAGTTGATGATTTTTACCGCCTGCCAATCTGACATTGCGAGCCGCCATTGTGCCTGCGTTGCCTTAAGTGTGGTCTCGTTAGGGTTTATACAAAATGCTTGGCTCTTCGCGCTCAATACTTTGGTGCTGAGGGCAAAATTTTGGTGAAAATTCACGATGGTATTTTCTGCGATCTCTCTGGCGACTTGCTTTTCTAGGTCTTGTTTATCTTTAGAGAGGTAGGTTAGTGTCGTCGCTAGCGCCGCCGCTAAAAATAGCAGCAAGGCTTGATTTCTAGGTTTAGAAAATATCATGCAAAAACCTTCACAAAGAGTTTAAAAATGAAATGAGTGACTGTCGCTCGGCTCGGCTCATGGACAATACCTTATCGCGAGCCGATTGTGCCTCGCCTCCGTGCCATACAATGGCCTCCAACAGCGTTCGGGCGCGGCCATCATGCAGGAAAGTGGCTTGAGGCTCAACTGCTTTACTTAGGCCAATACCCCAAAGCGGCGCGGTGCGCCACTCCTGCCCAGTGGCGGAAAATTCAGCTCGCCCGTCGGCGAGTGCAGCTCCCATATCGTGTAAAAGTAAATCGGTGTAGGGGTGAATAAGTCTTTTTTCCAGCCAAGGCATACTAGATGTACCGGTGAATACTGAGGTTTTGTGGCACTGTTGGCAACCCGCTTCTAAAAAGAGCGTTCTCCCTTGTTTTAAAGTGCCTTTGTTTTTCAGCGTGATTCGCGTTGGGCTCGGTACAGCCAAGTTATGAGTATAGAACGTGATGGCATCAAGGATATTGTCGCTCACCTCTGGCGTTCCCCCAGTTGTCATCGCTAGACACTGCTCTTGAATGGGTTCGCAAGCTTGCTTAAGGAATAGTCGAGAGCTCAAGCCCATGTCGCCATGAAATGCGGCGGCGTTTTGTTGTGCCAGGCTGGGTTGTCCTGCCTTCCAGCCAAAGCGCCCTGTGCTTAGCGTCTCATGACCTATTAATTTCACTTGATTGATTCTCCCGGAAATTCCGTCGCCATCCCGGTCCTCTGGGTCGCTCCATGTTCGCAGGGTGTTTTCGTCGATGGCGGCCAGCAGACCTAGACCAATCATGGGTGGCGCAATTCGCGCAGACACTTCAACATCGCGAGGTAAGGGCCCATATCCGAGATCGCTTATTTCGAAACTTGGGCGTCGTAACTCGATTGTGTCCCCATCGTCAAAATTTACAGTAAGAGCGCTCCAAGATAGAGTGATACGCCCTTCTGCGGCAACACCTGGAAGTGCGAAGTCCTGTAATTGCTTGCCGTAGGCGGGTACTGCTTGTGGTCCGTGTTGTGATTGCCTAACCTTTTCAGCGGTATTCTTCGCGGGCAAGCTCAAGCGCAATATAAGCGACACGCTATTGTCAGTGGCACTTTTAGGCAAGTGGCCACGGCCGTCACGAATGTGGCAGTTTTGGCAGGCGTTTGTATTGTATAGCGGGCCGAGACCGTCTCGGGCATCGGTAGTGGCAGGGGCGCTAATCCAGGGATTTCGAAAGAAGCTATTACCTACATGAAAATCCAGTTTCTGGGACAGTGGTAATTGTCCATCGGGCTGAGAATAAGCGTTGCGATTATTATTTTCAGACGCGACCACACTGTTATTTAAGCCGAGCGCAGCGCACCAAATTAGAGCTGCGCACAGCTTTCGAACCTTGCCGTTTAACACAAAGATCAGTGCTGCCTGACTTGATCGGGAGTCAGTCGGTTGATGTCTAATGCTTTTGCCATAGCTTCTATCAGCTGTGTTTCAGCGACTAGAGATTCAATAACGTCGCCGATAATCTGTACTCCTTCACTGTTGCCTTCCGCAATCATCTGGTCAAACTTCATCGTGGTTTTTGAGGCAAAAGGTCCGCTGGCATCGGCGCGATGCACCATCACTTGCAGTTTTGCTTGAGTGAGTTCGAAGGCATCTGTGAGAGACTTGGCCAGTGTAGGGCTAATGTCTTTAATTAAATTTTCCAAAGACGGGCCGCGCAGCCAGTCACCGTTAGTACCTTGAAAATGGCCAGAATAAATGTTGGCGATACCGAGCGCATTGTAATAGTGAGAATAGTGCGTGTTGTCACTAAAGCAGTCGTGTTCATCTTCGGTGGAGTTTGCCTCTAAGGCCACTTTCATTCGCTCTCCGGCTAGTTCGCCCAAAGCTAAACTTCCCATGCTGAAGAGAACCTTTGTTAATGCGGCTTGCTCACCGCTTGCCAGGAACTGCTCACGATAGTTGCCTGCCTGATCTGGTGCCCATTCATTTTCCAATGTGGAGAGGTTTTGAATTAGTAGCTCGGTGGCTGCAAGAAGATAGTTACGGCGGCGTTCGCAATTACCATGTGTGCATTGTTCACCCAGAGCATAGTCAGTAGCAGGTCGCTCTCCAGCGCCCGCGCCTGTGCCATTCAGGTCCTGCCCCCAAAGTAGAAATTCGATGGCATGGTAACCCGTGGCAACATTCGCTTCAGATCCGCCAAGTTCATTTAAGTCCGCGAGTATTTCCGGTGTTATCTTGAGTGTGTCAATTAAAGTGCCGCCAAAATCGAGTGCGGGATTCGCAATAATATTAGCATCAGCTCCGAAGTTGCCGAGTTCGCCTTCATAGTCCTCGTTAACGTAATCAATTAAACCTTCGTCGAGGGGCCAAGCGTTAATCTGAGCTTCCATATCATCAACCACCACGTGACTGAAGCGGAATACTTCGCTTTGCTGGTAGGGTATGCGAGCAACTTTCCAAGCGTCGCGAGCCTTGTTTAGAGTGTTTTCTGTGGGCTTATTGAGGAGTGCTACTATAGAGTTTTTGAGCTCTTCAGCCTGAGTATGTGAGTCAGTGAATACGGCGTGAGCGATATCGGTATAGTGCTCAAGTACTGCCTGTTTGCTTGTAGGCGCTTGCGCCTGAAGAGTGCCGGCAAAAATTAGGCTTAGGAGCGCGATACTCAGTTTAAGTGTTTGTGGCATTAGGGTGGTCTCTGGTTGTTTTGTCTGTTTGTTGGTTGGGGTGCAGACAGATCTCGCTCTCAATCCTCGATCATCATAGTGGGGGCGCGACAATTTTCTTTGATTAAGGGCAGGTTTACAGTATTAATATTGAGCTTAGGATTTTATTGTAAATGAGATTTATTTGCAACACGGGCGGGGGTGAGCGGAGCTTCGCAATCCCGACCGAACCGGGGTTAAACTCCGGTCCGGTGTCTGGTAAGTTCAAGCCCTACATTCGTTCTAAAACATCAATACCCAGCAAATCCAAACCTGTGCGTAATGTGCTTGCAACCGATTGGCATAAACGTAGGCGGCTGGCTCGGGTGTCGGCTTCCACACCTTCTTTAAGAATAGGGCAGGCCTCATAGTAGCTCATATAAAGGCTGGCCAAATCATAGAGATAGGTACACAGGATGTGAGGGTAAGCCTCACGGGCTACCTGCTCGAGTACTTCATCGAGTTGCAGAAGCTTCACGCTGAGAGCTCTTTCCTGCGATGTACCTAGAAGTGTACTCCCTGAGAGTGAGCTACCTTCAACCCCAGCTTTCGAAAAAATACTTTGAATACGTGCATAGGCATACTGTAAATAGGGCGCAGTATTGCCCTCAAAACTGAGCATGGAGTCCCAGCTGAAAATATAATCGTTGGTACGCGTTTTACTTAAATCAGCATACTTCACCGCACCAATACCCACGGTCTCACCAATGGCCGCGGCTTCATCGGCTGACAGGTGAGGGTTTTTTTCCGCCACCGTTGCGGTTGCCCTTTCTTTCGCTTCAACTAGCAAGTCGGCCAACTTTACCGTGCCGCCAGAACGTGTCGCAAAAGGCTTGCCATTTTCTCCCATCATGGTACCAAAAGCGTGATGCTCTAGGCTGACGTCGTCTCCTGCGAACCCCGCTTTACGGGCGATGGTATAGACTTGTTGTAAATGCAAAGACTGGCGAGCGTCGATGAAATACATAATCCGGTCTGCGTGCAGAGTGTTTACTCTGTGGCGAATGGCCGCCAAGTCGCTGGTGGAATAAAGAAATCCACCCCCTTGTTTTTGCACGATCACAGGCGAGGGATTGCCTTCCTTATCGGCCAGTTCTTCCAGAAAAACTACTTGAGCTCCTAGGCTTTCTACCGCCAAACCCTGATCTTGCAGTTCTTTTAATAAAACTGCTAAGTCACTGTTGTAAGCACTTTCGCCCTGAACATGATCACGGCCTAAGGTGACGTTTAAATCATGATAAATTTCTTCGCTGTGCTTCAGTGAAACATCGCGGAATTGTTCCCACAACTTCAGAATTTCAGGGTCGCCACCTTGCAGCTTCACCACATACTCTCGGGCTTTCGTGGCGAAGGCTTCATCTTGGTCAAAGTGCTTTTTCGACTGCTGGTAAAATACTTCTAAATCTTTGAGCGCTAAGCTAGCCTCTGGGCTGTTTTGCAGTTGTTCCTCTAGCTCAGCGATGAGCATGCCAAATTGAGTGCCCCAGTCGCCCACGTGATTTTGCCGAATCACGGTGTGCCCTTGAAATTCCAGGAGACGAACAAGGGCGTCACCAATGATGGTGGAACGCAGATGTCCCACATGCATTTCTTTCGCTAAGTTAGGTGCTGAGTAGTCTATTACTACAGTTTGTGGCTGAGTCGATTTTTCAATGCCGAGCTGTTTATGGGCAAGCGTGTTGTCCACTTGTTGTGCTAGCCAGCTGTCCTTGAGGTGGATGTTAATAAACCCTGGACCTGCTATTTCGATTTTTTCGGCAATGCCGTCGAGTTTCAAATTGTCGACAATCAATTGGGCCAAATCGCGGGGCTTTGACTTCATCACCTTGGCGGCGCCCATGGCACCGTTCGCTTGGTAGTCGCCGAATCCTGCTTTTTTGCTGGGCGCAACAACAGCCGGACACTCGGCATTGATGCCGGCGTCGAGCATGGCTTGTTGAACAGATTCAGTTAAGAGTTCGCGAATATTCATAATGGCCTGTAGTGTCTCATGTAAAAAGTAGCGGGATTGTAGCGGCACAGAGCGGATATGCAAGCCCCTGCCTGCGCGCCAGTATAGTGGATAATAGCTACTTTAGGGTAAACTTGGCGCCCTAATACGATCAGGAGAGAAACATGGGTGATATTGCGGTAGTAGGTGTGCTGGGTGCTGGGCAAATGGGGGGAGGTATTGCACAGGTAATTGCGGCCTCTGGGCTTCAAGTGAAATTGGCCGATATGGATCTAGCAACGTCTGAGCGTGGCAAGGTCGCGATTGCGGGGCGATTAGAAAAACAAGTTCAGCGCGGCCGTTTAAGTGCCGAAGACTGCGAGTCTCTGCTCGAACGCATTGTACCTGTAGCGGCCATTGCCGATTTCGCTGATGTGGACATGGCCATTGAAGCCGCGAGCGAAAATTTTGAATTGAAACAAAAGCTCTTTCAGCAGTTAGATGCGGTCTGTAAGCCCGAAGCAATTCTTGCCTCAAATACCAGCTCAATTAGTATTACGTTAATGGCTGCCGCGACTTCCAGGCCGGATCGGTTTATTGGCATGCATTTCTTTAATCCGGTGCCCGCCATGAAATTGGTGGAAGTAATTCGCGGTTTAGCGACCAGTGAAGAAACCTATACCGCTACTAAGTCTTTGGCTGAGTTGGCGGGTAAAGAGGTGGTAAGCTGTGAAGACAAAGCGGGCTTTGTTGTGAATCGTTTGCTGCTGCCGTTCTTGAATGAGGCCTGCTTTACCCTAGAGGAGGGCGTGTCAACAATTGAGGATATCGATAAAGCGGTGAATTTAGGCCTGAATCACCCGATGGGGCCATTTGCTTTGGCTGATTTCATTGGCTTGGACACCTGTCTTGCGATTATGGAGGTGTTGCATAAAGAGTTGGGTGAAGATAAGTATCGCCCCGCACCGCTGTTAAGGAAGTATGTAGCGGCGGGTTGGCTGGGCAAGAAATCAGGTAGAGGTTTTTACGAATATTAAGTCAGAGCAGACTTCCGTTCGTGGCATATAACTTGATTGCGGCCGCCTTGTTTTGCTTCGTATAGCAAACTATCGGCCCGATCGAGTATCGTATTGAATGTGAGGTCTTCGGGGGTGAGTGTTGCGACACCAATGCTCACGGTAAACTGCAAGCGTACATCTTCGTGTTCTGTCACGGAGCATTCAATGGCTTCCCGAATACGTTCAGCGAGTTTACAAGCACCTTCAACCGCAGTGTCTGGGCAGCAAACCGCAAATTCCTCTCCGCCCAAGCGGCCTATGAAATCTGAGGTTCTAATCAAGTCTTGGCAGATCGATGCCATGGAGATCAACGCTTGATCACCCACGGCATGGCCGTATTTATCATTGATAGATTTGAAGTGGTCGGCATCAATCATAATGGTGCTAATTGGGCGCTCATAGCGCTTAGTTTTGGCGAATTCCGCGCCGGCTAGGTTGAAGAAATGGCGATGGTTGTATGTGTCAGTTAGGGGGTCTTGTGAGGCTAGCAGTTCAAGAGTCTTGTTGGCTTCAGCTAATTTTTCTTGGCTCTCTTTCAAGCGAACGGCAGAGCGCAATCGCGCGGCCAATACAGGGTAGATAAAGGGCTTGGTAACGTAATCTTGAGCGCCCAAATCCAGCGCGTGAATAATTGACTCGTCGCCATCGTTGGCGGAAATCATAATAACGGGAATAGCATCCAGCTTTTCATTGGTCTTGAGCAGTTTAAGAGTCTCCAGGCCACTCAGGCCAGGCATCATTAAGTCGAGTAGAATAATGTCAGGCATAAAGCTCAGCGCTTTTTCTAGGCACTGATAGCCATCGCTTGCCGACTCAATTTCGTGCTCGTCGTCCTCTAGGTTGTACCAGAGTAGTTTGATGTTATCTTCAATGTCGTCGACGATTAAAACTTTTGCCATTGCCCACTCGTTACCGCAAATAAGAACGTTAACGAATTATAGACCAAAAAAGTCGGTCTGACCCTTAAGTCAGTGTTTTCATGTATTCATGAAGTGCCATACTAAAACGGTGGGCGTCATAGTCGTCAAATAATTCGTGATTGGGGAACAGTGGGGTTTGGCCATCTAGCTGGGAAAAACCGGCGGGAGAGGGGGTTTCTGATGAGGTTTCTGAGGCGATGTGAGACATTAGCGCCATAACCACAGAAGGCCAATCGTCGTGGCTGAGTAATGCCTGAGGGCAATTGCTCACCAAGTTGTCGATCATCCAGCCTGTGGGCATGGTGAGCAAAGGGTGTTCGTGGGCTAGCTCTTGGCGTAGATGCTTGATTATCCGCGCCGCTTGCCGACGACGAGTACCCGTGTTTCGCTGTAATTCTGGTGACGAAAAAGCTTTAAGTGAAGCGTTCACAAGTACCTGCCATGGTTATTGTTATTTAGTCCCAGTTTAGGGCGCCGCCAGTTTGATACTCAATCACCCGAGTTTCAAAGAAGTTTTTCTCTTTGCGCAGATCCATGATTTCACTCATCCATGGGAAGGGGTTTTGCGCCCCTTCAAACTGCTCAGGCAAACCAATTTGAGCTAAGCGGCGGTTGGCAATAAAGTGAAGGTACTCTTCCATCATTGCCGCGTTCATACCCAATACACCACGTGGCATAGAGTCGCGCGCATAGTGAATTTCAAGTTCTGTGCCCTCTAGAATCATCTGGGTCACTTCCTCTTGAAACTCAACCGTCCATAAATGTGGGTTCTCAAGTTTAATCTGGTTGATGATGTCGATGCCAAAATTGAGGTGCATTGATTCATCGCGCAAAATATATTGGAACTGTTCGGCTACACCGGTCATTTTATTTCGGCGGCCCATTGATAAGATCTGAGTGAAGCCACAGTAAAAGAAGATGCCTTCTGTAACCACATAAAACGCGATTAAGTTGCGCAGCAATTCCTGGTCAGTTTCAGGGGTGCCAGTGTTGAATGTAGGATCACTCAAGGCGTGGGTGTGATTGAGGCTCCATGTGGCTTTGCTGGCTATAGATGGCAGCTCACGGTACATGTTGAACACTTCGCCTTCGTCCATACTGAGAGACTCAATACAGTATTGGTAAGCGTGGGTGTGAATGGCCTCTTCAAACGCCTGTCGTAAAATGTACTGACGGCATTCGGGGTTAGTAATAAGGCGATAGAGCGCGAGCACCAAATTGTTCGCTACAAGACTGTCAGCTGTTGAAAAATATCCTAAGCTGCGCATTACAATGCGTCGTTCGTCTTCTGTTAAACCTTCGTTCGATTTCCACAAGGCGACGTCGGCGGTCATGTTCACTTCTTGAGGCATCCAGTGGTTGGCACAACCATCAAGATATTTCTGCCAGGCCCAATCGTATTTGAAAGGCACCAATTGGTTCAGGTCGGCGCGGCAGTTGATCATCGCCTTGTCATCAACTTGAATGCGGGTAGCGCCTAATTCAAGTTCTTCGAGGCCCGCAGCAGGGTTAATCGCGGCCACGGCGGCTTGAGCTCGAGCAATTGGGGTGCCAGTAGTGGCGGGAGCAGCTGCAGGCTTTTCTGGCGCTGCAGTCTGTGGGGCGGCCGCTTGGGCCGCTACCGGAGCCTGCTCAGCCTGAGCAATAGACTCAGGTGCGGCAGGTACCGGCTGCGGTTCGGGGGAGGCTTGTTCGGTGTAATCATCCCAGCTCAACATACTATGAGGGTCCTTTTATCTATCTTTTAATGTTCAGTGTGTAGCTCGGCCCTTTACCGGGGGGCAAATTCCCCCCGGCAAGGCTCTTACTCTCTCTCTAACGGTCTTGGCTTACTTACTGGCAGGCATCGCAATCTGGTTCATCCAGAGCACAGGCCTTCGGCACCGGCGCGGCCGTAACTGGCTGGCTGGCTTCTATCGAAGACGATACCGCATTGAGCGCATTAGTATCGATGGTCGATTTTTCTGTTGACGTCGCTGCAAGGGCTCGCAGGTAATAGGTGGTTTTCAAACCGCTGTACCAAGCCATGCGGTAAGTAATGTCCAGCTTCTTACCATTGGCGCCTGCTATGTAGAGGTTTAGACTCTGTGCCTGATCGATCCACTTTTGACGACGGCTGGCAGCTTCAACAATCCAGCGAGGTTCAACTTCAAATGCGGTGGCGTATATTTCTTTGAGGTCTTCAGGGATACGATCAATTTTTTGCGCTGACCCTTCGTAGTATTTCAGGTCATTGGCCATCACTGAATCCCACAGGCCTCGATCTTTCAGATCGTGAACCAAGTAGGGGTTGACCACGGTGAACTCTCCAGATAGGTTCGATTTCACGTAAAGATTCTGATACGTAGGCTCAATCGACTGGCTCACACCAGTAATGTTGGCGATGGTTGCGGTAGGGGCAATAGCCATTACATTGGAGTTACGCATTCCCTGTGTTTTAACTGTCTCGCGCAAAGTATCCCAGTCTAGGGTTTGGCTGCGATCCATTTTGATGAACTGTTCGCCGCGATTGCGAACTAAGTTTTCAATGGAGTCGATGGGTAAAACACCCTGGCTCCACAGTGAACCATCAAATGATGAATAGCGACCTCGTTCCCGTGCCAGTTCGCTAGATGCGCTGATGGCATGATAGCTAATAGCTTCCATTGAGCGATCGGCAAATTCCACCGCGCCGTTAGAGCCATAAGCCAAGCGCTGCTTATAAAGAGCATCTTGGAAGCCCATCACACCTAAACCTACGGGGCGATGACGCATGTTAGAGCGGCGAGCCGATTCAACCGAGTAGTAGTTGATGTCGATAACGTTATCGAGCATGCGGACGGCCGTTTTAATTGTTGCGGCTAATTTTTCATGATTTAACTGACCGTTTTCAATGTGCTGAGCCAAGTTAACTGAGCCTAGGTTGCACACCGCAATTTCATCATTGGCAGAAGTGTTGAGCGTAATTTCAGTGCACAAGTTAGATGAGTGCACTACGCCGCAATGTTGTTGTGGGCTACGCAAGTTACAGCTGTCTTTAAACGTGATCCAGGGGTGGCCTGTTTCAAATAACATGCCCAGCATTTTACGCCATAGGTCGAGTGCTTTAACGGTTTTAAACACTTTCATTTCGCCGGCTGCGGCCATGCGCTCGTATTCTTCGTAGCGCGCTTCGAAGGCACTGCCAAACAGGTCGTGTAAGTCGGGTGCATCGTTGGGCGAAAACAGAGTCCAATCTTTTTCTTCGAAAACCCGCTTCATAAACAAATCGGGTACCCAGTTGGCGGTGTTCATATCGTGGGTGCGACGGCGATCATCGCCCGTGTTCTTACGCAGCTCCAAAAATTCTTCAATGTCCATGTGCCATGTTTCAAGATAAGCACACACAGCGCCTTTGCGCTTGCCACCTTGGTTAACGGCAACAGCGGTATCGTTGGCCACTTTAAGGAAGGGCACGACACCCTGAGAACGACCATTTGTGCCTTTAATATAGGCACCTAAGCTGCGTACAGGAGTCCAGTCATTGCCTAGGCCTCCGGCAAATTTTGACAGCATAGCGTTGTCTTGAATGGCGCCATAAATACCGTGAAGGTCATCGGGAATGGTGGTTAAGTAACAAGATGACAACTGTGGGCGCAAGGTGCCCGCATTAAACAGTGTGGGTGTTGAACACATGTAATCAAAAGAAGAGAGTAGGCGGTAGAACTCAATGGCACGCTCCTCTCTGTTTTCTTCTTCATAGGCCAAACCCATAGCAACGCGCATAAAGAAAATTTGTGGTAATTCAATGCGAGTATCGTTGCTGTGGATAAAGTAGCGGTCGTAGAGCGTTTGTAGCGAAAGGTAAGTGAATTGCTCGTCGCGAGTGTGGTCCAGTGCGGCGCTTAGTTTCTCAATGTCGTAATCGAGAAGGTTTGGGGCTAACAATTCTAGCTCAACACCTTTTTTAACATAAGCTGGCAGAGCGACAGCGTAATACTCGGCCATTTCGTGATGCGTGGCGGCGGTGGCAACGTTTAAAAAGTTGAGTGATTCGGCGCGCAATTTGTCTAGCAGTAGGCGTGCAGTGGCGTAGGTGTAATTAGGTTCTTTTTCTACCAGAGTGCGGGCGGTAATAACCAGTGAAGTATTCACATCATTGATGCTCACACCGTCATAAAGGTTGCGCATGGCTTCGTCAAGAATGGCTTTTGGTTCAACGTCTTTCAAGCCTTCACAAGCTTCATTCACCACAGTGCATAAGCGGTTCATGTCCAGTGCTTGGGTGCTGCCATCGTCGAGTAAAACATTGATGGGGGCGTATTCTAGGTCGGTTTCTTGCACTGCATGTTTGGCGCGTAAGCGAGAGCGCTCTTCGCGATACAGAACGTAGTCTCGGGCTACTTTGTGTTCGCCCGAACGCATCATGGTGAGCTCGACTTGATCTTGAATTTCTTCAATGTGTACAGTGCCGCCAGAGGGCATACGGCGGTTAAACGTAGCGGTGATTTGCGCGGTTAAGCCATCAACCGTTTCGTGAATGCGGCTAGATGCAGCAGCAGTGCCGCCTTCAACGGCAAGGAAGGCCTTGGTTACGGCAACAGCAATTTTGCTGACATCATAGGGCACAACAGTGCCATTTCTTTTGATCACGCGAAGTTGACCGGGTGCTGTGGCTGCAACCGTAGTGGCTGAACCTTGTGTTGCTGTGGCGGCCTGAGTTTCACTGGCGCTGGATGTTGCGCTTGTGCCTGGGCTCACTTCGCTGGTGGTTTGTTGCATTGACGTCTCCGCGTACTGTCTTTCATTTTTAATAAAGGGTTTTGTAAAATAGCCTCGCAATCACCCCAATTATTGGCGCGACTCAGCTTAGCTACAGTATTTCAATTATATTGCTTTCTATCGGCCGAATATGGCGAAAGGGCTTAGATTGGATACGGAAAATCATCTGTCGATTGATTGTGTTCACCCCAATTTCACCCGCTATTCATTTTTTGTTATTAGTTTTATGTGGTGCTCATATTTTCAACAAATGTGCTGCTTGACCAGGGGGCCTACAGTGCATTTGATTGCAGCTTGAACTTGTGGGCTTTTCCTTCAAATTCAGGCGCTTACACGCTCTTGTTTCAACTTGATGTTAACTTGCTTTGCTCAAGCCAAACCCCTATATGTGGGGGTTTTCTGAAGTCGAGGTACAAGATAATGCGGTTTGATCGGTTTTGCAAGGTTATAAAGCTGGGGGTTAGCTGTGGATAAAATGTGTGTAACCGTGAATGTCAGTAGCTACTAATCAGGAAGTGCATATGCTCTCTGCGGGAGATTGAATAGAGCGTGTATAAACCCTCAATTTCTTGCGTTATAATTTTTTCTTCTGTCTAGGGGGGCTTATATAGCTCTCATTGAATAAAGCACATCATATGCCGCTCCGCATGCGGCGCGCATACCATATTTAGTGTCGCGAATAGCTTCATATAGCTCATTAATAGGAAAAAACCTGTGTCAAAATCGTATAAAAGTAAGGGAATTACGCATTTTTGGAATGCCCTAAATTACTCATTTTCGGGCTTGAAGACCGCTTTTCAGCAGGAGGCTGCCTTTCGCCATGAATTGTCGGCCTTGTGTGTATTATTGCCGGCCGCTTTTTGGTTTGAAGTGAGTGCTGTCGAGCGCGCCATATTGGTGAGCAGCTTGTTTTTGGTGTTGATTGTTGAGTTGATCAACTCTTCTATTGAAGCTGTGGTGGATCGAGTGGGGCTAGAGCGCCACCCGCTTAGTGGTCAAGCAAAAGACATGGGCTCGTCGGCGGTATTTATCGCCATGATGCTCGTGTTGCTGGTTTGGGGAATTATCTTACTGTCGCCTAAGCCGTAATAGCATTTGAAGAAGAGGCTTGCCCTTGTAAGAAGGCAATCAGATGGTCTGCTTCAATACGAATGCCCACACGGTCGCCAATGTTGTAGTCGTGGTGGCTGGGAAATGCTGACTCAATTAAGCTGCCGGTTGGCAAGCGCAGAGTATAAAGGGTTGAGGTGCCCGCAAAAATCTTATTCACAACTTCTGCATGACTTTGACTACTGTTATCGTGAATAACATCATCGGGCCTTAAAAGTACATCAACAGGGGTTTTTGGCAGCCAGTCATAGCATCGATTTCCGCTGATTTCTCCAAGTTCAGTAGCAACTGAATTTTGCGAAATTGCCTGTCCGGGTAGAAATACTCCCTGACCAATAAAGTCGGCGACAAAGCGGGTAGCCGGTTCGTGATAGAGGTTAAACGGCGTGTCCCACTGCTGAATATGGCCAAAGTTAATAACGCCTATGCGATCGGCGATGGCAAACGCTTCTTCTTGGTCGTGAGTCACGATAATGGCGCTGATGTTTCTTGATTTCAAAATCTCCCTTACTTCCAGTGCTAAACTGCGTCGCAGGTCTACATCTAGACTGGAGAATGGTTCATCAAGCAGTAGTAGATCGGGCTCGGGTGCCAGCGAGCGAGCCAGTGCCACCCGCTGTTGTTGGCCGCCAGATAATTCATGGGGAAAACGGTGCCCTAAGTCTTTCAGTTTCACCAGAGACAGCATTTCATTACACACTCGTTCTTTTTCCTGGGCGGTTTTATTGCGGAGGCCAAATGTGATGTTGTCGCAAACCGATAGATGAGGAAATAGGGCGTAATCTTGGAACACCATACCCACTCGTCTTTTTTCTGGGGGTACAGTGTGATTTAGGGCTGAAAGCGATTTACCTTGAATGGTAATGTTGCCCGCTAATAGAGGCTGAAAGCCTGCAATAGCTCGCAGTACTGTAGTCTTTCCGCAACCAGAAGGCCCTAACAAGCAACAGATGTCGCCACTGTTCATTGTGAAAGACAAAGATTCCACAACTGTGTGCGAGTCGTAGGCACAGGTAATATTGTCAATGTGTATTGGCGCGCTCATCGCATGGCTCATTAGTGCTTCTTTGATAGAGGTGTCGTTTAAAATTTAACTTTCTAATAGAAATTCCATTAGAGCTTTTTGTGCGTGCAGCCTGTTCTCGGCTTCGTCCCAGACTACGGAATCCTCATCATCCAATAATTTAGCACTCACTTCCAGGTCGCGGTAGGCCGGTAAGCAGTGCATGAATAATGCATCATTGTGCGCGTAGGTCATAAGTTCGTGATTAACCTGAAAACCTGCAAAAGCTTCCTCTCTGGCTCGTTTTTCATCTTCTTGCCCCATGGAAGCCCAGGTGTCAGTTATTACCAGATCAGAATCTCGAGTCGCAGCAATTGGGTCTCGCATCAATTGGACGCGATCTTTGTTGTCTGCCAGAAGGCTGCTCATTGGGTCGAAGCCCTCGGGGCAGGCAATTTTCAACTCAAAGTTAAACTGACGGGCGGCGTTGATGTAAGAGTTACACATGTTATTGCCATCGCCAACCCAAGTGACAGTTTTGCCTTCTATGCTGCCGCGATGCTCAACAAATGTTTGCATGTCGGCCAGTAGTTGGCAGGGGTGGTAGTCGTCGGTTAAGGCATTGATCACCGGTACTTTCGAATATTCTGCAAAACGCTGAATTTTTTCATGCTCAAAAGTGCGCACCATAATTAAGTCGACCATGCGCGACATGACTCTAGCTGAGTCTTCGATGGGTTCGCCTCGGCCCAGTTGGGTGTCTCGCGAGGACAAAAATATTGCACTGCCACCTAGGTGTGTCATGCCCGCTTCAAAGGAAATGCGGGTGCGGGTTGAGGATTTCTCAAACACCATGCCCAGAACTTTATTTGGGAACGGTGAACTGTCTGATTCTTGTTGATGTAAGGCTTTCAGCTCAACTGCGCGATCAATTAAGTCTGCGAGTTCTTTTTTTGATAAATCAAGCAGAGTAAGAAAGTGTCTTGTGCTCATAGCAGCCGTTCCCGTTTAGAGATTTTCAATTAAAACGCTAATAATATCGATGAGTTCTTCCGCCTCTGCGTCGCTCAAAACGAGCGGAGGCAATAGGCGGACAATATTCCCTGCCGTGACGTTGATGAGCAGGCCTTTGCTTCGGGCAAGTGCAACAATTTCACTGCACTCGCGATCGAGCTCAATCCCCACAAGCAAGCCCATACCGCGAATATCCCGCACCTTTTTGCAGGTTTTTAAACGCTGGCTAAAGCCGTCAACTAATTGTTTGCCTAAGTTGCTCGCACGTTGTAGATAATCGCCCGCTTGTAATTCATTCAGCACTGCGATGGCGGCACTGCATGAGAGTGGGTTGCCTCCAAAGGTAGAGCCATGGTTGCCCGCTTGCAATACATTCACAGCCGCGCCCTGCACTAAACAAGCGCCGATGGGCATGCCGTTACCAAGCCCTTTGGCGGTGGTAAGCACATCGGGAATAATGCCGTTGTGCTGGTAAGCAAAGAACTTTCCCGTACGTCCAATTCCTGTCTGTATCTCGTCTAGCATCAGCAATAATTCATGCTTGTCACAAATGTCGCGCAATTGATTTAGATACTGACTGTCAGGAACCTGAATGCCACCTTCACCCTGCACCGGCTCAAGAAAAATGGCGACTACATTGCTGAATTCGTTAAGGGCACGGCGCACGGCATCAACATCGTTATAGGGAATGTGAACAAAACCGTCTACTAGAGGGGCAAAGCCGGCTTGAACTTTAGGGTTGCCGGTGGCACTGAGGGTGGCGAGCGTTCGACCGTGAAAACTGTTTTCCATGACCAGTGTTATAGGGCGGTCAATACCTTTGTCGTTGCCATATTTACGAGCGATTTTTAGAGCGGCTTCGTTGGCTTCTGCCCCCGAGTTGGAAAAAAACACCTGAGACATGCCCGAAAGTTCTACTAAAGTATCGGCCAAGGCTTGCTGTTGTGGAATATTGTACAGGTTGGAGACATGCATCAGCGTGGCAGCTTGCTCGGATATCGCTTTGCTTACAGCAGGGTGGGCATGGCCTAAGCCGCACACGGCAATACCAGAAATAGCATCGAGGTATTCATTGCCAGCATCATCCCACACTCGCGTGCCCGCGCCCCGCGTTAGAGTGAGCGTTCTCTGGCCGTAGGTGTTCATTAAACTGGTCATGGTGATTCTCTTGCTAAATTAATTATTGCTGCAAACAAAAACAGGCAGCTAAAGCTGCCTGAAAGAGGCCACATCTTATAAGCAAAGAGCGCGCTTGGCAATGCGACCCTTTTCCCTAGGCTGCCCTGTGTTTACTGGCTCTTAGCGGGCGGCTAGGTTAAAATGCCGGCAAGCAAATTCTCAAGGTGATACAAGCGTTATGGAAGTCCTCGATACCATCAAGCAACAAATTGAAGAAAATACCGTGATCCTATATATGAAGGGTTCACCCAATGCTCCACAGTGCGGTTTCTCAATGAGAACCTCGCAAGCGCTTATGGCTTGCGGCCAACGCTTTGCGTATGTTGATATTCTGAGCAATCCAGAAATTCGCTCTACACTGCCTCAATACGCCAATTGGCCTACGTTCCCACAACTGTGGGTAAGCGGAGAATTGGTTGGTGGTTGCGACATCGTGACAGAAATGCATGAAAAGGGTGAGTTGAAAGCCTTGATTGACGAGGCCTCTGAAGCCGCAGACTCGGCGTCTGGAGAAGCCTAGGTGCTCAAGAGCATTTAGCGAGTATAAAAACCCGGCTCCGGCCGGGTTTTTTGTGGCTCAGCCTTAGATGATAATCAGTTTGATAATCATTATCATTTCTATTATAGTGCGCTCCATCGAATTTATATCCTTTGGAGTTTCCACCCATGTTCACCCGTTCAAGCTTAACTTTAGCCATTGCCGCCCTTGTATCAGCCCCCTTTGCGGTAGCCGAGACCCCTAGTATAGAAGCAATGTGGGAATTGGTTCAGCAGCAGCAAGCGGAAATTACAGCGCTAAAATCGCAGTTGAAACAAACTGACAAGAAAATAGTGGTCACCACTGAATTGCTGGCTGAAACTGATATTAAAGTAGAGGCAACAGCCGAAATTATCGAGCAAGGCGCTCAGGGTATAGGCTCGATAGGCAGTGCTAGCTGGGCAGAGAAGACACAGCTGGGGGGTTATGGAGAACATCACTTCAATCATTTCGAAGACGGCACGGACAAAATAGATGCGCACCGTTTTGTGCTGTATTTTGGTCATCAGTTTTCAGATGATTTGCGATTCTTCTCGGAATTTGAGTTAGAGCATTCTTTGGCTGGTGAGGGAAAGCCAGGGGAAGTGGAGTTGGAGCAGGCTTACATTGAGTGGGATTATACTAAAAACCAATCTTTAGTTGCCGGTCAGTTTTTGATTCCAATTGGCTTGATCAATGAAACACACGAGCCTGAGACGTTTTACGGTACTGAGCGCAACAAAATAGAGAAAAATATTATACCGGCCACTTGGTGGGAAACGGGAGTGATGTTTCAAGGCGAAATTGCCCCAGGCCTGAGCTACAACGCCGCTATGCACAGCGGCTTAGCGGCCGACGATGGTGGTAAGATTCGCGGTGGTCGGCAGAAATCAGCTAAGGCTTCAGCCGAAGATCTCGCCTACACTGCCCGCTTGAAATACACAGGTATTCAGGGCTTAGAATTGGCGGCCAGCGTTCATTATCAAAGTGATATAACGCAAGGGTTGGCAATTGATGACACCGACGGCGTATTACTGGAAGCTCATGCCGTCTATAATAGAGGACCCCTGTCTGTGCGTGCATTATGGGCGGAGTGGGATATTGAAGGTGAAAACTTCGCTCTCAATGGCACCGATGAGCAAACAGGGTGGTATGTAGAGCCTTCCTATAAAGTGACAGATGATCTCGGTTTGTTTATTCGTTACAGTGAGTATAACAACACCGCAGGTATAATCAGCGATGACAGTAAAACCTGGGACTACGGTCTGAATTATTGGTTGAACCCACGAGTGGTTGTGAAGGCTGATTACTCAAATAACGTTGATAAAGACGGTGCTGACAATGACAGCTTTAACTTAGGTTTAGGTTGGTCTTTTTAATCTGACAAAAATGAAGGAGCCTGATGGCTCCTTCTGGTTTATTTATGAAGTGTTTTGTTATTCTTGCAGTACTGCTGTTCTCCGGGTCACTGCAAGCGCAGAAAGGCGTTTTTCTCGCGCCTAATGTTTTTAGTGCTCAAGCATTTTCAGAGCCTACAAAGGTGCTGCAGACTTTGTGGTTGAATCGCGCATTGCGTGATCGCGCTGGAAAAATTCTGGGTCACTCCTACGCCGGCCTTCGTCAGCGGTACTGGGGGCAAGGTTCCAAAACGGCTTGGGTGTTTGAGGAAATTGGTAAAGAACTGCCAATCACCGTTGGTGTGGTCATCGAAAATAACCGCATCGCTAAGATTTCCATTCTAGAGTACCGAGAGAGTCGTGGTGGCGAAGTGCGTTACCCCTTTTTCACGGATCAGTTCAAGCAGCTCGGCTTAATCAAAACCCCTAAAAAATATGCTCTAGATGGCAGCATAGACGGCATTACCGGCGCCACTCTGTCGGTGCGAGCTATTAAAAGAGTGGCTACTCTGGCGCTCATGTTTCATCACAATACGCCATTCACTCAAGTGGGATCATCAAGGTCTCGGTTTGAACGATAAGCGAAACTCACGCCCCAAACCAAAGAGAAGCCGGCTGCGATTAGTATTGTGGCGGTGGCATCGGCGTATTGGTTTACTTACTGCACTGCTCGTGATTGTGCTATCGGTCACGGGCTTAATGTTAAACCACGTTTCGAGTATCCCAGGGCTTCACGAGCCTGTTCGTTCGTTTTGGCTACTCAAGGCTTATGGAATTGAAGCGCCAACGCCCATTTCATATGCGGTTGGCAATCGTTACATTACGTCCTTGGGGAGTGATTACTTTTATCTCGATATGGAAGAGTCGGCCTATTGTCGTGGCACTTTAAAGGGCGCTGTTTCGCACGATAATATGATTGTGGTGGCCTGTGGCGATGAGTTGGTATTGCTCAGCGAGCTGGGGGAAGTCGTGGAGCGTATTGGTTCGGCTTACGGCTTGCCTGCTCCGGTTGAAAGTTTGGGCCTGTGCGGCGAGGCCTTGTGTCTGTCGAGCAAGAATCAGCGCTATAAAATCAATATTGATCAGCTCAGCTGGCTATCTGTGAGTGCTGAAGTTTCCATGGATAGATCTAAGCCCGTCAAGCTGCCTCAGGAATACCAAGGTACTTTGGTACAAAATTATATGGGCGACAGTATTTCTTGGGAGCGCGTCCTGCTGGACATTCATAGCGGTCGCTTGTTGGCCTTGGGCCCTTGGTTGATGGACATTGCAGCCCTATTTTTAATCATGCTGGCCATTTCGGGAGTGAGCATGTGGTACAGCGGTCGCCGCCGTAAACAGCGCTAATACTCCCTCTAGAAAAGTTTATTCTTCTATTAAAGGTTTATCCCTCGCGCGGGGTTCATTACACTAGTTATTTTTCAGCCTGCGGGCTTTAGCCTTTTTTGCCGTGGACACGGCCATTTCTATGGATATTCGCGCTTACAAAATTGTTCGGGAGCTGGGTAAAGGCGGCATGGCTACCGTTTATCTTGCCATTCAAGAAAGTTTTGAGCGCGAGGTGGCGCTTAAAGTGATGTCGCCGGCGCTGTCAGAAGACCCCAGTTTTGGAGAGCGTTTTATTCGCGAGGCTAAAATTGTCAGCCGGCTGGTTCACCCCAATATTGTTACTGTATATGACGTGGGGGTGAGTAATGGCCATCACTTCCTGTCGATGGAGTATGTGCCAGGAAGAGATTTGCGGGCGCTGCGCGCCAAGATGAGTTTGCGAGACGTTATTGGTGTCATAAAAGACGTGGCGCTTGCACTCGATTTCGCCAATCGTAAAGGCTGTGTCCACCGCGATGTGAAACCTGAAAATATCATGTTGCACGACGAGGGTGGTCGAGCTGTCCTAATGGATTTCGGCATCGCCAAGTTAAGTGACGTGAGTTCAGGTATGACCCAGGTGGGTTCTACTATTGGCACGCCTCATTACATGAGCCCCGAGCAGGCGAGAGGAAAGGCTGTTGACGGTCGCTCAGATATTTACAGTTTAGGGGTGGTGTTTTTTTGGCTGTTGCTTGGTCATGTCCCTTTCAGTGCTGATTCGGCGGTGGCGGTTGGAATTAAACACCTATCAGCCCCAATTCCTGTGTTGCCTCAAGCTCTGATGGTATTTCAAGATTTGATCGATAAGGCGATGGCTAAGAAGCCAGAACAGAGGTTCCAGTCGGGGCGAGAGTTGGCTGAGGCGCTAGACCGCCTGAACCGCTTTGAAATTGACGCGGCGGAGGCGAACAGGGCTCCCAAAGAAGCTAGCTCTGATGACGCATTAAGCCCGGATGAAGCTCCAACAGCTGTTCACGAGAGCGTGCCTGAACTCTCGTCGACTCCACCTAAGATCACACAGCGTGCTAAACCTCGGCCAGCGCCCAAAGTAAAACCGACGACCTCGAAGCCTGATACCCTATCAGTGACAGAAGAAGACCGAGTGGTGGCCCAGCAAACCCAGGCGCCCAAGGCGCAGCGCTCCTCGCGAGGGCTCTTATTATTTGCCATAATCTTAGCTTCGAGTGCCTACATTTACAGTGATACCAAAGCGCAGGCCATCGTGCTGTCTCATTGGATCAATGTACAGGTCCAGATCGAACGTCATCTAGGGCTTGATTTAAGTCGCAGCGCAGAGTTGTTTGAAAGGTATTTCCCTTCACTTCGGCTTTCAAAGAGTAGCTCGCAAGATGCAAGGCCTCAGCCTGAAGAGGGAGTGGTTTTGGAGCTAGCGCAAAAACCCAGCCCAAAGCCATTGTTCGCGGTATCTTCTATGAGCGAAATTAACGCTCTTCTGCCCAAGTTAGACGAAGACCTTGGGGTCAGCAAAGACCTTGTCATCGCTTATCAAGCCTTGCTCTCTGATCATCCCGAGCACGAGCAGGCCCTGGCCGGCATCGAAAACTTAAAGTTGTATCATATCCAGAAATTGGAACGAGCTTTGGAGGAGAGGCGTCTGCCCATTGCTCAGGCCTTAATGGATTCAGCCTTGGTCAATTTACCTGATATGCACTTGAGTGTGCGCCTGCAAATTTTGCAGAAACAATTGACCCTAATGAAGCTGGGGCTGGCCATTGAACAGCTTCAATTGGATGAAGCTAAGCTCTTATTGGATGAGGCTCAAAGCCTCTATTTTGATGATAAGGAGCTGCAAGCTCTTGAACTGCAGTATCGCGAGGCTGTAGGAGTGGATACGGGGGCAGCCGCGCTGGCGAAATAGATTTAAAGGTCTGTTACTTAAGCAAGGTGAGTTGACGTAGCTTGAGCTATGGTTTCCATATAGAAAATCAATAGGACAGCGCAGATGGTGGGTGTATGATAGCGACCTGCTATTAAGATAGAGAATTTCAATTAATTAAGTCTTTCGCAATTGACGAGTTTAATTCCAATCAACAATTTATTAAATGGAGAGTTACCATGGGTGTATTAGTAGGTAAGGCAGCACCAGATTTCACAGCTGCAGCAGTTTTGGGAAATGGCGAAATTGTAGACAGTTTCACTTTGTCCGAAGCTATCAAAGGCAAAAAAGCGGTAATTTTCTTCTACCCTTTAGATTTCACCTTCGTTTGTCCTTCAGAGTTGTTGGCTTTTGATCACCGCATTGAAGCGTTTCAAGAACGCGGCGTTGAAGTGATTGGTGTCTCTATAGACTCTCAATTCAGTCACAACGCTTGGCGTAATACCCCAGTAAATGAAGGCGGCATTGGCCCCGTTCGTTACACTTTAGTGGCTGACACTAAGCACAGCATCTGTCAGGACTACGACGTTGAAACTGACGACGGTGTAGCATTTCGCGGTTCTTTTCTGATTGATGAAGAAGGTCAAGTTCGTCATCAAGTGGTTAACGACCTGCCTCTGGGGCGTAATGTTGATGAAATGCTGCGTATGGTTGATGCTTTGGCATTTCACCAAGAGCATGGCGAAGTGTGTCCTGCGGGCTGGAAAGACGGCGACAAAGGTATGGATGCATCACCCGACGGTGTTGCGGCTTACCTGAGTGAAAACGCAGACAAGCTTTAAATTATTTCTCTTGATAAGCCTTTAGTGCTGAGGCCCTGCTGATAGCAAACTTCAGTCTCAAGGTGTATTGGGTCGAGCCAAGTGGAAAGTCTACTTAGCTCGGCCCTTTTTATTTAGCCAATTGACAATTCGTCGCTCCTCTTCTTTCCTATACCCTTATTAATTCAAGTTCGCTTTTTATCGAGATAAAATGCCATGACTGCAAATAGGCCGTAAGCTGCTAGTGCCGATAAGGCGACGCTTAACTCGTTATCGTCGGGTGAAAGTGGGCCAAAGATATTTAAAATGTTAACGGCGAGCAAAAATATGACAAACAGTGGGGCCCCAATTTTTGCGAACGTGGTTTTTCCAGATGTCGATTTCATATATAAGTACAGGCTTGCCAGTAAAAATACCGCTTCCAAGAGATAACTCAAATAGGCGTTGTTCCATAAGCTCAGGCCCATTTTAACTGAATCGTCTGATGCTAAGGGGAGATCTGGTGTGTGCATGATCAGGTCGAAAAACCAGTGTGAAATGACGGCAGTAGCCATCACGATTGAAATATTTTTCGAATTTGGTATGCGCTTGAAATACAGGTAGTAGGCGCTAATAAAAATCACGCCGCCCCATATAAATGTCGACAGTAAGCTGTGGGTATAGGGCATGAATATTAATTGAAAGTGTGTAGATTCAGTGTAGTTCTCGATGACTTTGAATTTTTCAATCCCCCCCAGTGTCAGAGAAAAAAATAGTATATCTACGAATTGGACTGCGATAAAAAGAAGCCCTAACGAAGCTCTTTTTTCAATGGATTTGAGTGCGAAACTCGCCGCGTAGTGGCCGACAAACATGTGCGCTGTCCTCTTCTTAGTGATTGGTGCTGTGAGTGAGGGTCTATTATGGGTATTCCTTTTTGACTATTGAACTGATAATGTTTTGCCATCGCTATTCATTTGTGAATAGCGATGGCAGGTCGTAATTCAATGGGTGAGGTATTAAGGTGATAAAAAACCTACCGTGGGAGTGGATTCAGAGTTTTGCCGTTGTGGCTAAATTGGGTAGTTTGTCGAAAGCGGCAGTGGCCTTAAATACATCACAGCCAACCTTGAGTCGACATATGGCTGGTCTGGAAAAAGAGATTGGCACAACCTTGTTTGATCGTAGTACTCAAGGGCTCAAACTTACGAGTTCAGGGGAGAAGCTGGTTGAATACGGTAAATCTATGCAGCAAGCCGCGGAGCAATTTACTCGTATTGCTTCAGGGACTGTTATGTCCTTGGCAGGCAATATTCGTATAAGTGCCAATGAGGTGGTTGGCTTGTATTACCTGCCGGCCCTCATTGCCAAATTCAAACAAAAATATCCTGAGGTGTCGGTTGAAATTGATGTTTCAAACAAGACAACTAGCATAAATCAAAGGGACACCGATATTGCCTTGAGGATGTTCAGGCCTACACAGCCAGACTTAGTGGTAAAACGCCTGCCCGATATAAAATTGAGAGCAGTTGCCAGTAAGGAATATTTGGCTGAGTATTCAGAACCAAAGAGCCTGCAGGAGCTGAGCGATCACAGGCTGATTGGTTTTGACCGTGATTTGCAGTTTATAAAAACGATTAAAGCCCTAGGTTGGCCGCTTTTTGAAAATGAATTCACGAGTAAAACAGACTTCCTGCCGCTGCAAATAGAGCTGGCTCGTAAAGGCCTAGGGGTTACGGTTACACATGAATATCTTCTTAAGGAGTTTACTGAGTTGCAGGCCATCCTCCCAGATCTTACCTTGCCCAACTTGGAGTTTTGGTTGGTTTGCCATGCGGATGTTCAGCATAATCGCAGAATTAGGGTAATGATGGATTTTCTGGCTGAGCACTTAACTGCGAAACTCACATTTGATTGAAAAATCCAGTGCACAATTTTTCTATTAAACTACGTCGCAAGGCAAAGAGGGCTCGAGGTTAAATCGATCTCGGTAGCGTTTTGGGGCGATATTAAAGCGGTGTCTAAAAGCTTTTGAATACGCTTCTGGAGTCGAAAACCCACATTCATAAGCAATGGTTTTTAATGGGATATTCAATTCGTGCAGCAGCGTTCGAGATCGCTCAAGCCTTAGTTCACTTAGTATTTGCGCGGGGCTCATATCAAGCGCCTGCAAACATCTGCGATGCAATGTGCGCACCGAAACATTGAGAAAGTCAGCCATTTTTTCAAGAGATATTGATTTATTTAGCTGGGTTTCTAGCCATCCAATCAAATTGACGATATCGCCTTCTCTGGCCTTGGCTTGCAAGTTAATTGATCCTGAAAATTGTGATTGGCCACCATCGCGAATTAGAAAAACAACCAGCATGCGCGCAATTTCCAAGGCGGCAGCCGCACCCAAGTCGCCTCGTACCATGGCTAACATCATATCCACGCCTGATAAAACACCGGCCGAAGTCCAAAGGTTTCCGTCGTGAATATAGAGCGTATCTTGCTCTACCTGTGCCTTCGGGAATTCATTTTGTAGCATGCGAGTTGCCATCCAGTGGGTAGTGGCACGGTGCTTGTCTAAACGCCCGAGCTGTCCCAATAAAAAGGCACCGGAGCAAATGGAGCTTGTGACTTCTGCTCTAGTCACCGCTTCATCTAACCACTGCATTACCAAGGCATTTTTTCTGACCTCCCCCAGTGCCTCTGCATCTGCTCCCGGGACAATAATAGTGTGAATGGTCTCAGAGCTAGGGGGCAGTGGGTCAACCGATAGGGGCAAGCCTGCGCTCGACATAACCTTTCCATCGGGTGCATGACCAACATAGTGAATGTCGTAGATGAATTGCTTGCTGCCTCTGTTCGCTTGGGAGAGCACCTCGGCAGGTCCGGCAACATCCAGTAGCTGAACACCTTGGTAAAGCAGGAAGTAGACTTTTTTTGGCTTGGCAGTTTGAGACATAAACTTATCATACATGACGATGGCTTAGCTTGTAAGCTATATTCGTGCCTGTCGGGCCGTGCAAAATACTATGGTCAACTATGAGGAGTTTTTATGAAAATTGTAATGTTAGCCTACCCTGGATTGACTCCATTGGATTTGATGGGGCCTTTGCAGGCTTGGAGTTTGTGGCCAGACGCTGAAATTCAGGTGGTTTGGAAAACAGACTCTCCCATCCCAACAGACACGGGCATGCCTATTGTACCGACTCACCGGTTTGACAATTGTTTTGAGAGCCCCGATATATTATTTGCCCCGGGTGGTACTAAGCCGACGATAGACTTAATGTCAGATCTTGAGGTTATGGCTTTTCTTAAAGACAAAGGTGCTAAAGCTCAGTGGGTTACCAGTGTATGCACTGGCGCGCTACTGTTGGGGGCGGCGGGTTTGTTAGAGGGTTACAAGGCGACGACACATTGGGCCGCGCACTCCTACCTTGAGGCTTTTGGAGCCATTCCAAGTGAGGGGCGTTATGTGATTGATCGAAACCGAGCTACGGGCGGTGGGGTGACCGCGGGCATTGATTTTGGTTTGGCCTTGGTCGCGCAGATTGCGGGCGATGAGCTGGCAAAAACGATTCAATTGGCAATGGAGTATTCACCAAATCCTCCTTTTAATTCGGGCTCGCCCGCGGAAGCTTCTGAAGAGACCATCGAGCGCGTTAAGAGAATTTTTGCAGAAGCCAGTAGTTAATAACATTTATTGCAGCGCACTATAGCGGCGCTGCAATGAATGATTTTAAACAACCTGGCTACTTGAAAGAGGCCAACATTTCCTTAATATCAATACCATTTGAGAGCATAGCTTTGTTCTCAGAGTCGTAGGCTTTGAAATAAGTGACTCGATAGCTTTTTGGGTTGATGTAACAATATACTTTAGCCGCTTCAAAGTGTTTCCGGGTGCCAATATGGGCGTCTAATACCACAATGAAAACCTTGCGACTTTCCTGGAAGCGTGTGGAATGCCAATCTACAGTGGAGCGCAAAAAGTCTTTGGAAAATTTGTCAGCGGTTTCTTCTTCACAGTTGACGACTGCGTCTAGACTGCTAAACGGAACTTTCTGATAGTCACGTACATTGTCCCTCGGCATTATGCCAGAGAATAACTGAAGTTCTGCGTTGCTGAAATATAGAGTGGCAATAACCGTAGGAATTACGAGGGCAATAGCGCTCGTTCCCCAAAAGCCTAATCTTTTCCATAGAGTTTGCATTCAACGTACCTGTTCGCAGCGGCCTTCGGTAACCGTTCGACCCAATATTTGTTCCTGTTGGGCACTGGCTTTGCGTCCCCGAGTTACCCCGAGTTTGCCTGTTCGTGGAGCGCGAGATGGTCTCATGCTCAGTCACTTGAATAAGTGACCGCGGATATTGTGGGGGAAGTGAATGCCGTCGTCAATACCGCAACTAGACTCTCAAGTCATAGTAAAGTGTATGGGTGAGATGAAGCTTCCCATTAACCTATGCTTTGCTTATGGTAAGCCATATTTAAACCATAAGAGGTTATAAGGCGTGAAGCAATTTGGACCAGGGCTACTTGTTACCGCGGCGTTTATAGGCCCCGGCACCATTACCACCGCTAGCACTGCTGGGGCTAATTTTGGTTTTACGCTTTTGTGGGCACTGCTGTTTTCAGTGCTGGCAACGTGGGTTTTACAAGAAATGGCCGCGCGCTTGGGTTTGGTGACGGGCGAGGGCTTGTCGCAGGCGCTTCGCACAGCTTTCCAACATCCTGCTTTGAACCTAGCTACGGTAATACTCGTGGTTGCCGCCATCGGTATTGGTAATGCGGCCTACGAGGCAGGAAATATTGCCGGGGCTGCCATCGGTGCAGAGTCTCTAACAGATATACCGGCTTCTATCTGGGCCTTGATAATTGGTGGTATAGCGGGTTTTTTATTGCTTACAGGGCGTTATGCTTTGATGCAAAACGTATTGGTTGTGTTGGTGTTATTGATGAGTGTCGTCTTTCTCATCACAATGTTTCTTGTGGAAATTGATTTCGCCGCGCTGTTAAAGGGATTGTTTAAACCCTCGCTGCCCACAGGCTCTGAACTCACTGTTATTGCGCTTATTGGCACCACTGTAGTGCCTTATAATTTGTTTCTGCATTCCACTGCCGTACGTGAGCACTGGTCTGGCGATGTGCCAATAAATGTGGCGCTAAAGCAATCGCGCTGGGATACGGGTTTGTCTATTGGCTTGGGTGGTTTGATAACGCTCGCGATTGTCAGTACCTCAGCGGCGACGTTTTTCCAGACTGGCGCTGAGTTCTCAGCCAGTGCACTGGCGAACCAGCTGGAGCCCTTACTCGGCAGTAGTGCTAAGGTCTGCTTTGCCATTGGCTTGTTGGCGGCGGGGCTCACCAGCGCCATTACGGCGCCACTGGCCGCAGCGTACGCGGTGTGCGGTGCAATGGCTTGGCCAATACGCTTTGACGACTGGCGCTTCAGGGGCGTATGCATTTCTGTGTTGTTGATCGGCACCTTGTTTGCCGCCTTGGGCAGCAAACCCTTGGCGGCCATTATTTTCGCTCAGGCGGCCAATGGGTTTTTATTGCCCTTGGTGGCTGTATTTTTATTGGTGGTGATGAACCGAACGTCGTTGTTAGGAGTCTACCGCAATGGTTGGGCGGCTAATATTCTAGGTCTTTTAGTGGTGGCGATTGCCGCGGGCCTTGGCATATTTAAGCTGATGCAAGTGGCCTCGCTGGTGTAAACTTGCCTCTGCCAATGATACCGGCGGGAAGCACACGATTATTGATTAATGAGGCTATATGAATTCGGAGACACCCCAAAACGCCAGCTACCTTTCGCGCTGTGAGGCATGGCTGGAATCGGACCCTGCCTTAACCAGTGAGGGCTTGAACCAAACCATTGAAAAATTTACTCGCCAGCTGCAGTCGAACGCTAGGGGCGATTCAGGTTTACAGCAAGACCTGCAGGACACCATAGACCTACTGAATAATCATTTAGTGGAATTGCTCGGCCCCGACGCTGAAGAACCAGAAGTTATAGGGCAGGCCCCTTCGTCTAAGAGTGCAGACACTAATACTGAACCTTTGTTAGATCTATCACCGCTGTTGCCTTTGGAACAGCAAGCAATGAATCTTAGCCCTGAAGAAAAGCGACAGCGGCTGGCAGACCTTCTCGCCCGCGGAGTTGTGACACAGGGCTTGGGTAAATGAAGCCATTGATTAAAACCCTATTGGTGCCCTTGCTGCTGTTTTTATTGGCGTGGCAACTGCTCTCCAGTATTGAATTAGTCACCGATACTTACGCCACTTTATTTCTACAAACGCCTTATATTATTGCCGTCATTGGTTTAGTGCTGGCTCATCAGTTTAATCGTTCGCGTACCTTTGCCACGCTATTGAGTTTGATGGTGAGTTATTGGGCCATCCAAAGTTTTATGCAGGCGGCACTTACACAAGCTGTGCCTCTGTTTGCCTTCACTGCAGTAAGTATTGTCTTTCCTTTAGCTCTACTTGTGTTACTGATTGCACCTGAGCGAGGTTTGTGGAATCGTTTTGGTTTGCCCTTGGCTCTAATTGCACCGAGTTGCCTGTGTGCCGCTTATCTTTTCTTCCATTTCAACGCAAATTTCTATCATCCTTTAGCTGAGTATTTTGCGGTAAAACCGATGGAAGGTTATGTGCTTTCAGTGGGCTCCAGCCTGTTGTTTCTGGTGGTGTTTATAGTGGGCTTAGTCTTCGCGATTAAGCGTCCTCACGATATTGAAATGGCCCTAGTATTCTCTCTTGTCTCTATATTTATAGCCTTGGCATGGTTGCATAAGCCTTTTATCTCAACTGTCATGGTAAGCGCTGCAGGCTTGTCTTTGGTGATTGATGTAGTTCGCAGCTCCTACAGTATGGCCTACCGCGATGATCTTACGGGTTTGTTAGGGCGTCGAGCACTAAATGAAAAACTGCGAGGCTTAGGGAAAAAATATGTTATTGCCATGCTCGACGTTGACCATTTTAAAAAATTTAATGACACCCACGGCCACGATGTGGGTGACGATGTGCTAAAAATGGTGGCGGCACAAATTGCTAAAGTAGAAGGTGGTGGAATTCCCTACCGTTATGGCGGTGAAGAGTTTGCGGTGATTTTTCCTCGCAAGGAATTGCTTAAGTGTCTGCCGCAATTGGAATCTGTGCGCTTAGGAATTGAGCATTATAAGATCGCTTTAAGAGACAAGAAAAATCGCCCGGGAGACGGCAAAGAAGGCAGTCGCCAACGAGGTAAAAAGCCTTCACCTCGCACCGTTTCTGTGACCATTAGTATAGGTGTGGCTGAGCGTGATGAGGTCTTAGATCAGCCCGAGGAAGTGATTAAGGCGGCTGATAAAGCGCTTTATCAATCTAAGCAAAAAGGCCGCAATTGCGTTAGTCATTAAAATACACTAAATATATCCGCCCGCTTAATAGGACCCGTATCATGTCACTCATCACTATTCGTACCGCCGTCGAAGGCGACGCCGCACAGATTCTTAAGTTTATTACCGGCCTAGCTATTTTTGAAAAAGCTGAAGACCAAGTGCTTACTACCGAAGACCATATAAGGCGATCTATATTTGGAGAAAAAGCCACAGCGCATGCATTGATTGCAGAACTAGGGGATGAAGCTGTGGGCTTTGCGGTGTATTTCTACAATTACTCCACTTGGTTAGGTTGCAATGGATTGTTTTTAGAAGACCTCTACATTTCGCCAGACCATCGGGGCAGTGGTGCAGGTAAAGCTTTGTTGCAGTATCTTGCTCGGCAGGCTGTGGCCGAGGGTTGTGGGCGCTTTGAATGGAACGTGCTCGATTGGAACGAGCCCGCCATTCAATTTTACGAGTCATTTGGCGCCGAAGCCCAGTCTGAGTGGGTGGGCTATCGTTTGAGCGGCCAAGCACTTAAAGACTTTGCAGGCGGCTAAGTTGCCGCCAAAAAATTACCGAGTCACCGACAACATATATTCAGCGACCGCCTTGCGTGTTTCCGCGTCCAAGTAATTCTGAGGTGGCATCTCTGGATAGTCTTCGCGCTTCTTTATTGGAGCGTTGATGTATTCTGCTAGGCCTTCTGGGTTATCCATGTAAAGAGCTTGGATGACTTTAACTGGCGGCCCTATCATGCGGCCAGTGTAAGTATGGCATCCTGTGCACACACCTAGATAAGCAATTTTTCCTCGCTCTGATGACTCAATGACTCGGGGTTTTGCGCCGCCTGGAATTAAGTAGGAGTCGACGCTGTCGGTATTGGTGAAATCGCATTCGGTGAAATCACCAATGCCCACGGTTTTATAGCGATGACGATTGATAATACAGCTGTCCTCACTGGGGCCGATGTGGAAAATATCGATGGGGCCCGTGTGCATTTCCGTAAGAGCGAAAGCCTTGATTTCGTCAATGGTGTCATAACCGTTGTTGAGCATCACATTGTCTAAAATCATTGTGCGATCGGCGTTAGGATCTGACTCCGGGTCTAGTGTGATGTTGGCCGCACTGCCGTGATCATTAATTAAAATGCCTGCCGTTTTGTTGTTGGAAATAATATTACCCTCAATGATGACGTCATCTGCCGCCATCACCAATATTCCAGTGCCAGCCGGAATGCCCGCTACTGTAGAACCGGGAGCGCCAAAATTAGGGGTGTTGTTATCGACGATAAAATTGTTGCGGATGATCACGTCGTAGGTGGTTTTGATGGGGAGGCCGGGCGTAATGAAGGCGAGGATACCGCCAGTGTTATTATGGGTGTAATTGTTTTCGACGATGGCGTGACGGCTATTTTCAATTTCAATACCAGCAACACTGTCAAAGACTTCATTGTAGGCCACATGAATGTTGTCGCTCATGCCCACGTAGATGGCGGCGTCTTCAATACCTGAAACAACGTTGTGTTCAATTAAGCCATTGGTACCCAGCTGAGGAAAAATCCCGTATACACCGGTGTCCATAATGAGGTTGTTGCGAATTTCGAAGTTATTGCCGGCTTGGCTCATGATGCCGTTGCCTTTGTAGCGAGTAATTTTGAAATTCTCAATGATGATGTTATTGCCAGAATATAAAATGGCGTCGTTGAGTTTGCCAAGGCCATCCATTGTCGCGCGTTCGCCGGCCTTAATTACACCGATAAGACGGATATCATCTTTGTCGATGTAGACGGTTTCTGAATAGGTGCCGGGCATCACTTGAATCGTGTCACCGGGCGAGGCCGCTTTGACGGCGGCTTGAATCGAATCGCCATCATTAACAATGAGGGTTTGTCCTTCCGTACTTCGCTTCTTTACGGCGCCTTGGTTGCTGGCTAAGGGTTCTTCTTTGTAGCCCCCACTGTAGCTTGCGCCGCCACTACTGCTGGTAATGACGGGGGCTTCGTCGTGGCCACTTCCCATATACCAACCCGCGCCGAATGCGCCGAGTACGAAGGCAATGCCTAATATTTTCCCAGTGCTCATTGTTATTCTCCTATGGCGGGAGCAAGCCCGTCCTTGTTGGTTTTATTGTTAAAGGTTTATCGGTAGCCCAGACGGAATACGCGTGGGCGTTTTCGGAGTAAATGTCTCGTCGCTTAAGGTGTGCATGAAATCTACTAGGCGATCAATTTCGTCTTCGCTTAAATCGGGTTCGGCAATATGCCAATGCAATAACATATCAACGCCTTCGGGAACGGCGTGGCCTCGGCCTTCACTGTAAAACTTTGTAGCCCCTCGCAGGGTAGCGAAGTTTCCTGAATGCATATAGGGCGCTGTCTTGGCGATATTTCTTAAAGTAGGCACTTTAAAAGCCCCCTTTAGCTTTTCGGAATTAAAAGTTTTCTCAGCGCCAATGTCCAAAGGCATTCCCTCAGGTTCAGGTGTCCCAATCACGGCTACCTCCTGATTGGTGAACAGTGGTGGTGTGTGGCATTGCGAGCAGCGCGCGACAAATGAGCGGAATATATTTAGACCTTCAATTTCTTGTGCGCTCAGTGCCTCATGATAGCCATGGGCATACTGGTCATAGCGACTGTTCAGGGAAATAAGTGTTGTTTGGAATGCCGTTAGGGCGGTGTATACCGATTCCAATTGAATGTTCTGTACTTTCGGGAACGCTTTTTTAAACAAAGTTTGATACGTAGGTACAGCCTTTAAACTGGCCATAAGCTGCGTGGGGGTATTGCCCATCTCTTCAGGCGAAAACAGTGGCCCAGTCGCTTGTTCTTCCAAACTTTTGACTCGGGCATCCCAAAAAAAAGTCTTCAAGAATGCGCTGTTCCAAAGTGTCGGAGAGGAACGATGGAGCACCTGACCGCCAATGCCTACACTGCGTCCTTTACCATCACTAAAACCTTGGTCTGGTTTATGGCAACTAGCACAGGAAAGGCTATGGTCGGCGGAGAGCAAGGGATCAAAAAAAAGCAAACGACCCAGGTCAATTTGCTGAGGTGTAAAGCCGTCTCGATGAGCTGGCAGTGCCGTTTTTAAACCACCCAAGCCTTGGCCCTGTAGAGAGTCATACATCTGGTAGAGATTGCGCAGCAGGCATTGATTATTTTTACTCAATTCAAAACCAGGTGGACAGTGCTCTGCCAAGGTGAAGTTTTCAGGGGAGGCAGCATTGGCGGCTGATGCCAGGCCAGGCAGTATTATTAAGCTCAGCCCGAAGGCCAATATAAAGCGCGTCTTAAGTTTGCTTACTGGCATTAGGGACTGTTGCCTGAAGAATTCTGCGCTTGCAGGTAAGCAATTATGTCTTGTAAGTCTTGCGGGGAATCCAGCATGTTAGCCATCATTTTCATCTGTCGGCCGAAGCGGTCTTCAGGGTGTTTGCCGCGCAGTCCCGCTTTGAAATTATTGAATTGGCGAGTGAGGTACGCGGCATCTTGGTGAGCTAAGCGTGGGGTGTTAAGCCGGGGGTTTCCTTCGCCTTTGCCGCCATGACAGGAACCGCAATTACCTTGGTACAAATTATTGCCCCTGCGCAGGTCGCCGGCAATTTGGGCGCTTTGGCCAGTAATCGGCATGGCTGATATATAAGAAGACACGTCATCGATGGCTTGGTCATTCGCTAAGGTGTTTGTCATGGCCTTCATTTGGGCGCCCAAAGTATCTCCTGCTTCACTGCCGCGCAGGCCGCTTTTAAAATGTTTGAGTTGACGTGAGAGATAGTCACTTGTCATTCCCGCAATGCTGGGCGCATTCATCGCACTGAGGCCCGAACCGCTCTGGCCATGACAGCTTGCGCAGCCTGTATAAAGAGCTTGCCCTATGGCGTCGTCCTCGGCCGATATAGCAAGGCTTAACCAAACCGCGCTCACAAGGATGGCAGTTTTAAGAACGGAATGTTGAATCATGATGCGAAGCCTTTATCTGTTGCCACTACTTGCCCAATCGATTGCTAGGGATGGATGTCGCTCTATCTTGTAAGTGGTACGATCGTACTAATAAATTAAGTATCGCTTATGTGGTCGATGGGTGCAATAGGGAAAATGGCTGAGCGCCGACACAGGCCTCTGTGGCATGAATTAAGTCAGCAGTTCACTGTGAAGGAATTCGTTTAATAGCTTTAGCCGCACAGGCAGCATCGCATTCTCGGGTCTCAGTGAATAAAGGTTAAGGGCTCGATTGGAGTAATCACCCAACACCGGCACCAGATGGCCTGACAAAACATCTGCATCGACAATGAATTCGGGAATCAGCGCAATGCCTCGATGAGCGAGCAGTGACTCTCTAAACAGGGCGCTATTATTGGAGTGTAGGTAGGGCTCAATATAAACATCGAGGGTTTTATGGTCCTTTGTGAACGACCACTTACGGTGCTCTCCAGACTGTGAAAAAACCAGGCAGGCGTGTTTTTGTAGGTCGGTGGGAACTCGGGGGGTACCATTTTGGGCAAGGTATTCGGGTGATGCACAGGCAATGAATTTGTAGGTTTTCAGCTTTTTGCAAAGTAGAGAGCTGTCCTCAAGTGTGTCTGCTAGCCTGAGTACGAGATCGTGCTTACCTTCGATGACGTTGACGTATTGGTCGCTCATATTTACGTCCATATCAATTTCTGGGTATGTGCTCATGAATTTCGCTAAGAGTTTTGAGAATACACTTAAGCCCCAGCTCACTGGAACGCTTACTCTAATTTTTCCTATGGGCTTTGCCTGGGTTTCGGCGAGCTCATCTCTGAGCCCGTGCCATTGCTCTAGCAAATTAATGGCGTATTGATAGCTACGCTCACCACTATCGGTTAAACGCATGTGCCTCGTGCTTCGAATAAAGAGTTTGGTATCGAGCTCCACTTCCAGTCGCTCGATTGATTTAGATACTCTAGCAACTGTTAAACCGAGCTGTTTAGCTGCCTGAGTGAAGCTCTTCTCTTCAACTACGGTTTTCAGTACTCGTAAACTTTCTAATTGGTTTATTTTTGCCATATTCAACTAAATGTTAATAATAATTCAACTAATATCGATATTATCATTCGTTTTGCTATCTGTAAAATACAGAAAATCAATTAATAACTCTGTAGGTATCAATGTGAAAAGTAATATATCAAACGTTTTTTCGCCCTCTAATATAGGCGCTCTCTCATTAAAGAATAGACTAGCGCTGGCTCCCATGACTCGTGTGAGCGCCAATGAAGACGGCACCGTAGGGCCATTGATGAAAGATTATTACCAATCTTTCGCAGACGGCGGTTTTGCCTTGATTGTTACTGAGGGGCTATACACCGATAAACTCTATAGCCAATGTTATAAGTTCCAACCAGGCTTAAGCGATGAGGTGCAAATGAGTAGCTGGAAGGAGGTCACTGAGGCGGTTCATGAAAATGACGGGGTAATTATTGCCCAGTTGATGCACGCTGGAGCGCTTTCACAATACAACAAGTATACCAAGGGCAACGCGGCCCCTTCGGAGATACAGCCTTTAGGTGAGGAGATGGGCATTTATTATGGTGAAGGTGAATATTCAGTCCCTAAGGCCATGAGCCAAGAAGATATAAATGAAGTGATATCCGGTTTTGCTAGTGCGGCGAGGCTAGCGAAATGTGCTGGCTTTGATGGTGTAGAAATTCACGGTGCAAACGGCTATTTGTTAGATCAATTTTTGACGGTTTACACTAACAAACGGAGTGATAAATATGGCGGCGTGTTAGCCAATCGACTGAAAATATATAAAGACATCGTTGAGGCTGTCCGAGAGGCCGTCGGTCGAGATTTTGTCGTGGGTATCCGTTTTTCCCAAAGTAAAGTGAATGATTTTGAGTACAAGTGGCCTGAACAAGATGAAGGCGCCAAAACTATATTTCAGTCTGTTTTGGCTTGCGGTGTTGATTATATTCACACGACGGAGCATGTCGCTAAAGGCCCTGCTTTCGAAAACGGTTTGTCTTTGGCGTCGCTGGCAAAAAAATATGCGAACATTCCGGTAATCGCAAATGGAGGGATTAGTAGTGATAGCGATGCAAATTACTTAGTGGAGTCTGGCCAAGCTGATATAGTCTCACTGGGGAAAATAGCACTTGCCAATCCCAATTGGCCAAATGCTGTTGAGTCTGGTCAGCCTCTTCAAGATTTCGACTTTGATATGTTTAATCCGCTGGCTGATTTGAAGACCGCTAAACAATTTATGAGTGCTTGAGTGAGCGCCTGTTTCATTATTGTCGCTGGGCGGCGTTGTAGAATGTGAAGATCCCGTATTGCTTGGCTCGTTAATAGCGACAAGAACTTATAATTAGCAAGATAATGGAGTTTGAGATGGCTGAGAAAGTTATTACAGGTTTATTGTTGATTGTGGCGATAATACACATTCTACCGGTCAGCGGGTTTACGGGGGTGGCGCGCCTAGAATCTCTTTATGGAGTGGCCATTTCTGGCAGTGAATTGGAAATATTGATGCGCCACCGAGCGCTGTTGTTTGGTATCTTGGGGGTGTTTTTCGCTTACGCAGCTTTCACTCCCTCAATGCAGCCCCTGGCTTTTATTGCGGCATTTGCGACAATTCTCTCGTTTTTTTATTTGGCAGCAACGGTGGGAGGTTACAACGCAGCAATTCAGAAAGTTGTCTTGGCCGATATTGTGGCCGTCATATGTCTGCTTGTGTCAGTTGTAATCTTCTTCCTGAAAGGCCGAGCTTAGTATGTCTCTAGGGTATTCTGACGAGATGAATTGCCCTATCTGTACTAAGGCCAATCACTGTGGCCTTGCTGATTCAGCGGGCTGTTGGTGCATGCAGGAAGCGATTCCCCGCGAACTTTTAGATCTGGTGCCTGCTGAGTCGAAAGGGCAGGCGTGTATTTGTGTTGCTTGTGTGGCGGCGTTTAAGGCCAATGAAGGGCTATTTAAACGCTAGGGTTTTCTCCTTAGGGGCATTTTAGAGTATTTACTCTCCTGTTTATGGTAGTCTTTGAAAAATTGATTTCTGACGCAGGTTCCTTTTAATGCTGGCTTTTCTCCCTCCCTTTTTGCGCGGGCTTCTTGCGCTTGTTCTTCTCATAGTGAATACACTTTTGTTTGCACCACCTCTGGTGCTTGTTAGCTTGCTGCGTTTTGTTTTACCTCTTGCGGCTTGGCAGCGAGTTTGCACTAAGGTGGCAATAGCCATCGCTGAACAGTGGATTTCGGTAAATTCTGGGTGGATGCGCTTGACCCAAGGCATGCAGTGGGATGTTAGCGGCTTGGAAGCTCTGGATAAGAAACATTGGTATTTAGTCGTGGCCAATCATCAATCTTGGGCCGATATATTGGTGGTGCAGCATTTATTGAACCGGAAGGTGCCCATGTTGAAGTTCTTTTTGAAGAAAGAGCTGATCTGGGTGCCGGTGATCGGTTTGTGTTGGTGGGCGCTGGATTTCCCGTTCATGAAGCGATTTAGCAAAGCCTATTTGGAAAAGCATCCTGAAAAGAAGGGGCAAGATTTCGAAAGCACTCGGCGTGCCTGCGAGAAGTTTAAACAAACTCCGGTGGCAGTGTTTAATTTTCTGGAAGGTACTCGCTTTAATCCCTCTAAGCACGTCGCCCAAAAAAGTCCGTTTGAACATCTGTTATTGCCTAAGGCAGGAGGCATGGGCTTTGTCCTCGGTGCTATGGGCGATAGCCTGCATTCAATGATTGATATTACCATTGCCTATCCAAATCGCAGCCAGCCATCGTTCTGGGAGTTTTTATGTGGCGAGGTCAACCATGTAATGGTGCGTATTGAGTTGCGGGAAATTCCAGATGAATTTAAAGGTAAAAATTATTTTGAGGATGAGGCCTTTCGCTATGAATTCCAGCAGTGGGTCACTCTGTTGTGGGAGCAGAAGGACGCAACTTTAGTTCAGTTAAATCAATTGTCAAAAGACAAAGGCTGGTCGCAGGATTAAGCGATTATCTTTTTCACCATATGGGTAATGGTTCTACGAATAATGCCATTGCTCTCTGCGTTGCTTGTAAGTGCCTGATATTCCAACTGCATTATTACGCCGTTAACAATTTCTGCGTCAGCTTCAGGGTCGGAAGACTCTAGCAGGCGGCAAAATTTCACAATAAGTGCAAGGGTTTGCTGCTGTGGAATAGCCGCATGCTTCGCTAAAATCGGATTGCGTAAGGCTTCGTTACGAAAGGCGTGCTCAAGAACCCGTCCATCTCGGTCACGTACTTGGCGGCCAATATGTTCGACCATAAACTCTATAAGACCATCGGCAATTACCTTGCGTGTAGCGGGGTCCCTTAGCTGTTCTGAAGTGTGTTTTTCAAGTGAGCGGAAGCTGCTTTCGACGAGTTGCTGGGTGTTTGCCAAGCTATTCTCGGCAAACAAATTAAACGCGTCTGAAATGAGTTCGTTGATGTCTTTAAAATAATAGGTCGTGGCCGCCAAAGGCACTGAGGCCTCTGTAGCGATGGCTCGGTGACGCATGCCACGCATGCCGTCGCGAATAATTACTCGCAGGGCGGCCTCGAGAATGAGGCGTCGTCGCTCACGGCTGTCCGCTCGTTTGGCTTTTCGGCCCTGAAATTCTATGGTATTTTTTTTGGGGTCAATGTGAGTCACATTCGTCCCTTGTTTAGGTGATTACACCAGTAGTGCGCACGCGCTTACTGCCTTTTACCACGGCTTCTTTCTTTGCATCTTCTCGTTTTTTCACTTGTGCGTCGATGAGATTTTTAATCGCAATTAAAAAACCAGTGGCAAAAAATGCACCGGGGGGCAGTACGGCAACCAAAAACCCAGGGTAATCCTGAAACAGTTCTAAAGTCCAGTTTTGGGCTATGGGGCCAAATAATAAGTGCATGTCGGCAAAGAGTTGGCCCGTGCCTAAGATTTCTCGAATCATTCCTACGGCCACGAGTACAAAAGCAAAGCCTGTGCCCATCATAAGTCCGTCCCAAGCGGACGCGGCGACGCCATTTTTACTGGCAAAGGCGTCGGCTCGGCCCAAGATTGAGCAGTTGGTGACAATCAAAGGAATAAAGATGCCAAGAATTTGGTAGAGCTCGAAGGTAAAGGCCTTCATCATCAATTCAGTGCAGGTGGTGAATGAGGCAATGATCATTACAAAGGCCGGTAGGCGCACAGCGTCACTCACGGCGTTACGTATCAGTGAGACAGAAATGTTTGAGCCCACCATTACCAACATAGTGGCAAGGCCAAGCCCTAATGCGTTGACCACTGAGCCCGTTACCGCCAAGAGAGGACACAAGCCTAGTAATTGCACTAGTGCTGGATTGTTGTTCCATAAACCATTTTTGGCAATGGTATTAAATTCGACCTGAGTGCTCATGTTATTTCACTTCGTTGCTGTTGGCTTCCGACTGAGGACTGTCGTTAAGCAGAGTGCTGCGGGTCTCACGGAAAAATTCGAGAGTTCGCCGGACCTGTTGAATTACGGCTCGCGGCGTAATCGTGGCACCGGTAAACTGATCGAATTCGCCGCCATCTTTTTTTACAGTCCACAAGTTTTCTGTAGGATTCTGCAAAGACTTACCGTTAAAGCCTAATATCCACTGGCTTTTTTTCAAATCAACTTTGTCGCCCAAACCTGGGGTTTCGTTGTGGCTAAGCACTCTCACGCCGGCTAGGCTGCCGTCGCGGTTGATGCCGATTATTAGATTTATTTTTCCACTGTAGCCGTCGGGAGCGATACTGGGAATGATGACGGCGACGGCGCGTCCATCTTCGCGGGCAATATTAATATCACCACTGCGGTCCAAGCCGAGCGATTTCCAATACTTCTCAGGGATAGGCATTGTGTCTAATAAAAGATCGTTATTGTGGCGCTCTAGAGGCACAATTTGCAGCAGTGCTTTTTGTGCTGCCGCTCGCTCGGCGGCCGCCACACGCTCTTTTGTACCCTCAAATGTAGCGGCGAGGAGGCCGGCGGTAACCAAGGCGAATAAACCTAGCAACAAACTGTTGCGAGTAATCGACCGCTGCATCATTCCGCCTCCTTCTCTGTGCCGCGACGGGCTTTATTGTGGCCGTAGGTGCGAGGTAGGGTGTAGTAGTCGATAAAAGGTGCAGCAAAGTTGAGCAGCAATACGGCAAAGGCAACGGCGTCTGGGTAGTTACCCCAAGTGCGAATCAAGTAAATCAAAATGCCAATGGCGGCACCATAAATCATCCGTCCTTTGTTGGATGTGGCGGACGAAACGGGGTCAGTTACAATAAAGAAAGCACCTAACATGGTGGCGCCAGACAGCAGGTGAAACAGTGGTGAGCCGCCGCTGTTGGAGCTGCCACCGTCGTTAAACATCGCGGCCATCAGGCTCAGAGAGATCAGCATGCTCACTGGGGCATGCCAAGTAAACACTTTCTTATAAAGTAGGAAGCAGCCGCCCATTAGGAAGCCTATGTTTGCCCACTCCCAGCCCGCACCCGCCCACCGCCCGGTAGAAAAGACGGCTTGTGTATCATAGAGATGCTGCACTAGTTGCGAATTATTTTGCTTAAAAACATCGAGCGGCGTGGCGCCGGTGTAAGCGTCGAGCGGGGTGGCGAACCACATTTTCGCGAGGCCGTCGATGGGCCCGGTGAGAGCTTGTCCTTCGGCGAGCAGTGTGCGCGGCATAGCCCACTGGGTCATTTCCACGGGGAACGAAATAAGTAAAATCACATAGCCAACCATGGCGGGATTGAAGGGGTTGTAGCCCATGCCGCCATACAGCTGTTTCGCAAGAACTATGGCAGATACGCAACCCACAGCAATTACCCACCAAGGTGTGTAGGGCGGCAAAGCTAAGCCGAGTAAAACGCCAGTCACCAATGCACTGTAATCATTTATGTAAAACATTACCGGGCGTTGGCGTAATTTCAGCACCAAGGCCTCGCAAGCCATGGCCATAATTCCGGCTGTGAACACATTTATTAAAGTGCCGGGGCCAAAAAAATAACTCAAGGTTATAAGCCCAGGTAGTGTGGCTAATATCACCAGTTTCATCACGTGACCGGTATTGCCAGGACGATGGGCGTGGGGTGAAGTCATTTGCATAAATGCCATAGTGCTAACCGTTTTCCCGAGCTTGAAATTCTGCCAATTTGTTTTTTGCGTCACTGACTTTTAGTTCTGCGTCTTTTACTCGAGCGAGAATGGCGTCCTTCTTTTCGCCCTCGGCCTCCTCGGCGCGAGCCAGAGTTCTATCCAAGCGACTACTGGCAGAGCTCAGCGCCCGTTCCAATTTTGCGAGTTGTACTTCTGGGCTTATATCTTGTGTTTTAGCTTTGGCGATTGCAGCGGCGACTACGTCGGCAGTGTCGTCGGTTTTAGGGCTGTCGCCTTCGCTGGCCTGCTTGGCCGCCAGTTTTGCTTTTGCAGCTTCCGCCGCCACTTTTCGAGCTGCGCGTTTGGCTTCTTTCTCCACTTCAGCTTTTTCAATGCGCTGTTGCCTGAATTCGAAGCGCGCCCGGGAGCGATCTGACTTTTCTTTATCTATGGCGTGCTGTTTCATCGCGCCTTTTGATGCGCGATAAAATTGCACTAAAGGAATGTTGCTTGGGCAAACGTAAGAGCAGGCGCCACACTCAATGCAATCGGCTATGTTGTGTGCTTCCAGTTTGTCTAAATCTTCGGCCATGGAGTACCAGAACAGTTGCTGAGGCAGCAGACTCGCGGGGCAGGCTTCGGCGCACATCCCACAGCGAATACACGCTTGCGCGGGCGGCGGAGCGGGCATCTCTGCGCGGCTTGGGGCTAAGATGCAGTTCGTTGTTTTGATTACGGGCACATCGGCGGTGTTGAGCGCAAAACCCATCATGGGGCCGCCCATAATCAGGCGCGACACATTCGCGGCGGTAAAGCCGTGTTGCTCGAGTATGTAACCGATAGGTGTGCCAATAGGCACTTCAATATTTCGTTGTATTTCTAAGGCTTCCCCAACCACTGTAGTGATGCGAGAAATTAAAGGTTCGCCAAAGCGCACCGCGCGGTAGGCCGCAACGGTTGAACCTACATTCTGGCAAACCACTCCCACATCGGCGGGTAATTTTCCGGCGGGCACTTCTCGGCCGGTTAAAATTTGAATGAGTTGTTTCTCGCCACCGGAAGGGTATTTAGTGGGGAATGAAACCACTTCAATAGGGTTGTTTTCTACCTCACTCAGGGCTTTGCTGATGCTGCGGATGGCTTCTGGCTTGTTGTCTTCAATGCCAATTAAGATGCTTTTGGGATTGCCCAGCAACTGCGCCAAAATTTGCGCCCCGGCCACAACTTCCTGAGCTCGGGTTTGCATCAAGGTATCGTCGGCGGTGATGTAGGGTTCACACTCAGTGCCGTTCAGAATTAGAGTGTCAATTTTAAGGTTGCCGCGTGGGTTCAATTTTATGGCGGCGGGAAAACCAGCTCCCCCCATCCCTGCGATACCCGCGCTGCGAATTTTTTCCAGCAGCGTGTTGTGGTCTAGTGTTTGATAGTTTTCGCAGGCATCGAGTTCGGCCCAAGTGTCTTTGCCGTCAGAGCTAATGACAATGCAGGGGCCAGAGCCACCTGAGGGGTGCGGCAGTGTGCGATCTTCAATGCCGCTGACGGTGCCTGAGGTGGGCGCGTGAATATTGGCGCTAATAGGGCCGTCAGCTTTCGCAATCAGCTGTCCTTTCAATACCGTATCGCCCTCGGCCACAATCGCGATGGCGGGTTTGCCGATGTGTTGATTTAAGGGCAATACCAATTCAGGAGCCAGAGGCAGAGAAGCCAGTGCCTGTTGCATTGACTGCTGTTTATTTTCAGGAGGGTGAACACCGCCGTGAATGTCCCATACTTTTCTCATGCACTGGCCTCCGAGTGAGCCTTGCGGTCTGAGGCAATTATATTAAGCGCTAGTGTTTCACTGCGAGGCGGCAAGCTCCACTTCCACTCTCCCAATGTGCTCTCCAGTGGCAGCATGTCGATGCAATCTACGGGGCAGGGTTCAACACACAAATCGCAGCCAGTGCACTCATCGATAATCACGGTATGCATTTGCTTGGCTGCGCCTAAAATGGCGTCCATTGGGCAGGCCTGAATACACTTGGTGCAGCCGATGCATTCGTCTTCGCGGATGTAGGCAACAGTGGGCAGGTCTTTCTCTTCGCCATGCTCTTCGTCTAGAGTGGGTGCCTCAACGTCGAGTAAATCGGCAATGGCGTTAATGGTTGTCTGGCCGCCGGGAGGGCATTTGTTGATGGCCTCGCCATTGGCAATGCCTTCGGCGTAGGGTTTACAGCCGGGATGACCACACTGCCCGCATTGGGTTTGTGGTAGCAGTGAATCTATCTGTTCAACGATAGGGTCGCCTTCCACTTTGAATTTCACAGCGGCAAAACCGAGTACCGCGCCAAACACAAGTGACAGACCAACCATCGCGAGTAGAGCGGCTAGTACAGGGTATTGGATTATCAATTCAATCATATGGGCTATACCAATCCACTAAAGCCCATAAAGGCCAAAGACATTAATCCGGCGGTGATCATACCAATAGCCGCCCCTTTGAATGGGGCTGGCACGTCGGCGACGGCCAGTCTTTCACGCATTGCGGAAAACAAAATTAGCACCAGAGAAAACCCAAGAGCCGCGCCAAAACCGTATAGGGCGGACTCAAAAAAGTTGTGTGCTTTGGTGGTGTTTTGTAACGCCACACCCAGCACCGCGCAGTTGGTAGTGATAAGGGGTAGGAATACGCCGAGTACGCGATAGAGCAGCGGGCTGGTTTTTTCAATGAACATTTTGGCGAATTGTACAACAACGGCAATCACCAAAATAAACGCAATTGTGCGTAAGTATTCAAGACCCAGCGGTTCTAAAATCCAACTGTGCACGAGATAGCTGCAAATAGACGCTAATGTCAGTACGAATGTAGTGGCGCCACTCATGCCAATGGCGGTTTCCAGTTTGTTTGATACGCCCATAAAAGGACATAAGCCTAGAAACTGCACGAGCACAAAATTATTCACTAAAATGGCGCTGACAAGAATAACCGCGACGTCTGTCATATTACATTACTCGCTGACCGGGTTTTGCTCCGGCGTGGGGTTCTAGTAAATAGATTTCATCTTTGCCTGGCCCGGCGGCGAGCACCATCCCTTCTGACAGACCAAACTTCATTTTCCGAGGCGCCAAGTTAGCCACCATTACGGTGAGCTTACCCTCAAGATCTTCGGGCTGATAAGCGCTTTTAATACCAGAGAATACCGTCCGAGTTTCGCCACCTAGGTCTAAGGTGAGCTGCAGAAGCTTTTTCGCACCATCTACGTGCTGGGCTTTCGCAATAAGGGCAATGCGTAAATCGACCTTAGCGAAATCATCAAAGTTAATCTCATCGGCAATGGGCTCGTCGTTCAGGGGCCCGCTGTCTGCCTGAGAGATGTTCGAGGTTTGCGCTTCAGCCAATGCTTCTTGGCTGTCGCTAACAATGGCGGCCACTTTGTCTGCTTCGATACGCGTCATTAGGGGCTTGAATTTATTGATGCTTTCACCACCTCTGAATGAGATAGGCTCTGACCAACTCAGAGTTTCACCTAAGAAGGCTTCCGCTTTTTCGGCTGTAAGTGGCAGCACCGGCTTCAAATAAGTGAGTAGAGCGCGGAACATGTTAATGCCTAGTGTGCAGATGTCTTGTACTTCTTGTTCGCGTCCTTCTTCTTTGGCGAGCGACCAAGGTGCTTTTTCAGCGATGTACTCATTGGCGCCATCCGCAAGGGCCATAATCTCGCGCTGTGCCTTGGCAAATTCCCGCGTTTCATAAAGTTCGGCAATAGTCTCGCCGGCGTCTACAAACCGCTGCCATAAAGCTTCATCGGCAATAGTGTTAGATAATTCGCCACCGTTTTTGCTAATAAACTTCGCCGTGCGGCTGGCGATATTTACTACCTTGCCCACTAAATCACTGTTTACCCGCTGAATAAAGTCTTCTAGGTTCAAATCTAGATCGTCAACAGAGGCGCTTAGTTTTGCGGCGAAGTAATAGCGTAAATATTCAGGCTGCAAATGGTTCAGATAAGTGCGGGCATTGATGAATGTGCCACGTGACTTAGACATTTTTTTACCATTCACAGTAAGAAAACCGTGCACGCACACTTTTGTAGGGGTGCGGTAGTTGGCTGAGCTCAGTACGGCTGGCCAAAATAGGGCGTGAAAATTAACAATGTCTTTGCCGATAAAATGATGCAGTTCAAAGTCAGAATCTTTTTTCCAGGCTTCTAACCAGTCTAGACCTTTGCGTTCACAGAAATTTTTGTAGCTGGCCATGTAACCAATCGGCGCGTCGAGCCATACATAAAAGAATTTTCCGGGTGCGTCAGGAATTTCAAATCCGAAATAAGGCGCGTCGCGGGAAATATCCCACTCTTTGAGTCCGCTGCTCAACCACTCCGCTAGCTTATTTGCTACCTCTGGCTGTAAATGGCCGGCACGAGTCCAGTTTTGCAAAAATTCTTGGAATTCAGGAAGGCGGAAGAAAAAATGCTCGGAGTCTTTCTCGATGGGTGTACTACCCGAAATAACCGATTTTGGATTGATGAGTTCAGTGGGGGAATAGGTCGCTGAACACACCTCACAGTTGTCACCGTATTGGTCGTCGGCCTTACACTTGGGACAGGTGCCTTTAATGTAGCGATCGGCTAAAAATAGGTTTTTCTCCGAGTCGAAGGCCTGAGTGATTGTACGGCTGGCAATGTGGTCATTGGCTTTCAGTCGCTTATAAATATCACAGGTTAGCTCGCGGTTTTCCTCCGCGTGGGTGGAGTGGAAATTGTCGAAGTTGACTAGAAAATCGGCAAAATCGCGCTCATGGTCGGCTTGCACACGAGCAATTTGTTCTTCGGGGCTTATACCCAGTTGTTCGGCTTTGAGCATGATGGCGGTGCCGTGGGCGTCGTCAGCACACACATAAGTGCAGTCGTGGCCACGCAACTTTTGAAAGCGCACCCAGATGTCTGTTTGAATGTATTCCACCAAGTGGCCCAAGTGGATGTCGCCATTGGCGTAGGGCAGGGCGCTGGTAACGAGTATTTTACGGCGATCACTCATGGGTGGCTTGGCTCTCAACTTAAAGGTGTTTAATCGTATAGTTTACGCCGTAAAGCTCAGGGCTTAGTGGCACTTATAAAGCCGCCAACTATAGCATTTTTCTTCTGTCTAGGCAGGCAATTCACGTTAAATTGTATGGCCAAGGCCTTATTTTTGCTTGGATTTTTGCCTCTTCGCCCTCATATTGATCAACGACATTCAAATTTGGGAAGTAATCACCATGGCAGTAGTTTCACGGCAGGCAGTAGATGCTGCATTGAGTACAGTTAAAGACCCTTGCCTGGGTAAGGATTTAGTCGCGCTGGAGGCGGTGAATAAAGTACAAATTGACGGCGGTAAGGTGGCCGTGGAAATTGTTTTGGGTTACCCCGCGCTGGGCTCACGTCAGGCTTTAGGAGATCAAGTTCTGCAGGTGCTCCTCGCTCTTGAGGGCGTTACAGAGGCCGATGTAGATATGGGTTGGTATGTGCACCCGGCACCCATTGCCAACAGCCAGGCCGCCATAGCGGGCGTTAAAAACATTGTAGCGGTGGCCTCAGGGAAGGGCGGGGTAGGTAAATCTACAAGCACCGTGAATTTGGCGCTGGCGCTGGTGGCTGAGGGGGCAAAAGTGGGTATTCTCGACGCTGATATTTACGGTCCCAGCCAGCCTATGATGCTAGGTGTGGGCCAGCAGCGTCCAGAAACCCACGGGCAAAACCAGATGAAGCCCATTGTGGCGCACGGTGTTCAATCTATATCGATGGGTTACCTAGTGACTGAAAAAACGCCGATGGCTTGGCGTGGCCCGATGGTGAGTGGTGCCTTACAGCAGCTGCTCAATCAAACCCTTTGGCAAGATCTAGATTACCTGTTGATTGATATGCCACCTGGCACGGGTGATATTCAGCTGACCTTGTCGCAGCATGTGCCTGTAACGGGAGCAGTGATTGTTACAACGCCTCAAGACATTGCCTTGCTCGATGCACAAAAAGGTATTGAGATGTTTCGCAAGGTGAATGTGCCAGTACTGGGCGTCATTGAGAATATGGCCACTCATATTTGCAGTCAGTGCGGGCATGAAGAGCACATCTTTGGCAGTGGTGGTGGTGAGCGAATTGCTCTGGATTACCAATCTGAATTACTGGGCGCTCTGCCTTTGGATCTCAGTATTCGTCAAAACGCCGATGGCGGCTCGCCAACGGTTGTGTCAGAGCCTGATTCTGAAATCACCGCTGTATATAGAAATATTGCACGCAAGTTAGGTGCAAAATTATGGCAACAGCAAAAGCTGGGTAATGCAATGCCAGAGATTTCTATAAGCGACGATTAATCAAGTATTTTGGCGGGCGCATAAGTCAGCGCGTTTTGGTCAGGCATAAAAAAGCCCCAAAAACCTATGTTTTTGGGGCTTTTTTGAAAGGCCTAGCGAAAGTTTTACTTGTTCGCTTTTCTTTCTTTCTCTTCAGCAATCACAGTTTCAGACACTTGTGCAGGACAAGGCATGTAGTGTGAGAATTCCATTGAGAACTGACCGCGACCAGAAGTCATGGTACGCAGAGTTCCAATGTAGCCAAACATTTCTGAAAGTGGCACGTCAGCTTTAATGCGAACGCCGGTAACGCCTGCTTCCTGATCCTTGATCATGCCGCGACGACGGTTCAAGTCACCAATAACGTCACCTACGTGATCGTCTGGAGTGAACACGTCAACGTGCATGATAGGCTCGATCAACTGTGGGCCCGCTTTTGGCATTGACTGGCGGAAGGCGCCTTTCGCTGCAATCTCAAAGGCTACCGCAGAGGAGTCAACCGCGTGGAATGCGCCGTCGTACAATTCAATCTCAACGTCTAACACAGGGAAGCCAGCCAGAGGGCCTTGCTCCATCATGCCTTTAAAGCCCTTCTCAATAGCTGGGAAGAATTCTTTAGGAACGTTACCGCCCACAACTTTAGAGCTGAACTGGAAGCCAGTGCCTGGCTCGCCAGGTCTAACACGGTAGTCGATTTTACCAAACTGACCGGAACCACCTGATTGCTTCTTGTGGGTGTAGCTGTCTTCGATCGCCTGAGTGATAGTCTCGCGGTAGGCTACTTGTGGCTGACCAACAACGAGCTCAACTCCGTAAGTACGCTTCAGGATATCTACTTTAATATCTAAGTGCAGTTCGCCCATGCCTTTTAGGATGGTCTCGCCACTGTCTTCGTCAGTCTCAACGCGGAACGAGGGATCTTCTGCAATCATCTTACCGATGGCAATACCCATCTTCTCAGCGCCGGCCTTGTCTTTAGGCGCAACAGCGATAGAGATTACGGGATCTGGGAAAATCATTGGCTCGAGCGTACAAGGGAACTTTGGATCACACAGAGTGTGGCCAGTTTGTACGTTCTTCATGCCTACAACCGCGATGATGTCACCGGCTTGTGCTGAATCCAGCTCGATACGGTCATCGGCGTGCATTTCAACCATACGACCAATACGCTCAGTCTTACCGGTGTAAGAGTTCAGTACGGTCATGCCTTTTTCCAATTTACCGGAGTAAATACGGATAAAGGTCAGTGCGCCAAAGCGGTCATCCATAATTTTGAATGCCAGTGCGCGCAGTGGCTCGTCAACAGATACTGTCGCAACTTCTTCAGTTGCATTGCCTTCTTCGTCGGTCAGAGGCTGTGGAACAACGTCTGTTGGACAAGGAAGGTAGTCAACAACGGCGTCTAGAACTTGCTGGATACCTTTGTTCTTAAAGGCAGAACCACAGAAAGTTGGGAAGAAGTCTAGGTTGATGGTGCCTTGACGAATGCAGCGCTTCAGGTCTTCTATAGAAGGTTCTTCGCCTTCTAAGTAGGCTCCCATCAGGTCGTCGTCTTGCTCAAGAGCCGTTTCAATCATTTCTTCGCGAGCCGCTTCAACATCGTCGGTCATGTCAGCAGGCACGTCGGTAACTTCGAAGTTTTCGGGTAGGCCGGAATCGTCCCAAACGTAGGCTTTGCGGGTCAACAGATCAACCACGCCCACGAAGTCTTCTTCAGTGCCGATAGGCAGAGTCATAACCAAGGCGTTGGCGCCGAGTACTTTACGCACCTGGCCAACAACGCGCATGAAGTCTGCACCCATACGGTCAAGTTTGTTCACGAAAATCACTCGTGCTACTTCTGATTCGTTCGCGTAGCGCCAGTTAGTCTCTGATTGGGGCTCAACGCCGCCAGAGCCACAGAATACACCAACGCCGCCATCGAGTACTTTCAGAGAGCGGTAAACTTCAACAGTGAAGTCAACGTGGCCCGGTGTGTCGATGATGTTCATGCGGTGGCCGTCCCAAGTACAGGAAGTAGCTGCCGACTGAATAGTAATGCCGCGCTCTTGCTCCTGTTCCATGAAATCGGTGGTGGCCGCGCCATCGTGAACTTCACCGGTTTTGTGGATCTTACCGGTAAGTTTCAGAATTCGTTCTGTGGTGGTGGTTTTGCCCGCATCAACGTGGGCGAAAATACCAATGTTTCTATAGGTAGATAAGTCAGTCATTACATTACTCGATAAGATTAGGTCGAAATTTGCGCGCAAATATACAGGAATCCCGCTCAATTACGAAGAAGAGAATGCGAAATATCCATCTTTTTTCTGGGAAGGGCGGCATTCTACTGGAATTCCGCACAAAATGCTCAGATTTGTTGCATTTTGTGCGGAATGAGGTGGTTCAAGTTCTAGGGCATTATTAGCTTACGCGGTGGAGAGCGCACACTTTGTTTCCCGAAGGGTCGCGGAGGTAGGCCAAATAGAGCTTGCCAATTGCGCCTTCACGCAGTCCAGGAGGTTCTTCACAGCTTGTGCCGCCGTTGGCTAGGCCTGCTGCGTGCCAGCGATCAGCGGCGTCAGGGTCCTTGGCGGCAAAGCCGAAGGTACTGCCATTGCCGTGGCTGGCGGGCTCGCCATCAATAGGCTTGCTGAGCGAAAAAATGCCTTTTTCCGTAAAATAGAAGCAGCGGCCCTTTTCGTCGATGACACCGGGCTTATGGCCTAGAGCGCCCAAAATGGCATCGTAAAAAACCTTTGATTTCTCGATGTCGTTTGCACCAAGCATAATATGACTGAACATAGTGTATCTCTTCGTTAATTTAAGTAATAAATAAAGGTTGACCTGGCGATGAACTCGCTCTTTTGGGCAGAGCTTAGCATACAAATTTAGCTAGGGACTCGCCGAAAATCGACTTCTGTATTCTTGTAGGGTCAAGCCCGTGTGGCGTTTAAATAAGCGTCTGAAAGAACTTGGATCTTCGTAGCCCGCGTCCCAAATTAGTAGATTGATTGGTTTTGCACTAGATTCAAGACCGACTTTCACTTGCTCAACTCTAAATTTTTGCAAATAGGACAGGGGTGTTTCCCCCGTCGATTTTTTGAAGCGGCGACTGAGCTGTTTTAGACCAATGCCTGCTTTTTCCGCAAAAGCCGGAAGGTTTGGGTCTGATTGATATGAGGCCTCGAGGTGCATTTGTAGCTTGCTTACTAATAGATCGGCGTGTTTTTTCTCAGGTTTAAAAATCGAAAACCGGCTTTGGTGTTCTAGGTTGAGCTCCACGAGCATTATCTTGCCTGTAGCCAGAGCTAGTTCGCGGCTGTGAAAGCGGGCAATTAAGTAGAGCAGCATTTGTGATACCGCCATTGCGCCGCCCGCGCTAACGATGTCGCCGTGATCAATGAGTAATTTTTGTGTATCGAAAGTGTCTGTAGGGAATAGTTGGCGAGCTGTGTCTTCCGAGGCCCAATGACAGGTGAGTGCTCGGTCTCTAGCAATTTGCGCCGAAGCAAGTAAAAAATTCCCGGTACATACGCTCGCGATTACGGTGCCAGCTTCATGCCAGGTGCCGAGCATAGCTTGTATCGGCCGCATTTTGGCTATGAGCTTTTTTACGTGATCAGGGCTTAACACCGATTCAAAAGCCCCTGGAAGAATGACTAGGTCTGGCCTCTCGCACTCCTGAATCTTTATCAGACCACTGAGTATGTGGCCATTGTAGGCTTGAGCTTTGCTACTGATGCCGATGAGTTGATAGCTGAATAGAGGTTTGTCTTCATTGAGATAGTGTTTGAGGGCAAAGTTTGCCGCTATGATGAGGTCAACGGCTGAATAAACACTTGAAGCCTGACAGCGCTCATTGACGATAATGCCGACATTGATCATAGCTACTCCGCGAAGGTTCGTCTGGTTTTGAGCCCCTAAGTTGGCGCAGAGAATGAAAGTCCCATATGGCTTTAAAGAGGTCTAATTACACTCTGCCTATATTTGGACAAAGTACTTATTCTGTCAACACTGAATTTACTTGTGAAAGGTGTTGGAATTATGAATACGGAAGCAGAAATGCTATCGCTGGTCGCCAGTTTGGCGAAGGCAAAGAGTAAGCAGAACATTACAGAAACTCTGGCGGTGTATCACCCAGAAGCTGTAATGGAAGCGCCGGGTCTAGGAGGGCTGGCAAGGGGACACAGTGAAATCGATCAGCAGCTCAGGGTTTTCTTCAGGCTGCTTCCAGATTATCGAGTTGAACTGGAGACGCACGCGTTCAAGAGCGAAATAATGTTGGCCACGGGCCGGGTTATTGCCAGCTTGAATGTGCGGGAAAAAGGTTGCCCTAGTGTTTCTATACCGGTATTTTTTGAATTTCACTTTTCAGAGGGAAAAATTTCTAAAGAAGTATTTCACCTTGATGCCGGTGTTCTCAGCAGAAAGTCAGGGCTTAAAGTTGAAGATCTTTTTAAGGCGATGGCTTCTTATACCCGTGAGCTTGGCGCTGATTCTGTTTTGGCGTCGGGAGCGTAGTGAAAATGAACGTAGAGCCACTTAAAACAAGTCCTTTATTTTCAATGCATGTAAGCCTCAAGAAGCCGCTTAATATTGGCGCTACCTACGCAGGTCATCGAATTATTTTTGATGTGCAAGAAGGACATTTTGAGGGTGAGCAACTCAATGGCACCTTAAAGCCGAGTGGCGGTGATTGGTTAATGCTTCACCCGGACGGCTCCTTCACCCTAGACGTGAGGGTGTGCCTTGAAACGAATGATGGTGCGTTAATTTATATGAATTACAAAGGTCGTTGGGTGATACCCAAGCACCTTCGAGAGAAGGTGCTGTCGGCGGAATTATGCGAGACGGTCAATAAAGATGATTATTATCTGCGCAACCTTATTATGTTCGAAGTGGCGGATGAGCGTTATCGATGGCTAAATGACATAGTGGCAGTGTCCCAGGGCTACACTACATCGGTGGGAATTTCTTATGATGTAATGGCAGTTTTGTAATTGATTGGCGGGTTTAGAATGTTAAACCCGCCAATCATTTTGTAAGTAACTAGTATTAATTCCTATCTATAAGATCTTGAGTAAAGCCTGCAGAGGGTGGGGTATTTCTAGTCCATCAATCCGCTTTACTTGGCTTCTGCACGAATATCCCGTGGCAACTAGCGAGCCTTTATAGTTGGAGCCATTGACCGCTTCAGACCATGACAGCTGATAAATTTTCTTTGAAGTGCCGACATTGTCAGTTTCATGGCCATAGGTTCCGGCCATGCCGCAGCAGCCCACGTCCAAAACGTTTAGTGACTGCGCCAGCGCTGAAAATACTGTTTTCCAGTCTCCAATAGATGCCGCTGCATTTGTTGACTCTGTGCAATGGGAAAGCAAATGGAAGCCTGTTTCGGCTGCATCTATGTTTTCCTGAGCGCGAGGGCTAAATGATTTTAACATGGCTGTTTGCTTTGCAAGCCATTCCTGTATCAGCAAAACACTTGGAGCCTCTTCGGCGCCTAGAACCGTCCGATATTCAGAGCGATAGGCTAGAGTCATGGAGGGTTCAATTCCCATCATAGGAATATTGTGCTGGGCGAGGGCTCTTAAATTTTCACTGGTGTCTTTGGCGGTACGTTTAAACTGCTGTAAAAAACCGTGCACATGGAGCGGTTTTCCATTCGGTTTAAAAGGTGCCACTAGAGGGGTGAATCCCAGCTTAATTAGTAGGCTTAGTGTGTCTTCAACGAGCTGTGTTTCGAAGTAGCTGGTGAATGCATCTTGCACCAAAATCACCGCGCGATCTTTTTCGTATTCCGACAGGGCGCGAAGTGTTTTCTCCGTGGCCCATTGTGCCCCTGTGTTCTTAATTACTTGTTTCAAGCTTTTACCACTTAGCAGAGGGCTGTCAACCATACCTGCGGTTTTCGCCATGATAGCGGCTACTAAGCGATTGCCCATTAGCGGATTGTAGAGCCACGGAACCTTTGCCAGTGCCGGCAACATAAACTCCAATCCCCCGACAAAGTAGTCCTTTAGGGGGCGTAGATAGCGGCCGTAATAAAGCTCCAAAAATTTGCTGCGAAATTCCGGCACGTCAACTTTTATCGGACACTGTGCAACACATGATTTACACGCCAGACAACCCATCATAGCTTCGTGTACTTCATTAGAAAAATCGTACTCCCCCCGGCGTTTACCTAGAGTATTTTTAAGTCGAGGAATGGCGGTTTTTAAAAAGGAACTTTGTTTTGTCTCTGCGCTTGCAACCAAAGGGTCAACACCGCGAGCGCTCAGTTGTTTTAGCCACTCCCTCACTAGAGAGGCGCGTCCTTTAGGGGAGTGGACACGATCACGAGTGCCTTTCCATGATGGACACATTGCATCGTTTGGATTCCAGTTATAGCAGGCTCCATTGCCATTGCAGAACATGCCTTCGCTATAGCCTTCCCAGACTTGTACGGGAATGAGTCTGTCTTCTTCGCCTCGAGTGCTCACTTCGTCAATTTTGAGTAGGGCGATGTCGCTCGCGGGAGTGGCAATTTTTCCTGGGTTTAATTGGTTGCGAGGATCGAATACCGCTTTAATTCGCTGAAGTTGTGGGTAGAGTTCACCAAAAAAAGCTGGCGCATATTCTGAACGAACGCCTTTCCCGTGTTCACCCCAGAGTAGACCATTGTATTTTTGTGTGAGCTCAACCACTTGATCGGTGATGTCGCGTATCAAGCTGACTTGTTCGGGGTCTTTCATATCGATAATGGGGCGCACATGAAGTACGCCTGCATCTACGTGGCCAAACATGCCGTATTCTAATTTAGCGTCGTCGAGCACTTTGCGAAATTCGAGTATGAAATCGGCGAGGTGTTCGGGGGGAACGGCAGTATCTTCTACAAATGGAATTGGGCGAGCTTCGCCTTTGGCATTTCCGAGCAAGCCCACAGACTTCTTGCGCATCGCCCAGATTTTTTTAACATTGCTGTCCCCCCAAGCCACGGTGTGGCCAAAAGGTCTTCCAGCTTCTCCTCGGGCTTTATCGAGTTTGATGCTGAGTTTTTCGATAGCTTCGCTTAACGCATCTTCGGAGTCCGCGGTGTATTCAACCAAATTGACGCCCTGTATCAGGTGGCCGTCTGGGCTCGTCGGGAAGAATTCTTTAACGCTTTCCCACACCATATCCGCCATGGCTAAATTGAGTACTTTGGAATCTACGGTCTCAATTGAGCTTGGTTGAGCTTTCATCAGTTCCTTGGCGTCGCCTAGAGCAGAATTGAAATCTTCGTAAAATACGTTCACCAGAGCTGTGAATTTAGGGATAGGCAATACATTTAACTTGGCTTCGGCAATAAAACCCAAAGTGCCTTCTGCGCCACAGAGGATGCTGTTTAAATTGAATTTTTGTTTGTCGTCTCGAATATGAGCCAGATCGTAGCCAGTTAAACAGCGGTTAAGTGGCGGAAATGTGGCTTCAATCTGTGCACGGTGTTCAGTGTAGATATTGTTGATCAGTCGGTGTGCTTCACCGACGCGATCTTGGCGTGCGCAAATGGCATCGAGTGTCTCGTCGTCAATCACACCTGAGGACCACTGGCTACCGTCGAGCAGTACAGAGTGCAGCTCGAGCACGTGATCTCTGGTCTTGCCATAGAGGCACGAGCCTTGGCCAGAAGCGTCGGTATTGATCATGCCGCCTAAAGTCGCACGATTACTGGTGGAAAGCTCTGGGGCAAAAAATAAACCGTGGGGTTTTAGCGCCGCATTAAGCTGGTCTTTGACAACCCCGGCTTGAACGCGCACCCAGCCCTCTTCGGCATTGATTTCCAGAATGCCGTTCATGTGCCTTGAAACGTCTATAAGCAGGCCGTCGGTGAGCGATTGGCCATTGGTGCCGGTGCCACCGCCCCGTGGCGACAAAACGATATCGTGATAGGCCGCTTCGTTGGATAATTTGGCGATCAGAGTCAGGTCGTGGGTTGAGCGGGGGTAAATCACGCCTTGAGGGAGTATTTGGTAAATTGAATTATCAGTGGCCAGCACCGTGCGATTGGCGTAGTCGAGGCTGAGATCGCCCGCAAACTCAGTTGCTCTTAAGGCTTCTATAAAAGCCAAGTAGTGGCGTTGAACTGCGGAGGTTTCGCGTATTGCTGGAATCATGGTAGGGCGCTGTTGGCTGATAGAGGGCGCTGATTTTACCGCTTTCAGTCGCCGCTGAACAATAAATCCAATGGATAACCGGTAAACTTTTTGCTCTCATCGATGATTAATTGCGATTGCATGCGCTCAATACCCACGTCTTGCTGCAATAACCCCTCGGAGATACGGTTGAAGTCCGCGGCGTCTGGGCACATGAAGTGCAGTACATAGTCGTATTGCCCAGAAATTTTATAGCACACTGTAATTTGCGGAATAGCGTTTATGGCTTGACGAAATTTGTCGTTGGCTCGCGCCCCCTGGTTGTTTAAAGCGACGCTGACAATAAAGTGCGCATAACGTACTTTCGACAAGTTGAGGGTGGCTGTGTAGCCCTTGATGTAGCCCTCTTGTTGCAGTTTCTTCACTCGGCCATGGCAGGCACTTTCAGAGAGCCCAATCCCTTCGGCGAGGCGCAAGTTGCTGATGTTTGAGTCTTGCTGCAATGCTTTGAGGATACGTAAATTCAGTTTATCCAGTTTCATACTTCATTCCGACTAGAGGGGCACGGCATCATTCTCGCACGTTTGAGAATATCCTCCCAATTAACACGCTTCAAAGCGAGGAACATTCTGTCGCGGCGGGAGAAAACCACCTACTCTTTAAAAAGTGGCTGTTAGTATGTAGGCACATTTCAATTACCCTGTTTAGGGATGGGCAACCATGGTATTTAAGCAACAATTTAGCGATTTGTCTGAGCGTTTACGTGTTGACGATGGCAATGTTTGGGCGGTGTCCGATCGTGCGGCCGAAATGGCCGCCGCAGGAGCCGATGTCATCAAGTTGTGCGTGGGAGACCCTGATTTTGATACCCCTGCACCTATTCATGAGGCTGTTGCCAGCAGTCTAGAGGCTGGGCGCACTCATTATTCGCCTGCACAGGGCGAACTTGAACTGCGCAGCGCCATTGCCGATCTGGAGACGCGCACCTCGCGCCACCCATGCAGCCCTGAAGATGTGGTGGTGTTTCCCGGTGCTACCAATGCGCTTTACACTGTCTTAAGTTGTTTACTGAATGTGGGTGATGAGCTCCTCGTGCCAGAGCCCATGTATGTGGGATATGTAGGGTTTTTGGCGGCTATAGGGGCTAAAGTTAGACATGTTCCGCTCAACGCCGAACGCAATTTTGCGCTCGAGCCTGAGAAAATAAAAGCGGCCGTGACAGATAATACCAAGGTAGTATTGGTGAATACGCCCGGTAACCCGGCGGGTAATATGATGACGCGGGAAGAAATGGCTGATTTGGCGGCGTTTTGTTGGCGGCGTAATATTTGGCTAATTTGTGACGAGGTGTATTCTATGATCACCTATAATCGCCGACATGTTTCTCTGCGTTCAGCCGCCGAGAAGCTCGACAATGTGATTATGGTAGATGGCCTTTCGAAGTCACATGCAATGAGCGGCTGGCGTATTGGTTGGGCCGTTGCGCCGCAGAGCTTAGTGCCTCGTTTGGTGAATTTTGCAGGTGCAACAGTTTTTGGTTGCACACAATTTGTGCAGGATGCGGCGACTTGGGCACTTCGTCATGATGAATATTACATGTCATTAATGCGTGAAGAATATCAACGTCGTCGAGATTTTTTGGTTGAGCGCTTTAATGGTATTAAAGGTTTGAGTTGCCAGTCGCCTGACGCAGGTATGTTCGTAATGGTAAAAGTGACACCTTTATTTTCGGGAGGGCGTGAGTTTGCTGAAGGCCTCTTAGACGCGCAGCATGTATCGCTTGTGCCCGGCGAGGGTTTTGGTCCCAGTGCGAAAGATTTTGTTCGTGTTACACTCGCCCAGCCCGTTTCGGTGCTTGCCGATGCTATGTTGCGAATCGAAAAATTCGTTAAGGCTCAGCCGGCATCGGAAAAATTAAAATAAACCTTTCTCAATAACTAATAACAATTAGAGTTACTGCTTTATGTCTGATTCTGTTCGCGCTCCCAGCTTCTTAGATGCTTTGGTGCCCACCTTAATTCTCGTTAGTTTACTCTCACTCTCTGTGTATTTGTTTGGAGACGGCTCATCGGGCGGTGCCAATCAAATTGCCTTAATTTTGGGCGCGGCGGCGGCTGTGGTCGTCGGCTTAAAAAATGGTCACTCTTGGGAGAGTATTGAAGAGGGCATCATTCAGGGCGTGTCGGTGTCTGTACGAGCCATGCTGATTCTATTATCGGTCGGGGCGCTGATAGGCAGTTGGATTTTGTCGGGTACCGTGCCCACAATGATTTATTACGGCTTGCAGCTACTCGACCCGAGTATATTTTACGCAGCCTGCTTGGTCATTTGCGCCTTTGTGGCGCTGAGTATTGGCAGTAGCTGGACCGTGGCAGGAACGATTGGTATTGGTTTGATTGGTACGGCCGCCGCGCTCGACTTGTCTTTGGAAATAACTGCGGGTGCCATTATTTCGGGGGCATATTTTGGTGATAAAATGTCGCCATTATCAGACACTACCAACTTGGCGCCGGCGGTCGCGGGAGCTGACCTATTTAGTCATATTCGTAATATGGCCTGGACGACGACTCCGAGTATTATTATTGCCTTAGTGATTTTTATTGTGATTGGTTTTCGTCAGGACGTAAGTGGTTCCGCAGATACGATGGCAAGCACTCTGGAACTGCTGCAAGGCCAGTTCACCATTAATTTCCTTATGTTGTTGCCTTTATTTGTTGTCTTAGGCTTGGCGGTTAAACGCTTCCCTGCCTTGCCAACGATTTTAGTTGGTGCATTAATCGGTGTTGTTTTTGCGGTGGTCTTCCAGCCTGAGCAAGTTTATACGCTTGCGGGTGACGCCCAGTTACCCGTGTGGCTGGCAATGTTTAAAGGTGGATGGATTGCATTGGTGGACGGCTATACGGCCACAACAGGGCATGAAGGTCTTGATAGCTTACTCTCCCGTGGAGGCATGTCTTCAATGCTCACCACAATTTGGCTGATATTAACCGCGATGATTTTTGGTGGGGTTATGGATCAGCTGGGTTTGCTGGCACGTTTGGTTAAAGGGGTGCTCGACAAAGTAGAAAGTACTGGAAGTTTAGTCGCGGTAACAATCGCCTCTTGCATTGGTGCCAACATTATTACCGCCGACCAATACATCGCGATTGTACTGCCGGGCCGCATGTACAAGCTCGAATTCGAACGGCGAGGTTTTGCGCCAACGGCTTTGTCAAGAGTATTGGAAGATTCGGCTACTATCACCTCACCATTAATACCTTGGAATACTTGCGGTGCTTATATGGCAGGTACTCTAGGGGTGGCCACGTTTGCCTATCTGCCCTATTGTTTCTTCAATATCATCAACCCCATAATGTCGATTATTTACGGCTACACCAATTTCAAGATGGCTCGAGTAGACGACGAAGAAAGGGAATCCTTAGCAAACAAAGCGACGGCGGCATAATGTAGTTTGAACTCTGTGGGGCGAAAATATGGAGCTAAATATGAGCGGTAAAATAATAATAAAATTGATGTTCGCAGGGTGCGCCTTTTTTTTTAGTTCGCTGGGTGCGGCTAGTAGTACTAGCGAAGTCGCTATGAATGAAGTTAGTGTAATTCAGCTGCAAGATAAAATGGCTTCTGGTGAATTGACCGCTTCAGCCATAACCCGCTTTTACCTCGATAGAATTGCCAAACTAAATCACCAGGGACCTTCTCTACATGCTGTTATTGCGACTAATCCCAATGCCTTGGCTATTGCTCAGCAATTAGATGAGGAACGTAGCGCGGGAAAAGTAAGAGGTCCCTTGCACGGTATCCCCGTGATTCTTAAAGATAACATCGACACACTAGACCCCATGCCTACTACCGCTGGTTCGCTTGCTTTAGCTGAGCATTTTGCCAAAGAAGACGCTTTTGTCGTAGCGCAATTGCGTCGCGCGGGAGCTGTCATTTTGGCGAAGGCTAATCTCAGCGAGTGGGCTAACTTCCGTTCGGAGCACTCGGTGAGTGGTTGGAGTAGCGTTGGAGGGCAAACACTCAACCCCTATGTTCTGAATCGCAATACTTGCGGTTCCAGCTCTGGTTCGGCCGTATCAGTATCGGCTAATTTAGCACCCTTGGCGGTCGGTACTGAGACAGACGGCTCTATAGTTTGTCCTTCAGCAGTTAATGGCATTGTCGGTATTAAGCCTACCTTAGGCCTAATAAGTCGCAGCGGTATTGTCCCAATAGCTCATAGCCAAGATACCGCGGGACCCATGGCGCGAACGGTTTACGATGCGGCTTTGATGTTGGGTGCTATGGTGGGGCTCGATAGTTCTGATGAAGATTCTGCTGAGAGTAAAGACCATTTACAGAGTGATTACACGCTGGGTTTACAAGGGGCGACTTTAAAGGGCGCCCGTATTGGCGTAGCAAGTAATTTGGGGACATTTAGTCACAAGGCTAACCCAGTATTTGTCGCCGCCTTGGAGCAAATGCGCAGGGCCGGTGCTGAAGTGATTGAGGTGGGAGATATGCCTCATCTTGATGAATATGGAGACGCTGAGTATGAAGTTTTGTTGTATGAATTTAAGGCTGAACTGAATGCTTACCTGAAAAAGGTGGAGGAGGTCTTGCCTGTTCACTCTCTGTCGGAGTTGATTTCTTTTAATCTTCAGCATCGTGAAAAAACTATGCCTCATTTTGGTCAAGAGATTCTCTATAAAGCACGGGATAGAGGGCCCTTGACTGACCCTATTTATATAAGCGCACGCAAAAAATCGCGCAGTCTAGCTCGCTCGGGCATAGATACTTTATTAGAAAAGCACCAGTTAGATGCCATAGTAACAACGGTTGCTCAACCTGCATGGACAATCGACCCAATAAATGGGGACCACTACCTCGGGGGCTCGTCTAGCTCCGCGGCCGTTTCAGGTTATCCAAGTGTGACGGTACCCATGGGGGATGTGCGCGGCTTACCTGTGGGCGTCGCGTTTATAGGTGGCCGCTGGCAAGAAAAAAAGATCATCGGTTTGGCGCACGCCTATGAGCAGGTTAGCAAGGCTAGAATTGTGCCGACTTACCGGCCTTCGCTATAAATCGGTAAGAAAAGTAACAATTCTTGCTGCAAATTTTGCGGTTTGTTCCGCTTGATCAAAACGCGGGTTGGTTTCAGCAATATCCACTAATAGCAATTGTGTATTGTGGGCTCGGCAGCTTTCCAGAAGCTTGGCGAGTAGTTTGAAAAAAAGTGCGGGTTCAATGCCAAGCGCGGCTGGGGCGCTTACTCCAGGAGCGTAGGCGGCAGCAAACACGTCCATGCAAATGCTCAAATGCAAGTAATCAAGCGGCGCAATAAACTCATCGACACTCCTATGTAGTTCTTGCAAATTTGCCCAGTTACATTCGATATCCTCTACCCATTGTGTGTTGGTGCTTTCGGCGTGTCGAAATAGCGCGGTGTTATTGACGCTGGGGTTGATGCCTAAAACAAAGTAGTGAAAGTTTTTGTGTCCCATCTTTTCGGCTATTTGATAAAATGGAGTTCCAGAATTTGGCTGTTTGTTGGGGATGCGAAGGTCGAAATGTGCGTCGAAGTTTATAATGCCAAGTAAGGGAGCTTTTTGATCGCGGGTAGGCTTGTGAGTACCAAGAAATTTTTCGATGCCCAGGTGACTCCCCCAAGCCATTTCATGTCCACCGCCTAATATTACCGCTTTCCCCTGCCGATATAAAACAGCGGCTACGATTTCTCCCAGCTCTGTTTGAGCGGCTTCAAGCTCTTCGCCTTGGCAAATTATAGTCCCCAAATCAAAGCAGGTTTTTTCCGAATGATAGCTGAGATTTTTTAATGCACTCCGAATGGCATTAGGTCCATCGGCCGCGCCCACCCGACCATGATTGCGTCGTACCCCTTCATCGCAGGAAAAACCGATTAAACTGGTCGCATTTAACAACTTGGGCAGTGTAGTACGCGAATCAACAATCTTAACTTTCTGGTGCCAGCGCGAGGTCGTAAGCGCTTCGCGCTCATCTTCTCGGCCCTGCCAAAGCTCAGCGCATGCTATTTCATACATTGCTCATTGTCCTCACTTTACCGGCGTGCCAAACACAGCGGGGTTTGTTCATGCCCAAACTGTAGCAAAGCTCGCTGGGGTGATTGATGTCCCATAGGGCGAGATCAGCGTCAAAGCCCACTTTGAGTTGGCCTTTATGATTTTGCAAACCTAGCGCTTGAGCGGCATGACGAGTGGTGGCTGTCAGAGCTTCTTCCGGGCTTAAACCAAAAAGCACACAGCTTTGGTTTATGGCTAAGAGTAACGAGGCCATGGGAGAAGTGCCTGGGTTTAGGTCTGTGGCCACGGCCATGGGGACGCCAGCATTTCGCAGCGCGCTGATGGGGGGCTTGCGTGTCTCCTGTAAATAGTAGAATGCCCCCGGTAGTAGGACGGCGACCACTTCCGCCCGTTTTAAAGCGGGAATATCTTCCTCGGCCAGATACTCAATATGATCGACCGAGAGGCCGTGAAATTCCGCCACGAGGCGCGCGCCCTTCAAATCACTGAGTTGCTCTACGTGCCCTTTTATTGGCAAGCCCAATGCTTTGGCTTTGGTAAATACGCGACGACACTGTAGATTGGAAAAGCCGATTCCTTCACAAAAGACGTCGACCGCATCGGCTAACTGTTCTGTTCTTATGAGGGGGAGGAAAACCTCTGTGATTGCATCAATATATCCTTCGTGATTGTTTGCATATTCAGGTGGAAGGGCATGTGCGCCTAAAAATGTTCGTTGTATATTCACTGCCCGTTGTTTGGAGAGCTCACCGGCAACGCGAAGCATTAATATTTCAGTCTCAAGATTTAAACCGTAGCCGGATTTGATTTCTACTGTTGTCACCCCTTCGCTAAGCAGCGCATCAAGGCGGAGAAGTGCCGAATTAAGCAGGGAGCTTTCACTGCTTTTTCGGGTGGCCTGGACGGTGCCGGCAATTCCCCCCCCTCGTTTGGAAATGCTTTCATAAGACTCCCCCAAAAGACGGCTCTCGAATTCTCGCGCACGATTTCCTCCGTAGATTAGGTGTGTGTGGCAGTCGATGAAGCCTGGCAAAAGCCACTGGCCTAGGCCGTCTATTACAGTGCTTGGTTTCGCAGTATGAGGTTGTTTTCCCTCATGACCTACCCAGACAATTTCATTTTCGTGCAAGGCGATTGCGCCATGCTCGATATGGCCATAAGCCAAATGGATGTTTGGGTCAAAGGTGGCGAGATTTACGTTAGTGATCAGCGTGTCAATTTTTCTAGATGGCATAAGCTTACCAGTGGAGGTATGGGTAGAAGGCTTAATTGGATTAACAAAACTCTACTTGTATATACAAGTATAGTCAAGTAAGCTTTGCGCCTATGACTATTCCTCGTTTCGCTCGTATAAAAGAATTTATTGTTGGTCAGATTGAGCAGGGTTTTTTACTGCCTGGCGACCAAGTGCCCTCTGAGAATCAGCTCTTGGAGCAGTTTGGTGTGAGTCGTATGACGGCGCGCCGCGCACTGCAGGAATTATCCGATGAGCAGATTTTGGTGAGAGCCCAAGGTTTGGGGACGTTTGTGGCCGATGCTCGGCCCATGAGCTCGTTATTGGAGATCAAGAATATTGCCGATGAGATTCGGGCTCGCGGGCATAACTATCATTGTGACTTGATTTTGTTAGACGCGGTGACGGCGAGTGCACAGCAGGCAATGGATTTATCTCTAGCGGAGGGGAGCACCGTTTTTCGCAGTGTATTACTACACTGTGAAAATGGTCTGCCACTTCAATATGAGGACCGCTTGGTTAATCCGGTTCTGGCACCTGATTATTTGCATCAAGATTTTCTTTTGCAAACCCCTAATGCTTATCTCTCTGAAGTGGCGCCGCTGACTGAAGCCGATCATATTGTGGAAGCTGTCTGTGTCGAAGAGTCTATTGCGCTTGCCTTGGAAATTGACAGCAGTCAGCCCTGCCTTAAAGTCAGTAGGCGCACGTGTAGCAAACGGGGTGTGGTGAGCTTTGCCAGTCTTTTCTACCCGGGTAATCGCTATCGCCTGGGTGGTCATTTAAATTTTTGAGAGTCAAAGTATGAATATTAAAATCCCAGTTGATCCAAACACCCGTGTTGATAACGCTCGGGTGATTCGCGCAGCTCGCGGCAGCAAATTGTCGGCAAAAAGCTGGCTGACCGAGGCCCCTTTGCGAATGCTGATGAATAATTTGGACCCAGAGGTGGCAGAGCATCCTGACCAGTTAGTGGTTTATGGTGGAATTGGTCGAGCAGCACGAAATTGGGCTTGTTACGATAAAATTGTAGAAGTGCTCAAACGTTTAGAGGATGACGAAACCTTGTTGGTTCAGAGTGGTAAGCCTGTGGGTGTATTTAAAACTCACTGTGATGCGCCCCGCGTACTTTTGGCAAACTCCAATCTAGTGCCGCACTGGGCGAATTGGCAGCATTTTAACGAGCTCGATAAAAAGGGCTTGATGATGTACGGCCAAATGACCGCAGGCTCTTGGATTTATATTGGCTCTCAGGGCATTGTACAAGGCACCTATGAAACCTTCGTGGCGGTGGCAAAAACGCACTTTCCCGGTGAGGCAGATATTGCCGGGCGCTGGATTCTTACCGGTGGTCTAGGTGGTATGGGGGGGGCTCAGCCACTCGCCGCCACTATGGCCGGGTTTTCTATGTTGGCAGTAGAGGTAGATGAAAGTCGTATCGACTTCCGAGTGCAAACTGGTTATCTCGATTGTAAGGCGGCAAATCTTGACGAGGCGCTGGCTATTCTTGCCGACGCCAAGGGACAGGGCAGGGCCGTGAGTGTAGGTTTATTAGCGAATGCGGCCGACATATTTCTGGCTCTTGTTGAACGTAAAATTGTTCCCGATGTAGTGACTGATCAAACCAGTGCTCACGACCCCTTGAATGGTTATTTACCACAGGGTTGGTCACTGTCAAAAGCGCAAGATTTCCGAGAGAAAGATGAGCCAGCCCTTATAAGCGCCGCTAAAAAGTCTATGGCGGTGCAGGTGAGTGCGATGTTAGAGCTGCAGGCGGCCGGCGCGGTAACGTTCGATTATGGCAACAACATTCGCCAAATGGCCTTAGAGGAAGGTCAGGAAAATGCTTTTGATTTTCCTGGATTTGTCCCCGCGTATATTCGCCCATTGTTTTGCGAGGGCATTGGCCCGTTTCGCTGGGTGGCGCTGTCTGGAGATCCGGAAGATATTTATAAAACTGATGCCAAGGTCAAAGAGTTACTGCCCGACGATAAGCACTTACATCGCTGGTTAGATATGGCCCGATCTCGCATTCAGTTCCAAGGATTGCCGGCGCGAATTTGCTGGCTGGGTTTGAAGGATCGAGCTCGTTTAGGGCGAGCTTTTAATGACATGGTTGCCAGCGGTGAAATATCAGCGCCTATTGTTATTGGGCGAGACCATCTTGATTCCGGTTCAGTGGCGTCACCCAATCGGGAAACCGAATCAATGCTGGATGGATCGGATGCGGTCAGCGATTGGCCTCTGTTGAACGCACTACTCAATACCGCCGCTGGTGCAACCTGGGTGAGTCTTCATCACGGCGGCGGTGTGGGTATGGGTTTTAGCCAGCACTCTGGCGTTGTGATTGTCTGTGATGGTAGTGAGGCGGCGGGCCGACGGGTGGAGCGAGTATTGCACAACGATCCGGCCACCGGAGTTATGCGCCATGCTGATGCAGGTTATACCGCCGCAGAAGATTGTGCACGGGAACAACATTTGGATTTACCAATGCTCAAAGTAGCTCATTCTTCTGGCGAGGTTTACTAATGCTGTCTACTTTCATCATTCACCCTGGAAAACTAACGCTAAATGAACTGTCGCGTTTACATAGCGAGCCTTTGATTATTGCTTTGGATAAAGGCTGTGTCAGTGATGTTTTTAGGGCTACTGAAATTGTTAATGCGGTGATTCGCGATGGTCGTACCGTGTACGGAATTAATACCGGTTTTGGCTTGCTGGCCAATACCCGAATTGAACCAGATGAGTTGGAGGTTTTACAGCGCAGTATTGTGCTGTCGCACGCGGCAGGTATCGGTGAATTCATGTCGCCAAGTACCGTGCGCCTAATAATGATTTTAAAAATCAATTCACTGGCTCGAGGATATTCGGGCATCCGACTTAGTGTAATTGAAGCCCTAATTACTTTAGTGAATAAACAAATCTATCCTTGCATTCCTAAGAAAGGCTCTGTAGGAGCGTCGGGCGACTTGGCCCCCTTGGCGCACATGAGCGCTATTCTCCTCGGGGAGGGTGAAGCATTTTACGAAGGGGAAAGAATTTCAGCAAAGGTGGCTTTGCAGTTGGCTGGAATGGAGCCCATTGTGCTTGCGCCAAAAGAAGGTTTGGCTTTGTTGAATGGCACCCAAGCTTCTACGGCACTCGCGTTGGAGGGCTTGTTTTATGCTGAGAATTGTTTAGCGGCTGGGGCGGTAATCGGTTCACTGTGTGTAGAGGCTGCGAAAGGCTCACGCAGTCCCTTTGACGAGCGAATTCATTTGGCTCGTGGTCATCAAGCGCAAATTGATATGGCGAGTACCTATCGTTCTCTCTTGGCTCACTCAGTGATTGAAGCCAGTCACGCCGACTGTGAAAAAGTTCAAGATCCTTATTCTCTTCGCTGCCAGCCTCAGGTGATGGGGGCTTGTTTGCAACAAATTCGTCATGCGGCAGATGTTATTGTCACTGAGGCCAACGCTGTATCAGATAACCCTTTGGTTTTCGCTGATGAGGGAGACATTGTTTCTGGTGGTAATTTTCATGCCGAACCTATTGCGATGGTGGCCGATGGTCTGGCTCTGGCCTTTGCTGAAATTGGTTCTCTGTCAGAGCGTCGTATGGCTTTGCTGATAGATTCAAAGTTGAGCGGGCTGCCTCCGTTTCTGGTTGACAATGGCGGTGTTAATTCTGGCTTTATGATTGCTCAGGTGACTTCTGCTGCACTGGCGAGTGAAAACAAAAGTTTGGCTCACCCGGCGAGTGTTGACAGTTTGCCAACATCGGCCAATCAGGAGGATCATGTATCGATGGCAACATTTGCCGCTCGGCGTTTAGCCGATATGTATGAAAATACTATTGGCATTCTGGCAGTAGAGTGGCTAGCTGCATGCCAGGGTTTGGACTTTTTGGAAGGGATGAATACTTCTCCAGCTTTAGAGCAGGCGAGAATTGAATTGCGTGCTCAGGTGCCTTTTTACGACAAAGATCGCTATTTTTCTCCAGATATTGAGAAGGCGGCGCTTCTACTGCGTCGCGGCGTGTTAACGAATTTGGTTGAGGACGCTATCTTGGTGACAGCTGCTTGATGTAATTCAAAAGCATGGAGGAATTTTGCTTACCGGCTTTCTAGTGAGGCTTGGGCCAATTTCTCAGACAGGCCTTGACTAAACTGGTAAGATTGGTCGCGAAAATAAAATGTTAATTAGGGAGCACGACCTATGTTAAAAATTACTTCACTTTCTTTAGCCGCCGCCTTTTTTTTTCAGGGAGCTGCATTTGCCGATGAGTCAAAGGACCATGATGGAACTTGGCGCATAAATCCTGCTATAGGTCTGCAGATTTTCGATAAAGAACGAGACCTAGATAATGCGGCAACGTTTATCGGTGGTTTGGAGTACCGTTACAATCAACATTGGGGCTCAGAAATTTCTATTATGAGTTCATCCCCTGAACTTCCTGGTGGTAGCGATGTTGATTTATTGCAGGTGGGAATTGACGGTCTTTATTTTTTCGATGGGGGTGACACCTATGAGGCCTTTTGGATTTTAGGTTTGGCTAATGCCGATTTTGACGGCGGAATTGGCAGCGAACTGCAGTTGCACGGTGGCGCCGGCATACGTTTCTTTTTAAATGATCAGTGGTCTATGCGGGCTGTTGGTAAAGTTATCCATGGCGAGGAAGACAGTACCTTAGATACATTGTTATCTGTCGGACTGAGCTATGCTTTTGGTCAAACCGCTAGCGCTAGACCTGCGGCCAAACCGGTGGCTATGGATTCTGATGGTGATGGTGTGTTGGACTCTGCTGATCAGTGCCCTAGTACGCCCACTGGTGTTCGGGTTGACGCGATGGGCTGTGCATTGGACGGAGACGCTGATGGCGTTGCAGATTATAAGGATCAGTGTCCCACAACGCCGGCTGGCCGCGAAGTAGATGAGCGCGGTTGTAAGTTTGTGCTTACTTCCACGGTGGATATTGAACTAAAGGTAAATTTCCCAACGAATTCAGCTGAGGTTGGTGAAGAGTATCGGGCGGAAGTGGAAAAGGTTGCGGCGTTTTTGAAAAAATACGGTGCGGTGAATGCTCAAATTGAAGGGCATACAGACGATCGTGGCGCCGCGTCTTATAACAAATCTCTCTCGCAAAGGCGTGCAGATTCTGTAAAGGCCATGTTGGTAGGGCACTACGGTATTGATGCGAGTCGAGTGAGCGCTATGGGTTATGGTGAGGAGAAGCCAATGGCTGACAACGGTAGTTCTGATGGGCGCCGAGCTAATCGTCGGGTTGTGGCGGTTATGGAAGCAACTGTAGAGGAATAACGTTTGTTTCTCGCGAGCCCCAAGGCCAAAGAGGGCCGCGGGGCTCGAAGTGGGGCGGCTTAGAGTGGCCAGCCGCCCAGTTCTTTCCAGCGATTAACCATTAGGCAAAACAAGTCGGCGGTTTTTTCTGCATCGTAGGCGGCTGAGTGCGCTTCGCTATTGCTAAATTCAATTTCAGCTACTTGGCAGGCTTTTGCCAGTACGGTTTGGCCGTAAACTAAGCCAGCCAAAGTGGCGGTGTCAAAGCATGAGAAAGGGTGGAAGGGGTTGCGCTTGATCTCACAGCGGGCCACAGCGGCGTTCATGAAGCCTAGGTCGAAATGAGCGTTGTGCCCCACCATCACTGCACGGGTGCAGCCGTTTAACTTCACAGCCTTTCGTACTGAGCCAAACAGTTCTGGCATAGCCATCATTTCTGGCTCGGCTGGGCGCTCGGGGCACTCTAGATCTATACCGGTAAAGTCTAATGCGCTCTGTTCTATGTTGGCGCCTTCGAAGGGGTCGATGTGGAAATCGAAGGTGTCCGCACGATGCAGTAGGCCATTTTCATCCATTCTTAGGGTGACTGCAGCCACTTCAAGTAAAGCGTCTGTGTCTGAGTTAAAACCGCCGGTTTCGACGTCGACTACCACGGGTAAAAAACCGCGAAATCTCTCCGCCATGGGGGTTTTTATTTCGGGGGTTGTTTCTGCTGGTGTCACAGATCTTCCTTAAATTTGTCGGTGAATTACTATGTCTAGTTTTGCACTTGCCAGTGGAGTGTCTCGCCTGCACACAGAGGGACGAGTGGATTGTCACCTAGGGCCAAGGTTGTGGGTACCTGCCAGTCTTCGCGCACTAAAGTGATGCTGTCGCTATTTCTTGGCAAGCCGTAAAAGTCGGGGCCAAAATGACTGGCAAAACCTTCGAGCTTGTCTAGGGCGTTGGCCTGTTCGAAAGCTTCTGCGTAGAGTTCTATGGCTGCAAAAGCGGTGTAGGCTCCAGCGCAACCACAGGCGTTTTCTTTGGCGCTTTGTGTATGTGGTGCAGAATCAGTGCCTAGGAAAAATTGCGATTTCCCGCTCGTTGCCGCTGCGATCAAAGCGTTTTGATGCGTGTTGCGCTTCAATATGGGTAAGCAGTAGAAGTGTGGTTTTATGCCGCCTACCAGCATGTGGTTGCGATTAAACAACAGGTGGTGAGCCGTAATGCTGGCCGCTATGTTGGCCTGCGATTCACTCACAAAGTCTACAGCTTCTTTGGTGGTGATGTGTTCCAACACCATATTCAGTGCTGGGAAGTCTTTGGCTAGCTGCTTGAGTGTGCGGTCGATAAAGACTTTTTCGCGATCAAAAATATCTATGTCGCCGTCTGTCACTTCGCCGTGCAAGAGAAAGCGCATGCCGGTTTGTTGCATGGCCTCCAACGCTGGATAAACTTTGTTTATGTCAGTAACCCCTGAGGCCGAATTGGTGGTGGCGCCAGCCGGGTAGAGCTTGCAGGCGACAATACCCGCTTCATGGGCCGCGACGATATCAGCGGCACTTGTCTGGTCTGTTAGATATAGCACCATCAGAGGCTCAAAGGTATTGCCCTCAGGGCGCTGAGCCAATATCCGCTCTTTATACGCAAGGGCTTGTGATGCCTGCATTATGGGCGGCACTAGATTGGGCATAATTATGGCCCTGCCAAAGGTTCGGGCGGCATCGGGCACTGTGTTCGCTAGCACGTCGCCGTCGCGCAAGTGGATGTGCCAATCGTCAGGGCGGGTGAGGGTAAGGCTTTGGGTCATAGAAGGTTCGCTTTGATGAAATTTTAAGCACTGGCCGTGGTTCGAACCGCATCGTACCGAAAAACCCCGTTAAAGCACAGCGTGAATAGGCCGATACCCTGATATTAACGCCGTTTTTCAGCTGGGATCTTGTCATGAAGCTTGTTTTTTCACCCACTTTACTGCTCAAAGCATTGTTTGTGTCTCAGTTCCTGGTCAGTGCCCTCCATGCGGTGACTTTTGAGCCGTCCTTTGATGAGGCTGAATGGCAGGCGGATGGAAGTGTCTTTGAGTGTAAGTTAAGCCATGACATTCCCTATTATGGCGCGGCAGTATTCTATCGTCAGGCAGGGGAAATGCAGGAGTTTTATCTAGACTCTGCGACAAGCCGGATGAAGACCGGGAAGGCTTCACTCGTAGCAAAAGCGCCGGACTGGAAGCTGGGCCATAAGTCTAAAAATCTCGGTTTAGTGCCCGTGACTCAAGGTCGAAAGCCCATCAACTTAGGGCGTAAGATGTCAGAGCGTATGCTCTCAGAATTGTTTCAAGGCTATTCTCTGGTAATGACGCGGCAGCCTTGGTATGGCGCAGAACAGTCCATTCAGGTAGCGATGACCCCTATTCAGTTTCGCGCGGCCTATGGCGACTATTTAGATTGTTTGAGTACGCTTCTGCCGGTGAATTTTGAGCAGATTTCCCGAACGCCGATTTATTTCCCATCAGGCTCTGAAGAGCTTCACGCTAGGGAGATGCGTAAGCTCGATAATGTGGTGATTTACGTGAAAGCCGATCCGAGCGTGGAAGCGTTTTATATAGACGGGCACACCGACAGTAAAGGCGCACGAACGGAAAACTTAGAGCTGTCGAAAATGCGCGCCGAGATGGTGGCCCAGTATCTAATCAGTAACGGCGTGGACGCCAGTAAAATAACAAGCCGCTGGCACGGCGAGCGCTACCCTGTGGAAAGCAACCGCAGCCGCAGTGGTCGTTCGCAAAATCGGCGGGTTACCATACGCCTCGATCGCGTGCCTGCGCCGGAGGACACCCCCTCTCCTGAAGTGGCTCAAAAGAACTAAGAAGGGCTTGAATCCTCTGTTCCCCTGATCAAATTGTCGTAAATCAACTTTCTGACGCCGCAAAGGCCTGCTTTCGGACTGGGAATTGTTCGCGATTCAGGCTACAATTCGCGCCCAAAATTTATGAACTGCACCTTTAAATCAAAGTTCTTTAGCTGCAATTATAACAATCACAGCACAGTTAAAGCTTGCCAATAAACCGCAAGGGAGATGGTTATGTCATCTGTGAAAAAAGTCGTTTTAGCCTACTCAGGTGGCTTAGACACCTCTGTAATTGTGAAGTGGTTACAAGAAACCTACGATTGCGAAGTGGTGACCTTTACCGCTGACATCGGTCAGGGTGAAGAAGTTGAACCCGCCCGCGAAAAAGCCCAGGCCATGGGCATCAAAGAAATCTACATCGACGACCTGCGCGAAGAGTTTGTGCGTGACTTCGTTTATCCGATGTTCCGCGCCAACGCGATTTATGAAGGTGAATACCTCCTAGGTACCTCAATCGCTCGCCCGCTAATTGCTAAGCGTTTAATTGAAATTGCTAACGAGACGGGTGCCGATGCGATATCTCATGGCGCTACGGGCAAAGGCAACGATCAAATTCGTTTTGAATTGGGTGCATATGCCCTGAAGCCGGGTGTGCAGGTTATTGCCCCTTGGCGCGAATGGGATTTGAGTTCTCGCGAAAGTTTAATGGCCTACTGTGAAAAACATGAAATTCCCGTGGATTTCGCTAATGCCAAGAAAAAATCGCCCTATTCAATGGATGCTAACTTGCTGCACATTTCCTACGAAGGCGGTAATTTGGAAGACCCTTGGTGGGAAGCGAATGACGAAGATATGTGGCGCTGGAGTGTATCTCCAGAGAATGCTCCAGACACTCCAACCTATATCGAGCTGAGCTACGAAAAAGGCGACATTGTCGCCGTTGACGGCAAAGCCATGACCCCGGCTGAGGTACTCACCCTGCTGAACAAAGTGGGTGGCGACAATGGAGTGGGCCGTTTAGATATCGTAGAAAACCGTTACGTCGGTATGAAATCTCGCGGTTGTTACGAAACTCCTGGCGGCACCATCATGATGAAAGCTCACCGAGCTATTGAATCAATCACCCTTGATCGTGAAGTAGCCCACTTAAAAGACGAACTGATGCCCAAGTATGCCGAACTGGTTTACAACGGTTATTGGTGGAGCCCAGAGCGCAAAATGTTGCAAGTGGCCATTGATGAGTCTCAAGAATTCGTTAATGGTGATGTGCGACTGAAGCTCTATAAGGGTGCAGTCCACGTTGTTGGTCGTCGCTCTAAAGACAGCCTGTTCGACGAAAAAATAGCCACCTTTGAAGATGATGACGGCGCCTATAATCAGCAAGACGCTGAAGGCTTCATCAAACTCAACGCCTTGCGTATGCGCATCGCGGCTGACAAAGGTCGTTCACCACTCTAGATCGTTTGGTCGACTATTTTAATGACGCTGATTTCCGCTCGGGCGGAAATTGCCGTGTCTCTATGCATGTTCTACACTGAAACAGGGCTTTTATTGACCCTAGTCATGACGTTGAGAGCGGCAATAGTAAACACTAGCGCAGCCAAAATTTAGACCCAATGATAATAGACCTTTTTCTTTCTAGTATTTCCTGATGACCAGTTTGGAATCAATTATATGAGTAGTAACCTGGCACATGCCGGAGATCATCCGACATACAACTATAAAGTAGTGCGCCAATTTGCCATTATGACCGTAATTTGGGGCGTAGTGGGCATGTCTGTGGGCTTGCTAATAGCCTCACAGTTGGTGTGGCCTGATTTGAACGATTTGTTTCAGCCTTATACTCACTTTGGCCGTTTGCGCCCTTTGCATACTAACGCCGTTATATTCGCCTTTGGTGGCTGCGCACTATTTTCCACATCGTATTATGTGGTGCAGCGAACTTGCCAGGCCTCTTTGTTTGGCGGGTGGTTAGTACCGTTTACATTTTGGGGCTGGCAGCTGGTTATTTTGGCCGCGGCCATTACATTGCCTCTGGGCTATACCACCACCAAAGAATACGCTGAGCTAGAATGGCCCATTGATATTCTGATCACAGTGGTCTGGGTGGCCTATGCCATTGTATTTTTTGGCACCATCATGAAGCGTCGTACCAGTCATATTTATGTGGCTAACTGGTTCTACGGCGCCTTCATTATTACAGTGGCTGTGCTGCACATTATCAACAATCTAGAAGTGCCGGTAACCTTGTGGAAGTCCTACTCCTTATACGCGGGTGCTACCGACGCAATGGTGCAGTGGTGGTATGGGCACAATGCCGTTGGGTTTTTCCTCACTGCAGGGTTCTTGGGCATGATGTATTACTTCGTGCCCAAGCAGGCCGGTCGTCCTGTATATTCTTATCAATTGTCTATTGTGCATTTCTGGGCATTGATTTCCCTCTATATCTGGGCGGGTGCTCATCACCTGCACTATTCAGCGTTGCCTGATTGGGCGCAGAGTCTGGGCATGGTGATGTCCTTGATTTTGTTGGCACCCAGCTGGGGAGGCATGATCAACGGTATTATGACTTTGTCTGGAGCGTGGCATAAATTGCGCACCGATCCCACTTTGCGCTTTCTAGTTGTCTCCCTGTCCTTCTACGGAATGTCGACCTTTGAAGGTCCTATGATGGCGATCAAAACTGTGAACGCATTGTCACACAACACCGATTGGACCATTGGTCATGTGCACTCAGGAGCATTGGGTTGGGTCGCAATGATTTCCATTGGTGCTATCTATCATTTGCTACCGGTATTGACTGGTCGCAAAGACATGTACAGCGTTCGCTTGATTAATGTTCACTTCTGGCTGGCAACAGTCGGCACTGTGTTGTATATCGCGGCTATGTGGGTAAACGGCATCATGCAAGGTTTGATGTGGCGCGCCTTTAACGCCGATGGCACTTTAACCTACAGCTTTGTTGAAGCGGTTGAAGCGAGTTATCCCGGTTATTTTGTACGTGTATTGGGCGGAGCGTTCTTCCTGCTGGGTATGCTAATAATGACCTACAACATGTATCGCACGCTGGCGGCGGCCGATGATGAGACCGAACAAAATGTTTTGGCTCAGCCGGCGTAAGGGGAATAGAAAGTGAAGAATCATGACATTGTAGAAAAAAATATCGGTTTGATGGTGGTGTTAATTGTGGTGGCCATCAGCTTTGGTGGTTTGGTAGAGATTGTGCCGCAATTTTTCATCAAAGAAACCACTCAGCCTATTAAGGGTTTGATGCCATTGGATGCCGTTACACTGGAAGGTCGCGATATCTATATTCGTGAAGGCTGCCATGTGTGCCATACCCAAATGGTGCGGCCATTGCGCGCAGAAGTTGAGCGTTACGGTCACTATTCAGTTGCGGGTGAATCAGTTTATGAACATCCATTTCTGTGGGGCTCTAAGCGTACGGGGCCAGATTTGGCTCGTGTAGGTGGTCGTTATTCTGACGCGTGGCACAGGGCCCACTTATACAATCCTAGAAACGTTGTTCCAGAATCTAACATGCCATCTTTCCCCTGGCTGTTTGACAATTTTCTCGATGGCAAAGATACCCCGAAAAAAATGTCAGCTTTAAGAAGTGTTGGTGTTCCCTATACCGATGAGGATATTGCTGGCGCCGAAGAAGCAGCGAAAGGTGTCACTGAAATTGATGCTCTGGTGGCTTATTTGCAGCAGCTAGGCATCCTCCTGAAGCAGAAGAGATAGCACTGTGGACATTAATACGCTGCGAGGTTTGGCTACGGTTTTTGTCATGATTGCCTTTTTGGGTGTGTGTTGGTGGGCTTATGGTCCTAAGCGCAAACGCCAATTTGACGAGGCGGCACAATTACCTTTTGCGGATGAGCCTGAAGAGCTTGCTGCGGCAAAAAGCGACGCGGCGTCCAAACCAGACTTGAGCACGGAAAAAGAAAGGCAGAGCACACTATGAGTACGTTTTGGAGTTTATGGGTTATAGGCATTACCCTCATTAACTTGATTTTGGTATTTTGGGTTTTGATGGCGAATCGCAAAGTGGCCGTCAGCGACGAAGACGATCCCGAGAATAGAACTACTGGCCACGTATACGATGGCATTGAGGAATTTGATAATCCCTTGCCAAAGTGGTGGTTCCAAATGTTTCTGGCCACATTCGCATTTACGGCGGTGTATTTGCTCCTGTACCCTGGCATGGGTAATTTTCCCGGCTTGCTGGGCTGGACGTCTGCTAAGCAGCTAGAGCGTGAAGAGCAAAAGGCCGACAACCGGTACTCGGAAGTGTTTGGCGCCTATGGAGCCATGCCTATTGAAGAAGTTGCTGAAGATTCCAAAGCTTTGAAAATGGGTCTGCGTTTGTTTGCGAACAACTGTGCCGTATGTCACGGCGCTGATGGCGGCGGTAACTACGGTTTTCCGAATCTAACGGATACTGATTGGTTGTATGGTGGCAGCGCAGAAAAAATTAAAGAGTCAATTACCCATGGTCGTGCGGGGCAAATGCCTGCGTGGGGTGCATTGCTGGGTGAAGAGGCTGTAATAAATGTAAGTGAGCATGTTTTGGCACTGGGTGGTCAAACGCACGATGCAGAGCAGGCTGTCTTAGGCGCGAAGATTTACGCACAAAACTGCGTGGCGTGTCATAGCGCCGACGGAACTGGAAATGCAATATTGGGAGCCCCTAACTTAACGGACGATGTCTGGCTTTATGAAGGCACCCCCGCGGGTATTCGCCAATCTGTTCGTTTGGGCCGCGCCGGCTTAATGCCTGCGCAGAAGGACATGCTGAAAACCGATAAGATTCATCTACTGGCAGCCTACGTCTATAGCTTGTCACAAGAAGGCAGCGAGTAAGGTCGTCTATCAAATTGCCTCCCCTAAAAGCGTAGAAGTTTATAGGGGGCGCATTTGCTTTAAGTGGGTAAGGCGGTACTTGTGAGTGATAAAATTCCAACTGTCGAATACGACGAGGATAATAAAACCGACGGCGTTCGCTATGTAGATCTTTATGAATCTACGGGTCGAGTTTATATTCGTAAAATCAGCGGTTTCTATCAGAAAGTTCGCCGCTACACCGGCCTGCCACTACTGGCGGTTTTTCTTCTTATGCCTTGGTTTACAATCGATGGCCGCCCGGCCATGTTGTTCGATTTACCTGCGCGAAAATTTCACATTATGTGGTTAACATTTTGGCCGCAAGATAGCATGCTCTTGGGGTGGCTGTTAATTATTGCTGCCTTCCTCTTATTTACAGTGACCGTATTAGTGGGGCGAGTGTGGTGCGGGTTCACATGTCCGCAAACAGTTTGGACTCATATGTTTGTTTGGGCTGAGCATTTCTGCGAGGGAGATCGCAACAAGCGAATTAAGCTAGATCAGCAAAGCATGAACTTGAATAAGTTTTTGCGTAAAACTGCGAAACACAGTTTGTGGATTTATATCTCGCTGATCACCGCCATCAGTTTTGTGGGGTATTTCACACCTATTGGCAATTTGATCACTGATTTGTTGGCCTTTGATGTCAGCGGGCCCGTCGCGTTTTGGGTGGGTTTTTTCACCTTGGCCACGTTTGCAAATGCGGGTTATTTACGTGAGCAAGTTTGTAAATACATGTGCCCATACGCCCGTTTTCAATCGGTGATGTACGATGAAGACACCTTGGCTGTGCACTACGATGTGTCGCGAGGGGAGAATCGAGGAGCCCGAAAAAGCGGCGATGATTACCAGGCCAGGGGTTTGGGCGATTGCATCGATTGTTCTTGGTGTGTCCAAGTTTGCCCTGTTGATATCGATATTCGGGACGGCATGCAGTATGAGTGCATTAACTGTGGCTTGTGTGTGGACGCATGCAATACCATTATGGACAAAATGAGTTACTCCCGCGGCTTAATTCGTTTTACTTCAGAGGGCGACTTAAGTCGCGGAAAAACCAAATTTCTTCGACCTAGATTGTTTGCTTACGGTTTGATAATGGTGACCATGATAGGCTCATTTTCCTACTCCATTGCTGCACGGGTTCCTGTAACCCTTGATATCATTCGTGATCGGGGAGCTCGTCTTTATCGCCTGCAAGGTGACAAAGTGCAAAATGTCTACACCGTTAAAATAAACAATATGGACCGAAGGCCACACAAATACACCATCAGTGTCAGTGGCGAGCATGACTATACACTTAAGGGTTATCGTGCCATGGAATTGGAAGAGGGAGAGGTATTTACTCTTCCCTTGCGTATCTCCGTGCCGCGCAACCAGCTCACCCACGCTAAGAATGACATAGTGCTCACGGTGACAGCACGCGATGACCCCACGATGTCGGCAACAGAAGTCAGCAGTTTTATTGGCCCCAAACCACAATAGAGAATTATGAATATTAATCGAGAAGAAGAGGAAAGTTACGCCTGGTACCAGCAGTTTTGGGGGTGGTTTGTATTTGCGCCGCTTATTGTAGTGGTGGTTGCGAGTCTATTCTTTGTGTCAACGGCCTTTAAGCATGCTGACGACGTTGTCATCGATAACTATTATCAAGAGGGTAGGACGATCAACCAGTCTTTTGAGAAAGACATGCTAGCGCAAGCCTTAGGTCTTAAAGGAGAGCTTCGTTTTGATCGAGCCACGGGAGAAGTATTTCTTCAGTTGCAATCTGACAGGGCCTTGGTCGAAACTCTTACTCTCAGCTTGAGCCATCCGGCGAGTGAAAAATACGATCGCCAGCTAATATTGAAGCGCAGTAATAATCTGTTTTATCGCGGTGATTTAGAGCGCGATATCGATCACAGTTGGTATGTCCGTATTGAACCAATAGCGGCAGATACTGAATCTAGTTGGCGCCTGAGTGGGCGCATCGATTTCTCTCAAGGCGAGAGCCTGTTGCTAGGGCAGTAGGTATGCCAGATGCCGCGCTGGAATTAGCAGAAGACTGCTACCATTGCGGTTTGCCGATCCCACAACATTTAAACTTGACGGTAGATATCTCCGGCGAAGCGCAGGCTATGTGCTGCCCAGGTTGCCAGGCTGTTGCTCTGTCAATTGTGGGCGGTGGTTTAGAAAACTTCTATCGCTTTCGCAGTGAGCATGCCCAGCGTCCGAGAGACGCCACAAAACACCAATGGCATGTGTACGATCTCGAGGAAGTGCAGGCTGATTTTGTTACTCACTTAGCAAACGGTGAGCGAGAGGCTCAGCTGCTAATTCAAGGAATTACTTGTGCCGCCTGTGTTTGGCTTTTGGAAAAGCAGTTGGCCAGTATGCCTGGTGTTACAGCGGTCACTGTCAATGCAAGCACCCATCGCTGCCTTATTCGCTGGTCTAACGAAACTCAAAATCTTTCTCATATCATGTCTGAGTGTCAACGCATTGGGTACGAACCCAGTCCTGCCACTGATGAGAAAGCCTTTCAGGCGAGGAAAAAAGAAAACCGTCAATCTCTTATGCGCTTAGGTGTGGCAGGCATCGGCATGATGCAGGTTGGAATGGTGGCGATCGCTCTTTACGCTGGAGGCCTGCAAGGCATTAGCGAGGGTATGCAAAATTTATTGCGTTATCTGAGTTTGCTCATCGCTACGCCAGTGGTATTTTATAGTGCGAAGCCATTTTTCCAAGCGGCACGCCGGAGCTTGGCTCATGCAAAGCTCAGGCATCTCAATATGGATGTGCCCGTATCTTTCGCCATTCTTGGAGCCTACCTTGCCAGTGTTTATTCAACATTGACCAATAGTGGTGAGGTGTATTTTGACTCGGTATCGATGTTCACATTTTTCCTATTAGTGGGGCGCTACCTTGAGATGAGGGTTCGCCACTCTAACAGCTTAGCCATGGGTAGTTTGTCGCAGCTTCTGCCCTTTACGGCTAATAGAATGACCGACTCTGAGTCTGAACCCACTGCCGTACCATTGAAGAGCTTGCTTGTTGGTGACAGGGTGTTGGTTCGGGCTGGCGAAATATTTCCCAGTGACGGTTGTGTGCTGCGGGGCAGCTCCAGTGTTGAAGAGGCATTGTTGACGGGTGAAGCGAAACCTCTGCGCAAGAATATTAATGACTTCGTAATTGCGGGGACCTTAAATACCGAATCTGTTTTGGAGGTGCGGGTAACCGCCTTAGGGCAGAATACAACACTCTCGGCTATCGACAAGTTAGTAAACCGCGCAGAACTTGAAAAGCCGCTGCAACAAACACTTGCCGATAAAATTGCGGCTTATTTTGTCGCGGCAGTACTTATCTTGTCCTTGTTGGTGGGTACATTTTGGTATTTCCATGAGCCCGAACAGGCATTTTGGATTGTGTTATCTATATTGGTGGTGACATGCCCCTGTGCCTTGTCGCTGGCAACTCCAGTTGCGCTGGCCGCGGCGACATCAGCCGCAAGGCGGCAGGGTTTATTGATTACTCGCGCACATGTCTTGGAATCACTGGCAGACATCAGTCGCATTGTCTTTGATAAAACAGGTACGCTTACCTTAGGGCAGTTGCGGGTGAAACATTGCATCCCCACTCAAAGGCAGTTGGATGAGCGACAGTGCATGGCCTTGGCGGCTGCATTGGAAAAAAACGCGAACCACCCTATTGCCTCGGCGTTTTTAGCGGAGACTACGGAGACTTTTTCCGCAAGTGACATTCGTCAATATACCGCGGAGGGGGTTGAGGGACAGATCGACCAACAATGCTACCGTTTCGGCTCCATAGAATTTGTTAGCAAGATTTTCTCTGACGCTGTTCAACCGAACTTCAGCGCTTCACTGCCGGAAGGAAATTTACAGTGGATACTGTTGGGCTCCGAAGATGGACCCATAGCTTGGTTTGGTTTATCTGATTCTGTGCGTAGTGGCATAAAGCCACTGTTAAATTACTGTGCGGGGGAATCGATTAATTCAGAGCTGTTGAGTGGTGATGCATCATCCGCTGTGGCTGTACTAGCGGAGGACTTGGGCATTCGAGATTTTCAAGCGGGTGCAAAACCCGCCGACAAGCTTGAGCGTATTCATGGTCTGCAAGCTGTAGGCGAGAGAGTACTAATGGTAGGTGACGGTATTAATGATGCGCCGGTGCTCGCCGGTGCAGATGTGAGTATAGCCATGGGGGCCGCCTCCGATCTGGCCCAAACTCGCGCCGATGCTGTATTACTGAACAATAATTTGCCGGCAATAGCTCGAGTGCGCGGCATTGCCTTGAAAACACGTATAATCATTCGTCAGAATGTCACCTGGGCACTGTGTTACAACGCCTTGGCACTGCCCTTGGCGGCGCTTGGTATGGTGCCCCCCTGGGCTGCGGCAATTGGTATGTCGGCGAGTTCCTTGGTGGTGACATTGAACGCATTGAGACTGAATCGCTAAAGCGGAACAATTAGAGGAGAAAAGCGGCTGTGGACAGTTTGTATTTGTTGATTCCTGTTGTGCTGGTTTTTTTAGTTTTGGCCATTCGCTTTTTGTCCTGGGCCATCAAAAGTGGCCAGTACGACGATTTGGATACCGAAGGGCAGAGAATTCTCTTTGACGATGACACTAAGCCCAAACCCGAACCACAAACTGAGAACGATAAAACGTGATTGATGCTGCAAGCCTTGCCGCCGCTTTTGGCCTCGGTTTTTTAGGGGGGGCGCACTGTATTGGCATGTGTGGTGGCATTATGGGAGCGCTTAGTTTTGGTATAAGTGATTCTTCTAGGGCGAAGGGTTTCACTATTCTTTTGAGTTATAACCTTGGCCGAATTTTGAGTTACGGCCTTATTGGTTTTTTGTTTGGTTCTCTGGGTTACCTTTTGGGGGCCTATGACATATTAAGGGTCATTGCAGGAATACTGTTAATTTCCATGGGTTTGTATTTGGCCAACTGGTGGCGAGGCCTTACGTTCTTAGAGCGGGGTGGCGCTTATTTGTGGCGTTACGTGCAGCCCCTGGGGAAAGGCTTAATGCCAATATCAAGCTCGCCAAAAGCCTTACTCTTGGGTGCTGTTTGGGGCTGGTTACCTTGTGGTTTGGTTTATTCCGCGCTGGCCTATGCTTCGGCACAAGCAAGCCCTTATCAGGCTGCGGCGGTAATGGTGGCCTTTGGCTTGGGCACATTGCCTGCGGTATTGGCGGGCGGCCTTATGGCTGAGCGTATAAAAACCGTCATTCAAAACCGTAATATTCGTAGCGTGTTTGCGCTTATTATTATAGGTTTTGGTTGCTGGACGATCTACACTGGCATGCCACACTCTCACGTTCATCATCATTAGCGCCCAAACGTTTCCTTTCATCAGATATTTGCACGCTTTATGTACAACCTTTGGACTGTAGTGCTAGGGTTTGGTAGTATGCGCGCCCGATTGGCCATTGGCTGAATTTCCACGCTTATTATCAGAGCCCAGTATGTTTAGTTTAATTACCAGCAACAAACACAACATAAAAAACGACGTTTTGTCCGGTACTACAGTCGCCTTAGCTTTGGTGCCTGAGGCTGTGGCTTTTGCCTTTGTGGCCGGTGTTGAACCTATGGTGGGCCTATATGGGGCCTTTATTATGGGGCTGGTGGCGTCAATCTTTGGCGGACGCCCAGGAATGATTTCAGGAGCAACGGGTGCAACAGCGGTGGTCTATGTGGCACTGGTTGCGCAAAATGGCGTGCAGTTTTTGTTTGCGGCTGTTTTGTTGGCTGGCTTATTTCAGATATTGGCCGGTGTATTCAAACTGGGTAAGTTTATTCGCATGGTGCCGCACCCAGTAATGCTTGGCTTTGTAAATGGTTTAGCTATTGTTATTTTTATGGCACAGCTAGGTCAATTCCAGGAAAAAGACGCCAGTGGGGTGATGGCCTGGATGAGCGGTGACCCTCTATATGTCATGGTTGGTTTGATCGCAGTAACGATGTTGATTACGCATTTCTTACCAAAGTTAACGACGGCAGTTCCCGCGGGCTTGGTGGCCATTGTGGTCGTTACTCTCACGGTAATTGGTTTGGACTTGGAAGCCCGGACGGTGATTGATTTCGTTCGAGATATGTTGCCTGCGGAAGAAGCCGCGAGCGCCACCTTGAAAGGCGAGCTTCCGAGTTTTGCGATTCCTATGGTGCCCTTCGACTTTTCGACTTTTAGAATAATTTTCCCATACGCCATTATTATTGCTGCTATTGGTCTGATTGAGTCTTTGTTAACTCTCACTCTAATTGATGAAATTACCAATACTCGTGGTCGCGGTAACAAAGAGTGTGTTGGTCAAGGTCTTGCGAATGTTACGAATGGCTTCTTTGGCGGCATGGGTGGCTGTGCAATGATTGGCCAAAGCATGATTAACATTAATTCTGGCGGTCGTGGCCGATTGTCGGGCATTACTGCGGCGCTTATGTTGCTTGCGTTAATTCTATTTGGTGCCCAGCTGATTGAGATGATTCCACTGGCCGCTCTAGTGGGTATTATGTTTATGGTAGTGTTGGGTACATTTGAGTGGTCCTCCTTCCGAATCATTCGCAAAATTCCAATGTCAGATGCATTCGTGTTAATTCTAGTGTCTGGCGTAACGGTGTATTTTGATTTGGCGATTGCGGTAGTGGTTGGTGTCATCGTCTCGGCATTGGTATTTGCTTGGAAGCATGCAAAGCATATTGCGGTAAACAGCTATATCGATGACGAAGGTCAAAAAGTGTATGAGCTCCGTGGGCCGATATTCTTTGGTTCTGTTGCAGACTTTAAAGAGTTGTTTAGCCCTGAAGAAGATCCAGAGCATGTTGTCATTGAGTTTCAACGGTCTAGAGTGAGTGACCACTCTGGAATTGAGGCGCTTGATGGTCTGGCAGAGCGTTACCAGGCCGCCGGGAAGAATTTGCACTTGCGTCATTTAAGCCCTGAGTGTCGCAAGTTGTTGAAGCGAGCGGGCAATCTTTGTGAAGTGAACGTGGTGGAAGATCCAAACTACCGTGTTGCTACGGATGTATTAGCATAGCTAGTTGATTTTTGCTCCTGTGGAAGCGGGAGCGTTTTGACCTATATTTGCACTCCTTTGCTTCTCTCGTAACATTTGGTCGTAGTTAGACCGTAGCCCTCAGGTGCTCTGCCTATTGCGCCCAAGCGAGTCCTTACCTTTTCCTGCTGCTCCAGTAATTCTGCTAGAAGTACTCACCATGACAATTTGGAGAGTACTTCTACTTCTTGTTTATGCTAGTGCTTGTCTTACAGAAGCTAGCTTCACACAAGTGACAAATACCTTCATAGCTGCATCTACTTCTTCTACAGAGGGAACGGTAGGTGCTAATCGTATGTTGCGATCTTCTGGGTCTTTGCCGTAAGGAAAGGTGGCGCCCGCCGGCGTCAGCTTAACTCCAGCCTCGCTGGTGAGTTTGACAATTTCCTTGGCTAAACCAGGGCGAGAATCGAATGAGATGAAATACCCCCCATCAGCACTTTCCCATTGACCCAAGTCGCTATTTCCAAATGCGTCATCTAGATGCTTTAACACGGAATGGAATCTAGGTTTGATGATAGCCGCATGCTTTTTCATGTGTTCACGAACGCTTTCAATGTTCGGGAAGAAGCGAGCGTGGCGCAGTTGGTTGATTTTGTCTGGGCCGATGGTGGAGACACCGAGTACTTCCTTGAAGGACTTTAAGTTGCTCTCACTCGCTCCCATAAAGGCGACTCCTGCTCCAGCCAAAGTGACTTTTGAAGTGGAAGCGAATTGCAAAATGCTGTCTTCGGTGTTGTGTTGGCGGCAGTAGTTCATGATGTTGGCTAGCACCGGAGCGTTTTCACTCAGGTCGTGAACGGCGTAAGCATTGTCCCAAAATACGCGGAAATTGCCTGGCGCGATGTTACCCAACTTGGCGATGCGTTCCACGGTTTCGTCGCTGTACACTACTCCGGTGGGGTTGGAGTATTTGGGTACACACCACATCCCTTTGATTCGCTCATCATGCGCAACCATGGCTTCAACTTCGTCCATGTCGGGGCCGCTTGCAGTCATGTGCACGGGAATCATCTCAATGCCAAGTCGCTCGCAAACCGTGAAATGACGGTCGTAGCCGGGCACTGGGCACAGAAAGCGTGCGCCTTTTGTGTTTTTCCATGCACTGTCAGGGCCGTTAAAGCCAAAGTGAACGGCGTGTAACATTGCCTGGAACATCAGGCTGAGACTAGAGTTGCCCCCTGCAAGTATTTCCGTGCTGGGAAGCCCTAGGAGGTCCCCACCCAGTTGTTTAATTTCACCGATGCCGTCTAGACCGCCGTAGTTTCTAACGTCAGTATTGTCAGCACTTTTGTAATTGCCGTCCAAGATGCCGTCGAGTGCGTCACTGAGTGATAGTTGTTCTGCTGATGGCTTGCCTCGGGTCAGGTCTAATTTTAAGTCTTGCTGTAAAATAGACTGATATTCGACATTTAGCTCTTGTTCCCACTGGCGTAGTTGCTCGGTGTTGGCGTGTTCTAGTTGCAAGGTGTAGCCTCTATTTATGCAGGGTTATTCAGTGTATGACTGAATGAAAAAGGGAGGGCATTATACCTACTCTTTGGGCAATATTTAATCGCCTTTTGGTAAAAAATGACAATATATTTCGATCCAAAAGAAACTATGTTCAGAAAACTAATCAATGTGGATGGCTATGGAAATCAAAGTGATAGGAACCGTATTCGCGGCCGTATTTATTGCAGAGCTGGGTGACAAAACACAATTGGCGACAATGCTGTTTGCGGCAGATAAGGATGTGAGTAAGTGGGCGGTGTTTGTTGGTGCTTCCTTGGCTTTGATTCTGGCCTCGGGTCTGGGGGTGTTGGCGGGCAGCTTGCTCAGTGATGTGTTGAGCGAGAAGGTGCTTAATACCATCGCGGGCTTAGGTTTTGTGGCCATTGGGCTGTGGACGCTACTACGCTAATGGCCCAGCGTCGACTAGTTAGGCAGAGTAACCTTTTAGAAAGAGTTGCACCGTACTTCGTAGGTATTCTTTTATTTCGGTTTCATTAAGGGTTTTAGGTAGCCCTAAAAGCGCACGTAATGCCTGTTCACTTTTAACCATAAATAGAAATTGGCAGGCGGCGTAACGGCAGTTGTCAATTTTTAGCTCATTACTTGCTACCTTGCGTTTCAGGTAAGAGCTGAATAAATCAATTAGGGTCTCTGGACCCGCTTGGAAGAATAGCTCGGAAACCTCGGGGTATTTTTCAGCGCCTGCTACGCAAATACGTAATATTTTAACACCGTCGTCGCTCATCACTAAGTTGGCGAAATGTTCTGCGAGCTCCAAAAGAACCACCTCGGTGGACAAGCTCTCATCGAATAAGCGGGGTGACATCATGGAGGTGATACATCGGCTTTCGATGCAGTATCGGAAGAGCTCGTCTTTTTTCCCAAAGTGACTATAGAGAGTCTGTTTTGACACATTGGCGGTTTTCGCAATGCTGTCCATGCTGACGCCGTCGTAGCCATTTTCCATGAATAGGTGGCTGGCAGAGTCGAGTATCTGCTGTCGTTTTGCCAAGCTGCGAGTGCGACCTTTTGGTCCGAGGGGCATCGCTGAGCAAATGCTAGTTGGGGCTTCAATATTTGTCATGCCGGCAGTTTAAGGAAAGTTGATAGCAAAATCAAACTGGACTGTATAGTTTGATTTGGCTATACTTCAGTCAATCTAGACTGGACCGTCCAGTTTTGCGTGGCTTGGAGTCATCGATATGCCTATTACCCCATTCTTTCAATCTGCTAGATCCTCTAGGGTTGCGCTGCTGTCTGCGCCGATTTTGTTGTTGCTCGTTGCGCTTTGGGCTAAAGCTTCCATCAGTGCGGGTGACGCAAGCGAAAAGCCCATTTATCTACATACGGCGGCTCATCTCACTTTAGTTAAAAAAACTGACCGACAAGTGAAAAGACGGTATACAGGCGTAGTGAGTGCTCGCCAACATGCGGATGTAGGCTTTGAGCTAGGCGGTAAGGTGGCTCGAGTACTGGTGGATGAGGGTGATATTGTTTTAAAGGGCGCGCTCTTAGCTGAGTTGGATGTTGAGTTGCTCAATATTGAGAAGCGTCGCTTGAATGCTCAGCTGGTGGAAACCAAAGCACGTTTGAATTTGAGTCGAAATAGCTTAAAGCGGCAGCGGTCCCTAAAGCAGAGTGGTTTCTCCTCTGCTCAACGTTTGGATGAGCTCAGTACTGAAAAACAATCATTGGAAGCCAAGCTCGTGCAGCTGGAAGCCGCTCAATCGGCGGTGCAAAGTCGTATTGGCAAGGCCGTATTGAAAGCGCCTTTTTCAGGCGTGGTGACTCGACGTTTTGCTGATCAGGGTTCTGTGGCTGGTGCGGGTTTGGCGATTGTTCGCCTTCAGCAGCAAGGGCAAATGGAGGCTTACGTGGGGGTTCCTGTAAAAGGAATTGAAAAATTACTGCCGGGACTGGTTATGTCAGTGCAGTTACACGATGAAATATTCGATGCCGTTGTATTGGCTATTGGTGCGGATATTCACCCCGTTACTCGCACGGTAAGTGTTCGCCTAGCCTTACCAGAAGCTTTTAAGGGTATCGATGGGGATCTAATTTATTTGAATGTTGAGGAAACAGTGCAGGGCGAGGGTTATTGGGTTCCTGTGGGGGCAATAACGGATGGTGTACGAGGCATGTGGAGGGCTTACGCATTAGTGCCAAATTCTTCTGAGGCAATTGCCGCGACCACCTCAACTTTTAAGATTGAAGCGCGAGATATTCAAGTGGAGTATGCAAGCGAGTCGCATGTGTTTATCAAGGGCGCAATTGAGCCAGGAGAGATTATTGTAGACGGTGGTTTACACCGTTTTGCTCCTGGTCAAACGGTACTCTTGAGCGATAAGGGTTAAGGTCATGATTCAGCAATTTGTGAATAATGGGCGATTGGTGGCTCTGACGATAGCTGTGATTTTGGTGGCGGGTATGGGGGGACTATCAACCTTACCTCGCGCGGAAGACCCTCGTATAACCGGTCGATTGGCAATCGTAAATACGCCATTCCCCGGCGCTTCAGCTGAGCGTGTAGAAGCCTTGGTAACTGAGCCATTAGAAAATAAATTGCGGGAGCTCTCAGAGATTCGCCGAATTTCATCCACCTCAAGCGCGGGCATGTCGGTGATTACTATCGAGCTCATTGACGCTGTTGGTGAGCGGGAAAAGCCCGTGGTGTGGTCGCGAGCGAGAGATTTACTTCAGGAAGCGAGACAAAAATTGCCGCAGGGCGCCCAGGTTCCAAAACTGGACGATAACCGAGGTTTTGCCTACACACTTTTGTACTCTCTTGTGTGGAAGGGCGTGAGTGAGCCGCAAATATCAATCCTAGGCAGGTATGCAAAAGAATTAGAAAGCCGTTTGCGGGGAGTGTCTGGAACTGAGTTAGTAGGGGTTTACGGAGAGCCCGAAGAAGAAATTTTGGTTGAGGCAAATAGCGCGAAATTGGCGAGCCTAGGCTTAAGCGCAGCGGTATTGTCAAATGCAGTTGGCCAGGCCGATGCAAAGGTGGCGGCTGGCCAACTGCAAAACAAATACAATCGTATGGCCGTAGAAGTATCCGGCGAGCTCTCAGACATGGAGCGCATTCGTCGTATCCCCTTACTCACTAGCGATGGGCTGAATGTTAGGCTGGGTGATGTGGCGAGTGTGCAACGACAAGAAAAAACCCCTGCGGCAAGTATCGCGCTTGTCGATGGTGGGAGAAGTGTTGTGGTGGGGGTGCGGATGTTGCCCGATCGCAGAGTCGACTACTGGACACAAGAAGTTGAGACTGCGGTGGACGAGTTCAAATTACTGCTGCCTGCCAACGTCGAAGTGAAAGCGCTGTTTAATCAGAACGAATATACGCAAAACCGTCTCGGTGAGTTGTTTGTTAATATCAGTATGGGCTTTGCCATTATTCTAGTGGTGTTGTTTTTTACCCTAGGTCTTCGTTCTGCATTGATTGTCGCGGCAGCCTTACCTCTTACCGTTATGTTTACTTTAGCTGTGATGAAATATTACGGTTTGCCCATTCATCAAATGTCCATAACTGGTTTGATTGTTGCCTTGGGAATAATGGTGGACAATGCGATTGTAATGGTCGATTCCATTGCACGTGAGCGCAACCGTGGTGCGACGCCCGTCGACGCGGTACTCCGTTCTGTTAAGCACTTGTGGATGCCTTTGTTGGGATCCACATTAACAACGATTTTGGCATTTTTCCCCATTGTTCTAATGCCGGGCGCGGCAGGGGAATTTGTGGGGGGGATTGCGCTCTCGGTAATTTTTTCTTTGATTGGTTCTTACCTGATTTCTCATACGGTGATTGCCGGGTTGGCGGGGCGTTATTTGAGAGTTGAAAACTCTGGTGGGAAGCGAGCGCGTTGGTGGCAGAATGGCTTAAAGTCGCCTCAGCTTGCCGAGTGGTTCAAAAACTCACTTTACTGGGCTCTAAGATACCCTCGTCGAACAGTGTTAGCGGTGATGTTGTTGCCGGCCTTGGGATTTTTCGCCGCGAGTCAATTGACGGAGCAGTTCTTTCCTGCTTCCGATCGAGACATGTTTCATGTGGAAGTTTATTTGCCTTCCCATGCCAGTATCGATGCTACGCGAGTAATTTCTCGCAAAGTTTCTGGAGTGCTGGCTGAGCAAGCGGATATTATTTCACAGCAATGGTTTGTGGGTGCGAGTGCCCCATCTTTTTATTATAATTTAATGGAAAACCGAGACGGCAGTGCGAACTATGCGCAGGCGATGATTACCGCCAAAGACTTCAAGGCTGCCAACCGTTTGATCCCCCTGTTACAGATTAGTTTGGATGAAGCTTTTCCTAGGGCTCAAATTTTAGTGAGAAAATTGGAGCAGGGGCCGCCCGTTACTGCACCTATAGAATTCAGACTATACGGTCCCAACTTAACAGTTTTGAAAGAGCTGGGAGATGAAGTGCGCCGAGTCATGCTCGAAACGCCAGATGTGATACATGCTCGTGCAACCCTGAGCGGTGCCGTTCCTAAGATTTGGTTCAACGTCGATGAAGAGTTAAGTCGTCAGAGCGGTTTAGCTTTACGGGATCTATCGGCGCAACTGCAAAACTCCATTGACGGGGTGGTGCAGGGCTCGGTTTTAGAGTCAACACAATCGCTGCCCATTCGGATTCGTTTCAAGGCTTCAGATCGGAATAGCTTGGAAGCTTTAGAGGGATTGAATTTTGTGCCTCCAGACACTCGTGACCAGAGGTTTGATTCTGGTAAGGAGTTCTCGGGTATACCTTTGAGTGCCATCGGGTCTTTGAACTTGAAACCTGTGCGGGGAGCGATACCTCGGCGCAATGGCCAGCGTTTAAATACGATAGAAGGTTACATGCGCGACGGAGTCTTGCCTGCGAGCGTTGCGGAAGCGGTAAGTGTTCGACTTAATGCAGCGGGTTTTTCGGTGCCCCCTGGTTATCGACTTGAGCTAGGTGGTGAGGGTGCTGAGCGGAATAGTGCCGTTAGTAAATTGATGTCCTCTGTTGGTGTCATTCTGGTCTTATTGGTGCTGGTGGTGGTGCTGTCTTTTAATTCGTTCAGGCTGAGCGGTATTATTTTTGCGGTGGCAATTCAAGCAGCGGGTCTAGGTTTGCTCAGTGTGTTTGTTTTTGGTCACCCTTTTGGTTTTACCGTGATTATCGGTCTGCTGGGTTTAGTGGGTTTGGCCATTAACGCTGCAATAGTTATCTTGGCAGAATTGAAAGCCAACAATGAAGCCGTCGATGGAGGGGTGGATCAAATTGTTGCAGCGGTTGTGCAGTGCTCCAGACACATCAGTTCTACCACCATTACTACCGTAGGTGGTTTTTTACCCCTAATCGTTGCGGGAGGGGGCTTCTGGCCACCTTTTGCGATTGCGATTGCTGGCGGAACGGTGCTAACCACATTGGTTTCTTTCTATTTTGTGCCGTCGGCTTTCCTTCTATTTGCTCAGAAAAAAGCGTTTGAAGCCGGTGGTGACGCTATGACGGACATAGATGATGGTTATTTGCAGCGGCAGTAAAAAATGATGTTTAATGTGGCGCGCCTCAAACTGGACAAGAGAGTCTATTATTATGCCATCGACACATCGAGCCGAACATTTCACTTTGCAGGCAGGCGTAGGCGCGGCTAAGCTCATTCAGCAGCAGGGCCTGAGTTCTGACTTGATTGGCAGTATGGTTGGCGCGTCTGGTGGCCCAAAGTGGCTGATCTTGTCGGCTTTGGATCAAATGTTAGCCGGTGAATTTTTCAAGGGCCGTCGAAAACCTATATACACTCTGGGCTCTTCTGCCGGTGCTTGGCGTCACATCGCCTATGGTGTGAATGATAACGTTGCGGCTATTCAGCGTTTTGAGCAGGCGTATATTCAACAGCGCTATGAAACCACACCCTCCCCTGCCGAAGTCACCGAAGAAGGGCGAAAGATTCTTGCCCAAGTATTAGGTGCTAATGGCATCTCTGAACTTATTCATAACCCGGTCTGGAAAACGAACCTTTCAGCTGTGCGCAGCAAAGGCTTGCTGGCATCTGAAAATAAGATTCTCTTGGGTGCTGGTTTACTTGCTACGGCTTTGGGCAATTTGTCGTCGCGAGAGCGCCTGCGCCATTTCTTTGAAAGGACAGTATTCTCACCCGATGGCGGCCAGAATGGGGGCTTCCACTTCGATGATTTTGTGACGCATCAAATCCCGTTAACTGAGCGCAATATGCTTGATGCGATCTTGGCCAGCGGTTCTATTCCGCTAGTGATGGAAGGCATTCGCAACATAGAGGGTGCGCCGGATGGTATGTATCGTGATGGCGGATTTATTGATTATCATTTTGACTTCAAATTTGATGCCCCTGACGGGCTAATTCTTTACCCTCATTTTTATTCGCATTTATCCGCGGGCTGGTTTGATAAATTCACGCCGTGGCGACGGGTGTCGAGCCGTAATCTCGACAATGTGGTTATGATTTCCCCCAGTAAATCTTTAGTGGCGAGCCTGCCTGGAGGGAAAATACCTGATAGAGACGATTTTAAAAATCTAGATAATGACTCGAGGATTGCCCGCTGGGAACAGGTGGTGGAGCAGGGAAAGAAAATGGCCGATGAGTTTTATGAATGTTGGCAAAAAGGCAGTTTGGCCGATCTTACAGTGTCTTTCGATATCAATTAGCCGCCCTCGGGATAGGGCTGCAATGGGTATTATGTCTGGGCCTGGCACTTCTGGGTGATGTACAGCTGGGCTAATTCCCGATATTCTCCATCGAATTTTTAAATGCTGACTAGTAAAAGGTTAATCGCGAATGAAGTGGTTTGGTTATATCGCATTGGTGTCGTCTCCGTTGACGATTGCCGCAGAAACATTGGAAACCTTGGTGGTTACAGGCCATCGAGACCTGCAATCAAGTGCTGAATTAATTGGGGGCATTGGCGTTGTCAGTGAGGCATCTCTTGTAACCGTCGCCCATACGCATATTAGTGAAGCTTTAGCGCGGGTGCCCGGCACTTGGATTAGCCGAGGTAACGGGCAGGAGCATTTGACGGCTATTCGCTCTCCCGTGCTTACAGGTGCTGGCAGTTGCGGTGAATTTCAAATGGCGGAGGACAGTATCCCGCTTCGGGCGACTGGGTTTTGCAACGTAAACCAGCTGTTTGAAGCAAATACTGAGCAGGCCGATAGGATTGAAGTATGGCGTGGCCCGGGCTCCGTTTTTTATGGCTCCAATGCGCTTCACGGCGTGGTGAATGTATTGTCGGCTGCGCCAAGGGATCGGGCTAGTATTAGCATCGAAGCGGGCCCAAATGATTATTACCGTAGCAAGTTAGCGCTGGGGCAGACGGGTGATGAGCATTCTTGGCAGCTCGGCATTAATTCTGCGAGTGACGGTGGTTTTAAAGATAACTCTGGCTTTGATCAGCAGAAGGTAAGTTTCAAATTGGAGTCTCAGTTTGGTGATTGGCTGTCAGTAAGCACGTTCTCAGCGACTAATCTCAATCAGGAAACAGCGGGGTTTGTTCAGGGCAAATATGCCTATCGCGACAGTGTGCTGAGGAAGTCGAATCCGAACCCTGAGGCGTTTCGGGATGCAGCTTCCCTGCGTATTGCTTCCCGCTGGGAGCGCCAGTTGTCGCCACAGAGCAAAATTGCGTTCACGCCTTACGTACGTCAAAGTGAGATGAAGTTCCTGCAGCACTATTTGCCGGGTCAGGCTCAGGAAAATAACGAACATAAAAGTGCGGGCCTTCAAGCTGTATTCGAATCATCTCCATTCAGTGACGCCACGCTTTGGTTAGGTGCTGACTTTGAGGGCGCTAGTGGCGATTTACTTGAGTTTCAAAATAATGACACTGACAGCTCGAGTGCTTTTTTGCGCGCCAGCATTCCATCGGGTAAGCATTATGATTATAGCGTTGACAGTGAAATGGGGGCACTATTTGCAAATCTCGAATTCCGACCAACTGAAAGCGTGTTGCTTGATGTGGGCTTGCGATATGAGCATCTAGTTTACGATTATGACAATAAGATGATCGCTGGAGACACCAAAGATAATGGTGAACTCTGCGTGATATTTGGGAGCCCTCGCGGCTGTAGATTTGTTCGCCCGGATGATCGCGAAGACAATTTTAATAATATAAGTTATCAAATGGGTGCGCTATGGAACTTGGGGAATCAAACTCGAGTTTTTATCCGTGTTGCAGAGGCATATAGGGCGCCGCAGGCAACAGAGCTCTATCGTTTGCAGAAAGGTCAGGAGCTTGCCAATTTAGATTCTGAGAGTTTAACCAGCTTTGAGCTGGGGGTGCGCGGCTTGGTGGGCCGAGGTAGTTACGAACTGTCGCTCTTTAACATGGAGAAGGATGACTTCATTTTCCGAGACTCAGACGGCTACAACATCAATGGTGGGAAAACTGATCACCGAGGTGTAGAGCTTTCTATGCAGTATGCAATAAGTGAATCTCTTTCTTATTCTATGGCGAGTAGTTGGGCTGAGCATACTTATGCAAACAATCCTGCATTGGTCGGCAGCCCCATAAATGGCAATGACATCGATACCGCGCCAAGGCTCAATCACTCGGCACGGCTGAACTGGGCGCCAAACGCGAGATACTCATCTGAGCTTGAGTGGGTTTACTTAGGCGATTATTACCTAGATCCGCAGAATGAACATGAATACGCAGGGCATAGTTTGTTAAACGCGCGTGTTACTGGGCGTATTGGTGAGGGTGCCTGGCAATTAAGTGCGCGTATAAGTAACTTGCTTGATCGTCGTTACGCCGACCGAGCGGATTTTGCCTTTGGCAATTATCGATATTTTACCGGTCAAAGCCGGGCGGTTCATATTGAGATTCAGAGAAACTTCTCGCTCTAAAAGAGTTGTTCGGCGGAAATGGCGGCCCTTAATTGGGGGTTGCTGCTATCAATAGCCTCATAGGGTCGGTCAGCTGTTCTTTATTAGCGCAATTTGCCCATAAAAAAGCCGCCTTTAGGCGGCTTTTTATTTATTTTAACTTTATCAATTAAATCACTTGCAAGTCCGAGTCTGATGCCTATAATGCGCCTCTCTCTCGGGACAAGCCACTACGGCGAAGCGCGAAAGAGGGTCGGAAAAGCCGAGGTTTTTCATCAGCGACCAAGCTTGTAAAAACTTTTAAAATTAAGTGTTTACAAGCGAGATTAGATGCGTATAATGCGCATCTCGGTTTGAGGCAAGCCCTCGCCGATTAGCTCTTTAACAAAGTAATCAAGCAATGCGTGTGGGCACTTGCAGAATGATTCAGCACATTGAATTATCAGATGTAAGTGTCTCACAATATTATGAAAGTAAGATTTTGATACAAATGCGTCTGAGCACAAATTAGATGATTGCCTTTTGGTAGTTATCGAATGATTTTAAACTGAAGAGTTTGATCATGGCTCAGATTGAACGCTGGCGGCAGGCCTAACACATGCAAGTCGAGCGCGAAATCACTTCGGTGAGAGTAGAGCGGCGGACGGGTGAGTAACGCGTGGGAATCTACCCAGTAGTGGGGGACAACAGTTGGAAACGACTGCTAATACCGCATACACCCTACGGGGAAAAGGAGGGGACTCTTCGGAGCCTTTCGCTATTGGATGAGCCCGCGTGAGATTAGATAGTTGGTGGGGTAATGGCCTACCAAGTCTACGATCTCTAGCTGGTCTGAGAGGATGATCAGCCACACTGGAACTGAGACACGGTCCAGACTCCTACGGGAGGCAGC